>CAZELI010000012.1:0-64429 GCA_964512985.1 uncultured Gammaproteobacteria bacterium | reverse complement strand
AGCTTTTCAGCTAAATCAAGGTGAAGGGGTAAGGAATTAGGGGGAATTAGGAAACTATTTAAATAATGGTACTAACTTTAGACCAATTGCTAAAAATTCAGGTAGATCTCAAGGTATAGTTACTCCTACTCCAGGTCAGGATACTAATGTAACAGTAAGAATTATACGCGGAGCTTTGTTAGAAGCTCATGAATATTGGCAAGAAAGAGGTTTAATGCCTTTAATTAGCACAAATTATCCTGGTGATGATTTAGATACGGCGTTAACAAAAATGGCTTCTAATTTAAATTCTAGTAGTCGAACTATTGATGAAATTAAAGAAATTATCCGAGGTCACAGAATTGACCATGAATTATTTGGGCAGTTTTTACAGAGAGAGGGACTTAATTCAGAAGAAGTTGCCACTTATGCTCCAGAGTTAGTTGGCATTAATAATGAAACTCAAGCTAGAAGATCATTTGAATTCGCGCTTAGAGAAATGATGAATAATAGGGAATTTACCGAACGAATTAATTGGGGATGGCACGAACATCTTGATAGAAATTTAGGTATAGTACCAGCACTACATTATGACCGTGCTATTGCTTTAAGAGCCAGAAATTTTGCCGAAATTATTTATGCTAAGCTAGGTGCAGAATATTTCGAAGATAGAGCTTTTGTTAGACATGCTATTTCTGTATTTAGTGGAGTAGCTAAAGATACCAAATTATTAGGACTTCTGATCAATTCTGTTCCAAGAATGGATTTCAATGAAGCAATGAGATTATATCCTAATTTAACAGGTCCAATACTTTATATACCTTTTGAAAGAGTGCAAAGAATGTTGCAGGCTAAGTATCCACAAGGTCCAGGTTCAGATTTAGATAGATTCTTTAAGCAAACTATATATGATGATCTTGGAATAGATTTTGCTGTTTTAGTTAATTCCATTACTGATTATCATAGAGAATCAGATCAACCAATAATTGCTAATAGTGCAAGAGAGCAGATTGCAGAATTTTTAACTAAAACCTACTCTACTGCTGCAGGCGATAATTCCAATCATAGTTATACACAAGCTATGGAACATTTTAATGATATTAGTAGAGAAATTCTCTACAATCAAATCCTTGCAAAAGTTTGGGGAATCAATAGGATCCTTACCGTTACTAATGATGATTTCAAGCATACAATTCAAGCTGATCGCATAGATTCAGAAAGCCAAGCAGCATCACCATTAGAACAAGCTATTGATTTAAACAATGCAAATCTACAATGGATTGAAAGGATTAATATCGCCATTCAATCTAAAATTCCACCCACTAATCTTAGCCTCAGTTTAAGAAAACGGGTTGCTATAGCACTAGAAAACTTTACTAATAAAGGTGAATATCGCAATAACCTAGATACAGAATTTAGGACTAACGAAAACGATGTTGATACTAAGACCATTTTAAGATCAGAACAAAATTTATTAGGTGGGTTGACTATAGATCAACGTACTATTGATGTTTTAACTGGAGCAGTAAATCCTAACGAACTAACAGATAGTGATAAAGATCTTTTCAGAGCTTTTGCACAAAGTCTAGATATTGGTTCTGAAGAACTTATAACTAATTTCCCGAGATTAGCTGGAATCAAAAATCAAGAAGAAGCAACTATACTAATAAAAAATACTTTAGCGGGAATGGACGGCAAGGAACTCCAACCCGATCCTAAATTAATAGTTTTTATTGGTAATCCTGCAAAGAAGCCAGAATTAGTTGCAGAATTTTTACTTACTAGACATCCAGATACTTTATTAGATAGAGAAAAGCTTAAAGCTGCGCTTAAATTGATTAATGGAGATTTTAGAACAGCTACTGACAAAGCTAGTAGCCAAGCGTATTTAAGAGCTTATATATCGTTTTTAGCAGATAAAACCAAAGATTCACCATCTCCAATTAAGCTTAGAGATATCGTTATAGCTTTACCTAAGCTCACTGGAATCAATGATAAGCCAGAATTAATTGACGCAGCTAAATTCCCTGGACGTTTTGATATTGCTCAAGCTGTTACTAAATCAGGTAATAGACCAACTCTTGATAGAGTTACAGAACTTGGGAATAACTTGGATTTAAGTCTTGAAAGAATGGCAGAAATTGCAAAATTAAAAAATCCTACTGAATTTTATAGTCAACCAATTAAACGTCTTAATCCAGTTATTGCTGCACAATTCAATGTGCCATTATCTGGTGATATGATAGTCTTAAACGATGAAAATTATAAAGTAGTATCAGCAAGAAATATACTACATACTATATGGGGAGAAAAATACAAACGTGAAGATAAAGATTTAACATCCTCCTCCTTTCTTCTAGCATCCTCCAATAGTAACTTTGAGAATACCGTTATTATTACTCCTGATACGATTGAATTTAATTTAAAAAATAAACCAAACAAACCTAAGGTTGAATTAAAATTCGCTTGCCGCTATGAGAACGGAGCCTGGGGAGAAGTTACCAGAGTACAAGTAGCAATGAGTGAGCCTGAAGCAGAACGAGCAATGAAAAGTTCTCCTCATGATGCTAATTGGCTTAAAAAAATGCTTACCTTTACAAATCAATCTTATGCCAATTTATATAAAAAATCGCTTGAATTCTTAGATAAAAAACATGGTCTAATAAATACTTTAACCCCAGGAGATAAAGCATTATTCAATGCAGTTCTTATGGGTGACGTAACAACTATACGAAAAAATCCAGAGAAGAATACTCAAACATTCAGAGAATGGGCAGAGTTCTTAGGAATGAAGGATCTTGATAAAGTTATTGCAGAGTTCCCTAAATTAACTGGGGTGAGGGATTTAAGAGAATTAGAGTTAGCAGCTGATTTATATCGTAAAAATAATAAAATCGATTTTAATTTTAGCGGTGAAAATTCTCCTAATCGACCTGAAAGTATTTTGACTGATAGGATTCTTCCATATACAGGACTACAAATTGCTGATATAAAGGGTTTTGATGATTATAAATTGCTTAGAACCCGTTATGGAGAAGGTTTAAGAACAGTTCTTAATGAAAGACGTTTAGGTAATCTTGTTGAACCAATGCTTGATGGTAATACTGGAACGGCTGAATTTTTAATAAGCAATAATATATTCCCTGACATTAAAGAAATGTTTTCAAGAGATATATTATCCCCTTCCCACAGTCTGCTTGTAACGATTTTCAATGATTATATACAGAGTTTTGTAAATTCAACTCAACTTACTATTAACGATGCTGAATTTAACTCTGATACCAATACTTGGACTTTACGCAATTACTCAGATTATTTAAGTTCATTTAATGTCATTGATAATCAATTAAAAAATAACAATAAATTACGCAACAAATATATTGAAGTACTAAGTGAATTTAATGATCTTAATCCCAAAACTGGGAGTACAATGAGTCTTTTCTATCGATTAGTTGATGATTTCTTCCTTCAAGAATCGACACTAAAGTCAATTCCAGCAGATAATAGAAAAATTCAACTAGCTTGCATGGCAATATTGGGCGATGACAGACTCTTCAAATCTAACGACAAGCGAGCTACAGAAAGTGCTTTTGTACTTTTAAGATCTTTTATAGACTTCGCTAAGTTAACTTATCCAGGTTTTGCTGCAATTACCGATGAAGCGGTGAGAAAGCTTTTAGGGATTGAAAGTATAACTACAGCTCGAACCCCAGTACCAACATCATTAATAGAAAGAATTAAAGCGCAATATACTCAAGAAGAATTTTATGCTGCAATGGGAAAAGCTACTGATTCTGGACACGCAGAACTTTCTAGAATTGCAGGTTCATTTGGCAGGACTTTTGATGACTTATATAGAGAAGCTGATTTAGAAGATCCTTCAATTAAATATAATCAGAGTTTGGTTGATCAAATAAAAAATATGGCAGAAAGCACATCAGGAGTAAAGCCAATCCCTGGATTTGAAGCTCATGTAAAAGATTATTTCATTCATGATGTTAATAGAATTAAAGCTCTTGAACTTATTAATGCTATATGGGGTACCGACGGCAAATCAAAAGTTTATGTAAAACCATTGATACGATTACAGCAGATATGGTATACACTCATCCTTAGTGGAAACAATGAAATAATCATGGCTAAGAGTCCTTATGGCTGGACACCAGAACAAGCCATTGATATGAATTTATTAGAGCTGTGTACTAAATTGGGTAACCTTAAATATAATAAAGAAACCAAAGCTTGGAATTTTGAAACCCCGGAGCAGCGTGCGTTAGAAATTGCAAACAAACTAAAAGAACAAGACATAGTACAAAAATTAAATAATTCAAAGACCTTAGAAGAATATGAGCAAATATTATTTACTTTTGCACAACAATTTAATTTATCAGTTAAAGAAATGTTTAATAGATTAAATATAGGATTCTTGCTTGATCATGATGGACAGCCAAATCAAGAATGGACTAACAATCTTCTCAATTTTATAAATACAACTTGGAAGAATAATCCAAAGTTACCTAGTTTAAAAGAACTTGACAGCACAACTATTACTATTCACATTTTAGCTGAAGTAATTGAATTACAAACAAATCCTACTAGCACGATAAGTTCCCATCTAGATCTATCTCAGGATAAACGAATACAATTAGGTTTTTTAAAGGATCATATGTATATTTGGTCTAAGGATGATAATAAGAGTATTTCAATACAGCAACTACCTAATAGTTTATTGCCTGGGTAGTGTTAACAAACATGTTTCAATATCAGCATAGTTAATCCAAGACAAATAAAGGCTGAAAACATAGTGTCTAACTTGTCATACCATGTGGCTACTTCTAAAGTTCTTCAAGCGATGAAAAAGTCTTCTACTTCGTTACGTTTTTTGAATAATCTTTTGTCGTATTCCCATTTCAAAATCCTATTTTTCTTTGAAGACAAGGATATTGATCATATAGAGATGGAGTTTACTGTTGAATATAAAATCAAACAAAGGGCTAGTAATTTAGATAAAGTAAATTTTGGTTTAAATCTCTTGGATTTGTTGGATTAATTTCTATGCTATTTCATTAGCCTTCTTTAAATCAACTCCGTAACTAGGCTAGCCAGATACAATGGATATCTATAAGTTTTTTTATGAGTGTCCGAAGAAAAATTAAGAGCACTAAGTATTAATCCAAACTCGGGCTTATACCTGTCTTGAAAGGATTTGAGGCTTTTTGCTTGGGTATTAAATCCTGATTTCACCTCAATAGGGATGAGCCCATGCTTCTCGCTATTAATTATAAATTCAAGTTCCGCTCTAGCTTCAGCCCATGAATACAAGTGGTTGTTTTTAAAATTTCTAGATTGTAATTCCTGTGCTACAAAGTTTTCTGCAAAATATCCCTTATATTCTCCGTAATCATAACCAAGAATTTCTTTTGGTTGAAGTTCGCTCATAGCACCAAGTAAACCAATATCAAAGCAGAATAATTTGAAGCAATTTTCTTTTGTAAAAGCAAGTAGTGGTGTTCTGGCTTGATCAACAATCTTAACTTTAATAATTAGTTTCGCAGCCTCAAGCCAATCTATGATGCCAACCAAGTTTGAATAGGACTTGATCCCAGGTATAATTCCTTTAAATTGGAATTTGGAACTGGAGCCATTTTGCTCCCTGGCTAATTGATTAGGAATATTTCTCCACAGCCTTTCTATATGCATAGCATTCTCTTTACCGCTGTGTTTAGATATATCATCAAAATATGAATCTATTAGTTTTTCCTGACTTTCTCTTACTGCTGAATATTTTTCAAAGGCAGATCCTTGTGTATCTTTATAAGTATTAATGGCTACTGGTAAGCCCCCTACCACAAAATAAATCTTCAATTTCTCCCAAAGCTTTCTGTGGATTAAATTTGGTAATGGTTCATTTTTTTGTTTGAGCTCTTTGAATAAATTATCTAATAGAAGTTTCTCGTCTATGCCCTCAAGAAATTCAAAAAAAGTAAATGGATACATGTAAAGATAGTCAACCTTGCCAACTGGGAAAGATTCTTCATTAAGCCTCAATCCCAATAAGGATCCTGCTGCAATAATTGGTAATTCTGGCAGCTCTTCACAAAAATATTTCAAAGAGGTCAGCGCCCTAGGAACAGCTTGAATCTCATCGAGGATAATGAGATCAGAATTGTTAATAGGCACATTTAGTTCTAAAGAAAGTCTATCTATGATTTTTTTAGGATCGAGATCTAGAGCAAAGACCTCCATGATATTGTCTTTTTCCTTCTCACAATTAACGTAATGATATTGTTTGAAATTTTTCTTGCCGAATTGTTTCAAGGTATAAGTTTTACCAACTTGACGGGCCCCCAATAGAATTAAGGGCTGTCTATTAGGCTTAAGCTTCCATTCTGCAAGTTTTCCCTCTATATCACGCTTCATATACTTATTGATACCACTTTTTATATCATTATAGTACTTTTTGATAGCACTTTTTCTCTAAACTTAGTACTTTTTGATAGCACTTTCGTAAACCTCTCTGCGCATAATAGTTATTTTGCCATTATCCGCAGACCCTGTCTTAGCTTCCTACTCACCCCAGCCTCATCAGCAAAACCGTCCCAGCGAGACACTGCATCTCTTACTTCATCATAAATTTCATTAATTATACTTGCAGTTTCAAATCCAAAAAGCCACTCAATTAATCTCTTCAAATAGCTTCTGCCAAGGTAAAAATAATTTTAATTTAACCGCTTAACATAGGTCATACTTCATTTATTACGCAACAAATCTGAAGTAGAGTTGGAGATTTGTAGCACTATTTAAATTTGCTAGGTTAGATACCTGACAAGTATTTTCCTACCCTCAAACCCAGCTGCAAACTCAGCACCCCAATACTTAACATTGATAATTAAGAATTACTCAATAAATCTTTCTTTATTTTCTTTATAAGTTTCTGGTCCGCATCTGGATTAGCTTCCAAATTTTTCAAGTACTGTATTAGTGAATTCATACATTCTAGATGCTCATGTAATGCAGTGGAAATTTGAGGAAATGAATTTTTAATGCCGGGATAACGAGTTCCTATTTTACCCAATAATGAGTTTATAGCATCGTTTGTCCTTAGAGAGCTAGGTAGATTTAATGCATCTATGTCATTTTTTACCAAACGTTTATTTAGAAGTTTTTTCAGATGCTCTACTATAGATTCATGTTTGTCTAAAGGACCATATTTGCGTAAACCTGAAGCTTTGTTCAACATTGCTTCCTGTTTAGCTTCTGATTGTTCAATGTTTTTGACGGAAGATTTTTTCATAGAAATTGGTTCTGAAGTTAATTTGTTGATTTGATCAGAACTTAAATTATTCTTGTCTAAATCCGCCTTATTCTTTTCTAACCAAATAGCACATTCTAAGCGAGGTATAAAAGTATTGATAAACTCACGGTAACCTTCTTTGTCTGTAAGTTTATTCCTATAAGTAAAAACCTGTAGATTCCTGAGTGATTCTAAGTCAATATGCTTTGCTTCTAATTTTGGATCTATTGTTTCTAAAATTTTATTGAGTGCATTGAGTGGTTTTTGTAAAGTCATTCCTTGATCTTTAGGATTCTTGGCGAAGTACTGGCAAACCCGTTTATACATAGCATCCCAGCTTGAATTATCATCCCAAATATCATCAAAGATTTGTGCTAATCTTTGCGCTTTATCAGGAAGTTGTGGTTCTTGATTTATTTTTTGAATATATAAATTTTCAACATATTCAGCATCAATGCCAAATCTGTCATTAGTCATCTTTAAAAACTCATATAAGTTTTTTGGTCTTTGTGGTTGTAGAGATCTCATGAATTTTTTTAAATCTTCAAAAGTTTCAAAGCCGGTTAAGCGTGGGAAACGAGTTCGAATTTCTTGAGGATTAAGTGCAGGTAAGAGTCCAACCATCTCTCGGAAGATTCGTTGTGCTTCACGAATTTTCGTACTACCATGAGTACCAAATAAAATATCGCTACCAACAACAAGATCAGTGAGATTTATTTGACTGGTAGCGGTGATGCTTAATAATTCGATTAATCTAAATCGAGCATTGTCTAACTTGATTTTAGGATTCTTTATACTGCTAAGCCCCATGAAATGAGGATCAGAATCTATGGCTTTAAGCAGAGCTTCATCTAATATTTCCTCCCATTCAGGATCAGGTTTATCGAGAAAGTCTCCTTCTATAACGGTACCTTCTAATGCTAAGTTATCGCAGAGTGGTTTTATAGTAACTGGACCAGTGCCTCCGCCTCCAAGACCAGTTTGTCTAAGAGCTTCAAATTGTCCCAATCCCAAAGTTGCTAAATTAGCGAATCTGAATTTCTTCTTAGTTTCTGGATCGAGATATATAAAATCAAAATTAGTATCTTGAGGATGATCAGGATTTATACGCATACCCCTACCGATTATTTGTTGTAATTCAGGCGCTGACCTAGTTAGCGAGCCATAAACTATTGCTTGAGTCTGAGGTAAATCTACTGCTTCAGTAAGAACTTGACAATTGATAATGACTTTTATTGTTTTACCAAATCGCTTAAAGACTTCTTCCCTAGCATCTATAGCTGGCACTCCTTCTATTTCAGTTTTCTCACCAGTTTGAGGATCTACAAAAACAGTCTTATCTCCTAAAATCATAGCTACGGGTATTTTGTTCTTGCGATCAGGAGAAATAGCTTCATTTAGTAGTAATTCCGCAGCTTCTTTATTATGAGCAAAGAAAATAGCATTCTTACCTTTAGAATGCTCTTCATAAGCATCAAAAAGTAGTTTATTAAATTCTGGTTTAAGCGAGAGTAATCTCATGTCTTCTTGATTAACATTCTGTGTGTCTTCGTCTATTCTAAGATCCTCTCCTAGATTGGTGTCTATTCTAATTCCATGAGGTTCTTTTAATTTACCGTCTGTAATAAGCTGTAACATGGTGCGAGTCCATACAATATTCTCTAATGGGAAAATATCACTTAAAGGTACTACTCCAGGAGTATGTCTTAATGGTGTAGCTGTCGCGCCAATAATTTTTAGATCTTTATTGAGTGGAATCTTGTTGATAGCTGCTTCCAAGGTCTGCAAGTAGTCATCAGCCGTATAATGATGCGCTTCATCAATAACAATAGTGTCAAATTGTTTAAAAAAATTAGGTAATAGATCTCTATAATTACCCAGAGTTTGCACAGAAGCAATTGTTATAGGTTTGTTTTTATCAGCATTGTCTAAAGCCTCTTTTCCACGAATGATTTGAATTTTATCGTTAACTAATTCATCTTTTAATCTCTCAGGGCAACTGCCTAAAATACGACCAGCAATTTGATTAGAAAGAAAATTTCTATGCGTAAGTACTAAGACTTTTTTGCCTTCTTTAACATCGAGAAGTATTTCTGGTGCGAAGATAGAAGTTTTACCAGAGCCAGTTGGGCTAACTAATAATGTAGATTTGACTTTGTTGCGATTTGGTCTAGGCCTAGTTCCTCCAAAGGGTCCAGAAATAGGTGCTTTAAGAATTGGTTTGGGAATGATTGTGGCAAATCGTTTTAGAGCTTCCATTTGATAAGGATAAAAAGCTTTACCCAGTCCAGCTAAATGAGTATCTATTTGATGCAGAAATCTGCTTCTTAAAGCATGACCAGAGCTTGCTAAATTTCTTAAAATAGTTTGAACTCTTTGGCTTTCTTCAAGAGGTCTTTGAGCTAGTACTCTAGCAGCCAGTGGGCTATTTTTTCCTGTTGCTTCTGTTGCTCCTGTTTCAATTCTCATATTGTTTCTTTTTCCCGTTTACAATCGAAGCGCACTCGTTGCTGGAGTTTTCCGTCTTCATTGAGTTCTTTGATAATGGCAAAGTTAAATCGATATGTATGCTCGCCAACTTTTAAGAAAACATCTTCGTTTATAACGAATTTAGGAAATAATTTTGCGAGCAATTGGTAATTAATTATTACCTTAGCTAATTTTGCTGGTTCGATCACTCCAATTGGTTTTAAATAGTTTGCTATTGCATTTTGTGTTTTTTGATTGTCCAGACCTAGATCTTTAATCAATTGTTCTCGATCGATTTTTAAGTATTGTAAAAAACTTAATAAAACTTCTAATTTTGCTCTTTTAGTAAATCTTGCTGGTATATTAAAGCCCTGCATTGTATTCAAGTGAAAGTCATGGATTGGAGAGAATTTACTAAGCACCGCTTGAGCTTCTTGTAAATTAAATACCCCTGTTAATGTTGGATATGCTTTTTTAATTTCATCAATAGAAAGATCTGCCAGACCAGTTTCCATGTTGAAAGTATCTCTGCTTTGAGTAGGTAGGTCTTTATACCAAGTATGCAATTTAGTAGCAATACCTTCACTATCTTTAAATAAAGAATCTAGGAATTTCCGGAAAAGCACAGGATTGTAACTGTCACCTTTAATAACAGCAAGAATTTGAGCTTCGCTTAATCCAGAATCGTTATGTGAATTAATAAAACTTTTTACTATGGTCCATTGCTTAATATTTCTATGCGTTTCTCCTATTACTTCTCCAAGTTGAGGTAATAATTTCCCAGGCCATACTCTCCTATCTTTTACGTGTGCTTCTTTAAGGACCTCTTCAATAACTTGCATATGAAGTGGTGGGATCGAGGTTTTATCACCTACTTTACGAATTGATAATGTTGGTTTAATAGGCTCGTAATTTTCAACGTGTGGAAATTTATATGTGTGATGCTGTTCAGCATTTTTTGGACCAAGGCATAAAATTTGCACTTGAGGATCAGAGGTAGCAATGCTTAAATCTCGAGCCAATGCTGTGCTAGATGTTGGAGCATCCAAATAGGCATAATTATCAAAACTGCCTTTTGGTAAATGTATTTGATCAAAATAGTTAGTCGTAATCAAAAACTTGGGTTCAGATTCAGGCTCAAACCACTTATGATCCAATGATAATGAGGTATTAGATAGTACTTTGACTCTTCGTTGTAAGTTTTCACTCAATTTAGATTTTAAAGCTTCGGCAATATTACGAGCAGCTTTTGGGCTACCAGTTCTTACAATAGTTCTGCCGGGTAAGGTAGCTAATCTGTCGGCGATACGATCAATGTAGATATCAGAGTCTGGTATTTCTTTACGCAGAATTCTAGCTACAGTTACTAAGCCACTATCAGGACCATCACTTTTGATATCAGGAAATGCAATAACTTTATCCATGAAATTAAAAACTGTAGTTAAACCAAACCTTTCACGATCTTCAACTGTGTTACTTAAACCAAGACGATATTGTCCAGGAAACAATTGCCCTAGAGTATTTTGAGTGCCATAATAGAAATCGCTATGAAGGTCTGGCTTAAAAGGGAAATTAATTGATCCAATTAAACATGGCAAACCTGCTTGGGCAGGAGTATCTGCCATTAATGCACAAAGCTTACTAGGGTTAGGTTGATATTTTAAACTATTAATATCATCATAATAAAAATGTTTTATTCCTAAAGTTCTTACTAAAGTTTGTAAATCTACAAGATTGTCTTGCAAGGCGTTACGCGTTACAAAATAGATTTTTGGTTGAGGTTTTCTATTGGTGTGAGTTTGGATATTGAGATTACCATTTTCGTTTGCACTAATAAATCTAAAATCTTCTCTATCTTGGCTACCTTTGATATTACTTACTAATGCTTGAAAATATTTGTATTGATTTTTATTATCGACAAAATATATAACTGGAGGTTTTTCTAGACCAGCTTGATCAAAAGCATGTCCAAGTAAAATACTCGATAGACCAGCACCACTTGGCCCCTCTAATAGGAAAGATTTAAATTTGAGGTTTCCTTGATTGACTTGAATATTACTAAACCTAGATTCTTGTAAAGATTTTTCAATCTGATCAGTAAAAAAATCTTGAGGGGTTTTATGTAGGTCTTCTATAGCAGGAGCAGTATTAGTCACAGCAGGTTGAGCTTCTGCTACAAAAACCGGCACAGCTTTTCTTGCACTTGTAAATAAAGCTGTATAAATATTGGGTTTTTTAATTGCGCTTGAACGCATAGTCTATACATTATAATAATAATATGCAAATAAGTCTAGACTATTGCAAAATAATATGCTATATTTTGCCTTTGCAATCTGTAATAACATGCTGCGGAATTTACAATTTAACCCTCTTAAACAAGAGTTAAAAGAGAACCTCAGGCGTTTGCAAGAATCTACTACGGCTTTAAGGCAGTCTACAAGTTTGCAACAAACGCCAGCAGATTTTACTTCATTGAGTGAAAAGCAGCGCCAAGGTAATGTCCAAGAACATAAAACTTTACCTGAACTTGAACAAAGCCTAGTACTCCATCGAAACTTATTTGAACTATTAGATATAGTTTTTTCACCACAATATTTAGAAAAGCCAATCATAGAAACTACTGTAGATGAAAAACTTGAGCTGGGGCTTCGGTTTTTTCGTCAACTAGATCCAGATTTACTTACATTGATTGATAAATTTGTGCAATTAGAATCTGATCCATTGCCTGAAGCATTAGCACCGATAGACATTATTTTCCAGGATGATGGTGTACATGTATCAGAAGTAGATATTTCAGAAACTGTTCCAAAGAATGTTCCAGTTGAGAGGTTTGACCTAATAGAGGCAGACCCAAATAAGAATGATGAAGTTGATCATGGTTGGGGAGAATTTTTCTCAGGTTCCGATGCTGATTCAGGAGATAGTGATGATATAAATTCAGATGCGAGTTTAGTAGATGGTGCTACTACTGATAATCCAGAAACTAATTTATCTGATGATTCAGGAGAAGACATTGCGAAAAGTGGAGAAGCAAATTTATCGGATGATTCAGTGGATAAGATTATTGATGGTGATAATGAAATTGACACCACCACTTTAAGTAATCATAAACCCTGGGTTGAAAAAGGCTTAGAGCCTATATTCTGGCGACTTAAGCCTAGAAGAGTATTAGAGAATCAATTCCCTGCAGACGGGGAAACATTTTATTTAAAAAAACTTCAAATCTATTTAAAACACCATGGTAAATCCTTAGATGAAGATGTACTATACGGTAGAAAAATAGATCCAGGTCATTTTACTGAAATTATAACTTTCAACCAAAAGCTTTTAGCAAGACTATATCCAGGACATCATATTTATTCAAGCCTTGATTCTTACAAAGCTCATGTTG
Source organism: uncultured Gammaproteobacteria bacterium (assembly GCA_964512985.1). Taxonomy (GTDB): domain Bacteria; phylum Cyanobacteriota; class Vampirovibrionia; order LMEP-6097; family LMEP-6097; genus CAYPGT01. The sequence goes on along the minus strand of CAZELI010000012.1, from coordinate 51,296 downwards.
CAACAGTTGCACCAGATTTACTGCAAATAGAAACTCCTAAATATGAAAGTTTCATTGATTTTCAAAAAGCAATTTTGGATAAATATCTCTATCCTCCAAAAGAAGAAAACAAAAAAGAATTTTTTGCAAAGACTCTTCCTGAAAATCTAAAAATATATTTACCAAGCCTAATCCAAGCTGCAGATGAGCATTCTGAACAGCTAATTACTCTTCAAAATAGGACAAGAACTCATTTCCAACCGCTTTTAGAACGAGCTGAAAAAAATTGCACTCATCAAGAAAGAGGATTGATGAATAATGACCTTAAATACGAAGAAGAAATTAAAAAACTTGTTGAACGTTATGTAGATTCACTAGTCCAAGAATTATTATTGAACCAATTAATTAAAACAATTTGGAAAGACGAAGGTATTAGAAAATCTGTTAGCGCCTCGGATTATCATCTTCGTACAGATTTTTTAAACTCTTCGCAAACTAAGATCAAAAATAAATCTGAATTTAAATCCATAAATTTATTAGCTGCCGATCCAGAATGGCTAAAGTTTATTAGTTTTTATACTAATCAAATGATTGATATTGAAGTTTTATCTGGTTTGCAAATTGGCACTAAAGTACGCTTGCTAACCGCGATTGAGAATTTCGCTAAAACTCAAGCTTCGAAAAAATTAAGTGTTGCACAAATAAATTTACTTTGTGGAATAGAAAAACCACTTAATGAAGAAGATCTAAATTTATTAAAAGAATTTATTGATTTTATTGGTGCTGATTATAATAAGGCTCTCGTTCAATTCCCAGATAAACTAGTTATTAATCAGCAAGAAGCTAGTTCAATGGTAAAAGCAAACTTAGCTGCTTTGGATGCTACTAACTTTAATCAAGCTTGGATTACTGCAACTAATAATACAACCCAAAATCCTGAACTTGTAGCTAGGTTCCTTCGAAAAGTCAATGAGAATAAGGATTTCCTTGATCCAGAACGCAGAAAGAGAGATATTGCAATTATCAATGGTGATAGTAGGTATTTCACTGAAGAGAATAAAACCACTTCTCAGAACTTACTTAGATCATATATTTCTTTTCTAAATTATGGAATTGAACGTGAAAGTCTCAATATAGCTGATTGGAATTTTATTTCTTTATTTCCAGATTTACTCGGTATTAGAGGACAATACGAACTTAGCGATCTAATCAAAGCTAAAGGTTATATTTGTGGGGATGATCCTAAAAATTCCTCTGATAATCCTAAAGATGCTTATGGAAGGAAAATGAATCCAGATGGTAAAAAAGTATTTAACAATCAAACTGTTCAAGGTGTCCAAGATTATGTAGCTAAAATTAGCTTAGATACTAATATTCCTCTAGAAGAGATGTACCGTATTGCAGAGGTTTCTGAACCCAAATCTTTCTATGCAGATCCTATTAACCAATGTGCTAAATACTTTGAAGGTAAACTAAAAACTTCAGATCAACAAATAAAAATATTAGATGCAATAGAACGCAAGCGCAATGAAATAAGAGCTAGAAATTTTGTACAAACAATAATTAGTGAAGGATTTTATAACATTCCAACTAATATCACAATCAATATTCCAAAACCAGAAGCTCCAGAACCTGATCAAGAGAGATTGAATTTTGATTTATCCGAATATTCAATTAACTGTAATTTTCAAGAGAAGCTTAAAAAGGCTAGAGGCACTGTAACTCATGAAACCACTGATACTCAATGTTATCGTTATGACTCTGATAATCAGATTTGGGTGAAAGACAATGATTTCTCTGACAGGGATATTGATAAAGCCTATAGCAAAATTTTCTCACAGGAATGCAATAATTCCTGGATGTCTAAAGTTTTTTCTATCTGTAATGGAATAGATGGAAAAGTTCACACCCATCGACTTTTTGAAGATTTTATAAAAGAAAAAACTTCTGCACTGAGAACAGAAGATGTCAAAAAAGTTCTTGAAGTAACAATGGGTACTGCATCTAGATTTGCAACAACTTTAACACAAGAAGAACGTAGTGCAAACCAAGCTTTATTTAGAGAATTTGTTAACTATACTTATGAAAAGACTAAAGATCCAACTCTTAAATTGGACTCGATTATTGCAGAGTTTCCTAAATTAACCGGAGTGAGGGATTTAGGTGAATTGAAATTAATTGCAGATCGATATCGTGAAGAAAATCGTGTGGAATTTAACTTCGCTCCAGATCCAGCTAATATTAACAGACCAGAAGAAATTGTTAGCAGAAAAATTCTTCCAAAAGCTGGAATTACAGTCACAGATCTTGACAGTTTCCCTGATTATCAAGTGATTAAGCAACGTTACCAAGATGGTTTAACAATTCTTTTAGGTGAGGATAATGATAAAAGAATAATTCCTATAATATTAAACCCGACATCTTCAAAAATGATGCCATTTATACTTGCTAATGAATTATTCCCAGAACTTAAAAACAATAAAAATCTGTCAAGGGAAATGGATTTTAAAGGTGCTTCTCCACCATTAGGCTTGACCGTTTGTAATAACTTCATGAGAATTGTCAATGCAGAACAATGTAGTGATATTAAATTTAATCAGCAAGAACAAAAATGGGAACTTAAGAGATTTTCAAAAGCCTTTAATATATTTCGCTCAGTCAGAGCTGATCTCAGAAAAACTACAACTGATTCATTAGAAGAAGCAAGTGAAGCATTATTAAGCATACCTGCTGAAGACCCTGATAGCGTTGGCTCTATACATCTTTTCCTTCGTTTAGTTGATGATTTCTTAGTTAAAACTTTTCCCAATACTCCAGTAAATGATCCAGAAATTATAACTGCCAGCTCTGCTGTACTTTGTTCCAATAAAATATTTGATCCATCAATTAATCAAACTATTAGAACAAAGGCTTTTCAATATTTAAAAGATTTTGTGGAATTTGCAAATGAACGTTATCCTGGGTTTGCTGATATTGAAAAAGTACGGAAAGTTTTAGGAACAGAAAATCAAGTAGCATCAACATCAATATTAGACGATATTAGAGAAAAATATTCACATGAAGATTTCAGAGAAACGATAAAAGATGCATCTGATTCTGGATATGCTGAACTTTCTAGAATTGCTACTGAAAATGGTTTGACTTTCGATGAATTATATGAGCAAGCTGGTTTAGAAAACCCTACAATTAAATATAGTAAACATTTAAGTAGAAGTCTGACGAACGTTTTTGCTAGATCGGTAGATTTTGATACAGAAAGTTTAGATAGTATGGAAAAACTTACACAAGACTTTTTTGCAAATAATGCTCAATGGCTTAAAACTTGGGAATTAAGACATGCTATATGGGATGATTCTATGTCTTATATAAAACTATTAGCAAAAATGGAAGACACGTGGCTTGCAGTAACCATAAATGGTAGTGATTCAATAAATCTATTACGCACGAATAGTACTGGCGTAATAGATGGACAAACTATGGGTCCAGAATATCAAAAATATTATACGCATACAGGTAAATTGACATATGGCGGAGAAACTAAAACTTGGGTACAACCAGTTCAGCGAATTCCGTCTAATTCCCTTAATTCTCCACCAATTAATCCAGACAAATCCCTGTCAGCTCTAACCCAAGTACAGCTTGCCATTGATGAAATTGGAAAACAAAAAGAATGGTGGTTAGAGCAAGTTAAGCAAAATCCAGCACAACTTGTTCAAACTTTCAAGAATTATTTAAATAAATTGGAACTGGACCCAAGCCCTACATTAGAATCATTATTGGAATTTTATGGTCTTGATAGATATACGCATATTTATCCGACGATATCAGGTATAAGTTATGCTTTATGGAGACAAGATGCAAAGATGGAAGATCAGAATATAGATAGAGTTTCTGTTGTCGCAGTACTTGGAAAAATATTCAAAGATCAGAAGAGTTTTATTGTACCAGCTGGTCAAAAAAATAATGATGAAGGGAATACTTTTGCTACAAATGGAATAGATTATGCTCAAGAACGCCTTAGTAATGCTGATGGGAGCGATAGTGTTTTAAGAGAGATCGAATTAACAGAGGGGAAATGGGTTGTGGCTCCAACATCAGTGAACGCAGAATCTAATAGGGAAAAGGCGCCGGGTAAAGAATCATTATTAATGGATATAGCAAGAGCATTGGAAGAACAATTTCCTAAAATTACAACCACTGAACATTTAGATGGAGATCTACGATTATTGTCCGATCTTGCAAATAAATTTGAATTATCACTTAAAGAATTGTTTGATCTTATGGATATAGGATTTCTTGTTAACACAGATGGAACTATAAATCGAGCATGGATAGCAGATCTTATTCAATTTATTGAAACTACTCTTCGTAAGTCGAATCTAGGAATAGATGGGGAATTTGAAGTGCCAACAGCTACAATACTAGAAGCCTTATTAAAGAAGTTCTTTTCGAGACTTACAGATTCAAAACTTAAAGATAGAGATTTTACAGTTAATAGTCCTCTTGTAAACGACAAGATTAGTCTAAGCTTAGGCTTTACAACAACTAATACAATAAAATTAATTTTGAATCCTGATACATCCGGTAAACAAATTTTGGGCACAAGACCTATAAATCCACCACCAGCTCAATTTACACCATTAGAAATAGCTGAAGCCTTAGAAAAACAAAAAATAACAGATCAATTGCTTAAGGCAAATTCTCAAACAGCAGTAGAGGGAATAATCTCATCAATAGGAAATCGATTTAATTTGCCAATTAAAACAATTTTCGATCAATTAGGTATAGGATTCATTATTACCCAAGATGGAAATATAAATATTTCTTGGCTTGATGATTTGGCTTCATTTGTTGAAACTAATATTCAGAAGACTGATATTGAAAATGAAATAGTTATACCAGCAGGACCAATGATTGGAATTCTTTTGAAGAGGGTTATTTTCAAAATTAAATTACCTACTGCTGATTGTAGAGTTGGTTTTCCAATAGCAGATCCGAAAGATATAGATTTGCAAATATATTATGCTCTTAATGATCAAATTCAAATAATTCTCAACTCTGATACACCTAAAGAAAAAATATTAGGTGAAAGACCAGCAAATCTTGCACCTGCAACACCATTAGAAATCGCAAAAAAATTAGGTGAACAAAATTTAGCTACTAAACTTTCAGAAGCAGAAAGAGTAGAAGAGTATCAGCAATTGCTTAGTGATGCTGCAAGTCAATTTAATTTATCAATCAAAGAAATGTATGATCAATTAGGGATAGGATCTTTAATTGATGATGAGGGAAATGTAAATCCAGAATGGAAGCGCTTTGTAAATGATTTTATAAATAGAACTGTTAATCGCGTAGCCGAGTCCATTACTTTGCCGACTCTAAGAGAAGAGATATCGATGTCTTTTGTTAACGCGAGTGCTTTAGACTTAGCAATTAAATTGCGAACTATGAAAGATATGGATGGATCTTGCATGACGATGAGGTTATCGGAAGATAATGATAGTGTTCAATTAGTTATATTAAGAGATAAAATATCGATAGTTTATACAAAACCTGGAGTTGCTAGTCCAATTGTTCTTGGAGAGCAAGCTCTGCCTAGCCCAATATCACCAGCTAAGAATCTGACAGAGGCTCCAGCTAGTAGTTCCAGTATCGAATTACCTAGTGAAGCTGATGTTAAAGAATATGCTCGTGGTCTTTTTCAAAATTGGCGACTAGCCAAAAAGACTTTATCCGACCATGAAAAAATCGCTGATTTTCTAAGTGATCTAGCTAAATACTTTAAAGTTAATCACAATGATCTATTCAAGATAGCTGGTCTAGAGCAAGATAGTAATCACTTTTTTGATGATGCAATCAAAATGTTTTGTAAAGAGCCGGCATATCATGGATCAGCTTTACTGAAAGTTGATGACATCATAAAAATAGCTAATGAAAGGATAAAAGATCAAATTAAAAGAGATCTTGATCTTGGTAGATTACTTTATTGGCTTTGGAGTGACTATACTAAAAGCGATACAAGCATTACCTTTGATCTTGGTAAGCTATACAAAACTCAAATAATATTTCAATGTGATAATCAAATAAACTTTATAATTAAAGATTTTAAAACAAGTACTCCATTAGGAGCTTACTGTTATGCCTATGATAATGGACATTGGGTAAGGAATGATGCCAAGGCAATGATTTCTGAACTTCGCAAAATATTATCCAGTGAAGAACAATTAAATAGTTTAAGAATATCAATACAGCATCGTGGAACTTTGAAAACTTTGGATAAATCCATTAAACAAATTAATCCTCAGATGGGCATCAATGTTTCTTTAGAAAGCGTACTTGATATATTGGAACCAGATCGTGATAAGGAATTAGAAGATAGAGCATTATTTGCGTTGACTAAGCTTGTAGGAGGAATAGATCTTAAGTCTTAGAATTTTTTAAATAACTTTTGCCATATAAGTTAATTTCAAACTCTTGCTTTCCTACCCTCAACCCCAATCGCATACTCCGCTCCCAATAAAACAATTTCTGAAGGTTTCATTAACTCAACAATTCACAAAAATCAATTATTTTTTTAAAGTATTCACTCTCATAAACCTTATCGCTGACATCACCTGCATGGATTAATACTGGACAAACAGCTAGGCCTTTGGGTAAACGCATACGCTTAATTTTCTCCTGTACTTCATTAATAACAGAAGTCTTTATTTCATTTTGTGAAAACTTTACTTCACAAAGATATAAAGTTTTATATTTTGTTTGAATCAAATAATCGATTTGACATGCTTCTTGTTTCGATGTTTTTCTTTGGAAGAAAGGATTGCTTATGATTACATCTTCTGCTTTGATACCCAATTCTTCTAGCAGAAGTAAATGATTATTCAAAACCAAATTTTCAAACTGCAAACCAATAACAGAGTTCCAGCCAACTAAGGAACTTATAGACATTTCAGAAAATTGATTCTTTTTAATTTTATTCATGTTTGGCAATATAAATCGAAAATAAAATCTTAGATAATTATCACTAAGACGAAATTGTGATAGGCGAGAGAGTTGTCCCGTCTTGAGAGACCAAGTATAATCACGGCTGATAAAACCCGATTGATTAAGTTCGTCTAAATACTCACTTAAAGTACCACTATTGCTATACGATAAAATTTCTGCTATATCATCAAACTCTAAAGGTCCTTTCGTTAAATGTTCTACAATCTTTTTATATATTTCATTTCTTTTACCAAATAAATCATTAAATATCCTATCGAATTCATCTACTAATATTCCATCTTTAGTGAAACACAGGTTTTTGATATTTTCGTTTACTGAATCTTCGTGATTCAATAACTCAAGATACCAAGGTACTCCACCAACAACTGACAAGTAAGTAAGACGTTCAAACGCAGAAGCCTGAAAACCCACTTTATCAAAAAACTCCCCGCACTCTTTTAAATTTAATTCTTCTAAAGAAATTTTTGCTGTGATTCTTCCTACGAAGCCTGTACTGCTCAGTATATTCTTTTCTATCCATGATGAAACTGAACCACAAAGTATCAAGATCAAATTTGGATTTTTGCTAAAATGTAGATCCCAAGCCGTTTTCAATTTACCAAGAAAATTATGATCCTTTGAACCCATCCAAGAAATTTCATCGAAAAAAATTACCAATTTAGAATTAGAGGTGTGTTTAGCAAGTAGTTGAAAATATTCACTCCAATCATCAAAATGAGGTTCATATAAATCAAATTGTTGCGCAAACTGTTTAGCAAATTCCCTTCTCTGATCCTCTGCTGTCGTCTGCTCTAATGGGGGTATACCAGAAAATACATAGTGTTTTTTTCCTTTAGTAAATTCTCGGACTAATCTACTTTTACCTATGCGCCTTCTTCCCGTGATTACAGCAATGCTGGCAGTTTTCTTCTCTACAAGCTTCTTGAGTTTTTTTAATTCTGCCTCTCTACCAACAAAAACATCTTTATTTCTTTGCATTATCTATTATTTCCTCTCTGCGGATAATAGCTATTTTACTATTATCCGCAGAATTATTATACCACAAACTCTGCGCATAATAGCTATTTTGCTATTATCCGCAGAGTTTGTCTTCTCTTACTTCATCATAAATTTCATTAAGTTTTTTTTCTGAATATTAGAAGAAAAAATGATATCGCTCATATAGTACTGTTCATAAAGTTTAAGGGATAATATATTATCCCTTATCCATACTAAACCTTAATAACAGCTAATATATTAGCTATTATTAGACCCTATGCTAAAATATCCTCTTATGCCTAACACCATGAAACAAGCATCCACACAGTATTTAGAGCATCATTATGGTGAGAACTATCATATTCTTAATGATGTATTTTTACATAGTCACTTAGCAAATCTCTCCAAGGATAAAACTAAACAACCTATTATTAATTACATCGTTGCTGATCTCTACACTAGCCTTATCAAGGATGTCATTAATCATGAATTCCCTACTAAAGAAGATACTGTTAGAACGCGCATGGCGAACCTCGATGAGAGAGGTTACTGGACTGGTACTATTATTGAGCCTGAGACGCGCACTATAGTAGTAGACATCGCCCGTGCTGGTACTTTGCCAGGTGAAACTTGTTTCAAGATCCTCAACCAAACTCTTAATCCAGATCTAGTCCGCCAAGATCATATTTATATGGCGCGTAAGACTAATGAACAGAACCAGGTGATTGGTGTTGAGTGGACTGGTTCAAAAATCGGTGGCGATAAGCAAGATGCCATCGTTATTATTCCAGACCCTATGGGCGCTACTGGTGGCTCTATCTCAGAAGCGATTAAACATTATCAAGAGAACGTAGCAGGCAAGGCTGTGAAATTTATCACTATGCACCTTATCGTTACGCCTGACTATATCAAGCGTCTTAAAGCAGAACATCCTCAAGTGAAAGTTTATGCTGTCAGACTCGACCGCGGAGCTAGCTCAGAGAAAGCACTTAAAGCGAAGCCTGGTGAGTTGATAGACGAAGAGAGCGGCTTGACCAATACTCAGTACATCATCCCTGGAGCTGGTGGTCTCGGCGAGATCATGAATAATAGTTTTTGTTAAAACTATTTAATGCATTACCACTTGACCCATACATTTGTAAGTGCTATAATCTAAGGATATCACAAATTGTGATATCCCAAACACCACAGGAACTCGCCGCATTTTGCGGCGAGTTCAAATAAGGGGAAATTATCAAGCAGCAAGCCAATAAGTTAGTAAGCAAGATATTCATTGAGGATTTGATTCTAGAAATTAGAGGTCAGAAAGTAATGATTGATGCTGATTTAGCAGTGTTATACGGGGTTACAACTAAAAGACTCAATGAACAAGTAAAAAGAAATAAGCTTAAATTTCCCATCGATTTCATGTTTAAGCTAAAAACCGTTGAGTTTATTGAACCGGTCGCAAATTGCGACCGGTTCAATAAACTCAAGCATTCTGGAGATTCTCCTTATGTTTTTACCGAACATGGCACCTTAATGTTAGCTTCCGTACTCAATAGTGATATTGCAATTAATACAAGCGTCCAAATCACCAGAGCCTTTGTCAAAATGCGATCACTTCTGGCAAGTAATAAAGAATTAGCCGAGAAAATCAATAAATTAGAACAGAACAAAAACAAAATAGGATTCCAAGTATGAATATGAAAACAGCGAATAAAAAATGTACCTTCTTCTGCGTCGCTTGCGGTTATGAAAGTGCTGGCTATATGGGTAAATGTCCGAATTGCCAAGAGTGGAATAGCTTCAAAGAAGCACCTAAAATTACTCAATCCAAGAAAGAAGCTAAGCATCAGCTCTTCGTTACACCTGAATCAGAATTAATGAAACTTAGCGAGATTAAGGAAGATGAAATCACTCGTTATAATACTAAATCACCAGAATTTAATCGTGTGCTAGGAGATGGGCTTGTACCAGGCTCGCTTACCTTACTTGGTGGCGAGCCGGGTATCGGCAAATCTACTCTCTTACTACAAATCACTAAGAATTTCAGCGAGCAAAATCTAAGTGTCTTATATATTAGTGCCGAAGAAAGTTCTCGGCAACTTAAACTTAGAGCTAATAGGTTAAATATTAAACAACCGGATGCTGAGATCTTGGTCTTAGCAGAAAATAACCTGAATAAAATTATCGACACTATAGAGACACTGGAACCTAATCTAGTAATAGTAGATAGTATTCAGGCTGTTTATATTCCTGATATAGACTCTGTACCAGGCTCACCAAGCCAGATTCGTCAATGTTGCGGGAATCTTATGCGTTTAGCCAAGAGTCTCAATGTACCAATTATTATCGTTGGTCATATTAATAAGGACGGAGATATAGCTGGACCAAAAATACTTGAGCATATGGTAGATACTGTTCTGCAGTTCGAGAATACGCGCGATTCTAATATTAGATTCTTGCGTACCATTAAGAATCGCTTCGGTTCCACCGATGAAGTAGGGATATTTAGGATGGAGAGTTATGGTTTAATAGACCTGGTTAATCCTTCTGAGATCTTCCTGGCTGAGAAATCAGACGGTATGATATTCGCTGCGCGCGAAGGTAAGCGCACACTACTGCTAGAGATGCAGGCGCTTGCTCTTAACTCCGACTATAACAATCCACGACGTGTGGCTAATGGTATAGAAATCAGTCGCTTGCATCAGATCCTTGCCATAGTAGAGAAGAAGCTTGGTGTAAGTCTTTCTAAGTCTGATATCTACCTGAATGTTGTTGGTGGCATGACCATTAAAGATACAGCAGCAGACCTCTCTATTGCGCTTGCTGTTTACAATAGCATCAATAATCAAGCTAATAATACTAATATAGTTGCTTTAGGAGAACTAGGACTCTCTGGTGAAATCCGTGCTGTGACTGATATAGAAGCACGTATCAAGGAATGTATTAAGCTTGGCTATAAGACTATAATTATTCCAGAATCGAATTATAAGAAGCTGAAGGATCTAGATAAGGAAGCTAGGATTATTGCGGTAAATAATATTGGAGCAGTAATGGAACATTTAAGTACAAGGTCAACTAAACCAGCTCACCCACTAGATCATACTCATCACAGTCTGTAATCTTCACCGTGACAAACTCTCCTAGCGCAGGGCTTATATCATCTTCGCTCAGGTCTATATAAACTTGTCCGTCTATTTCAGGGGCATCACGGAAGCTACGAGCGGTAACTCTGACTGAATTCAAGAGATTGCCACGTCGCGCCTGCGGCACTCCTCGCAATGACGTGACGTCTTCTACCAAAACTTTAATTTCTTTACCAAGCATATCTTGGTTCTTCTCTAAGGATATTTGTTGTTGCAAGAGCATTAATTTATCTCTGCGCTCTTCTTTAATCTTCTCAGGGACCTGCTCTTCGAAATCCGCTGCTGGAGTACCGTCTTCTTGAGAATAAGTAAACACTCCGACCCTATCAAACCTAGACTCTTCTATAAACTCATAAAGCTCCTTGAAGTCCTCATCTGCCTCTCCTGGGAACCCCACGATAAAGGTAGTGCGAATACAGGCTTCGGGTAATTTAGTTTTAATTAGTTGTACAGTGTCTCTAACAGTACTAGGACGACGCATAGACTTAAGAACCTTTGCTGAAGCATGTTGCAGGGGTATATCAATATATTTCATGATATTAGAACGCGAGGCGATGACATCCAGCATTTCTGGATCCATCTCAGTAGGATACGCGTACATTACTCTAATCCACTCAGCACCAGACTCATCAGCTACTGCTGCTAGTAGATCAGCAAGTGCCCTACGTTTATAAAGATCTGTTCCATATGCAGTACTGTCTTGAGAAACTAATACTATTTCTTTAGCACCCTGAGAAACCAATCCCTGAGCTTCTTTCACTACATCTTCAATAGTACGGGATTTCATATCACCGCGCAATGAAGGAATAATACAGAAGGCACATCTATGATCACAACCTTCTGCAATCTTAAGATAGGTAGAAGGACTAATCTGCGTGCGGATTCTTGGGACACTTGCGTCTGCTACCGCCATGGGCACTTCATCTACTCGTACTATTTTAGAATCCTTACCAGAATTAAGATTGCGCGTAACTTCTCTTACTACCTCTAAAATATCTCGAATATTTCCTGTACCTACTACCGCTTGCGCCTCTGGTAGTTCATCAAACAGATCTGCTTTATAACGCTGTGCCATGCAGCCAGTGATAATTAATTTATTACCCTCGTCAGCTAGCTCAGTAAGTACATCAATACTTTCATTAGTAGAACCTTCTATAAAAGTACACGTATTCACCAGTGAGATATCAGCCTTAGTATGATCAGCAGTGATAGGATAACCAGCCCCGTGGAGAATCCCAATCATATTTTCTGTATCTACTAAGTTTTTGGGACAACCCAAAGTTGAGACACCTATAGTAGGTAGCTTCTTCGTATTAATTGTTTTGCTCTTCGTCTGCACAGCCATAAGCAATGTATTATAACATATTGTTAGTTAAAGGAACCAGTACCTATAAGTGTCCAGAGCGAATTTGCGAGCCTGAGTCAAGGGAAGTTTCTTTGACTCGGCGAGCAAAGGCGCTCTGGACACTTATAAACTTTAATTACTAAGTTTTAGTGCGAAAAGGTTCCCTCAACACACTTCGCCTTCTCTTGCGGTAAGTAGGCCCAAAGTGCCCCTTCTTCCCAAATTGGCTCTATATGAGCGTCTATCTTATAAACATAAAGACTTTTAATCAATTCCATAGCGCGGTGATTAGCAATACCACGGGGATCATTAGCAAGCTTAGTCTTAAGCTGCATAGCATTCTTCTTACTATTACAATAGGCTGGGCCAGCTACAGTACCAGAATTACGACTCAAAACTGCCAAAGTCCCATCATCACGGGGACAAGCGAGGACATATATTTGATTTTTTCTATCTTTATTACCGTCCATCATTACCTAATCCTCATATTAGCAAAATTTCCATAGACTTCCTGCAAAAAATTGAAATTATCCGTATTTTGGCAATCTTAATCTCCCTTTAAACTAACGCTGGTTCAATACCAATATGGTTCGATCTGTAGATCCGCGAGCTAATCCATCAGTTGGAACAGAGTTTGTCAGTGGACAAATTACTGATAAGGCTTTGGCCTTGCTAGATATTTTAAATCAAGTTACTGGTACTAAAGGAAACAATGTAAAACAATTCGATATCATAGAAGATGGTCATGTACCCTCTAATTTAACTTTAGGCGTTTACAATGTCAGAGCTGGTATTAATGCATGGGAAGCAAATCAACTTGTTTATTTCCAATCTACCCCACAGCGTCTCTCCTTAATTCAACAAAAACTCCAAGCTAATCTAAACAAGATTCAAGATGATATCACTAGCAATATTTCAACTCTCTTCGATCTAATCCAGAAACCTAGTGGCCAAGGTGGACTTGGTATTCAAGATCAATTAGACGCAGCTGAAGGTATTCTCTCTACTGCTAGTGGAGACAGTATCTCAAGCACAGGTAATAATCTTGAACAAAGAATTATAGCTCTTCTGACTGATGATAGTCCTGGCGGAGCTTTAGATAAAATTATTGATGCTTTTATTGCTAATTTTAGTCTGGATTTTGGCAGATTAGATTCAGAGATTTTTGATTTACTGGATGATAAAGATGGGGTTTTCTCTAGTGATGGTAACGGTGAAGATAGCACCGATGCCAGTGCTGCTAAATATTTAGTTAGTTTTGGTACAGATAAACCAGCGATGCTAGTGGATAGTATCAATAAAGTGTTTGATATTATATTTAAATCTCAGCATGAAGAAGCTCATGGTATTGGCACTTGGACAAGCGACGTAGAGCAAAACGCTCTATCTAATTTCGTTGGCAATTTATTTAACAAAGGCAGTCTCAATCTCGATCCAGGGTTAATTGATGCAATCATAACAGATAAAAATATAAGTAATGATGAACTCAGCAAAATCACTCAACAAGGACAGTTCTTCCAAAAATATAGCTTTCAAGATTTCCTCAGCTTTGCAAGTGATTATTATGGTACTAGCGGTGATACAGATGCAACGATTAAACAACTAACTTTAAATCATCTTCAATCCATAACACCACAATATTTTGATGATAATAGAACCCTACAAGATATATTAAGTGGTAAAAGCAACAATAACTACGATGACTCTAATCTTAATAGAGTTTTTCAAAGTGCTGGTGATCAAGTTAAAGAAGCAGCCTCAAGTGCTATAGAACTTCTAGGTACTGGTCATAAAGCCCTGTCTAAGAATAGTTTTGAGGACTTTGTTAAAAACAATCCTATCCTCATGGTTCAATATCTAGAAAATAAAGATGATCCCGCTCTTAAGGATGAGATTCAACAATTAATAGAATTCAATACAAGAGCAGTAGAATCTCAAATACAATACTATACTGAAAGCAATAAACGTTTACAAAAAGATGAAGTCGCTAATGCAGTACAAATACAGCACAATCAAGAAATGCTTGATATTTTACAAGGTCCAGATGGACAAGGTGGTATTCTAGCCAAACTACAAGAATATGATGGTAGTAATGTCTCCGCAAGTGACATCATAAATTTATATAATAGTTCTACACTAGATCCTGAGCTACAGTTAGGTAGCATTGATATAAGTAAAATTAATGAAGCTGCTTTAAGCAATATTATTAAAAACGGACTTGATGTCCAAAACGTCCATGCCGCACTGTATGCCAATGAAATATTAGAAGCAGGAAAACTTAACGCTAACTACACCGCAAGAGAATTACCTAAGATGTCTGATAGCGGTGAGATGCCAGAAGATAAAACTGTAGCCCCACCAGAAGCTGCTCCTACTATACTTTCTGGAGTAATCGCTGCCATAGGTAATCAGATTCTTTATAAAGCCAATGACCTGCTTCGTAACCCTAATATCCCTGATAGTAATTGGGTTAGCAATAATGTAGGTATATTAGAAGATATCGATAGCCAAATAGAATCAGGAACTATTACTGCTGGAACTACTGCTGGTAAAGCTTTCTTAGATAATCTTAAATCAGCATTTAGAGGTATTATTAAGCAGTTCGTGACTAGTGATGTTCAAAGTTTTAAGGACTCTGTAGATCAAGCTAAGACAGCTATTGCATCAGAAAAAGTACTAGCAGGATCTAATCCCAATATATTAGACTCAAATGATACAGAAAATAATTTGAATGAGATAGAGTTTGCTTTAACCCAAGATATATTCGTAGCTGCTAACTTCATTAATAAAGCTGGTTTAAGCAATGTGAAAGTCTATCTTGAAGATATCGTTAATCAACTTGATGACACAGACTATACTACAGAAATTCAACAACAACAAGCTCTTATTAATTCAATTAAAGTTTCTCACGATCTCAGAACATCCAAAAAGAATAAATTAGAAAATGAACTAAACTCTATCGATCAAACAACTATTAATGATGCCAATGATCTTTTACAAACACTCTCAGAGTTGCCACTGGATCAACAAAATCAACTCATAAACGATTTAGGATCTAGTGATCCTACTATTGTTACAAATGCAATTAATAGCATTATTAGCTTTGCGCAAACTGAGATTGATCAACTTAAAACTAATCAAAAGCAGGCAGAAACTCAAAAAGATCAACTAGAAGTTAACCAAAGTTCTCTTGATCGAGCTAATCATTTACTAAATGACCAAGGAGGGGTCAATGGCTTAGCAGCGAAACTAACTAGTGATGTAAACAGTGTTCTCGATCCTAATAATCCACCGAGTGACATCAAAGCAGCTCTGTTAGATAATTATAGAACTAAACTAGAAGATTATAGTAATAAACTAACTGATCATTTTAATGATGATTCTAACGGTGATGGTACTAAGGATATAGAACAGATTTTTAAAGACACCCTCGTTACTACTGGTTTAGATCTTAACCACGATGGCATTAATGACTTTCAGAATATTCAATCTACCATAGATAAAATTAGTGAGCTTGGTGATAGTGTTACAAATATTTTTGGTAGTAAAGCAGCTCAAGAGGGTGGCGTAAACCAACAAAGCATCAGAAGATTAATACTAATGATGTTTGCTATGAGCATATTAGAATATAGCGATTGGGATTATAACAAAACACAAGCAGATATGAGCAACTACGCAGTAGAGTGATGAAGGTTTGCAACTATTCATCTCCTTAATTCCTTACTCATTACTTCTAAATCTTATTTCTTGTTATGGTTCCGCGCCTTCGGCGCGGTTCGTCCTACGGACTGTCAATTATTTTATTAAGCCGCGCGCAGCGCAACGCCGCAAAGCGGCAGAACCAATCCACATCCTGGTTTGAAGGATAAAAAATCTATTTGACAGGGTGAGTGTTTGCAAGGTTCTGTGATGAGACTATTGCTTTCACTAAACCTGAAAAGAGTGGATGAGCTTTGCCAGGTCTAGACAAGAACTCTGGGTGAAACTGACAAGCCAAGAAGTATGGATGATCTTTAAGTTCAATCATCTCTACTAAAGAACCATCTGGTGAAGTGCCAGAAATAATCAACCCCTTAGCCTCAAGCTCTTCTCTATAAGCATTATTAAACTCATATCGATGTCTATGACGCTCTTCTATAATTCCATCACTAGATTTATTAGTATAAAGATCATAAGCCTTGGTTCCTGGTTTAAGCTTACAAGGATATACTCCTAAACGCATAGTTGCGCCTTTGTTCTGAATAGCTTTCTGTTCTTCCATTAAATGGATTACTGGATCTGGACTGAGTTTATCAAACTCAAGACTATTAGCGTTTTTTCTACCTAATATATTACGAGCATATTCTATAACCGCACACTGTAAACCAAGACAAAGACCTAAGAAAGGTTTATTATTCTCTCTTGCCCAACGAATAGCATTGAGCTTCCCTTCTATACCTCTATCCCCAAAGCCACCTGGAACTACTATGCCATCTAAATCACAGAGCATTTCTTTAGCACGTTCATAGCTATCTAAATCATCAGAAAGTATAGGTCTTAGATCTATATCAAAATCCTCAGCTGCGCAAGCATGTTTAATAGACTCTGTAACAGAGATATAAGCATCAGATAGTTTAGTATATTTACCCACCAATCCTATCTTAAGCTTACCTTGCTTCGGTTCTACCAGCTTCTCTACGATTTGGTTCCAATCAGTTAGATCAGGATTCTTGTCTACTAGTGCAAGTTTCTCTAAAACTCGTGACGCTAAACCTTCTCGCTGCATTACTAAAGGTACTTGATAAATACTCTTACAATCTTTACTTTCTATAACACTTGTAGTAGGTACATCAGTAAATAAGCTAAGTTTTTCTCTGAGAGCTTTAGGAATATTTCTCTCTGAACGTAACACCAAAACATCTGGCTGTATACCTTTAGACCTTAGTAACTCCACACTATGCTGAGTAGGTTTGGTCTTCAATTCATCTGCTGCTTTAAGATGCGGAACTAAGGTCACATGAATATAGCAAGTGTCATTCTTCGGGATATCATTCTTGAATTGTCTAATAGCCTCTATAAAGATCGAACTCTCTATATCACCGACAGTACCACCCACTTCTACTATCAGTATCTCTACGTCTGTTTCTCTTGCAGCTTTTCTGATTTTTTCTTTAATCTCATTAGTTACATGCGGCACCATTTGCACAGTGGCACCAAGATACTCTCCACGACGCTCTTTGGAAATAACATCTAAATAAATCTGTCCAGAAGTAACACTGTTAGCTTTCCTAAGATTAGTGTCTACGAATCTTTCATAATGTCCGAGATCCAGATCAGTCTCAGCTCCATCTTCAGTAACAAAAACTTCTCCATGTTGATATGGATTCATAGTACCTGGATCAACATTGAGGTATGGATCGAGTTTTTGGATAGATACTTTATAACCACGTTGTTTTAAAAGATTACCAAGCGAAGCAGCTACTATACCTTTGCCAAGACTGCTAACAACTCCACCAGTAACGAACACATATTTGGTCATGATTTAAAGCATTTATATTAACATATTCGTAGATTGATGTAAAGCTTTATAAACGTTATCTCGTCATCCTGAGGGAGGGCGAAGCCCGACCGTAAGGATCCACTCTTAATTAATAGACTCTGCGTAATAGTGGATCCTTACGTCGCAACCTACGGTTGCTCCTCAGGATGACAAGAATCAAAACAATTTTAATAGAATATATCTATGACATCTGCGGCACTTTAATAGCAGTACCCTCAGCATCTGGTGCATTTTTAAGCATAGTTGCTTGAAGACCAGAGTCTATAACAATGTCTTCCCTTAAAGGCTTACGGTGATTTATAGCACCTATCATAGGCTCTACATCCTTAGTATCTAGCTCTTGTAATTGTTCAACGTAACCGAGAATCGCATTAAGATCTTTAGAATATTTCTCTATCTCAGCCTCAGTAAGAGACAGTTTCGCGAGTTTCGCTATTTTAATAACTTCTTCTTTAGATAGGGTCATGGATTAGATTTTAGCATACTTGGTCAATCCCAAAATCTCAAACACTTCTTGCCAAGGACATATTAAAACCTTATCTTTTTTTATCCTATTCTCTACAAGAGAAGCACATATCAACTCAGCTTCAGGATAAATTTTGGAAAATGATTTTAAACCATTTAAATGCTTCGTTTTAATTAGATTTGTACCTTTAATTTCTATTGCATAAATCTTCCCGTTAGAGACTTCTACAATTAGATCGACTTCTATTTTGTCTTTAGTCCTATAAAAAAAGAACTCATAATCTTTCTCAAAATACTTTGCCAAATCTATAATTTCTTTTATAAGAAAATGCTCGAGACAGTTACCAAACTCTTTAGTACTATATACCAATTCCAAATCAAGTTCTCTTGCCAAAGCTCTTTTCACACCCATATCAAAAAAATAGAATTTTGGACTTTTGGCTAAAGTCTTTCTATCAGAGCCTGCTATAGGTCTCAAATAAAAACCTATTAGAGTATCAACTAAAATTTGATAATAATCTTTTACTGTAGTACTATCCAAACCTATATCACCAGCAATATTAGAGTAATTGACTATTTGTCCATTCTCTTTAGCAACAAATTTAAGGAAGTCCACAAATGCTGGTAAATTTCGTACCAAAGCCTCTGCTTTAATTTCTTGCTCCAAATATATTTCAGTATAAGAGCGTAAAGTTCTTTTAGCATCTTCCCTAGTCTCTTCCAAATATACAGAAGGTAAAGTTCCTATCTCACAAGCTTTCAATAAAGAGAACTTTTCTGGATGCCACATATTTATTTCTTGATAAGTAAGTGGATACAAAGAACAATTCCAAGCTCTGCCACCAAGCATATTGGCATTAGACTGTTTTAATTTACGAGCGCTAGACCCTGTAAGTATAAAATAAGGAGGATTATCAATTTTCTCCAAAATATAATGAACTTCATCAAGTAAATCTGGTAACTTTTGTACTTCATCTATAATTACATGAGTAATCTTTGGGTTTCTATATTGAACTTCTTCTCTTAGAGTTTTATTGCTTCGATTAAGTTTTAAAAAAGTATCCTGATCCAAGAGATCATAAACTAAGGTAGTTTTCGAATCAAAACTTTTTTTAAGTAGTGTAGTTTTGCCTACTTGTCTTGGCCCAAAAAGAAAAAAACTATGTTTCTTAGGTAATGAGATTAACCTCGGAATATCTGGGATCATAACCCAGATTATACCGCAAAAACCAGGATATCAACCCAGTTTTTTCGAAATAAATCAATTTTAAGCTATTACTCTAGCATCTAGAGCCCGCGCCAGAGTTAGTTCATCAGCATAATCTAGATCCGCGCCTACTGGTAAACCATGAGCAAGCCTAGTGATTTTAATATGCTCTTTAGGAATAGAAAGCTCCTTAAGAGCCAAATCTATAAGACGTTTAATATATAACATAGTAGCCTCACCCTCTGTGCTTAAGCCAATAGCAAGTATGATTTCAATCACATCGTTCTCGTATGAGAATGTAAACGATTCATTCACCACCGTAGAACCTAACTCTAATTTAATGCGAGCGATTAGAGCATTAATATTTAAATCATCAGCACCAATACCATCCAGCGGTGATATCACTCCACCGAGTACATGATAAAGTCCACGATATTCATGAGTACGTTCTAAAGCGATAAGATCCTTAACGGTCTCTACCACGCAGATCTGCTTTCTATCGCGCCTGACATCTTCACAAATCTCACAGATCTCATTAGAAGTTAAATTAAAACATTGACAACAATATTTGATTTGCGTTTTAGCATCTCTTACTACCTTAATAAATTTCTCTACTTGTTCAGGTGATTTCTTCAAGAGAGTGAATGCCATACGCTGAGCGGATTTAGGACCAATAGCTGGGAATTTACGAAACTCATCTATTAAATCTGATAGTGCTTTAGTGTACTTCACTTATAATCCAATGCCCTTAGAAATCTGAGACAGTCTAGCTTTGGTCGTCTCCGCTGCTCTCTCTGATACATTCTTCAAAGCTTGTAATAGACTAGTTTCTACAGAAGATAGACCCTCTCCTAATAAGACCGGGTCTATCTTCACGGACTGAAACTCACCTTGAGCAGTCATACTAACCATAACCTTACCATTAGCAGAAACTCCACTGATCTCGGTGTTTGCTAATTCTGCCTGTGCTTTAACCAAGTTGATTTGCATCTCCTGAGCTTGCGACATGGCTTTACGTAAATCTTCACGATCCATAATTAGTTACTGACATACCGAACATTCTTCGTAATCGCTAGCTGCTCCTACTTGACGACGCACAGAAGTACTATCTACCGAATCAGCCTCAATGACAGACTCTGAGCGTAAATAATAAAGAGTCTTCACACCAAGCTCATGAGCTTTAAGATGAACTTCATTCAATAATTTACCGCTAATAGGTGATTTGAGGAATAAATTCAAAGACTGCGACTGACAAATATATTTCTGTCTATCAGCAGCTTGCAGAACTAATTCCATCATATTCAATTCATAAGCTGTCTTGAATACTTTCTTCTCTTCTTCATTTAAGAAATCTAAGAATTGTACACTACCTTTGTAGTCAATAATTTTTCTCCAGATATCAGGTTCATTCTTACCGTACTTCTCTAGAACTGCCTCTAGATATGGGTTCTTGACTAAGAAACTACCACTTAGAGTTTTTTGTAAGTAAGCATTACCAGCAATAGGTTCTATACATGGAGTCGCACTGCCACATATTACAGAAATATTAGCAGTAGGTGCTATCGACAATATATAACTATTACGCTGATCACCACCATCTGGACAAGGGCCACGTTCTACTGCAAGCTGTCTACTTGCTTGCTTAGCACAATCATGAATAGCCTTAAACACTATCTTATTAAGCGATCTAGCTGCCACACTCTCAAAAGGTATGCCTTGCTTCATAAACATGCCATGATAACCCATGACACCAAGACCAATAGAACGCTCTCTAGTAGCAGAATACACTGCACGTTTATAATCACGAGAATCTGCTCCTTGAATAAAATTATCCAGAATGTTGTCTAAAGCTTTAACAGCGGTATAGATGACATATTCTTTCTGTTCGTTCCATTCATCCCATTTCTCTAAGTTAAGTGAACCTAAACAACAAACCGCCGTACGTTCTCTATTAGTCGGCAGAGTAATCTCTGAACAAAGATTCGACTGATTAACCATTAAACCTTTCTCTCTATGATGCTCTGGTACAGCGCGATTCACCGTATCATGAAACATGATATACGGTTCACCCGTTTCTACACGGTTCTTTAAGATTCGCTTCCATAAATCAAAAGCATCGATAGTTTGAGTTACTTCTCCATTATGCGGACATCTAAGATCAAATTTAGTCTTAGCTTTCACCGCACGCATAAACTCATCAGAAATAATCACACCATGATGTAAGTTCAAACAACGACGATTCTCATCCCCGCCCGTTGGTCTTCTAATATCTACAAACTCTTCTATATCTGGATGATCTATGCGCATATATACTGCCGCAGCTCCGCGACGAGTATTACCCTGAGATACTGCAAGCGTCGCACTGTCCATAACTTTAAGGAAAGGAATAGTACCAGATGAAGTACCACCAGTACTTAATTTAGAATTATGTCCTCTAACTTGAGACCAATTAGTTCCAATACCACCGCCACCTTTCGCCAAGAAAGCATTCTCTTCATAAGTCTTAAATATGTCTGAAATCGAGTCACCAACAGTGTTTAAGAAGCAGCTAATTGGGGCTCCTCTACTAGTCGCTGAATTAACCAACACTGGAGTTGCTGGCATAAACCAATTCTTAGACATTAGATCATAAAGATCCTGCGCTAATTCTTTATCACCGCGAGCAACACCTGTCGCTACTCTTGCAAAAAATATCTGCGGATCTTCGCAAACTTCACCTTTCGCATCTTTTAAAAAATAACGAGAACGCAAAGTTTCCAATCCAAAAAAAGTTAATTTATTATCGCGCGTATAATCGAGCTTAATAGATTTCTGCACACCTTTGTCACCACGATATTGAGGTGAATCCCAGCTCGCTCTCTGTCCCACTTTAAGTTTTATCTGCTCTAATAAAAGGTCTCGTGCGGAGTTGATGTCATTAGCCGACAAAGCTTCCACAATACTATTATATTTATCTTGAGACTTTGACTCTGTAACAGTCTCAGTTCTCTCTAATCCAAGTGCTTGCTGCGATATACCCATTCGATCTCCTAGAACCTATATTCTAACCTCGATCTAAGCTTTTTAGTGTTTCTTAATAATACTCAAGGCACTAGCTCTAATGCCAAATTCTATAAGCAAATTAACGGGAAACCTATAAATAAAACTTTTTTAAGCTATATTAGCCGTCCGCAGGACGAAACGCGCCGAAGGCGCGTAACCACAACATAAAATGTGATTTAGATAGATTAATGATTATTTGACCAAGTGAATAGTTATTTAAGCTCAAAACAAGGTTCTGTAATACAAATCTAGACATTTTATTCTCTTAATAAGCTAAAATAATCCCCATTGCTTCTCTTGGGTAATTCTATTATCCTAGAGAAGTAAGAAGAAGTACTTAAATTTTGGAGCAAAACTTCCCATTAAACGTCAAGATATAATAGACCAGATCATAAATGCGTATTAAAGAAATAGAACTTGATAATTTTAAGAGCTTTGGCGAGAAGACCGCCATTCCTATTCTTGGCGGATTTACTGCTGTCTCTGGTCCCAATGGTTCTGGTAAGTCTAACGTTGTGGACTCGCTAATGTTTGCTCTTGGTCTTACTACTACTCGTAATATGCGAGCCGAAAAACTTACTGACCTTTTAAACAACATTACTGGTAAGAAAGAATGCGCGGTTAAAGTTACTTTCGTTAATGACGATGATGAGCAAGAACCTGATATCAAAGATCATCCTTCTCTAGAAAAAGAAATAATCGTTGAACGTAGAATTCGTCTAAAGAAAGAAGGCTACGACAGTAAATATTTCCTCAATAACAATCCTGCTACTCTACGCGAGATTCATGACAAACTTGGCTACTATAATATTTCTCCTAAAGGTTATAACGTCGTTATGCAAGGTGACGTAGCTTCTATCATTAGTATGAATCCTATCGATCGTAGAAAGATCATTGATGAGATCGCTGGTATCGCTGAGTTTGATCGCAAGATAGAGCTGGCTGGTAAAGAGTTAGAAGTAGTCCTAGAACGAATCGAAGGGCAAGAAACTATTCTTAAAGAACTTAACGAGAGACTAGATAAATTACGTGAACAAAGAGAGCAGGCACTTAAATATCAAGAGCTTAAACAACGTCGTATTGAATTAGAAAGACAATTCCTCGCTGTCAGAATCCGACAAGTAAAAAACGAGAAAGACTTTACTGAAAAGGAACTCGAAGAATTTAAAGAAAAGAAAATTCAATTACAAATAGAACAAACCGAGATCAATGAACAAATGGCACAAGCTCAGCAAGAGCTTAATAGACTCTCTAAAGAAATAGAAGAGCTTGGTGGTGAAAGACAGAACCAATTAATCACTAGACACGAAGACATTAATAATCTAATTACTCGTGAAGATAGCGCACTAGAATATCTACAGAAACAAATCGATGATGAGCTTGTTGAGCAAACTAATATTGATAAAGAAATAAAAGAACTCAAAAAAACTCTTAAATCCATAGATTTCAAAGCGTCAGAATATGCTCAAGAAATAGAAAGTATCAAGACTAATATTGCTACAGAGGAAGCTCGTTATGAAAATTTACAACAACAAATCCTCTCTAAAAGCAAGAACTCTAATATAAGCACTCAGAGTGTTATTGCCATGCAAGATAAGGTTAGCGAACTTAAATCCAAGAAATCCGTATTAGAACAAGAACAAGCAAGGTTAGACGAGAAACTTAACAGTATCAATGAAAACCTAATCAAGCATAGAGACTCGGCTGAGAAAGCGTTTCAAGAAATTCAAAAATTACAACTTAACTACAGCAATGCTGGTGGCATAGAACTAAAAGAAGAAGTTAATTTCCATAGTCGTAATATTCAAACTCTCAAAGAAGAGGCTAGAGAAACTAAAGAAGAGATCAAGAACCAAGAATTTAAACTACGTAAGGTAAGTAGTGAAATCGATAAGCTTGAAGGTCAAGAACAAGCTGCTAACGCAGCGGGATTTGGTAAAGCTGTAGAAATGGTGCTTAGCATAGATGGGGTACATGGCACACTTGCTCAGCTCGGGAAAGTTAACGGTGAATACCAGACTGCCGTAGAAACTGCTGCTGGAGCAAGATTAAGATCAGTAGTAGTAGTTGATGACTATGTGGGACAAGAATGTATTGATTTCCTCCGAGAGAAGAAAGCCGGAAGAGCTACTTTCTTACCTTTGAATAAACTTAGAGAATATAAAGAATATCCATTGCCTAAAGAAGCTGGAGTAATAGACTGGGCTATTAATCTAGTAGAGTTCGATGAAGAATATAGAGATGCATTTGGCTATGCATTTGCTGACACACTCGTGGTGAAGAGCATAGAAGTAGCACGTAAGCTTATTGGTCGTTATCGTATGGTAACTATGCAAGGCGACATGGTTGAGCGTAGCGGTGCCATGACTGGTGGTGCTGCAATCAAGTCTAATATTCACTTTGGGGCAGATATAGAAAGAGAGAAGGTTCGTCTTCAAGAACAAAAACAAGAACTAACTAATTTCATTGGACAATTACAAACTGAACTTGAAAACCTAGAAACCCAAATGGAAGAATCTAGAGTTAAGCTGGATCAAATCAAAGAAACTCTAAGCGAGAAGCAAGCTAAGAGCGGTATCTCAGAAGCACAAATACAAAACTTACAAGTTATTTACGAGCAAGAGAAAAACGAGATCACCAGCTGCGCGCAAAAGATCGATACTATTTCTAGCGAAAAAGAGAATCTCAATTCTAAAATAAATAAAATCGATGAACAAATAGACAGGGAAGAGGCTGGCTTACAAGGTTTAGCTGCTGAAATGAAAGATAGTAAATTAGAAGCTGTTATTCAAGAGTCTAGGGAGATAGAAGTAGAAACTAAACGTTATCAAACCATGCTCAATAACGTTATCAATGAATCTAAATCACTTGAAGTGGAGAAAAACTTTAGTTCTCAAAATATCGACAAACTTAACAGTAAACTGGAAACATCTACTAAAGAAGTAGATACTTTAGAAGCCAAAAAGCCAATACATTTAGCTAAAATTAACCAATTAAAAGAAGAATTAATAACTGTAGATCAAGAATTAGAAGAGCTTAAAGCGTTACTTAGCAGCCACCAAACTAAGCGCGATGAGATCTCTAGTAGCTTAATTCAATTAGGTCAGCGTAAAGGTGAAATTAGTAGCAGCATAGAATCTACTGCAATGAAAATCGTAGAATCTAAGAAGAAATTAATCACTATAAATGAACACTTAGAACAGTTACTTGTCGAACTTAAAGAACATCCTGAACTTGAAGAAATCGAAATGCCAGAAGAGGATATTGGTAAACTTCAAGCCGAATTAACTAAAATCGAGAAGCAAATGCGTGCAATGGAACCAATCAATATGCATGCCATCTATGAATATGATGAAGTTGCAGAGCGCAAGACAGAGATAGAAAGGAAACAAGAGACTCTTAACGAAGAACGTCAAATGTTACTCGATAAAACTGCTAGCTATAAAAACGAGAAGAAAGATTGTTTCCTTGTTAATTTTAATAAGATCGATGAGTATTTTAGAGAGACCTTTGCTGATCTATCTTTTGGTCAAGGTGAATTAATCCTTGAAGATCCAGAAGAAGTATTTAATGGTGGCTTAATCATTAAAGCTCAACCACGTGGCAAAAAAATGCAGAGGTTAGAAGCCATGAGCGGTGGCGAGAAGTCGCTGACCGCATTAAGTTTCCTTTTTGCTCTGCAACAATGTAACCCAGCTCCTTTCTATGCTTTTGATGAGGTAGACTCTGCTCTAGATGGAGTTAATGTAGATCGTTTAGCTAATAAAATCAGACGCAATTCTCACCCTGATAACAAGAGATCTACTCAGTTCTTAGTAGTAACGCACCGTAGACCAATGTTAGAGCAATCCGACAGAGCTATCGGCGTATCAGTTAGCACTAGAGGCTTTAGCAAGGTAATCGGAGTACAAAATATCCAGCTAGAAGATCATGCTACTGATCTTACATTAACAGCAGCATAAAATGAGTGAAGCCGAAACTAGTTTTAAAACCAATATTAGTGATTTTTACAGTCATAAGGTAGAAGAATTACAACAAGTTTCTAGTGAATTAAGCAGGAGTTTTAATACTGCACTCGCAGAAGGTAGCGACGATGATTTAGAAGTGATTAAAGCTAATCTCAAAGATGAACCTAATCTAGGAATATTAGTTGACCTCGCCCGTCAAGGCGATATAGATCCTTGGGATCTAGATCTAGAGAAAGTTACCACTGCTTACCTTAAAGCTATTAGCATCAATCGTGGAGAGACTCTCAGGGAAGCGGGACAAGCGATATTTTACGCTTCTGTTCTATTAAGAATGAAAAGTGATATATTAATCGCCGAGTCCAAAGACGCTCTTAGTATTGGTCTACATCGAGAACTAGATGATGATGCCATGCTGGAAGATGAGCTTGCAAGTCATCCTACTAAGCAAATTACCTTTGATGACCTGGAAGCTGCTATTCGCCGCCGCTTTATCCAGAAGGCCAAACGCTTTCGTAAATTAACGCTTAAGGATTTAATTAGTGCTTTGCAAGACGCGAAGGACGAAGAAGATATGCGCCAAGCGCGCAAGCAACAAAAACTCTTTGACTTAGATGCTTATCATATTATCGCTCCTGAGCTTTCAGGTGATATCATGGATCTCACTCATGCAGAGGATCTTGAACATTGTATTAGCCGCCTGCAAGTTATACTTCCTGAACATTTACTTGATGGGGAAAGTATGGAGTTCCAAAAATTGGTAACATTATTAGGTAGTTGGTCGAATGCGTTTCTTTCTGTGATTTTCTTAGCACATGACAATCAAGTGAAATTAACTCAGGAAGAGTTTTATAAGGACTTATGGATATATGAACCTGAATCTAAGTAATTCTGATTTAAATCAAGAGGAGCAAGATAAGCTAAATAAAATTCTGCCGAGTAATAGCTTTAATTTTGGCGTAGTTGCTAATTATGACTTGATCCCTAGTTCTGAAGAGGATTCTACAGAAGAACAACGCTCTAACAAACAAGAAGCTGCCCGAAACGAATTAAATGAAATCATTAATAATGCCAAGCGCAATAGACTACATCATCTTAAATCTAAGATCGAAGCTATTTTATTTCTTAGCGATAAACCACGCGGCGTAGAAAGTATCGCCGATCAAGCAGATGCAGATGTTAATTTAGTTAGAGAATGTTTAATACAATTAGTACAAGAATACGAAAACCGTGGTGGTGGTATTAGTATCGATACTGCTAATGGTTATTGCATGCAAATCAGTGATGAATTTGAAAGCCTGACTGAGAATATATTACCTATAGAAATCCGCACCGCAGTACTTAGAACCCTCTCCACCATTGCTCTTAAAGAGCCTATTCTCCAAAAAGACCTAGTCACTATTCGTGGTGGCGGTGTCTATGAACATGTTAAAGAACTCATAGACATGGGACTAGTTAAAAAATCCAAAGATAGTAATTCCCATATTATCCACACAACTAAATTCTTCCAAGAAAACTTCAAGCTTAGCCAAAACGGACTAGGGCTACAAAACGTACTTAAATCAGCAAGCCCAAGCGACGTAGAGTTTGTAAGACCTAGCAGTTTAGTCAATGATGATGACGAAGCTGCGGAAGAAGAATCAACAGAAGCAAGCCATAAAGAAATACAAGAAACTATTAATAAGAGTGAAGCGTTGATTGGCGAAGATGAATTTATCTCCAGTTCGTCATCCTGAGGGAGGGCAAAGCCCGACCGTAAGGATCCACTCTTATTAATAGACTATTCGTAGTAGTGGATCCTTACGTCGCAACCTACGGTTGCTCCTCAGGATGACGACAGACAGACCCGTTCATCAATGTTATACTTTCAAACGTGGATCTTAGGGCACGTATTCAAATCTGGGAAGGCTTAGATAACTTTAGACAAGTTCTATTAGATTTACTTACCTATGATATAGGCAAGATTAATCAAACAAGTTTAGATAGAATATTTAGTGGTTATGGATTCCAGCTTAAAGAAAGTCGCCGTAATGAGCTAATTAAAGCTATAACAGAGAAACAAAGATCCTTAGATCCTAATAGCGAACTATCTCAGAGCCTAGCTCTAGAGCTAGAAAAACTTAAAGACTTAGATAAAGAAATCATTATCAGCAGAGAAACAAATGATTTTAATTATGATTTTGTTTTTAAGGCTAGCTCTGGACCGATGGTCAATCTTAATGGCTTTGTAAAAATCATTAACAAAAAAAACGCTAGAAATAGAGCTTTATTAAGCTGGCAATCAGATAAAAGAGATCCTATTTTGTTTCTTGCAGAGTTAGCACCTGATCCAAACGATACTAAGCAAGAACAAATTTTCTTTCATATTAATCTAGGAGCTAGTGACGGTATGGCTATCCTTTATGAAGAGCCTGATTCTTATCGTTGGACTCAATGCCTCAAATATGACTATCCTGATTTTATTAACGCAGAGTTTGGTACTATAGCTATGAGTAAAACCAATCGTGAAATCAGCCTTGTAGACGGCAATATAGCAGCGGCTGTAGCCTTATCTAAAGCCCAAGAAAAAACCCATCAAGGGATTACACTTTTTGAAAATAACGTAGCTCTAATGCAGGTTTATCAAAAAGATTTACAGGGCTTGGATTTTAATTATTAATAAATCATACTAGCTTATAATATGTAACTATGTTTGAAAAAATATCCGAACAACTTAAAACTAGAGCAGCAAAAATCAAACTAATTGGTTTTGATGTAGATGGTGTTCTTACAGACGGTTCTATTTATATTAATGAAGAAGGCGAGGTTTTCAAAACATTTCATTCTCTAGATGGCTATGGTCTAAAACTTGCTAAAAGTTTTGGGATTGAGATTTGCATTATATCAGCACGTCAAAGTCCTCATGTCCATGCAAGATTCAAGAGTCTTGGTTTTGAAGATGATATTAACACTGGAGTCCTAGATAAACTAAGTTGTCTTGAAAAAATTATTCTGAAAAAAAACATATCAATGGATGAAGTGGCTTTTATCGGTGATGATGCTCTTGATGTCCCAATACTAGAGAAAGCTGGACTCGCAGCCTGTCCACCAGAAGCTCATTATTCTGTCTTAAAACATATTCACTATATTACAGAAAGGCAAGGCGGCAAAGGCGCTGCTAGAGAGCTTGTGGATTTGGTACTATATTGCCAAGGAAAAATACCAAACCAATAAATATCTAGTTAAGCCATTGTTTGTAACCACAGTTTAAAGAAAGGATCCTCAAATCTATATTGGTCATCTTCTTGGAAGATAAGTGGCATTGGTTCTGATTTTAATTGTTCTATGGCTTTTTGGATGGTTGAAGAATTTTTCAATTGATATTTTTTGATGGTTGCTTTACTGTAAATTTTTTCTCCAGAGTCAATTTGCGAGACAGCTAATAATACTTGCTGAGAATTTTTAGCTAAATGAGTAAGCCTTTCTTGATAAATATTAGCTTCCATGATGATAATCTCTTTTAGAGCTATTTGCAGTGATTCTAAATTAATGTTTCTGTTTTTTACTTCTCTTGCTTCTCTCCATAAATGATACAGGAGCTTCTGTGTGTAATATGGATGCATAAGAGTAATATCCAATATTGTTTTTATAGTCTCATTATCAATTTGGTAATCAGCTTTTTGGAAACGCTGTTTAATCCATTTACTAAAAATAATGGGATCTATTGAATTATTTACAAATATAATATCCGTTGATCGATAGAAAGCCCCCTTATTCTCATAGAATAGTTTATTAATAAGGCTTTGAGAGCTGCCAGCAAAAATATAATTAATAGTCTTAGTCTTCTGCATATGTGATCTGATTTGCCATTGCATAGAATCACTATCATCCCAATCTAATATTGATTGGAATTCATCAAGAACTATTGTTAATTTAAATTTGTTAGATATTGACTCTAAGAGTCTAAACATTTCTTCTAATGATTTGGTTTTATCATCACCATCAAATCCAATCGAATACTGAGGTTCACCATTAATCGGATCAATTACTACTATGGGTCTTATCCCACTAATAAAATTATATATTTTTTGAAATTGACTGCTCAGTGGTTTATGCGAACTAATCAAATTCTCAATGGCTTGAGAAAGTAAAGCAATAAACTTCCCTGAATTATTACAAACAGTAAGATCCAAATTAATAAATAAATGTTTGTCTTTGGATTTTTTAAATCTTCTTATAGCCTCAAATATTAGAGAGCTTTTACCAACTCTTCTTTGTCCATAGAGGGTAGTATTTTGCATCAATTCTATATTGGAATTGAGATGTTTTAATAAATCCTCTCGGCCGATAAAGAGTTCGTCCTTGGCTAAAGAAGTATAGGAAAATAGCTCTATTTCTTCCATTTTATCTATAATATACCACAAAATTATCCTTTTTAGATAAAATTTTTATCTTTTTTGGATAATAAAATTATCTTTTTTAGATAAAAATGGACAGAATGACTAGTGTGCTAAAACTATAAGATAAAGGCTTTCACATGGCACAAGTAGAAGAAGCAAAACCAATAGACCAAATACAAATAAAAAACTCAAAGATTTTGATATTAGATTTTGGTTCTCAATACACCGAATTAATTACTAAACGTATTCGCAAGCTTAAGGTTTATTCTGAGGTTCACAGCTTTGATATCCCTTACGAGAAAATTGAACAGGATATAAAAGACGGAACCATACAAGGTATTATTCTCTCGGGTGGTCCTAATAGCGTCTACGACAGCGAAGCAATTAATTGCGACAAGAGGATTTTTCATGCTGGACTACCGATACTGGGCATCTGTTACGGTATGCAGTTAATTGCTAAAGAGTTTGATGGGCAAGTAGAGGCTAGCAAAGAAAGAGAATACGGTAAGTCTCAGCTCGCTACCCTTTCATCTGCTATTGGGCTTTTCTATAACATAGACGTTCCTAAATTCACGGTATGGATGAGTCATGGTGACCATGTAACCAAGTTACCTAGTGGCTTTGTGGCTATTGCTGAAACTGCTAATGCGCCTATCGCTGCCATGGCTAATACTGAAAAACAAATCTATGCACTGCAATTTCATCCCGAAGTTAATCATACAGAGCATGGCGGGCAGATTATAGAAAATTTTGTGATTAATGTCTGTAAAGCAGATACTAATTGGAACATGCATAATTTTATCGAATTTGAAATAACCAAGCTCCGTAAAGAAGTTGGCAATAAAAAGATCTTACTTGCACTTTCAGGTGGAGTAGACAGTTCTACACTCGCTTTCTTGCTCAAAAAAGCCGTCGGAGACCAGCTTATATGTATGTTTATTGATCATGGCTTTATGCGCGCTAAGGAAGGCGAAGAACTTAAAGAAATTTTCGATAATAAATTTGGTATCAATTTAATCTACGTAGATGCTAAAGAGCGCTTCATGTCTAAATTACGCGGCATAGATGATCCAGAAACTAAACGTAAGATTATTGGTGCAGAATTCATCGCTACGTTTAATGATGAATGCGCTAAGCTCGGTGGCGACATCGAGTACTTAGCTCAGGGTACCTTATACTCTGATGTCATAGAATCCTCGGGTATTCGTATTGATCCTAAGACTGGGAAGAAAATAGCTGCTGTTATTAAATCACATCATAATGTTGGTGGTTTACCTGAAAATATGCCTTTTAAATTAATAGAGCCTATTAACACTCTATTTAAAGATGAGGTGAGGGAACTTGCTAAAGAGCTTGGACTACCTGATGAGATCAGACTCAGACACCCATTCCCCGGCCCTGGACTAGCGATCAGAGTACTAGGAGAAATAACAGAAGACAAGATTAGAATGGTAAGAGAGTCTGATTTAATAGTTAGAGAAGAATTACATAAGGCTAATGCTTATGATTTAGTCTGGCAAATTCTTACTGTAGTCTTACCAGTACGTTCTGTCGGAGTAATGGGAGACAAGCGTAGCTACGCCCATCCTATAGTGCTTAGAGCTGTGACATCGTCAGATGCCATGACAGCAGATTGGGCACGCTTACCTTATGATTTACTTGCGGCAATTTCCACTCGTATTATTAATGAAGTTAGTGGCGTGAATAGAGTTGTCTATGACATTACATCTAAACCTCCTGGTACGATAGAATGGGAATAGCGAGTTATAATATAGTCAGTGGACGAAACTTTAAATATACAAATAATTGAAAGCAAAGAGAATCAATATATCAAGCTAGCAACGCTATTACACCAGAAGAAAGGGCGTGAGCAAGAAGGTTTATTCTTACTTGAAGGTAAAACTCTGGTGCAAGAAGCTCTCAAGAAAAACCTTACTATTAAATTTGCTTTTGTTCTAGATCCAGTGACATTAAATGAGGTGGAACTTCCTTATGATATTCAAAGCTTCCAGCTTAGTGAAGATCTTATGGCAAGAATAGCCACTACAGACAGTCCACCACCAATAGTTGCTATCGCTAAGCTACCTAGCTTTGAAGATTCGCTTCAAGACATCGAGCAAGGCAATTTATTTCTTTACTTAGAGAATATTGCTGATCCAGGTAATCTTGGATCCATTATCAGGACTGCGTTTGCAGCTGGAGTTAGAAGTATTTATTTAAGTCCTGGTTCTGTAGATGTGTTCAATACTAAAACTCTCAGAAGCTCTATGGGTATAGCCTTCTACGGACCAATTAAATATATAACCTTAGACACGTTAATAGAAAAGCTCAAACAACACTCTTGCAGCTTAGAAATACTTGGCACTTGCCCGCGTGCTGAAACTAACTATAACGAAATTCAATTTAGTCCCTTAAAAAACATTCTACTCTTAGTAGGTAACGAAAGCCACGGACTAAGCGACTCAGCTAAAGAACTCTGCACACAATTAGTACAAATCCCCTTGGCTAATGACGTTGAGAGTTTGAATATTCTTGCAGCTACTTCTATAGTGTTATTCGGATTGAAAAGTAGTAAATAATCGATGGAAATCATCCTTGCACTTGATATCGGACTGAAACGTACTGGCATAGCCAGAAGTGATGCTTTAGGTATTCTTGTTAAAGCCTTGAAAACCATTGAAACGGATAATATTATCCAAGAATTGAATAATATCCAGAAAGGTTATTCAATTAGCAAAATTATTATTGGCATACCTGTTAATCCAGAAAGCACTAATAAAGATACCGAGTTAATGATTAAAACTAAAGCCCAAGAAATTCAGAATAGTTTCCCAAAACTAGAAATTATTTTTGAGAATGAAACTTGCAGCAGCAAGGAAGCTGAGGAACGACTCAAAAGCCAAGGCATCAAGTTAAACCAGGATAATAAAGCCTTAATTGACGCTGAAGCTGCCGCAATAATTCTAGAACAGTACTTTAGCTAATCCCACCTAGTCCATATGGACTAGCCCTCTAGACTCAAGTAAGGAGCCATAGATCAAGGACTCTCGTCCACTCGCACTAATTAGCAACGCAAAATAATCTAAAAGACCTAGAAGTAGAAAACTAAATAGGGCCAATAAAGTATTGAGCTCTCAAACACGCTTAAACTATGGACGACTCTGCTTATATCAAACCAATTAACCCAGCTGATAGCCTCGGTGTTGCTTTACAGGGCCTTAATATGCGCAGTAAAGCTATCGCTGGAAATTTAGCTAACACCAATACTCCTGGTTATAAAAGAAAAATGGTTAATTTTGAAGATCAACTTAAACAAGTTCAAGGTCAACTAAGACTCAGTGATATCCCATTATCTACTACTAATGAAAAACATTTCAATAACGAAATAAATACTATTCGAGATGTTAAAGCAAAAATTGAAACTGATCCTTCAAGTATGTTTGTAGATCACAACAATATAGATATAGACAGAGAAATGTTGGATCTTACTAAAACAGGACTCAGCTATAAGGCTATTACTAATATGACAAAAAAACATTTCGAGCAAATGAAAGGAATAGTTAGAGGTTAAATATTATGGATATGGATATTCTTAATACAGCTGGTTCAGCTCTTTCTGCCGAAAGACTAAGAATGGACATTATTTCTAGCAACATTGCTAATACCAATACTACTCACGATGCCAATGGTAACTATAATCCCTACAGAAAAAAAACCGTTCAGTTTGAAACTATTCTAGATCAAAAAACAGGTTTGTCTCGCGGCATAACTGTTAATCAAATTATTGAAGATAAAGAAGACTTGAAAAAAATCTACGACCCAAGCAATCCAAACGCAGATGAATTGGGCTATGTGGAGTATCCAAATATCTCTGTAGAAAGAGAAATGGTTGACTTGGTAACAGCCAAAACTTCCTATGAAGCCAACATCAAAGCAATTCAAGTTTTTAAAACAATGTTTAATTCAGCACTAGAAATATAATCCATGACCATAAGCCCAGTTAAATTCAATCTACCACCGCTAGAGACTCCTCTACTTAAGGCTGGTATTGAATATAATGAAGCGCCCAGTAAAGGGAATAGTTTCACACAAGTTTTGAGCAATGCGCTCGGTGATCTTAAACATGCTCACAATCAGACTAATATTGCCATGGAAAAGTATAGTGCAGGTGAGGATATAGATGTAGCAGATGTAATGCTAAATATAGAAAAAACACAAATAGCAACCGACTTAGCAATTCAAGTCAGAAATAGGTTAGTAGAAGGTTTTAATCAATTAATCAGGATACAAATTTAATTTTAAGGAGTAATAATGGCAGAAGTAGCAACTACAAACAATTCATCAAGCGAAACAATACAGGGCTCTATACCACAGCCAACTCGTAGTAGAAAGGCCAATAAAGGCGCGCTTGCTGGTCTTGATACGCGAAGCATGGTACTCATTGGAATAGCAATCCTTGTTTTGATCATATTCGTTGGCAAAACTCTTCTGAGTCCTAAATATCAAACTCTATACTCTAATCTAGAACAGTCAGATGCTGCTGCAATTAGCTCTTACTTAGAAAAAAGTAAAATTAAATTCAAGATTTCACCTGACGGAGAAAACATTTCTGTATCAGGCACTTCTGTTCCTAAACTAAGACTGGATATGGCTTCTAAAGGCTTACCTAAGGGTACGGGAGTAGGTTTTGAGATTTTTGATAAAACTAATATCAATATCTCTGACTTTAATCAAAAAATAAACTATAACCGAGCTTTAGAGGGAGAGTTAGCAAGAACTATAAGCTCTCTAGATTCTATTAAAGTAGCTAAGGTTCACTTGGCTAT
Organism: uncultured Gammaproteobacteria bacterium; assembly: GCA_964512985.1. GTDB lineage: Bacteria > Cyanobacteriota > Vampirovibrionia > LMEP-6097 > LMEP-6097 > CAYPGT01. The sequence goes on along the minus strand of CAZELI010000012.1, from coordinate 15,435 downwards.
CGCCAAAAAAAGTATTTTCAAAAACGAACAAGGTGAAACCAAAGCTTCAGTAATTATAACTCCTGAGTTTGGTGCTACTTTAAAAGATGAACAAATTAAAGGCATACAACACTTAGTAGCAAGTTCAGTAGAAGGACTCACTCCTCAAAACGTGCAAATCACTGACCATGAAGGTAAGGCTCTAGTACAACCAACAGACGAAGATTCTATTAAGAGTTTAGAGCTTGAGAATAATGATAGAAAGCTCAAAGATTTTGAGAAAAAACTTGAAGACGATTTACAAAACATGTTATCTCCAATATTAGGTGGTGGCAATGTACTTATTAATGTTACAGCTGAAATGAACTTCGATGAATCTGAGATGAACATCGAGCTTTATTCTCCTACAGTTGGTGAAGAAGGTAAAAAAGCCGAGCCTGTTGTTAGAAGTGAGAAAATAACTAGTGAAAAATATAGAAATGACTCTCCAAGAAACTTTGGCACTGTCGGCACACAAAACAATATGCCAAGTTTCGTCAAAAAAGGAGAAGTTAAACAAGAAAATAGAGACTATCTCAAAGAAGATAAAACGATGAATTATGAGGTTAGCAAATCTGTTGAAAGAATCAGAAAAGCTAGCGGACTGGTAAAAAAAGTATCTGTCGCTGTAGTTGTTAATAAAGAACTAAGCCCCGCAGAAAGAAGCACTCTCAGACAAACAGTACAAGTAGCTGCTGGATTGAATTTAGACCGCGGTGATCAAGTAATAGTAACAGGCATACGTTTCTCTTCAACACCATATGCTGATGTTGCTGATCAAGAAGCTAAGAAACAATACGACGATTTGGATAGACAATCTAGATTGAAAAAATACATCTCTTTAGCATTAGTAGTAGCTATGGGCATTGGTATCGCGCTATTGGTATTATTCTCTCTAACTACTAGTGTTGATAGCAAGAGATCTAAAGAAATTGATTCTATTCTCCAAGAAGAAGATATTCCTTTATTAAATACCATAGATGAAAAAATCCAAGAAGCTGAAGAAGCTTATCATAGACAACTCTCGCTTGAAGGTAATAGGAGTGTGGCTTCGATGAAGGAAGGACTTTCACAAATGGCAGCCCAGGATCCTAAGAGTATAGCTAGAGGTTTACAAGCCTACATTAACGACTAATTATGAGTATTGTAAGAAAAACAGAAGGATTACTTAAAAGTAGCTCGAAGCAAGCTAGTCGCGGCACCATCATGATTGGTGGCATGAACGAAAGTGACATGGCTAGTAAAAAAGATCTCTTACAAAAACTAATCAACGAAGCTAAAGTCCAAGCTGAAGCAGAAATCCAAGCTATAAAAGATCAAGCACATATAGAAGGTGAAAGGGTCATTAAAAAAGCCAACGCCGAAGCTGAAGCTGTAGAAAAAAAAGCCTATGATAAAGGTTATCAAGCTGGTAAGGACGAGGCTATTCTTAAAACTAATGAGGAACTCCGTACTATTATTCTAGAAGCTAATAATATAATCGAAAATATCAAGCAAGAGAGAGAAGAAATCTTACAAGATGAGGAAACCAGGGTTTATCAAACAATATTATTAATTGCCCAAAAATTACTCAAACGCGATCTAATACTCAGTAAAGAGGTTTCTATTGAATTTATTAGTCAGGCAATTAAAAGACTCGATAATAAGGTCAGCATAAATATTCTTTGTAATAACGAAATAGCTAATAAAATAAATGAAATAAAAACAACCTTAATAGAAGCCAATCCAGGATTGGAAAACCTCACTATTACTAGTGATATAAAACTTGAAGCTGGAGATATAATTCTAGAATCCCATAAAGAGAGATTAGATTTTAAACTGGAAACAATGTTTGAAGAGTTAATTAAAGAAGTTATCAAATAATGAAAGTCGATTTTGAAAAACTTGAAAATAATATTGAAAAAGCAAATATTATTAGAAGTCTCGGTAAAATTACTAAGATAGTTGGTCTAATGATTGAAGCTGAGGGTCTTTCTGTTGAGCTTGGAGAACTTTGCTATATTCAGGGAACTGGAACTAAGATCAAAGCCGAAGTAGTAGGTTTTAAAGATGGATTAACTCAATTAATGCCCCTTGGAGAAATCCATGAAATCAAAATGGGGGCTGATGTCATACCAGCTAAACAACAAATCTCTATTAAGATTGGACCAGAATTAATAGGACGCATTGTTAATGCCTTTGGGGAAACAATCGATGAGGGTAAAACACCTCGAACCATTGCAGAGGTTCCGCAATGGGGAGCTAAAATCAATCCTCTTAAGAAGACAAGAATTACTGAACCTTTACACTTTGGAGTTAAAGCTTTGGATGGACTGCTAACCTGCGGTAAAGGACAACGTCTAGGAATCTTTGCTGGTTCAGGAGTCGGGAAAAGTACACTTATGGGCATGATTGCCCAAAACTCTGATGCTGACCTTAACGTTATTGCTCTTGTGGGTGAGCGCAGTAGAGAAGTAAGGGAGTTCATAGAAGAGAGTCTAGGACCTGAAGGCATCAAGAAGTCTATTGTCATTGTAGCCACTAGCAATGAACCAAGCTTAGTGAGAGTTAAAGCAGCTCTGTTTGCTCATTCTATCGCTGAATATTTTAGAGATGTAGAAGGTAAAAATGTTTTACTAATGCTCGATAGTATTACCCGTGTCGCCCTTGCTCAAAGAGAGATAGGACTTGCTGTAGGCGAACCACCTGCAACTAGAGGCTATACCCCAAGCGTGTTTGCACTGATTCCTAAGCTACTAGAAAGATCAGGAACTGGCGAGCAAGGTAGTATTACAGCTCTATATACAGTCTTAGTAGAGGGAGATGATCTTAATGAACCTGTAAGTGATTTGGCTCGTGGTGTACTAGACGGTCACATTGTTCTGAGTCGCGAACTTGCTCACCGTAATCATTTCCCAGCCATAGATATACTTCAATCAGTAAGCAGGGTTATGCCAAGTATAGTATCTGCTGCTCATCTTGAAACAGCGAACTACATTAAATCTCTCATGGCAAGTTATAGAGAAGCTCAAGACTTAATTAACATCGGTGCTTATCAACAAGGTAGTAATCCCAATATAGATAGGGCTATTAAAGCTCAACCTAAAATAAATGAATTGCTGAAACAAAGCGTTAGTGAGTTTCCTAGTGAAGAAAAAACATATGAATTAATGAATGCGATAGTTGGTTAACTTATGCCTTCGCTTCCGCCCATGCCTTAATCTGTGGCACCTTAGCATCTAAGAACTTCATGAAACCACCCTTAAGAATAAACTCTTTCTTCAGTGGGTCTAATTCAAACTTATAAGTTTTACCTGCAGCAGTCAGAATCTGCGCTTCCACGTCTATCTCTATATCTCCAGCAGCTTTAGAGATCTCATTGATTTCTGCTTGATTTAGTTTCACTGGAACCAAAGCATTGTTATAACAGTTCTCTTCAAAAATCCTTGCAAAACTCAAAGCTATAACAGCCTTGAAACCTCTATCAGTAATAGCCCATACCGCATGTTCACGCGAAGAACCACAACCAAAATTCTCTAAGGTAATAATAATCTGGCAATCCTGATGATCAATAGCATCTAATCGATTATTCGGAAGATCTTCAAACAAATACTTCCCAAGGCCAGTTTTAGAAATACCAGTAAGATGTCTTGCTGGTATGATTTGGTCGGTATCTATGTTAGATGTAAGGATATTAAGCGCTTTACCTTTGATTTTCATGATTTAGATTATAGCGAATTGATAAGATTTACTAGGGAGAATAAGGATTTTTATTAACTTTTCAAAAATGCGCGTCATTATCCCTTAAAATACGCGTCAAAAATGACGCGTATTTGCACCTAAAATGATACGATTCATTATTGATGTTCGGTATAAGAGAGCAATTAATACTTAATTTTCTTGAGAAAGATAGCCTTTCTACCGCTGAAATACTAGAGAAATTACAAGAGAAAAATATTGAAATTAGTAAAAAAACTCTTAATAGAGATTTACAAAATTTAGAAGAGCAACAATTAGTTATTAGAGAAGGTGCTGGTAAAGCCACTAAGTATAAACTATCTGGCAAATACAAAATTTTTAAGCATATAAACTTTGCCGAATATTTTTCAGTTGACTCTGATGATAGAAAAGTATCAGAAGATTTTGACTGGAATATTCATGCTGCTTTACTGGGAATCCTAGACGATGAAAAAAAATCATTAGATGAATTAAACGATCAATATAGACTTAATGTCAAAAGCTCTTCAGCAACGGTCTTGAGAAAAGAATTAGAACGTTTAGTGATTGAATTAAGCTGGAAATCATCTAAGCTAGAAGGTAATACTTATAATCTTCTGGATACGGAGAGATTAATTAAAGAAAGAATTGAAACTAAGGGGCATAGTCATGAAGAAGCGGTAATGATTCTTAATCACAAGAAAGCTCTAGATTATATTATTGCAAACAAAAAAGATTTTAAAAAGATCGATATACAGAAAATACAAAAAATTCATTCGCTATTAGCTGATGATTTAGATATTGCAAAAGGGTTCCGTAATACTAAGGTTGGAATTATTGGTACTAAATACAAACCATTACAAAACAAAGCTGATATTCAAAGGGTAATGGAAAACCTCTGTGAAACTATTAATAAGGAAAAATATCCTTTAGCTAAAGCCCTGATCAGCATTGCCATGCTTAGTTATATTCAGGCTTTTCAAGATGGCAATAAAAGAACAGCACGTATTCTATCAACGGCAATTCTTATGGCTTACGATTATTGTCCTCTCTCTTATAGAAATGTTGATGAGTATGACTACAAAAAATCAATATTACTTTTCTATGAGCAAAACAATATCGTCTATCTTAAACAATTATTTGTGGACCAGTTTAAATTTGCAGTAGCAGAGTATTTTTAATACCCCAATAGACATAATTGGCATTATATTATGTTAAAAGGGTAACAGGAGCGTGCGAAGTCAGAATGTTACTTCGGCTCTATATGAATAGTTACCTGAGCATCTCCAAATTTATAGATAATTTTTTGCTCTATTTCGTGGCTAAGTTTATGGGCTTCGCTTAAAGAATCAGTATTAAATTTAACAGTCATCTCCACAAAAGAATGATCATGACCCTTACGCGAACGGAAATCTTCGAACTGAATAACTTTATCTGTGGAATGCACTAGATCGTAAACTTGTTCAGGTTGTAGCCAAGCTTCATCCACTAAGATAGGAACTGTTTGCTTAAGTATAATCCAGCCACTGCGTAAGATCACTGCCGCTATCACTAAACCCAACACAGGATCTAACCATAAATAACCTTGAGCAATAAATATCATACTTCCAAGAATAGAAATAGTAACTAAAATATCAGAGAAAGTATGAGCAGCATCAGCCTTAAGTAGCTGACTAGCATAGCGATCAGCAGCCTTACTCTCATAAAGCCAAACAAAAATATTTATAGCAAGCGTTACAAGTAATAGATAAATAGTCATTTGATCGATCTGTGGATAGTCTCCAGGATTCAACAAGCGAATAACAGACTTCTCCATCAATTCAAAACTCGCTATCACTAAGAAAGCTACTACGCCTAAAGCGCCAAGAGTCTCAAACTTAGCATGCCCGTAAGGATGCTTTCTGTCAGGTGGTTCTGCAGCTAGACCAATCATCACTATACCTAAGACATTATTGAAACTATCTATTGCCGAATGAATACCATCAGCAATAATGCTCAGGGAGAAGGATTTAAAGCCTATAAATAATTTAATACCAAACACAAGGACATTAAGCACTAATATCCATTTAAGAATCCCACTAACTTTAGAACTTACTTTTTCTTCGACTGGTAGTTTTAAATGCATTCGAAAAGGTCTGTTTAAGATAGACCAGATACTACTTGCGAGGCGACTATCCTAAACCAATTCATACCAAGAACACCAAAGCCGGTCATTAATATAACGGTAACAGCCATAGATATATTGATCAATCCATATCCTTGACTAGCACAAGATTTAGTTAGCTTAATTAAGCAGAATGATGAATCTACATCTTCAAGTTGTTTCACTCTCGTAGAAGGTGCATCTACAACCATTATTTTCACTAAGTATAAATAGTAATAAAGACCAACTAAAGAACCTATTAAACCTACTATCGCTAAAATCTGACCGAGTTCTAATCCAGCAATATTAGTCTCAGAAGCATAAGCAGATGAGAATAAATAAAACTTAGCAATGAAACCAGCAGGAATAAACGGTAAGCCAGCAAGGTTAATTAAACAAAGAGAAGTAGCAATAGTCATCCATGGACGCTTCTTAATTAAGCCAGCCATATCGTAAATCGAATCAGTGCCAGCGTTCTGCTCAAAATATATTAAACCAAGGAAAACACCTGTATTCATTAGCGCATAAACACTGAGATACATCACTAATGCAGCGATACTCTCCTTCTGAAAAACAGACAACCCAATGATTAAGTAACCCGCTTGAGCAATAGAGGAGTAGGCAAGCAGCCTCTTAGCTGATGCCCTAGAGATCATTTGAATTAAACCAACATAGTTACCTATAATTATAGAAAGAATTGCTATCACTGCAAACAGAACTGTAATCAATTCATTATTAAACACAGAGTTAAATAATCTTATAGCCAATCCAAAAGCTGCTGTTTTAGAAACTACCGAAAGAAATGCTGTCGTAACTGTCGGAGCCCCATTATAAACATCTGGAGACCAATTATGGAAGGGCACCGCTGCAAGCTTAAATGACACCGCTGCTACTAAGCAAACTGCTACAAGAGTTATCACGGCTGGTGATAAAGCTCCTATGATATTAAGCTGGTAAAGTCTAAACGCTACTTCATCAAAATTAGTTAAACCAGTAAGCCCATAGAGAAAAGAAATACCTAGAAGTAAAACCGCGGTAGAAACAGCAGAACTAATTAAATACTTAATCCCAGCTTCATTGGATTTCTGATTTAATCTCGCGTATGATGCAAGCAGTATGGCTCCTAGGCCTAAAGTTTCTAAGGCTACAAAAAAGAACAATAAATCATTAGCACCCACAAGCATACCTGCACCTAGAGTACTAGTTAAAATTATTGGATAATATTCTGCTGGACTTTCTAGCTGTCTTAAATATTGATTAGAAGCTAAAACCAAAATCGCCGTAACAAAATAAATAAGCAGTCTAAAATAAATTGATAGAGGATCTTGCGCAAAACTATTGAAAAGTATAGATGTGGTTGAAGCAGGAAACAGCTCTCGTGCCACAGCAAAACTCGCTAAAACAAGAAAAACTACACTCATGCCAGGCACATGTTTTTTAGTAGAATCAAACAAACTCATGACTAGGCTTACTAAAACGCCGATAATCAATATAAGTTCAGGGTACAGTACTTTTGCTATCTCTATCCAATCCATAACTTTTACATTGTATGATATATACAGAATTTGAGCAAACTCAGAATAGCAATAAAAGAATGGCAATAAAAAACCACATTGATGTAACTAAACTATACAAACTCGGTCTGGAATTAACTCGCTTTAATATTCTTGAAGAATCTCTCGACTTCCTGGTAAAAGAACTTAGAAACTTATTGAAGCTTGAGAATGTTTATTTTGCCATTATTGGGAATGACCTCAACATAAACTCTTATGCAGATTTAAACCAAGGTTCTCTAATTAAGTCTGATATCACTCTATACCTACCTATAAGTATTAGAAATAAACTTTGTGCTGTATTAGCTTTAGTGTTTACAACCGATAAAGAAGCAACAGAAGTTTATTCTGAAGAAAAAGAAATCTTAGAAATATTCTCTAAGCAAATCTCTCAAATCATTAGTCTTAATCAAACTGTCACTGATCTGAAAACTACCAATCAAAACTTACTTAACCAAGACCAACTTAAATCTCAACTTATTAGCACCATCTCTCATGAGCTTAGAACACCGATGGCCAATATTATGGGATTCAGCGAATTATTGCTAAATAACAATTACCCAGAAAATACGCGCTTACAATACACGAGAGAAATATATGATGCCTCTCTTAGACTTTCTCATCTCATAAATAATTTTCTTGATTTATCTCGCCTTGAGAATGGTGGAGAATTAATGCTCCATAATTTCGAAGAGGTTGAGCTAGATTGGCTTGCTGAGAGGGCTTGGTCACATCTAGGCGCTATCAACCAAAAGCATCAAATCCACTGGCACTTAGCAAATCCTCCACCCGAGATATTCGTAGATAGTGAAGCTATTACACGTGTTTTTATTAATCTATTTAGCAATGCCATTAAATATTCGCCTTGTACTGCTAATGAAAAAAAACCTATTAGCTGTTTTATTGAATACAAAAATAATAGTAATGAGTTACTCGTCAGCATTAAAGATAGTGGTATTGGTATAGCAGATGAATCATTAGATTCGATTTTTGAGAAATTTTATCGTATCGAAAGCGAAAACACTAAACATATAAGTGGCACTGGTCTAGGTTTATGGATTTCTAAAGAGATATTAGAAGCTCATGGTGGTAGAATCTGGTGTGAGAGCAAGCTAGGAGAAGGTTCTTGTTTTAATTTTACGTTACCCTTAGGAGTTAAAAAAAATGTCGCAAAAATCTTACTTTACTAAAACAATAATAAAAGTACTTAGCGTCTGCTTCTTGTCTTCAAGCTTGCTATTAGTAGTTAATGCCGAGCTAACAAACAAAGTTGAGACTAAAACAGAAATAACCACAACTACAGTTACAACTATATCTCAAGGAACAACACTAACTACTCCTAAAGCTGAACCTGAGAAGCCTGTTTACTATGAGTTAGTTCAAGACAATCTTAAACCAGATCCAGACGAGTTTTACGTCAATAGTATCTTTGCGATACAGGACAAACCCAAGGCCTCTATAGCCAGATCACAAAATAAAAGAGCTGGAGATCTCTATGATAGCTATGTTACCTATGGAATTGGTGATTATATTGCAGAAGGATTAAGGGTCGAATATATAGATCCAAGGCTTAAAGAAATCATTGTTGCAAGAGATGCTACTAAAGAATATTACGTACTAACTATGAGCTATGGTACTGCAACTTCAAGATTAGCGAGGATTAAAAACTACAAGCCTAGAGGCAAATAGGCTGGGTATAATTTAAATAATGAATTTTAACAGAGTCGTAATTTCAATAATATTATTTGGTCTAATATTATTCCCTAATCAAATTCATGCAGCCAGTTTACTTGGTGTTTGCTCAGACAACAGTGATCTTGATACTTGTCCTCCAGCAAAATTATTCTTCCCTATATTTGCTAAGTCAGGTTCTAAAACACCCTTCAAATTTAAAGTTGACCCCAGTGGCTTAGGAGATATAGATGCTGATACTGCTTTCAACTCAACAGTAGAAGTATTAGATTTATGGGAAGCTGAATCTAGTTTGGAATTTCAGCAAGTTGATGGCGGTAAATTTAATAACGACATTAACGTCTCTAATTATGACCCTATACTCAACCCTAATCACTCACTTGGTTTTAGCCCTATTGTTTATGATACTGATGGATCTATAACTGATGATTTACTTGGTGATGGCTCCAAAGATAGCGTGCTTGGTTTTGCAGGAGCAGTATTTTTTACCACTAGTAATAGTAATATTACTGGGATTAAAGAGTCGCAAGCTGTATTTAATGGTCATCTTTATGACACTGATAATGTGGGAGGCACTCCGGGCAGTGTACTAAATGATTTTGTGACTACTATCTTACATGAATTCGGTCATATGTTTGGTATGGATCATAGTCAAGGTGGAAATCTAGATGGTTTCAACGCAGGTGATTCCGACCTAACAGATATACCAGTTATGTTTCCCATTGCAGCAAACCCTCTTGTAGAGCTGCAAAAAGATGATATTGCAAGTGTCAGAGAGGCCTATCCTCTCGGTGATGAAACGAGTCTTTATGGACGCATCGAAGGTAAATTACTAAAAAACGGTTCCCCTATTAAGGGCGCAAATATTATTGCTTTTAAAATCGACGACTCTAACCCCCGCAAAAAATCCGTAACTAGTCCGTCTGATATTGATGGGGCGGGTCTTGGAGCTTTTGTATTACCCAACCTTGATCCTGGAACCTATATAATCAAGGCAGAACCAATCGATCCAGAGTTTGTAGAAGGTAGTTCAGTAGGTATACATACTCCTATTAACTCTATCTTGATGACTACGGGCTTCTATAAAGGTGACGGTGAGCTGGTTTTAGCAACCAGTAATCTCAACACAGGTATTAGTCAAGCTAAACAAATAATTGTAAGTGCTGGAAGCTCTACTAATATTACTTTTGATATAGGAACTAGTCCTGTCGGTGGTGATGAAACTAATAATGGTGTTAGTGCAAGTTTTACCTTAGGTGGTAGAGCGCTTAATACCAATAAAGGCATCTTTCTGAATTACACTCGTAATAAAATTGTGAAAATGAAGATCATTAATCTCAATCCAGGCACAAGTAAAACAGTAAAACTCTCTACAGAGTATCCAGACCTGATTCATTTTTTACCAAGTGATACTATAACTTTTCGTAAAGGTGTAAAACAAATCTCTGTACAGTTTGCAGGATATACGTTTTTTGCAGATGCTGTAAGTGATATTGATGATCTAGGTTCAGCATTTATTCCTCTTACCGTGGAAGATTTAGAGACTGGTTACATAGACAATTCAGCAGGGTTTCTGGTATTTTAACCTAATTTAGCAAATCCTCTTTCCATAATTGTTTAATAAAACTATTGTAATTTAATATATGTATACCGTCTGAAGTAACTCGATCTTTATCTGCAAGACAAACCACTATCCTTTTTTTGCTGCCCGGGAAATCTTCGCCTAATTCCCTTAAACCCTTTAGGTATCTATCATCTATATTAGAGCTTGCTTTAGCTTCAATAGCATATTCCATATTATTAATAATAAAATCTACCTCCACTCCAGTTGTAAGTTTCCAATAACTAAAGTCCATAAATTTATCATTGTAAGAATTGAATGCATTTAATTCATGAAAAACCCAATTCTCAAAGGCTTTTCCGAATAATTCTGACTTGGGAATAACTTTACCGCGCTTACAAAGATGATTTACTACACCGACATCAGAAAAGTAAAATTTTGGTGATTGTATTGTTCTTCGTTTAGGTTTTCTAGTGTATGCAGGCAAAAACTTACCTAATAAAGTATCTTCTAAAATTTGAAAATATTCTTTTACAGTATTAGAAGAGACTGCACATTCACTAGCAATATTTGTGAACACAACAAGTTCTCCGTCTGATAAAGCAGCAACGTTGAGGAAATTAGAAAACTTGGGAATATTTCTAACTAAGGCTTCATCTGCTATTTCCTCTTTTAGGTAATCTTTAACATAGGCATTGATTAATTTAGCTGGAGAACCACTTAAATAGTGCCTTGGCAGATACCCAGAATTTAACATATGCTCTAAATTAAAATCATTCTTTAACTCAGCTGCACTAAATCCGAATAGTTCATACCTTAGAGCCCTGCCACCGAGCAAATTAGCATGACCTTTTTTTACTTTTCTTGCACTTGATCCACACAAAACAAAACTATGTTTTAAATTCTCTATTAGCCAATGAACTTCATCTAAAAGCAGTGGTACTTTTTGTATCTCATCAATTATTATTGGATGAAGAAGTGTTTTATTCGAATTAGATTTCGTAAGTGCAATAACTTCTTCTCTCAATAACCAAGGTTGTTCTAGATATTTTAAGTAGTCTGAAGTTCGTAATAAATCTATATATAAGGAATTAGGATATTTTTCCCTAAGCAAAAAACTTTTACCCGTCTGTCTTGGACCCCACAAAAAGAAACTTTCTTGGGGCTTAGTGGGTAATTTTAATAACCTTTTAATTTCTGTCATATTGAAGTAGTACTTCATTTTAGCATGAAAACCCGAAGTAATACTTCATCTTAGCATGAAATAAAGGGCTATTTACTTATGCTTTTGCTTGTTTCCCAGTAGTTAGTTTATATTGCTCTTTCCAACCACGATTGATCGCTTCTTTAACATTTTTAACCCAGAGATATTCGTCACCATCAGTTTTTGGTTCTTCATAATCAGCATGGAAGGAACTTGCTTTATGACCATTATCACGAATTACGTTTGGACTGATCACCGCAAAGTCTCCTGACTGGCAAGCATCTTCAAACTCTCTACCGTAATATTTATACGCACCAGAATCCTTAGCATTACCACTTCGATAAGTTGCTTGATTGTCTATTAAAAAGCGAGGGGGCTTAAGCCCAGCAAGCTTATGATTACCATTAGCAGCAAGTAGCTCCAGCATATTAGGAGGATATTTACCAAGAGTGCCTCGTCCTGGATCCCAGCGAGCAGGTTTCCCAGTGAACAAGCCCTTAATTTTATGCCAACAATATTTAGGCATCTTGATAAAGATTTTGGCAAGTAAGGATTTAGTCTTCTGCCATAAACTGAGCTTATCAGGATGATTAGGGTATTTCTTAAAGTCCTTATTAAGAGCATTCTCTTCAAAGTCTGGCCTTGACAGGATTCCTGAAACATATTGTTTAAATATTGGTTCGTGCTTGAAGATTGTGTCTGCATAATCGCGATAGTTTCTCGTGGTCAACACGATCTTATGTCCTTTATTATGCAAATATTCGAACAACTCTTTCACACCAGGTCTGAGAACATACTTCAGTTCTTGCTTGAAACTATTTTCGGGTGCGTCCGCAGCAATAGTTTCTACTTTTCTACCGAGTTTAGTTGCAGCTTCTTCATCAATAAGCCGCTTATCACCAGTGTCGATAGTAGTCTCATCCATATCGAAAACTATAATTTGATTCTCTGGATCGCCCTTATAAACTGGCTCCTGATTACTAGGAGACTGAGATTGGTGTAAAGCACCAATATTAACGTCAGTCTTAGCATTAGGACTTTCTATAGTTGAACTAGCATGAGATCCTACAGGTCCAACTGCATCGAGATTAGCACGCTGTGTATTAACACTATTAGATAAGGCCGTATTATTCGGCTTGGGCTCACTAGCTTTGTTTTTAAATAAACTTGAAACCATATAAAACGACTTAACCTGTCATATTATAACAGAATCATGTCTATATAGTATTAGATAAGATGGTTAAGTGCTTAACTATTTTTAATAAAACTCTTAAGCAGTAAGAACAGCCTCAGCGGCTAATTTTAGTCCAGGTCCTTGAGTTGTACTTATATAAGTTGACTTAAAGTAAGTACCCTTAGAAGAACTTGGCTTAGATTTTTGTATTTCTTGAACAGCCGCTTGTAGGTTCTTTAATAAATCTTCATCAGAAAAATTAGAATTACCAAAAGGCATATGCACCACCGCGCCAGTCTTCTCAGTACGGAAGCTAACTTTACCTGCTTGTAAGTCTTTAACAGCTTTCACTACATCAGCAGTTACAGTACCATCTTTCGGGTTAGGCATTAATCCACGTGGACCAAGCACTCTACCTAATTTACCTAACATCGGCATGCAATCAGGACTAGCTACTAGCACATCAAAATCCATCCAACCTTCTTCAATCTTCTTCACCAATTCTTCAGTGCCAGACTCGATTGCACCAGCCGCTTTAGCTGCCGCAACTTTCTCACCTTTTGCAAGAACTGCTACACGTACTACTTTACCTGTACCAGCTGGCAATGAAACCGATGCTCTTACTTGTTGGTCATTAGCTTTGGTATCTACACCAAGCTGAACCGATAATTCAAATGTTTGTGGAGACTTACTAGAACAAGCTTCCTTACTAAATTTCTTCAATATTGCAATCGCTTCTTTGGGTTCTACATTACCCTTGTATTGATCTTTGATTGCTTTTATTTTCTGTTGTCTTTTTGTTAGTTTTGCCATTTTTCTCCTACCTTTTTATTTTTTTCCTTGAAGCTCTGTGAAAAGCCCAAAGTAGTACAAACGAGTCCCTGGCGGGGACTTATTAGAATCTTATGCTGCTGTTACAACCACTCCCATGCTTCTTGCTGTACCGGCGATAATTCTTTTAGCAGCTTTAATGTCATTAGCATTTAAATCAGGCATTTTAGCTTCTGCCACTTCTGTAAGTTGCTTGTCATTAATAGTGCCCACTTTGTTCATATGTGGTACTGCTGAACCTTTAGCAAGATTGATTTTCTTCTTAATAAGAACTGCTGCAGGCGGCTCTTTAAGAATGAAAGTAAAAGTTCTATCTTCATAAACGCTAATTAAAACAGGAATAACATAGCCCATCTTATCCTTAGTCGCTTCGTTATAAGCCTTACAAAACTCCATGATGTTCACACCATGCTGACCTAAAGCCGGGCCAACTGGTGGCGCTGGATTTGCTTTACCAGCTTCTAGTTGTAAATTAATATATCCTGTTATTTTCTTAGCCATAATACTCACCTCAAGGCGAGCTATGATTATAGCAATATGGGTAAAGAGCTCCCTAATAAAGAAAATATAAAAGAAAATATAAATGTCTCTAAGCTCAATGCCGGCGAGGGTTCTAGAAGCATTATTCAACTGGCATTAAAGGAAGATTTAGGGTCTTTAGGGGATTTAAGCTCCCTATTAACTATAGAACCTAATAAACAAGCTTCCGCGCAGATTATTGCTAAAGAACCAGGAATCATGGCCTGCTCGTGGATTATTCAAGCTATTTTAGAGACTTATTGTGTGCTTGCCCAGCGAAGCTTTAGCGAAGTTGGGAGCCTTCAACTTCCCTTACAAGATAGTGATGCTTTCCAAGCAGGTGATATTGTTTGTGAAATTAAAGCCCCTGCACAGATGCTACTTGCTTGTGAACGTACTATATTAAATTTCTTGCAGCGACTCTGTGGTATTGCTACTTATACTAGAAACTTAGTAAATCTTATTAAAGATTATCCTTGTAAATTATTAGACACTCGTAAAACTATGCCAGGAATGCGCCTACTAGAGAAAGAAGCTTTTCACTCTGGAGGCGGAACCAATCATAGACTTGATCTTAGCGATATGATCATGCTGAAAGAGAATCATCTTGCATGTATCGAAGGAGATCTAATCCAAGCTATTAATCAAATGCGCCAGGCATTAGCGGCTAAAGACTCAACGAAAAATACCCAAATAGAAATAGAAATCAACAAGGATAATTTATCTAAATTAGACTCCGTAATTCAAGCTAGCGTCGATATAATTATGCTCGATAATTTTAGTCCCAATGAGGCTTCTAAGCTCGTTTCATCCATCAGATCAAAAAACAAAATCATTAAGATTGAACTAAGTGGCGGTGTCACTGCAAGCAATCTAGTAGACTATGCAAAAGCTCTCCCTGATTATATTTCTACTGGGTCAGCTACTACTAAAGCGAATAATTTGGATTTGTCGATGATAGTGAAGTAGCTAGAACGATATTTGTTTACTTCAGGAGTTACGCGGTAGTGAGAATTAAATGATTTCTTACTGCATCTCTAACGA
>CAZELI010000011.1:0-64971 GCA_964512985.1 uncultured Gammaproteobacteria bacterium | reverse complement strand
TGAGAGATGCCAAGTCAATAGATAATATTGGCAAAATATGACGCCAATATTTCAAGAAATTAATATTTTCACCCAAGGGCTCTTGCTAAAAATTAATATTACATGTTATAATTAGGTATTGACTGAATAGCAATGGATACTGATAAAACACTAAAAATACAATCTCATAGGTTGCCAATGTTAATAGGTGGTGGATTTGCTGCGGCTATTGTAGCAGCTGTAGGATTAGATTCTTTGGGGACTGCAGCGCCAATAACAAGAACTCCAAGAAAAGCTTTGGAAACTTTACATGATGCAATTACAAATAATGTAACTATTGAAAATGTGTGTGGATTAGGAGATTATTTTACAGGAAAATATAAAAAGGCAACAGAAGCTGGAGATGCACGGTATGGCGTACTTGATAGTATTTCACAACCTACCGTTGATAAGAATTTAAATCAGGCAGGAGAGTTATTAAAATGGGTGATAACGAATAAAGATTTTTTGATTGAGTGTGGGGTTAAACTGGCTGTGTTAAAGGATCAGACACCAGAAAATGAAAAAGCTTTTCTCAGAGATTTTAAATATCATCTATGGGTTGGAGCAGGAAAATCAAGTAATAATCTCCCTCGTTATCAAATATTACAAGAATTGTTAGGCTGGTATGATGCAAATCGTGAGCTGGTGAAAAATTGCGTGAAAACTAAGCCAAAACAATTCCCTCTTCTCACCAAATATGAGCTAGGAGAAGATGCAAAACCATTGCATTTACAAGTAGAAAAACCATTAAAGCTAATCCCTGAATTGGCTGATATTCGGGATTCTGTCAAACCTAATTCAGGTCTTATAGCCCACTCCCAGCAAAAGTATTCGGAGTAGATTTAGTCCAAAAATCCCACTCGTCTTTATCAGCAGCGGTAGCGTAGCCTGTCAAATCAAGATTAATATAGTAATGAGTGTTGTTTGCTAAATTCACAGAGGGGTTGATAGTAATGCTAGTAGTACCCCAGCCTGTAACTTTATTACTTGTGACATCGATAGTTTCCACAGCGCTATCATCGCTGTATTTCCTAATAACAATATTGCCGACGCCCACTGTAACAACTTGATCAAGAATCATATTGATACCTTCGTAAGATTGCATGAAGTGTCCACCATCAGGAGGCGACTTATGTAAGATCTCTGGATCTTCGGCAATACATGGACCGATACAAGTAGGAGGATTGTAGCAACCACCAGTAGTAAAATTCCAAGTACTATCTATCGTACTTGGATCGGGGTAGGTAAAAGTCGGATTACTCTCACCATATAAAGTTTCATAATAAAACACTACTGTATAATTAGTCTGGGGTGCTAAATCGGAACTAGGGTTTATGGTTAAAGAGGGAGTTCCTTCGCCAGTGATATTTGCAGGATATGCAGGAAAATTATAAGTTGCAAAAACATTATTATTACTATCTTTGATTTGAATATAAAAACCTGAGTTACTTGGTATAGCCTTCCAATTATCATTAAAAGTGATAACTAGATTACTATCAATAGCGACACCTGTAGCCCCAATAGCAGGACTACGACTGATTGGGTCGAACGATGCCAGTGCTTGATTTTCAAAAAAGCATAATTGAAAAGTAATGCAGATCAGAACTACACTAAAGCTTAGTACAAGATTGTTCTTGTTTGTTTTCATTAAATTATTAAGGACAAGGATAGTCCATATTAATATTATGTGATTGTTATAGGTTTAAGATTCTAGGTTATTTGTATTAGATTAAAACAATCAGCTCCATTACCAACTGTAGAAGGTATAAATAGACTTCTCTGCTGTTGGTAAGAAGGAGTTTTGCAGGATGGCAGGTCTATTAGCTCCACTAAGTACTAAGACTTCTCCAGCATGGTTAATAAGGGCAGAATAACCTGTGTTAGAGGATAAGATGAGATCTCTATGGTTTTCAACTGCTCTAAAAACCGCTACAGCAAAGAAAAGTTTCTTAACCATATCTTCGCCAGGTTGATCATAGGTATTAGGTCTAGTGCTTCTAAAAATATTTAGTGGACTTCTGTACCAAGAGAGATCATTGAGATTGAGCATTAACTCTGCTCCTTCTCTGACTTGCTTGCGTAAGATTTGTGGGAACATAAGTTCAGAACATAGAGTGCTAGCAATTTTTATCTTATTAATTAAAAGAGGTTGATTCGGTGAACTTGAAATAAAATTTTCACCAATAGTGTTATCAGAGATTTGTTGTAAATTTGCTGGTAGCCAGTTATAGAATGGAGTGTACTCGCCAAAGGGCATTAATCTTGATTTGTAATAATGTTGTAAATTAAAACCTGTTGCAACATTACCAGTATAGTTATACTCCATAAAATCAATTACAGTATAATTATGTCCAGTAATTATCATTGGAGTACTATAAACAAAAACGTTTGCTTTACTAACCAGATCTCTAAATAAAGTAACTTGTAATTTACTTTTATTAACTACTCGTACTGATCCTTCAGCCCAAAAAAGAAAATCAACTCTGTTTTGAACCTGCCCAGAAAGTTGGTGTTGGTATTTAATTGTAGCGAGAGGATCGGTGGTATTCACTTCCTTAGAAGCCTGTGAGTAATTGGCTTGTACTATCGCAAAAGATTTAAGTTTACTAGAATTCTCGCTTCTTTGTTTTTTGGCTTGTTCGATTTCAGATTTTCCGTAACTTAATAGTACGACGAAAAGAATAATAATTATAGTTAAGTATTTAGTTAAATTTTTGCGGTTGATTTTTAGATTAGTATCTAATAAATTCAAGAGAACTAAGTTAACTAATACAATCAAGAACTCTAAACCGATAGCGCCAATTATATTGCAGCATTGAATAATTTCTTTGTATTGGTATTGGCTGTAAGCTAATTCATTCAATGGAATGGCGATACTAGCAAGGTTTGGCTCGAGATTTAATGTTAAGGTGTGAGTTGTTAGCACCCAGGCAAGTGCAATAAGAATGATATAGATCATTGATAATTCATTGACTTTATTTTTCAAGAAAAGAAATTTAGTGAGAAGAATCACTGGGCTTAAAACAACACTATGAAACAGAGCTGTAAGAAACCAGATTAAAAAAGTTACAATCAGGCTCTCTGTGTTACCTATATGCAGCCAAGTTAACGGATGTACACCAAGTATCCAAATGAAAAAACTTAGATTATAACTAAGCAAGAAAACCAAAGCCTCAAGTGAAGCAGCTTTATAAGAAGTGGACGTTCTAATAAGAAGGAAGAGAGGAACTAAAGCAACCCAAGCATATATCCCCAAGCCAATATATGGAGCAGTGCTAGTTAATAGTAAACCTGCACATAAAGCAAAAATTAGTCTTGATTTAGGATTCAATAATAATTTAGAAAGAATGGGCATTCTTATATATTAAGTCAATAATGATTTATAAACCACTCCCCGAAAAGCTATTAGGAGTACTCTTAGTCCAGAAATTCCATTTATCCTTATTACCTGTTAAACTCCAACCTTCAATATCAAAGTTTATATAGTACTGAGTATTGTCAGCTAAGTTACCAATGGGGTCTATTTTAATTCTATCGGTTCCCCAGCCAGTAATTCGAACACTATTAACATTGATAGTCTCAAAAGCTACATCATCACTATATCTTCGAATAATGATATTTCCAGTGCCGATAGTAACATTGCCATTAAATACAATGCCTATCCCTTCGTAGCTTTGCATAAAGTGCCCATTATCAGGTGGTGACAAATGCTTAATACCATTATAGTTCCCAAAGCAAGGACCAATACATGAAGGTGGGTTGTAACAGCAAGTGCCAGACCCCGTACAAGCTCCAGTAGTGAAATCTACTCTAGTGTAGTTATTAACATTGCTATAACTTGGATCACAATCGTGCAGTGCAGCAGCAGGTAAATCCAAATAGTAAGCAGTATTTGAAGCTAAAGTTACATTAGTACTAAGAGTGATTCGAGAAGTTCCATCGCCATTAAGATTAGCCATAGTGAGAGTATCTATTGTCGAATCATCATTAGCATTTTTAACGTAAGCCATAAACATATACCAGCAAGCATTATGAGAGAAATCTAGAGTAAAAACTGGATTCCTAGCAACAAGACTGTCGTTATTTGCAGGATCTGTGGATATTGGCGAAAAACTCGCCTTAGCAGCTAGTGTAGTGGCCAAAATTATAATTATGATTTGTATTAAGAATCTCAAGCTATCGTCCTATATAATGGATAAAAATATCTATATTTATACCTTATAATTCCCATTCTCTAAAGAAAATCGTACAGTATAATGGACGATAGTTTATAATAAGTTCTAGTTAATATTCTGTATGGAGGTATCAATTTATGACTGAAACTAGGCCCACTGTAGCTTATAGACCTTGGCTTTATGGAGGAGGTCTAGCAGCATTAGTTTTAGCTGCTTCAGGAATGGAATTTCAAAATCCTAGTTTGGAGAAACTCAAAGGTAGGTTCTCAGAAAGTTTAGATACTTGTACTAATTTGCAGGCTTGGACTGATTTACTTGAGTATAGAAAGATACAAAAATTACAAGCTCAGAATGATAAAAAAGGTTATGAGCTTGCTAAAGCACAAGAAATAGAAACTTGGCAGCATGCAAATAAAGTGAACCAAGAATTATCAGAGTGGATGAAATCAGAATCGGTAATTAAATTTTTGAATGAAGAATTGAATCTGGATGCTAGATCTTATCCACGGGAATTTCTCTTACGTTGCTGGCAGCTACAAGAGCTTATAACAAAATTACAAAAAGATCCTTTTAAGCTTGCAGAAGTAGTTAAAGCGAAAGAAGCAAAATTCTTCCCGCATCTTAAAAACTTTGATCCGAATAAACCAGAAGCGATTCATGTTCAAGTTTTAAGTAAAGAATTAAAAGCAGCCAAACCTGAAGAGCGAGAAGCAATAATTACGAAGTTTGCTACTGGTGAAATGCGATACGCCGAAAGCTTGGTTTTGAAAAATGAGATATAATCAAGTTCTAAATGTTGCTTGAGACTGATATCCAAACCTTATTACAAGAATACAAAAATAATATAGAGCTGGAATTAGAGAGCTTGCTGAAAGAACCTAGTACTATTAATTTAGCTAAATCTAAGAGCTTGGAAGCTATCAGCTATAGCGTTATGAATGGAGGGAAGCGCCTTAGAGCGATACTTTCATTACTTACGGCGGAGGCTATCCTTAAATCAGAAAACATACTTAGTTTCAACACTAATCCAGCAGCAGGCTTGGCGCTCGCTATAGAACTCGTTCATTGTGGTTCACTGATACATGATGATTTACCGTGTATGGATGACGATGATCTACGTCGTGGTAAACCCACTAACCATAAGGTTTACGGGGAGGCTATCGCTTTACTGGCTGGTGATACTTTACTCTGTTATCCAATAGAAGTATTAATTACTAAAACACCAGAAACTGCCAAGCATAATCTAAGCTTAGTGACTCTAGAGTTTATTCAAGCGATTAAGGATATGATTGCTGGTCAGGCAATGGATCTAGAGCTACCGAATAAAATTAATAAAACTATTGAAGATTTGAAGTGTATGCAAGAACTCAAGACAGGAGCTATTCTCAGAGCATCGGTGAGATTAGCGGCGATCCTGGCTGGTGCTAATACAAATCAGGTCCAGGCACTGGATGCTTATGCTACTAAGCTAGGGCTTGCGTTCCAAATCGCTGATGATATCTTGGATCATACTGCTAGTACCGAAGAGCTTGGTAAGACAGTGGGCAAGGATCTTAAGCAGAATAAATTCACATATGTTCAAGAATATGGCATAACTAGGGCTTCTGAGATGGCAACGGAATTAATTGAATCTGCTAAGAGAGATCTTGACTCAGTAACGATATATGCTGCTAAACTTAAACTCGTAGCCAACTATGTCATATCTCGAAACAATTGATTGTACAGGTTATGAAGTGCTGACTTCTTTAGTCGCAGCGAATGTTATAGCCCAAGTTTTAAAAACTTCCATTCATGCTTTACAACACAAGCAGCCAGATTTGCGCATGTTATTTACTACTGGTGGTATGCCTTCAAGTCATAGCGCTTCGGTGGTAGCTATGGCTACTAGTGTTGGTTTGATTGAAGGATTCTCATCGATTAGTTTTGCTTTAGCTGCTACGCTTGCGATAATAGTTATGTATGATTCTGCTGGAGTAAGACAGGCTGCTGGCAAGCAAGCACGAGTCTTAAATAGCATCGTGAAAGAATTACTTTCTGCTGAGCATACTTTAAGTGGTGCTAAATTAAAAGAGCTACTTGGGCATAGTCCTAAGGAAGTTTTAGCGGGTGCAATACTTGGAATTCTGGTTAGTTACGGGCTTAGATATTTAGTTATTTCGGGGTAAATACCTATTGTAGTACAATATGTATCTGTCTTTACGCCCTGGTGTAAAGCTTAATCAATATGGTAATCGCTACATCGATTGCAGAGAAACCTGCGATGGATACTAATATTTCGTGGCCGAAGCGCTTTAACGAAGTAATAGATCCTGCTTTAGATTTGCCTGTGAATAATCACAGGGATGATGATCATATTGCCGAGCTTTTTGAAGTTCCTGAATTAAAAACTGCTCCTAAAAAAGACACTGCACCGCCATGGAAACAAGTTCTAGATCAAGTAGAAAGTAAAAGTTGCTGGCTGGCTTTAGGAGCGAATTTCCTTGGTGCGATATTAATGAAGATGGGTTTCTCAGAAACAATTCAAAAGCGCATAGAGACTATAGTTTCAACTATCTTGAAATTAAGTTTCTTGCCTTATGGTTTCAGTGGAATCGCTGACGGTTATGTAAGAAATAATATTTTTACGATGCTAGGTTTCACTGGTGAATTAATTTTTCCTTGGTTAGGTAATTTAAAAAACATATATTTAATTAGAGGCTTGCCTACTGCTACAGATCAATTATGGACTGCAACTGATCATCATGTGAGTTATAAGAATGGAGTTTTCCCTGATATCAAGACTGGTTTCTTTGAAGTAAGTAAGGCATTAGGAAAGCTTGCTAAGGAGCTTGTCACTCAACCAGCGAAGAGTCTCCTTACTCTCACAACTAAGGGGCATCATGCTTTCTTGAGTAGTATTGGTTCGGCGACAGCTACTATAGGATATGCGTTAACTGGTGCTGAAAAGGGATTTGGTTACTTAAGAGACTTTTCGGGACCTTTGTTTGATTGGGGTATGCTACTTGAGAAAGAGATAATCAAGAAAGCATCAGGTATATGTTTCTTGTTTGAGAGTTTATTTGATGGTTTAGCGAGAGTGACTAAGGGTAATCACAATAAACTTGCTTTCAATATGCTATCCCAAGGTTCTGGAAGATTGGCATTAATGCTTTACAAGAACTCTAGCCCAGTGGCGACAGTGACAGTGTAGTCCCTCGTCATCCTGAGGGAGGGCGAAGCCCGACCGTAAGGATCCACTCTTAATTAGAAATTTATCTCGAAATAGTGGATCCTTACGTCGCAACCTACGGTTGCTCCTCAGGATGACGAGGAAATAAGACCTATAAGCATTTTGAGCTTATAATATAAAAATGGTTCAAGACATTGTACTTGCAATTCACGGACTTGGTGGTCATAGCGGTTGGTTTGCTAGCTTAGCAGAAGAATGCAGGCGTAATGGTATAGAGTTTGTGGCTTATGACTTACCGGGCTTTGGTAAGAATCATAATTTAGCACCTGATAACCATAGTCCTTATACTAAGGGTCATGTAGATTCCTATCAAGAGTGGATAGATTTTGTGCAGAGAAAGTACGAGCTTCTTAAGGATAAAAATCCTAATTCAAGAATCACTATTCTAGGACATAGTCTCGGAGCTTTAATTGCAGTGAATCTTCCAGAGATTGCTCAAGGAGACAAGCTAATACTGTCAGTGCCTGGCTTTAAGGGTGCTTCGTCTACTTTTGATTTGTCTTTTATGATTAACACAGTACGAAAAATAATTATTGATAAATTAATTTTTGATCGAGATGTATATGTGGAGATGCCCGTCTCAGAGAAAGCTAAACTTACTCCAGCGATGACTGATCCGCTGAGAGTTGGTACCGTAACGCAAACATTATTGTTTGAGATAGTGAAAATGCGCGGCATAACTCAGAAGAATATTCTTAAATTACAAACTCCAGTGCTTTGTATCCAAATGGAAGGTGACAAGGTTGTGGATAATGCAACTCAAGATCTATATTTTAAAGAAATACCTTCCAAGAGTAAAACCATGAAAGTTTACTCAGGTGCTGATCACGACTGGATTTGGTCAGATTTAGTCGCGCCTATTGGAAAAGATATTATAGATTGGATTAAGGCTTAGCTTTTTCTTCCTTGCCCATCTGGCTGTGACTATATCCATATATAAAATAGATAGTAAATCCTATTAACATCCATACGCCAAATCTCTGCCAATTAAGGATTCCAAGTTCTGTCATTAAATAGAAACAAGAAAGTAAACCTAATACAGGAATAACAGAAAGTTTCTTCAGGAAGCTTAAGATTGCCATGCCAACTACTAAAGCAACGAAACTAAAATGCGGGATCTTATTAACGAAGACCTGCATTGGACTTAAGACAGCATGATCTAAGCTAAAGAATTCGCAGCAAGCTTGAGCATTATAAACATAGAGCAACATTCCACTAATAAGTACTAGCGCAGGAATAATAAAACGTCCATCAATAAAAGGCACCATAAATTTACCATGAGTACCTTCTTTAGGAAGCATCAAGATACCAGCACAAACTGCCGCAAACGCAAACAAGGTCCCGATACTATTCATATCTGTGGCGAGTTCAGCATCTAGGATTAGAGCAGGTACTGCTACCATAAAGCCCATAATTATAGTCGCAAAGCTCGGAGTACGAAACTTAGGATGTATATAAGAGAATTTTTTAGGTAGTAAACCATCGCGGCTCATTGCCATCCAAATACGCGGCTGTGCTAATTGGAATACTAACATTACGCTAGTAGTTGCTACGACTGCACTGAGTGCAAGTATGCCACCGAGCCAGTTTAAGCCTACTGAGTTAAACGCTACTACAATAAAATCACCCACGTTTAGTTCTGTATATTTAACCATTCCTGTTAACACAAGTGAGATTGCAATATATAAAGCTGTACAAATAAGTAGAGAATTAATCATACCTTGAGGTAAATCTTTCTGAGGATTTTTACATTCTTCAGCTGTAGTAGAGACAGCATCAAATCCCACATACGCAAAGAACACTGCTGAGACACCCTGCATCACACCTCTGACTCCATTAGGAGCAAAGGGTACCCAGTTCTCAGGATTGACATAGAAAGCACCGATAAGAATTACTAATAGAACTACTACTACTTTAAATGCAACCATAAATAGAGTAGTGTTACGAGACTCCTTCACACCGACATAAACTAGAACAGTAATAGCTACTACGCTCAAGAAGGCTGGTAGGTTAAGTATTAGAGGAATGCCAAAGATATGTGGCGCATTAAGCCATACTTCATGTAAGTAGTTTAGATGACTAGGAATTTCTATCGGTGGATTAGGCGCAGGGATAGAACTGGCTTGGGCACTAAGTTCCATGAATTTATTGTGTCCTTTAGCTGCTGCCATATAACTATTAGCTAAGTAGTCAGGTATATGAATACCAAAGCCTCTAAGGAAGCTCACAAGATTACTAGACCAGGCTATGGCTACGGTGATATTACCGATGGCATATTCCATGATCAGGTTCCAACCAATGATCCACGCAACGATCTCACCAAATGCCACATATGAATATGTGTAAGCACTGCCAGCTACTGGCACTCTAGAAGCGAACTCTGCGTAACAAAGGGCACAGAAAGTACAGGTGATAGCAGTAAACACGAATAGTAGAGATACTGCGGGACCACCGTTGAAGCAAGCGCGTCCTATAGTACTAAATACTCCAGCACCAATAATCGCTGCAACTCCCAGTGCCGTTAAATCCCTGGTCGTAAGAATTCTGTTTAAGCTTAAATGACCAACACTATCTATCGGTTCTTCATTTAACTTAACAATACATTTTTTCCTAAACATGCTACTTAATTTCATATCGAAAAATTATACTGTATTGGGACGAGTAAGGTAAAAAAAATGCCGTCATTGCGAGGAGCTCACAAAGTGAGCGACGTCGCAATCCAGACTGGATCACTACGTCGCACCTGCGGTGCTCCTCGTGATGACGAAGACCCGAATTCTTCGCAAGATAACAGTATTGCCTAATTACTAGAGAGTGAAAAAATATAAATTATGGGAAGATTGTGGTTATGAATTCAGCTCAGACAGAAATAGCTTCGAAAACCGCGACTCTTAATGTTGATGGTAAGACTTTTGAATTTCCGATAGTGGAGGGCTCAGAAGGAGAAAGGGCCCTAGATATATCGCGACTAAGAAGTGATACTGGACTAATTACTCTTGATCATGGGTTCGTGAACACTGGTTCCTGTCAGAGTTCGGTCTGTTTTATTGATGGTGAGCAAGGTATATTACGTTATCGTGGTTATAACATCGAAGATCTTGCTGAGAAATCTACTTTCGTAGAAAGCGCTTATCTATTGATTTATGGCAAGCTTCCTACCAAAGAAGAATTATCAGAATTCTCTACTGGACTTACTAGACATTCTTTATTACATGAAGATATGACGCATTTCTTTTCTGGATTCCCTAGTAAAGCACATCCGATGTCTATTCTGAGTTCTATGACTTCTTCACTTTCTAGTTACTATCCTGAGTCGCAGGATATTGTCTCTGATGAGCAGGTTAACTTAGATATCATTCGTATTCTTTCTAAGCTTAGAACTATTGCAGCGTTCTCTTACAAGAAGTCTATTGGACAACCTTTAATCTATCCTGAGAATTCACTTACCTACTGTGCAAACTTCCTTAATATGATGTTTGCGGTACCTTCAGAACCTTATGAGATTGATCCTGATTTAGTGAAAGTAGTAAATCAATTACTCATTCTTCATGCTGATCACGAGCAAAACTGTTCTACATCTACTGTTCGTACAGTACAAAGTTCTGGTGCAAGTATTTATGCTGCGATCTCTGCTGGGATCTCTGCGCTTTGGGGTCCATTACACGGTGGTGCTAACCAAGCGGTATTGGAGATGCTTGAGAATATTAGAGCTAGTGGTGATGATTATAAAACTTACTTGAGTAAAGTAAAAGACAAGAAGTCTAGTATTAGATTAATGGGCTTTGGACACAGAGTATATAAAAACTTTGATCCGCGCGCAAAAATCCTTCGTAAAGCTTGTGACACTGTGCTTAGTAAGCTTGGTGTGAATGATCCTTTATTAGATATAGCAAGAGGTCTTGAAGAAGAAGCTCTGAAAGATGATTACTTCGTTTCTCGTAAGCTTTATCCGAATGTGGATTTCTACTCAGGTATCATTTATAAAGCCATCGGTATTCCTGTGGATATGTTCACGGTAATGTTTGCTTTAGGCAGAATTCCTGGCTGGTTAGCGCATTGGAAAGAACAACGTGATAGCGGTATTAATAAGATCTTCCGTCCACGTCAAATCTATACTGGTGCAAACGAACAGTCATATGTGCCTATAGAGCAAAGATAGTCCGAAGGGCTGATTTTTCTTAAATTATAGAATAAATGGCGCCTTATTTTCCTTAAATTGGGAATTTTGGGTATAATGTAGATAAATGCGTAGGTTGATTTATGAACAAATCAAAACTTGGGGCCTTAAGCCTAAGCGTAAGCCGTTAATAGTTTTGGGAGCGAGGCAAGTAGGTAAAACTTATGCGCTTAAGTATTGTGGGGAAGAATTCTTTCAAAATTATCACTATGTGAATTTCGAGAAAAACATCAGTCTGTGCGAAATTTTTGACTATGATTTAGATCCTTTAAGAATTATACAAGAACTTGAGCGTAAGCTAAAAACCAAAGTTAATATCAAAACGGATTTATTGATTTTTGATGAAATTCAAACTTGCCCTAAAGCAATCACAAGTTTGAAATATTTTTGTGAGGATATGCCTGAACTTGCACTTGCTTCAGCGGGTTCGTTGTTAGGAGTTAAATATGGAGAAGCTTCTTTCCCTGTTGGTAAGGTTGATTTGATCAATATGTTTCCTATGACATTTACAGAATTTTTACTTGGTCTAGATGAAAATGAGAAATATGAATTTATTAATGCCTGGCAGTGGGGAGAGCGTATTCCTGAATTTATGCATAAAGAACTTTTTGATTTGTGGAAGCAATACCTTGTCATTGGAGGTTTACCTGAGGTCATCTCAACTTATAATCAACTCAAAGCTAATCAGATTGATGCTTTAACAACTATCAGAGAAAAACAATCTGAGATAATTAATGTTTATATGGCAGATATGGCTAAACACTGTGGCTCAGTCAATGCTATGCATATAGAAAGAGTGTTCTCTAATATTCCAGAACAGTTGGCTCGGAGACTAGACGGAAATGCTCCTAAATTTACTTTCAAGAATGTAGTTCCTAAAGTTAAAGGCTATGATCAACTCAGTGGTGCTATTGATTGGCTTAGAGCTAGTAATTTGATAATCAAAGTTTTAATTGCTAATCATGGTGAGCAACCTATTAAGGCTTACACAGAAGAGAATCGTTTCAAGCTCTTTCTCTATGATGTGGGGATACTTGGTGCTTTGGGTAATCTTGATCCCATCACTATGATGGATTATAACTATGGAACTTATAAGGGTTATATTGCAGAGAATTTTATAGCTCAAGAATTCTCTCAAGAGTTAGGTCGAAATGATCAATTATATGCATGGGAAGAAAATAAGTCTGAAGTTGAATTCATTAGAACGATAACAGGCAAGCAAATTCCAATAGAGGTAAAGTCTGGTTTTAATACTAAAGCAAGAAGCATTGATGTGTTTGCTAAGAAATATGACTCTCCCTATAAAATAATTTTTAGTGCTAATAATTTTAGTTATAATAGTGAGCGTAAAGTTTGTAAATTGCCAATTTATCTTGCTAAAGCTTGTACTTTTACTCGAGAGTGGACTGGTTAAAATAAATTCTAAATCAGGGTATAATCTAACAGTAATGAAAGGGTAAAAGCTCAATTCTTAATTCATATTGGTTTGATTCTGGAACTAGAGAAGGTTTACTAAATGCTAATAAAACTCTCTTAATTGAGTCCAATAAATTTGACAATGTTGACTCAAATATTAGGGATTCATACCTATCTGGGACCTTTCACTGCGATTGCCGATAACTGCATTATTGAGAATAGTGAAGTGCAATGGTAAGCAGTTCATTATTGATAAATTATTTGGTGGTAATTGAAAGCTACCAGGTGTTAATTTAAGTTTCCCTTGTATTGTGCTACTGCTATACAGCTAGCTCCCATTGGAAAAGTTTTTAATTTATCAATAGAATTTAATTCTAATTTTAATAATGGGGAAATGACTTTGGCGGAGATCTTAGTATTTGAATGTTCAGATTTATTAGCACTCACGTCGGGTTTTTTATTTTTATTGAATTTATAAGGTAATGTTCTTAGCAGAAATATTGGTAGCACCAATGGTAAAAAATAATAACTTGCATATTTGATTGAGAAGCCAAGTTCTTCTAAGACGCATGTCAGGCTTTTAACAGTATATCTTCTAAAGTGACCAGAAGATTGATCTTCATAAGACCACAAAAAATCATAAGCTGGAACTGTTACATACAAGAAAGCATCTTTTGCTAAATAGCCTTTTAAAGTATTTAGAAATTTCTTTTCATCTGCCAGATGTTCAATCACATCAAACAATCCAACAGACTTGATACTTGCTTGGCTGAAACCAAGATCTTCGATTCTTGAACAAATAGTAATAAGACCTCTTCTCTTAGCATTCAAAGCTCCACTGAGACCAGGTTCAACTACAACTGATTTGATATGGTTTTGTGTTAGATATAATGAAGTCAAACCGTTACCACCACCAATATCAAAAAAGATTTCATTTGGACTGAATTGTTTTATTAAAGAATAAATGCATTTATTGCGGTGCTTGAACCAAAAAGAATTTTCTTCGATTTCTAAATAGTAATCATGACTTTCTTCTGGATAAGAAAGTTCATAATTATCATAACTATTAACAGGAAAAAAAATACCGTCTTTTAAAGTTAGATTATTAGAGATGGACTGGATTATATTATTCATCATTAATGATAGCTTGTTCATTGAGCCAAAAAGCAACTAAGGGATTGTCTTTGGCTAGTGACTTCTTTAGATTAATTTTTATCATTTTTAATTCCTCTCTATTATTAGATATAAAAATTTTACCCTGTTGATCTTTGATTAATTGAAAACTTGTAGAGCTTGGGTAACCCAAAGCCCATTTGTATTCATTCTTAAATACAGTTTCATCAATATCTCCTGCTTGATATATAAATTCATACAAACGAGTCGTGGAGTTTGTTTGAACATTCTTAAACAGTTTTGGATTTTCTAAACGTTGCTTGGCTTTTTGGCTTACAGATATATCATTATAAACAATGACATATTTGACGTGTAGTTCTTTTAGTAAGAGTGGATTAAGTAATTCATAAGCAGTTCTTTTAGTAGCATAATCATTCTTATAAAGCTGACCACCCACTCCATAAAAACCAGCAAAAGCACTGAAGTCAGCTCCAATCTCATAATCTTTAGGATCGAGCAGAACATCTCCTGATTTGTGGATCGCTTCAAGACTAGTTATAATTATTTCCTCTTCATTAGTAAAGCTTTTACTTGGTAATATGGCTAATGATTTATAAGGTAAGATAGAGATCAAGCCTGGTACCAGTAAGATTCCTAGTAAAACATAGATCACATACTTTGTCCAAGATTTAATGCTTGCAAGCCAATTAAATACAATACTCGCTGTGAAGATCGAAGCTGCAATCTTGGCAAATAATATAAATCTGGTAATCTCGATTGGGCGTAAAATAAATTTAAAAGCGAACGGTATTATAAGACTTATAATTGCAGCATAAAAAATTATGTAATTAAGATTATATTTTTTCTTGAATTGACTGATAGCTAGTATTGAGGCTGTGATTATGCAGAATCCAAAATCTCTAAAACTTATTGAAGAAAATAATGGGATGAAGAGTAAATTACTATCAGTTACAGGATCAAAACTCACAGCAAGAGTTTTCAGATAGGATACATCATAAAAATACATAATATATGCTTTGCCCCAGTGAACCCAAGTCAGCGACGGATCAAAGACTAAAGTTTTAACATCACTAGAAAATGCTTCGCTAGGACAAAAAGTTAGGATCTTACCGAGATATAGTAAGAAGAGAAAAAATAAAAGATTAAGAGTTCTATTTCTTAAATAATTTTTCTCTTGGATGATGTCAATGAAACCATAAAAAGTAATTGCAGCAAGGCTCGGATACCAAAAAGCTGGATAGCAAAAAAACAGCATAAATGAGACAGTGGAAGTTGTTATTGCGAAAGAAATATTTAACTCTTGAGTTTTTCCCTTAAAGAAATGACTGAAATATACAAAACTAATTATGAGCAAAGTAAAACAAAAAGTGAATGCTATATTTTGCGAAGGCAATCTTAATTGTGAGGTCATGTGACTAATAGAAGTCCATGAAACCATAAGCCAATTTTTAAGAAAGTTATCAATGGGCAGGCTAGTAATCTTACTTATTTCTCTAATGAAATAATCTATGCTGTTTATGGATGTAAAAAATAAAACAAAAAACGTAGCAGCAAGAGAAGCTTTATTAGATTGAATAAAGGTCTTCAGTAAAATAAAGAGACCCATAAATGCCAAAAAACTGCCTAATGCAATTTGTATGCTCATTACTTCCCATATTGGAAGTTGACTGATAACTTTTATCGTTGCACCGATAAGATCGGTACCATAATGATAATTTGCAAGGGAGAAGCTTTGATCTACTGGTAGTTTGAGTGGATAGATATCATTATTAGCGATACTACTAATAAATGCTAAATGAATTCGATCAGGGCTGCCAAAAATCTGATCACGAAAATACATTATAATTGCAACTAACAAAGCAGAACTAAATATATAGAGACTACTGTCTTTGAAGAATATGGAAAGAAAATTTAGCCTGTTCTTTCCATTTCTTAAATAAATAACTATCGAAGCTACTGTTAAAATTCCCAAGCTACAATGAATACTAAATCTAAAGCTTTGTGTTAGAAGTGACAACAAGTGAGTGATAAGAATAAAAAAACTTAATCCAGATATAAAACAAAGGACTAGCTTCTCGATGACCAAGAGTTCATTGCTTCTCTTTTGTTCCAGCAGCGAAATGAGTTTTTCTGCTAGCACTTTCCCGATGAAGGTCAGAGCTATGAGGGTGAGAATTAAGGCTAATACTGGCACCAATATATATTAACCTAGAATAATCATTTATTGTAGGTTAATCTCAGCATAAGAGAATGGTGTAAGTTCTCGAACCTTGTTATAATTAATTGCAATGAAGGGAGTAATTTTAGCTGGTGGTAAAGGAACAAGGTTAGCACCAATTACTGATAATTATCCTAAACAACTAGTACCTGTCCTAGGCAAACCAATATTATTTTATTCCATTGAATATTTACTTAATGCGAATATCAGAGAGATTGCTATTGTCGTCAGCCCTGAAACGGGTGGCATGATTGAAGAAATTGTGGCCAAGCGGAAATTCAAAGCAAATATAAGTTTTATTTATCAAGATGAACCCAAAGGACTTGCTCATGCTATTGGGATCACTCGGGATTTTATTGGAACGAGTGAACATTTTATAACCCTTCTAGGTGATAATTTATTCGACAAACCTTTAGCAGATTTAGTTGATACTTTCTATGAAACTAAAGCCGATACGCTTTTGCTGCTGAAGCAAGTAGATAGAGCTTATGCTTTTGGAGTAGTCGCTTTCGATGAAAGTGGTAAAGCACAAAAGTTAGTAGAGAAACCTAAGACCTTTGTCTCTGATTATGCAATTGTCGGAGTGTATATTTTCTCTAATAAGATTTTTGATGCTATTAGGAATATTAAAGCGTCAGCCCGAGGAGAACTGGAAATCACTGACGCCATTGCTTCTCAGGTTGAATTGGGTCAGGAAGTTCAAACCAGTATTCTGCATTCCTATTGGTTTGATTCAGGTACTAGAGATGGATTGCTTAATGCTAATAAATGTATGTTACTTGCTGCAAGGAAGTTTGATAGCATTAATGCTGATGTCGAGAAGTCATATTTATTAGGCAATATAGCATTGAGTGAAAATACAAGTATTAGTAACTCTAATTTAATGGGGCCTATTTACATCGGTAATAATGTCAGGATTAATAATTCGGTTATAGGACCTTTTACCAGTATTGCAGACAACTGTGTCATTGATAATTCCGAATTGCAGGAAACTATCATCATGGATTCAACTAAAATTAGAGGTACATGTATCGTCTCGTCCATAGTTTATAAGGATAGATTTATTAAAGATGAACCTATGATGATCAACACACTAAAAAAATAATTTATGAAGCTTTCCGTTGTTTCCACTTTGTATAAATCGGCTCCTCATATTGAGGAGTTTTATTCACGTATCAGTGAATCTATTAAAAAAGTTACTGAGGATTACGAAATAATTTTTGTCAATGATGGTTCTCCAGACAACTCTCTGGAAGTGGCATTGGCTATTCAGGAGAGAAATAATCGAGTGAAAATTATTGATTTCTCAAAGAATTTTGGACACCATAAAGCTAAAATGCTTGGACTCTCTTATGCTTCAGGTGATTATGTTTTTTTGATAGATTGTGATCTGGAAGAGCCTCCTGAGTTATTTAATGAATTTTGGCATGAACTTTTAAGTGAAGATCTTGATATGGTATATGGAGTTCAAAAAGTGCGCAAAGGTGGACTCTTTGAAAAAATAAGTGGTTATTTATACTATAGATTTATTAATGCGTTAACTAATAATATGGTGCCAACTAATTTTCTTACGGTGCGATTAATGACCAAGAAATTTGTTAAAAATCTTGTGTCTTTCAGAGAGCATGAATTGACGTTCTCAATTATTATTGCTTTAAATGGTTTTAAATCAAAGGCTATATATGTAACCAAAGGACACAAAGGATCTAGTTCATATGATTTGGTTAGGAAAATCAATTTACTTGTTAACACTGTTACCTCCTCTACTGCAATACCATTGTGGTTAGTTTTTTATTTTGGACTTGTTATAACTTTTTTCGCGTCTATTGCGATTATTTATTTAATTACAGCAAAAATCTTTTATGATATTAAGATTGCAGGTTGGGTTTCAATTATGGTTCTAAACCTATTCTTTGGTGGAATCACAATTTTTGTTCTAGGTATTATTGGCATTTACTTGTCTAAGATTTTTATAGAAGTTAAGCCCAGACCCTATGCCATTATCAGAGACACTTATGGCGATTTTAATTTAGATACTGATGTCTCCCAGCCTTTATCTAGTAAGTGTGAAACTGAGTCTAAGTCCTTACCTAAGTGAAAGCTTCCTTCTCCTGCTTGTTTGATGCGAGTAATATTACCAGATTTAATGTTAGACCATTCTTCCATAAATAAATCCTCTAATGCTCTTAAACCCTTCCAGTAAGAGCTAGATAAAGTTTCACTATCCTCAAATTCAAGCTCTTTCTGAGCGATGATATCTCCAGTGTCCACACCTTCATCTATATAATGGATGGTCACTCCTTTTGGAGTATTGTCAATAAAGCTCCATAGATTAGGATGCCTTCCTCTGTTATAAGGTAATAAAGAAGGATGCAGATTGATAATTTTGTTGTTAAACGCTTTTATTACTTCAGCTTTAATGATTTTCGTATAACGATAACTTATTATAAACTCTATATTATTGTCTTGAAGAAAATCTAAATCGAAGAGAAAATCAGCACTGCCATTTATAACTTCATCTCCATTTTTCAGTAAGAAAATTTTTATGCGATCTGGATCTGGACTCAGTAGCAAAACTTTCATATTTCAGTGCCCTCTCTTTTATTGATCTGATTCATTCTAACTTCTTTTATTTTACACTCTTCTGGATGAACGACAAGTTCTTGATCCAAGCAGGGTTGGGATTCGTGTTAATGGACCTCTCTATATGAAGTTGACAAAATTAGTTGGCGACATGGTTGAAAAATTATTTGCAGAGAAGGACGTCAATGTCGTCTTCAATACGCATCTTTACGATGCTCGAAGTCAAAGATATATACAATCTTAGCTTCTTCGTCAATACTGAAAAATAATCTATAATCTCCGATTCTATATCTCCATGTTTCGGGTTCATAATTGCGAAGTTTCTTGATATTGTTGCCCAGATATGGATTATTTGCTAATTGTGGATAGATATAAGACCTGAGTTTTTTAAATAGACTATTTTGCAGATTCTTGTTAAAAACCTTTTCTACTTTTTTGATAAAATAATTAGTTTCAAAAATCTGATACAAATCTACCTCTGCCAGCTTTGGCATCTTTATGACCTTGCTCTAAACCCTTTAGTAGCTCCTTATTAGCAAGAATAGATTGCATTTCAAATTCATCTATTAGATTTTTGTCTTCTAGATTTTCCATCACGAAAGTTTCAATAAAATTAGAAAGACTACGGTTCTCACTTTTGGCTTTTAGCTGTAATTTTTCATAGATTTCATTGTCAAATCTGACTGTAATGCCTTTGATTGTTTTGACTGACTTTAACTTCTTTTGACTCATAATGAGTTATTTTACCACTTTTTGATTAAAGTAGGGTTAAAAATAGCTAGACGATAAGCCACAAACAAAATCATAAGCGGTATAAATTCCATTCTATCCATAATATTTGCTTTCCCAATAAATATTGGCTTAAGCAAATAAAATAAAGCAAAAGCTAAAATATATAACTCGCTTGGAGAGGTTGGTTCACGTGATAAACGTGAACCAAAACCAATTAGCATTATCAAAAATAAAGGAATAATAAATCTTGAGAATGGAAAGTTTTGGAATAAGTCTTGAATAAATAAAGAAATATTATTCTTAGGTATAGAGAATGCGAGGTCAGTATCTTGGTTAATCATTATTAAAAAAGATTTATTAGTCTGAGTCTCTTTAAACTGATTAATAGAATCTTTGCCAATTACCAATGGTCTACCATCGACTAGTGGATCAACATTCAGTTTCTCTGAAAAAGGAATGATAGTATATTGGGCTACTTCATAATCCAAATCTTTCTTAGTGGATTTATAGAAATGATTTAAGTTTAAATTTTCCAAAAATAAAATATCAAGAATTGGAGTCTTATGCGATACATCTTGAGTATTTTTTACTGAAATCGCTAATAAAATATTAGCCAGGCTTAGTACAACTATTAGCAATATCATGACTCTACTTGGCTTAGATCCATCAAGAATATTAATAACGAACCAAGTTGTAATTAATAAGGCAAAAACCATAATAGTCTCAGGCATTATCGACTGTTCTATATATAAATTCAATGGATCTAAGCTGAAAATCAAAGTACCAAGAAAACTTATAAACTTATTACCATTAGTAAGCTTTTTAGCAATAGAATAAAAAGCTATAACAGAGAATACAGCAATAAACTTATTAAGCGTAATAAAATTAAGCGGATCAAACTGTAGTTGTTCTAGTAAAGCTTTAAAACTCTGTGACTCAGCATTATTCAAGAACAATACTGGTAAATTATTAGTAAACCTTATTATTGAGGTTATAACTATCAACCATATTAAATGACTATGCTCTTTAATTGTTTTCATAATTACCATCTCTTTTATTTAAAACTGTTGCTAGAACATAGCTAATAAATAAAAGCATAAAGGGTATGAACTGTAGTCTATATCTAGGTTCCCCACCTGTAATTAATAATGGCAAGAAGAAGTAAACTGCAGTAGTAGCAAGTATATAGATCTGAAATAAATTAGGCTTAAGTCCACGAATATTAATCAGAAAATAAATTAGACTTAAAACAAATAAAGTTAAAGTAATTTTGTCAGGAGAAAATTTAGTGAATAAATCTTGCAACCATAGTGAGATACCTTGCTTTTCTATAACGAAGGCCTCATTGGTTTCTCTTCCGCGCATGATTAAGAATTCTTTCTCGTGATGTTCTTTGAACTCTTCTATCTCAGCGCCTTTCACTATTCTAGAGTTTTTTAATTTAGGGTCAAGCCTTTCTGTAAATGAATATGGTTCTAAAGTGAATTGCATAACATCATAGTTTAAGCCTGGTCTTGAGGATCTGCGAAATTCATTTAAGGTTAAATTATTACTATTAATTAAATTAGGAAGAGAGATCTTCCATATTCTTTCTAAGGTTCTTAGTGGATTCTTGATAACGGTACTTACGAAATACTCAGCAGTAATCTTAGACCATTGCTTAGATGAAATCATCCCTCCTGTTATAGGATCTTGTAACTGTCCCTCGCGGCCAGGAATGTTTAAAGTATAAACAGCCTTAGTGAAAGCTTCTAATTTTTGTTCTTCTGTTGCAACAGGAGCGGTTCCCTTGTATTGTGTTTCGAAATATGCACTGTATTGTTTAATAGCAGTAGTGAGGAAGGGGTATTTATCTGTAGGATTACACTCGATCATCTCTGGCGTGAGAGCTAGTAATAATGCGCCTTTCACATCAAATAAGCTTACTGTAAATGCCTTGTGCTTTTGATAATTATGCAGCATTATAGGTAGCTTAATTAAAAAGCTCATACTTAATAGAATCACTCCTAAAATTATTAGGTTTTTGTTTTTCTCTTTAAAGAATTGAAAGATGCCTATGATAAGTACAGTTGCTATTAGGCAGTTAGACCAGGTCTCACCGCTATGTTTAGTTATGACTATGAGTCCAGCTAAAATTCCTAAGCCTACGCCATATGCATATTTAATTGGAGTGTTTATTTCAAGGAATTTATAAAGTAGCAAGCTTGCAAGTAGTTGCATGAACATGAACAATGCTTCTGGCATTATTAATTGTTCTATGTAAAGCATCAGTGGATTAAGTGAAAAAAATATTGCCATAATAAGACTTAGTAGCTTTCTTTGATTAGTTAGATTTAGTGATAGTTTATAGAACACTATTGTTGAAAGGGTTCCGAATAATTTTTGTAAAGTAATCATATTAGCTACAGAACCATTATCAAGCGATTGAACGAAGTAGCTGATGATTCTGTCAAAGAGACTGAAATTGATGGTAGATAGAATCCAGCTGAAGTTATGATCGTAAACTATTTGCAGTGGGACAAAGAACTTTACTGAGTCGTCAATAAACAATACAGGCAGTTGATAAGAAAACCTTACAAACAAAGCTAGGATAGCTAAAATTATGAGTTCTTTATTTTTTTTGATTAGTTCCATAGATAATTGATTTTACTTCTTTAAAATACTCAAGATACCAGTACTATTTCCTAAGAGTCTTTGTAGGATTGCAATAGGGATACAAAGTAGGCTTAGAGGAATCATGTAGAACGACATGCCGTTTTGTAATTTAGTATGAAATAGCCTGGTGTCTTGAAGTAGGTTCTGTACAGATATCGCCCATTGAGCTGGGTCTAGATCAGCATAAAAATTTACAGAAGTAAAATTGGAGTTCTCAGCCATAAGTTTCAAATTATACTCATTGAATAAATGTATATGTCTTGGGATATGTAATCCAGCCCAATACTTTCCAAAGATACTGAACTCTATGGCTTTAGAATTAGGAGTGAATAAAATCACTTGACCTCTGGGTTTAAGTTTGGCATAACAGTTCTTCAGAATTGCCACTGGATTTAAGAAATGTTCTATAACATTATTGAGAAGAATAATATCAAACTCTTGTGTAAAGGGAATCCCCTGCTCAGCGTTAACGATCTCTACCTGAATCCCTCTATCTATAAGTCTTTCAGCGCCAGAACTACTAAAATCACAACCATATAAATTCTGATAACCAAGATCTTTAAATGCTAAGAGCAGTTCTCCATTACCATAACCAATCTCTAGGATTCTTGCATCTTTATCAAAAAACTTACTAAGTCTCTTTGCTTGATCTCGGAATTTAATTTTTTTTAATTGAGAGAAAATTCCTGAATGAATTGGTAAATAGTTTCGATAATTAGCAGGATAAAAACTTGAAATTATATCGATACTTGGTAGGGGCTTTTGTGATATGAGTTCACAGTTAGAGCATTGGTAGAAAGTAAGGTGGTCGCAAGTTTCATATTCCCAGTCCTTGAGTCCTGTAAATCTGAGTTCTTGATTAGAATTACAGATTATACAACTCAATGATTTGTAACTCCTGCTTGATAGTCAACTTTGTAATCCTCAGTAGGTATTTCTACGTCACTAATATCTGGTCTAAACATCCCTTCATTTTTAATTGTAGGAAGAGAGGCAACGGGTGGCTCGAATATATATGGACCTGGATTGATGTCTGCTGGTTTAGTTTGTTTCTTATTGATCCAATCTATACCATGAAAATCTTTAAATCCAAGAGTGTGAACTTTCCATCTTCGATTCCTCATCGGTACGTCTTCTGCCCAGGCGTTCTTAAGCCAAGAAGTGAAAACCACTCTAAATGCGGGCTCTACAAACTTGAGCCAACTAGGTACATAAAGACCATAAATGATTTTCATTTTAGATCTATTGTTAGGAAGATCAAAAAAATGCACTTCCATATCTAGTAAGCCCCATACATCCTTATGAACCGTTCTCATAATGTGTGGTTCAGGCATATACTGAAATCCAATACCTTCATTCTCAAATGGTACTATAGGAATCTTGGCTCTTCTATAGACTAGTGCCCAGTCATCTCTCTCGGCTAGAACCCTGGCTTCTCTATAGAGTTTTTGGTGGGTACCGAGTAAATGCTCGTGGTCATAATAGTTCCACATTATTACTTCTTTGGGGCAGTCTTGCTCTAGTTCAAGTTCTAAAGTTAATTTAACTCTGTTACTTTTGTTCTTTGCCATAATTTATCCTAGTAGATTTACGTAAACTTTATTGCCATCGACTCTGATCTGGTATTGTCTTAAAGGTAACCCTGGATTGGTCTTGCAAGAGCCATCGGCGCATGAGTATTGCCAATTATGCCAAAGACAAGTAAACACTCCATCTTTAGCCTTACGGTAACCCACTGGTCCACCAAAATGCGGACAAATATTACTAATAGCTTTCAATTCACCTTCGTGTTTATAAAGTAAAATATCATGATCGTTAACCCAACGAGTTAATTGTCCATGAGGTTCTAATTCATCTAGAGTCGCTAAAAATTGAAAATCTTGTGTTTCAGAGTTTTGAGTCTTAGTTGTCAGCAATGTGTCTTTATCTGAAAGCATAGTTATATCAAAATATTACCATGCTTAATTATTTTTGATATTAATTTTATTAATATCTATAACTATATATGGCATACCTTGCTCTTCAATAAACTTCTTAAGATAGAAGGTCTCTCCAGGATTAAGCTTCACTAATTCTCGTGAAAGGGCATTATACGGCTCTATATAGTTTGGGCTAGAAACATACGGTTCTTGATAGAAACTATATAAAGCTAAGAAATGGGTTATACCGTTGTCTCGAGCAAGCTTTATAAATTCATCTTGTGATTTAGCATAGGTCATTCTTAATGCTACTTCATTACGTCTTCTAATCTCGCCGAGTGATTCATGGGTATAAGCCATACTGCGTTCATAATCGACGAAGACAGATCGTTTACTAGTGATAGAAGCTACATTGATATCTGGTAATAATGGATGTGCAGCGATAAGACTATTCTTGGGGGTCTGTGACAGGATTGCATTGATTTCGGGAGTAATAGAAACGAATCTAGTGTGATAAAACTTATGTACAGTAAACCAGTAATATCCAGCAGCGATTAATAGTGTTAAGGCTAGAATCTTGTTGGTGAGTGATTTGGGTAGCTCTTGTGATATCTCCCAGAACCAGATGCCAATGATGAGAGTCAGGCTTATTATAGAAAGTAATAAAGATGGTATAGCAAGGTAACGACTAGGTAGGTATAAGACAGGAAAGAGTAGTTGTGACGCTATATACAGAGATATCGCTGCATATAGTAAGGTCGCAGGTACCGAAGAGAAGATAGAGGAGAATGAACCTTGAATAGTATTTTTCTTTTTATTATTCTTGTTCTTCTGGGAAATTAATACAAAGAATAAATATATCAAGCCAATAATAAAGGCGTATTTTATAAGAGAACTAATAGGGAGATAACCTATGCCAAGCCCCCAGTGCTCATTCGTCCACCAGCTACCATCCCAAATAGACGACCCAAAGATAGGATGCCTACCTCCAGGATTGAATTCAGGTAAGGCTTTCATCTCTGCTACTGTAAATGAGGTTCCAATCCCTTGGGTCTTAATATCTTTGAAAAGAACTAGGTAAGTAAATGCAGTGACCGCACCATTAAATAACCAAAATAAAAACTCTGGTCTCTTGAAGTTTATAAATGACTTACGATACTTAATCACCTCATCAAAGAACTCCATAGCATAACAAATCAAGAACGCATGAGGACTAAGAAAGAGGCTAATAAGGCAAGTGACAGCAGCGCTGATTTGCTTGTTAACAAGTTTAAAATACATATAAGCTAGAATACCAAGCCAAACAAAAGATCTAGAATGCATGGCTGACAAGTGATCTGTACACCATGCTGTGCTAATGAGTATGGTAGAGAAACTAAGAGCCCAGATATCAATTAGTCTAAATGTTACTCCGAGAAATTTAATCTCCCCTAAGTTATTACGAAAGCCATCATAATTATTCAGTAAGGCTTGGAAGAAGAGAAACGCCATAACTCCAGTCGCAAGTGCAACAATTAGTACTAGAAGTTTTGAATAGAAAATTATACTAGTACAGAAGAAGGGGGCGATTTTAAGTAAAAAATATAAGAGGGGGACTTTTATGATTAAAGTTGCATAGATTGGCGTGAAAAAATCATTAGTAAATAATTCTGGATCCCAAAGACGCCATAGCCAAAATAAACTCTGCCGAAAATCATCCTGAACTACTAATTCATTAGTCAGTATTGGACCCATAACCTGCCAGCTAATGAGGAATGTAATAACTAGAGATATAAGGATATTATAGGTTTGTTGCTTCGTCATAAATCTAATTCAGTTTGCATGATGCCTATTCCAGTATAATATAATAGAACGAGGATGCATAACTTAAGCCCAGAAAAACCCAAGAACTTCTTTCACTTCGGTGAAAATTGGTCTCAATATTTAGAGAATTGTTTTGACGAAAAAGTCTTAAATAAGGCTATTGCCTCGTTTGAGGAATTTTGTGGCAAGGATGCTCTTAAGGGGAAGACCTTTGTTGATATTGGTTGTGGTAGCGGACTCTTCTCTTTGGCTGCTTATAAACTAGGCGCTAAGTCAGTTCTAAGTATTGATATAGACGAAAACTCCATTGCTTGCTGTAAGAAGCTTCATAATTTAATGAGCGAGCCTGAGAACTGGCAAATTATTCATGGTTCAATTCTTGATGATAGATTTGTAGAAAGTTTAGGTAGTTTTGATTTTGTTTATTCGTGGGGGGTTTTACATCATACGGGTAATATGTGGAAAGCTATTGAGAACACTACCAAGTTAGTACAAGACGAAGGGCAGATGTATATTGCTATCTATAATAATTCTGATGGTTTTAATATCTATCCTGATTTTAGGTTTGGTAATTCTTATATGTGGTATTTGGAGAAGAAGATTTATTCCCAAATGCCTAGATGGATTCAAACAATCA
Organism: uncultured Gammaproteobacteria bacterium; assembly: GCA_964512985.1. GTDB lineage: Bacteria > Cyanobacteriota > Vampirovibrionia > LMEP-6097 > LMEP-6097 > CAYPGT01. The sequence continues at coordinate 38,272 of CAZELI010000011.1, read as the reverse complement.
TTGATTATATTGCCATGTCAATTTTGATATTTTTCTATCTGATAACTTTTACTAATCCAGTTAAAAAAATAAAAGAGCATATTGGGTTTAGAGGTATGGATTGGAAGACAGATATAGTTGATTGGTTAGGTGGTTATCCATATGAGTATGCAAGTTCAGCAGAGATTTTTAATTTCTGTAAACAGTACGGCTTACAATTAGAAAATCTCACTAGTAATAATGGTTTACTAAATAACGAGTTCCTATTTAGGAAGAGTAAATAATGTGCGGGATAGTAGGGTTTACCAGCTTTAAAGATTTAGGCTTTGATAAAGAGAAAGTTCTTACTACTATGTGTGACAGCATTCTACATAGGGGACCAGATGATTCTGGTATAGAGATTCAACGGAAAATTAATCTTGGCTTTAGAAGATTGAGTATCGTTGGTCTTGAGACGGGACATCAACCAATGTTTTCCTTTGATAGAAAACAAGTGATTGTATTTAATGGTGAGATCTATAACTATAAAGAACTTAAGTCAAGATTAGAGAAGCAGGGTTTCCCGTTCAAGACTGGTTCTGATACGGAAGTAATCCTTAATTTATACAAAAAATCCGGTCTGGATTTTGTGAAGCAACTTAATGGTATGTTTGCTTTTGCCCTCTGGGACATAGAGGAAGAGAAACTGATCTTAGCCAGAGATCGTATGGGTGAGAAGCCGCTCTTTTATCAACGTAAAGGTAATGAAGTGTTTTTTGCTTCAGAACTTAAAGCCTTAGTTAAGCATCCACACTGCTCGCGAGAACTCTCTAGCGAAGGTCTTAATAAATATCTTACTTACGAATATGTGCCAACTCCTTATACTATCTTAGATCAAGTCTGGAAGCTTGAAGCCGGTGAGATGGCTGTAATCGATGAGAATGAAATGAAGAAGAGCTTCTACTGGCAGCACCCTAACTATGGTTTCCAGGAAGGTACTGTTCACACTGAGCAAGAAGCCATAGAGCAAATAGACTCTTTACTGAGCGACTCCATTAAGATACGTATGCAGGCTGATGTGCCAGTAGGAGTTCTGCTAAGTGGTGGTATTGATTCTAGCTTGGTGACGGCGATAGCCTCAAAGGTTAAATCTGGTAGTGAAAGAATTAAAAGTTTTTCTATTTATTTTGATGAGGCTAGCTATGATGAATCAAGTTATATCAAGAAGATAGTTTCTAAGTATGATCTAGAGCATTACTCTCAGGTAGTGAGTTCCAAGGATATGCTTTCTGTTTTTGGTCAGCTTGGTCGTATTATGGATGAGCCTATGGCTGATGCTTCTATAGTGCCTACTTACTTCTTATCGCAGATGACAGCGAAGAATGTTAAGACTGTCATGGGCGGCGATGGTGCAGATGAGATGTTTGCTGGTTACCCCACTTATAGCGCAAACAAGTTAGTGCAAATCTATAATATTATTCCTTACGAGCTGCGTTCTAGATTAACTACTTTATTTAGCAAAGCACAGGGTTCAATAATCCCTATCTCTAATAAAAATATTGCACTGGATTTTAAACTTAAACAATTCTTCAGAGGAGCTGGTGTGGCTAGTGAAATCCGCTTCTTTAGATGGATGGGTGGCTTTCTTGATCAGGAAAAGAAAGGTATTCTAAGTAAAAACTATCAGGATAAAATTCTTGGACAGCTTACTTATTCGGATCTTAATAGATATTTGGCCAGGACTAATATTCATAACGAAACAGATAGACTGCTTTATCTAAGTCAAAAACTTTACTTAACTGATGATATTTTAGTTAAGTCTGATCGAGCTAGCATGCAAAACTCTCTAGAGATCCGCTCGCCGTTTCTAGATCATCGTTTAGTAGAGTATGTTTCAATGTTGCCTGATAGATTTAAGCTTAAAACTTTACAAACTAAATATATATTGAAGAAAGTTGCTGAGAAATATCTGCCTGATGAAGTTATTTATCGACCGAAGAAGGGCTTTGGGATCCCTATTACGCAATGGCTTAGAGAAGATCTTAAAGAACCCATGCTAGATTTACTGTCTAAAGATAGATTAGAATCTCAGGGTATTTTTGATTATCAAGGTATCAAAAAACTTACAGATGAGCATCTGAATCATAAAACTAATAATCGTAAATTATTGTGGGCATTATTAAGTTTACAGTTGTGGATAGACGAGTATAAGCCTACTTATTAAGATTTTCCTTAAATTTCGAAATCACCCTGTATTTTTAAGTGTAAGAGTTAAAAATACAAGGTAATTTTTATGTATGATACTTGAAAATATGGGGTTGTTTTCAAGTAAAGGGTATAATAACAAGGATATGTATAGATTTATAGAAGAAGAATTGATGAAGTGGAGACGGGCAGAAAAACCTAATCCTGTTTTATTAAGAGGAGCAAGGCAGGTTGGGAAAACTTATGTTATTGAGAAGTTTGCGATAGAAAATTTTGATGAATATATTTATATTAATTTTGAATTTAATTTTGAATACAAAAATATTTTCTCTGATCCTGATCCCCAAAAAATTGGTAATAAAATTTTTCAAGAATTTGGTAAAAAACTTATTAATCAAAAAACTTTAGTTTTTTTAGATGAAGTGCAAGATTGCCCAGAGGCGATAATTGCGATGCGGTATTTTTTCGAGAAGAATCCAGGCTTGCATATAATTGCAACTGGTTCATTGTTGGAGTTCTTGCTTAATTCCGGTGAAATTTCTATACCAGTTGGAAGAATTGATTTCCTTTTCCTTGGACCATTAACTTTCTATGAATTTCTAATCGAAAGATATAATGGCTCCAAAGATATAGTTAACGAAATCAAGTTAATGGATCTAAATAAACCATTGGATGATTTTAGCCATAATAAATTATTGGATGAAGTGAAGAAGTATTTCTATTTAGGTGGTATGCCAGCTGTATTAAATCAATATTTTCTGAAAGAAAAAGAACTTGGTGAGAGATCAGAAGCTATCGATAAGGAATTAAGTAAGATTCTATATTCTTATAAAAAAGATTTTGGTAAATATTCCAATTTGGCTATGCATAAATATTTAGAGTCTGTTTTTATTAATTCGGTGAAGCAAATTGGTGAGAAATTTAAATATTCTAAAATAGATAAAGAATTAAATTCACAGGAAATAAAAAAAGCATATGAACTCTTAGTTGATGTTGGTGTACTACTGAAGATTCGTAAAGCTAGTGCTGCAGGTTTGCCATTAGAAGCGAACTCTTCAGAAAAACATTTTAAGACTCTTTTTTTAGATGTTGGTCTTGCTTGTAAATTATTAGGAAGTGATAGTGAAATAATTAATGAGATATTAAATAGCGAGAGTTTTCACTCTTTGGCTCAAGGAGCAATCACTGAGCAATTCGTTGGACAAGAACTTTTATCTCTTAAACCTTATTATGAAGAGCCTAAGCTTTATTATTGGGAACGTGAAGCAAAAAATAGCTCAGCTGAGATAGACTATCTTATAGCTTATAAAGGACGGATCTGGCCTATAGAAGTTAAATCAGGGAAAACAGGTCGACTTAAAAGCCTTCATCTTTTATTAGAAGAATATAAAATACCTTTTGGTATAAGAATTTGTCAGAAGAAATTAGAATTCGATAACAATGTTTTATCAGTTCCGTTTTATGCTATAGCTGAGATACCTAGGTTAATTAAGCAACTGAGCTAAAACAAAAATGAGATTTTAGAAATAATTCTATGTTACCCTTATTATTGTGCGTCAAGCGAAGAAGATACTTTTAACAGGTTGTAATGGTTTTATAGGAACCAATTTCCTTAACCTTATTTATAATTCTTATCCTGATACAGAAATCGTTAATATTGATAATTTAGATTTTGAAATTTCTAAAAACAATCATAAGGACAAAGATCCTGATAGATACCGTTTCGTTCATGGTTCTATATTAGATAAGGATTTATTGAATAAGTTATTTGCAGAGCATAAATTTGATCAGGTGATTAACTTTGCGGCTAATTCTCACGTAGATAACTCTATAACTAATCCAGAGGCTTTCACTGTTAATAATGTAATCGGTACGCAGCGTTTATTAGATATGGCTCTTAAATATGAACCTCAATTATTCTTGCAAATTAGTACTGATGAGGTTTACGGTTCTTTAGATTTCAATTCACCTTCTACTAAGGAAGATTCTCCAATACAGCCTAATAACCCTTACTCTGCTTCTAAGGCTTCTGCAGACTGCCTTGTAAGAGCTTACTATAGAACTTTTAAATTACCTTGTATCACTACTCGCTCTAGTAATAACTTTGGACCTTATCAATATCCTGAGAAATTTATTCCTGTGGTTATTAGTAACGCCCTGAATAATCAGCCTATTCCTGTCTATGGTACTGGAAATAATGTCAGAGACTGGATTTACGTAGAGGATAATTGTAGAGCCGTGGATCTGGTTCGTACTAGGGGACAGATAGGAGAGATCTATAATATTCCTGGACATGAAGAAGTACAGAATATTGATCTAGCTAGAGCTATTCTTAGGGTACTCGGCAAGAATGAGTCATTAATTAAGTTTGTCGAAGATCGTAAGGGGCATGATCTGCGTTATTCTATGGATGGTTCTAAAATTAAAGCTCTAGGATTTAAGCTAGAAGTAGGTTTCGAGGATGAGTTGGCGAAAACGATCGAATGGTACCAAACTAATAGTCATTGGCTGAAGGTCAAGCCCGCATTAATTTAAAAATGTCCACGAAAACAAAACTACCAGCGATCGAAGGTGGCTCTAAAACTAGAGAGCAATTCTTGGTCTTTGCTAAACCTAAGATAGATGATAGGGCTATTGCAGGGGTGATTGATTCCTTGCATTCTGGTTGGATTGGAGCTGGACCTAAAGTTAAGGAGTTTGAAGAGAAGCTTCGTAAGCATATCGGTACGCCGCATGCAAAGGCCGTTAACTCTTGTACTGCTGCATTGCACCTGGCTGTGAGAGCTTTGAATATAGGTGAGGGTGATGAAGTAATAGTACCGAGTTACACTTTCTGTGCTACAGCTAATAGTGTCTTGTTTGAGAGAGCTACGCCAGTTCTTGTAGACGTAGATTACAATACTTTTAATCTGGATATTAACGCTGTTAAAAACGCTATAACTCCTAAAACCAAGGCGATAATTCCTGTACACTTAGCTGGACATCCGGTAGATATGGATGCTATCTTAGCGCTTGCTAAGGAATATCAGCTACATGTTATAGAAGATTCGGCACATTCTATAGAAGGTAAATATAAGGGACGGGTTACTGGATCTATTGGGGATATCGGTTGTTATAGTTTTTATGCTACTAAGAATCTTACTACTGGTGAAGGTGGTTTGATTGTTTGGAATGACGATAAACATACTGACCAAATTAATGAAAGTGGGTTGCATGGTTTAAGTTCTGATGCTTGGAAACGGTTCTCAGAGTCTGGGTTTAAGCATTATGAGGCGATTCGTTTGGGCTTCAAGTATAATATGACGGATATTCAAGCTGCACTTGGACTTGCGCATCTTGATGAGATTTATGACTACCTAGCAGTTCGCGAAAAGACTTGGTTGTATTATACTAACGAAATTTTATCCAGGAAGCTACCCGCTAAGCCGCCTGCTGAGCTAGATCCAAGCTGGACTGATTCTATACATGCAAGACATTTATATATTATTCGTCTTGAACTGGATAAACTTAAAGTAGACAGAGACCATATACTTAATGCACTGCAAGCTGAGGGCATTGGTTGTGGAGTGCATTATAAACCTCTACACTTGCATAAATTTTATAAAGAGACTTTAGAGATCGATGTTTATAAGCTGCCTAATGCTACTAAGCTCGCTGATGAGATACTTAGTATCCCTATCTCTCAAGGTATGTCTGCTGAAGATGCTAGTGATGTTATTGAGGCGCTGGATAAGGTGTTGAGTTATTATAAGCGCTAATATACTTTACTTGAACCTGAATGACCACCAATATCGGCGATGATTATGACGAGATTATTGTCGTTGTCAAAATTCCAAACTAATCTTAAGTCTCCGTCAACCCTTGAACTGTATTGGACTCCATGCTTTTTACTGTTCACCTTATGAGTTTTGAGAGATCTGGTGAAAGGATCTTTTGCCAATAAAAAGAAAATGTAGTTAATCTGATCTATATCAATACGATGTAGCCTTACAAGCTTCTTTAGCGATTTGCTAAAAGATTTGGATTGTTTAATTCTGTACATTAATTACTTGAATGGTTTATTCTAGTAGGTCTTTAAGGGCATTGGGATTCTTTTCGAAGTCTAAGATGTCATAATCACCATCTCTAATTTCTTGAAGGTTCTTGGTCATTCTTGATTCAGTCTCTAAATCAAGATAGGGAATAGATTGATTTAGATTAGGTTGCACAAATTGAATTACTATATTACCGGTCACAAAATTTTGAATTAAAAGTCTCAATGCTTCATTGACTGATGAGAAACCATAGGCTTCGGATTTCTTGCGCAACGCTGCTTTAAGTTTACTATTAAGAGGTATTTGTATTTTGGAATCTTGATTCATAGTAATTTTATACCCTAATATCCTTATAAAAGGATTGTATCATACTTATGATTAACCCTTAGATAGGTGTTACTACCTATAAAAGTTCAAAATAAATGCTTCGAATTTGATTCTATGTTGAAAGTGTCACAGACGCGTACGAAGTGAAAAGTGTGGCAGGTTAATACACCTTTCCCTTAATTTGACCTTGCTAGAATATCTCTCACTATGATTCCGTTTGTTGCTTTAGCTGTGATTATTGCTGTAAGTTTTAGTTTATTATTGTTCAATACTTTTAGCAGCTTCAGAAACTTTCATCAACAAAGTAAAACCCTAAGTCTCTGGGATACTATGACCCTGGCTTCTACTAATAGGGTTATTCATGAGACTAATAGTTTCTTGGCGGCCTTAAAAGACTCACTGGTTAACAGCGTTAAGTCTTATGATCCTAAGAAGGGAACTGTAGATGTGGCTCTCAATGCTGAACGCCTTACTATTATTCAAGATTATTTATCTAAGTTAGATCTTAATGCAGAAGATAGTCCCTTGAGAAAAACCATAGAGTTTGGTTTGCATCCTTATGATAATCAAGATGCTAAGAATTACAGTGATTCATATGATGCTCGTTTGATTCATTCTGATTACTTACCTATAAAAATTAATGAAGATGATAAAACTTATACATCAAGCTTGGTGACTGATAATCAGGTATCAGAGAAAATTAACATTGATGAACTGGAATCTGAGATGCTAGACGGGGATAAATTAGTGATTAGTGCTGATCTTCTGGCTAAGCTCGTGGATACTGATGCTTATAATTTAATAGAATCCAATCCTGCCATCTTTAATATAGAGATCAGTGATGATGGCTTGAGCCTAGATGATTTACCGAATGGTGTAGAAGTTGATGTCATTACGTCTGTAGCTTCTGCTCAAACATTGCCTCAGCATTAGCTCTAGTATAGAAAGCCCCGCCATTACGCCCAATAAAATCAGTAATAAGAGGATCAATTCTAGTAGTCCCTGGTTTAAAAATCTCTTCACTAATATGAAATTTCAATATTTCACAGATTGCCATATTACCACCACCAGGAAACTTACCGAAGTTTTTCATTTCTAATAATTTACATTCCATTTGGAATGGAGATTCTTTCACACGCGGAGCTTTCACTATATCTGAAGGAATAGGCGTGAATCCAGAAATCTTAAACTCGTCTACTTCTGGAGCTAGACTAGCAGAGCATTGAACCATAGCTTCTCTCATATCATAGGTTACCATCTGAATAACACATTCACCAGTGTCCATTAAATTAACATAGGTATCTTTATATGGGCGTTCAGGATCATCAGTACAAGATGGTCCGAATACCACTATAGGAGGTTCAGCGCTCATGGCATTGAAGAAAGAGTAGGGTGCAAGATTGTAAATTCCCTTCTTCGACATTGTCGACACAAACGCTATAGGTCGAGGATTGATACCACCAATTAGGAAAAAATATTTCTCGCTGTGACTGAGTTCTGATGAGGCTTTACTATACATAGTTATATTTTACAGGAACCACTAATTTGAGTTCTGAACTTGGCGATTACTTTATAGACAGCCTCTGCTACTAATTTAAAGCCGGGTAAATATTTATAAAACCAAAGCCATATTCCCCAACCTGATTTATAACTTAAGGCCTTGAAAATAGCATGAGCGCCTGAATAGACGATACTTTCATTCTCTACGAATTGAATTGCTCTGTTAGATTCATCTGCAGCAATTCCATAAGCACCATCGGCGACATCGTGTCTTGGTACATAATTAATCCGATCACCAATTATGCTTCTTAAGCGAGCGATACTGTTCTCACAGAAGCCACAATCAGAGTCGTAGATAATAAAGCTCTTGATAAAACTTTTTTTAGCACTCTCCATTAGCTATAATTCTCCCATATGGAGACTTTATTTGAGCATGGTATTCAACTTTTTAATCAGGCTAAATACTTTGTAGCTCATGAAGTTTTAGAGCAATATTGGAAACAACTCCCAGCAGATGACTATAAGAAATTAGTGCAGGGCATTATTCAATGTGCTGTAGCCTTGCACTTATTACAAGAAAACAGGCTTATTGGGGCTGAAAAAGTATGGCTTAGAGCCCAGAAAAACTTTAAGGATAATAAAGCTCGCTTAGATAATATTGATTTAGATAAGTTAATACATGACATGTATAAGATTTTTGAGGGTTTTCAAGAGGGAAGCGAGATAAATGTTAAAATTTCCTGCATTAGATAATGGCAGTAAAACAAGAAACTAAATTAAATCACCTCAAGCAATTAGAAGCAGAGTCGATTCATATTATTCGTGAAGTAGCTGCAGAGTTCAAAAATCCAGTAATGCTTTATTCGGTGGGTAAGGATTCTAGTGTGATGGTGCATCTTGCGCGTAAGGCTTTCTTCCCAGCGCCTGTACCGTTTCCGTTTTTGCATGTGGATACTGGTTATAAGTTTCCAGAGATGTATGAGTTTAGGGATTGGTTTATTAATAGTATCGGTGGTAAGTTGCTTGTTTATCGTAATGAAGATGCGATCGCAAGTAAAATGAACCCTTTTAAATACGGTACTGATAAGTGTTGTGCCGCTCTGAAAACAGGTGGACTTTTGAGTGGGCTTGCCAAGTATGGTTTTGATGCTGCTTTCGGTGGCGCTCGTAGAGAAGAAGAGAAATCCCGCGCTAAGGAGAGAGTTTATTCGATTCGTGATGAGTTTGGTCAGTGGGATCCTAAGAACCAACGCCCAGAATTATGGAATCTATATAATTCAGAGATCAATGAAGGCGAGTCTATAAGAGTGTTTCCGCTGTCTAACTGGACTGAAGTAGATATCTGGGAGTATATTAAAATCGAAAATATTCCTATAGTACCGATCTATTATGCTGTAGAGCGCGAGGTAGTAGTGCGTAATGGAATTATTATTCCTATAGATAGATCTAGTGAGTTTACTAGCCCTAAAGAAGGCGAAGAAGTAGTGAAGATGAAAACTCGTTTCCGTTCACTTGGTTGCATGCCATGTACAGGAGCAGTCCAGTCAGATGTCACTACTATAGATGGCATCATCGAAGAAGCTAAACTTGCTCGTAAATCAGAACGCGAGAACCGTGTCATAGACCTAGGTTCAGACTCATCAATGGAGCAGAAGAAGAAGGAAGGGTACTTTTGATGTTTGATATTAAAGTTATTAAAGATCATATCTCACTGGAAGAACTTAAAGATTTAGCTCATGGCGGGTTTGAGGATATGGTTAAAGGGGCTGTTGATATCGTAAGAGAGTCTATTGTTTTGGGACCAGAATTGCATGTGGATGCAGAGCAAGCTTTGCTCGCAGATGGCTCTCAGCAAAGTGATGTATGGGGTTTTAATATTTACCCTGATGAAGATAGATCTAACTGGGTTGAATATGACTCTATGATAAATATTAGACCAAATCAGAATAATCGCTCACGATACGTCGAAGATGAGAATATTAGAAAAGAGATTATTAGAATAATTGAGGGGAAAATAAAGTGAGTAGTTTTCACACTATGTCTTTGCTTGAACAGCTTGGCAATATCGGTAGTGAAGTGGAACGATATGCTAGCTGGAAGAAACGTGGAAAAGAAGATCATGCCGAGAATGCGTTCTTTAGAGCAGTAGACTTATTCAATGCAAGTCTTAATGATTCACGCTGGCCACTTTACCGTAAGAAAGAAATAGGTAGATTGAAAGAAACTTTTTGTGATACTTACTATGGTGGTGATCTTTATGGCACTCCCATAGAATATTTTCAAAAGTATTTTTTACAATGTGCTATCAGTGCTAAAGGCTTATCAATGGAACAGAAAAAGAAGGAAGGGTATTTCTAAAATGAAAACTCAATGTGCATTGCTTAATGATAAATGTTCTGATGTGCAGGATATACTTCGCTTCACTACGGTTGGTAGTGTCGATGATGGTAAGTCTACTCTTATAGGGCGTATGCTCTATGACTCTAAAAGTATCTTTGAAGATCAATTAGTCGCAGTCGAGAAGACAAGTTCGAAGAAGGGCTTTGTAAGTGATGAGGGGATAGATTTCTCGCTACTGACAGATGGATTAGCAGCAGAGCGTGAGCAAGGAATCACTATAGATGTAGCTTATAGATACTTCTCTACGCCTAAGCGTAAGTTTATTATTGCTGATACTCCAGGTCATGAACAATACACACGTAATATGGTGACTGGCGCGTCTACGGCGCATCTTACTATCATACTTATCGACGCACGTAAGGGTATATTAAATCAGTCTCGTAGACATGCTTTGATATCTAGCTTGCTTGGTATCCCGAACTTCATCGTTGCTGTTAACAAGATGGACTTGGTAGATTATTCAGAAGATGTCTTCAATAATATTGTTAATGATTTTAAAGTTTTGATTGGGAAGCTTGGTATCGATGAGTCTCAGTTTAATTTCATTCCTATTTCTGCGCTTAAGGGTGATAACGTCGTAAATAAAAGTACTAATATGCCTTGGTATCAAGGAGTAAGTATCATTGATATCTTAGAGTCTGTAGATGTACAGCATAATATTACTCATCTACCTTTCCGTTTACCAGTTCAATATGTAATTAGAGTGGACACTCTAGAGAACCCTGATTTCAGAGGCTTTGCGGGACAGATTGCAAGCGGTACTGTGAAAATAGGTGATGAACTTATAAGCTTGCCATCAGGCATGAAGTCTCGGGTTAAGACTATAGCTGAGTTTAATGGAAGTATTGACGAAGCTATTGCTAGACAATCTGTGACTATAGTTCTAGAGGATGAGATCGATACTAGTCGCGGTGATATGCTTGCTAAGGTGGATGAAGAAGCAACTCCTGTAAAAGAATTTAATGCGAATCTTTGTTGGATGGCAGAGCAGAAGTTTGAATCTGGGAAGAAGTATTTATTGAAACATACTTCTAATAAGGTTAAAGCTATGGCAACCAAAATTAATTACAAACTAGATATAAATAGTTACGAGAAACAAGAAACTTCTGAGCTTGCGCTCAATGATATAGCTAATGTAAGTTTCAAAGTTCTTAAGCCACTATGTGTAGACAAGTATTCTGAGAATAGAATTACTGGGGCTTTTATACTTATAGACGAGATTACGAATAACACTGTTGCTGCTGGCATGGTGGTGTAAGGTCTCGTCATCCTGAGGAGCAACCGTAGGTTGCGACGTCAGGATCCACTATTCATGATGTTTCTTAGTAGTGGATCCTGACGTCGTCGCCTTCGGCTCCTCCTCAGGATGACGAGCTTTTCGGCTTAAGTTGATGCCTATACTTAGGATGACGAAAATGCTTGATATAATAAAGAACGTGAGTATACTTGACGATATAGTTGCTAACAAACGCATAGAAGTAGAAAGAATAGAAAGCTTTGAAGAGCTGGAGGATAAGATCTATGATCTGAAAAGCTGTAAGGCTCTTCCTAAAACGAGAGGCTTCAAGAAAAAAATCCGTACTATTGAGGGTCCTGCTCTTATTGCAGAAGTGAAGAAGGCTAGTCCGAGCAAGGGTATTATAAAAGAGAACTTTGATATATATGAGATAGCGAAGGCTTATCAAGATGGTGGCGCACATTGCTTCTCAATACTTACTGACTCTAAGTATTTTAAGGGTAGCTACGAGAATTTAATTGCGATATCTAGTGAGTATGATCTACCTTGTTTATGTAAGGAATTTATAATCGATGCAAGGCAAATATTACAAGCTAGACTGTCTGGTGCCGATGCTATCTTGCTTATAGCTGCGATCTTAGATGATCTAGAACTTTCAGAGTTTAGTGCTTTAGCAGACGAGTTTGGTATGGATGTTTTATTAGAAGTGCATACAGAAGACGAGATGGATAGAGCTTTAAGATTGGACTTTGATTTGATTGGAATTAATAATCGTGATCTTAATACCTTTGAAGTGAATCTTGATACTACTGCTAAGATGATTAATAGATTTAAGTTTGGGCTTTCTGGAATCACCTTGGTGTCTGAGTCTGGCATTAGTACTAAACAAGACATTGCAATCTTACATCAGCTTGGAGTTAAGGGGTTCCTTGTAGGAGAATCATTAATTAAGCAAGATGACATCCGCATGGCAGTACAGAACTTGATTTATTAAAGCCCCCATTCCTACTCCCTCCTTTACATGCCCTTCTGAATACCTGTCAGTGATTTGCTTTAATGAAAGAGCGTTATTAGAAAGTTTTAGAATTTCAGAATCCAAGTCTTCATAAGTATCAAGTAAGTTTGGATTAAACGTTAGAGCTTTAATATTAGGACAACATTGTTCTTGTAATTTAATAAACTGCGCTGACTGATCATGAATCACCCACGGTGTTGTAAGAATATTTATTCTATTTAAATTTTCAGATTGTGGATTGAGTTTTTCTATTAGGCTAGCTATTGCAATCATCTGTGTACCTCCAGCAAGGGTCACTTGAATATTATTCTCTGAGCAGCTTTGAGCGAGCCCGCAGGTAAAGGCTTGCATCGGATCACCCATGGCAGCTACTGCAGTTAAGGGATCATGGGTAATCTGGGCTTGGCTTAATCCCTTACGAACCAAGTCTTCTTTCAAGCTATGATTGCCATCGGGGAAGCTACTGGAGAGCATTCTAGAACATTTATATCCTAATGCTTCTAGTAAACCTAAGGCAGTAGTTGTGCCGCCTACAATACACTCTGCAATAATAACGTGATTATAATTTTTGATGGTCTCATGAAAATTCTTGCCTGTTTGATAAAGCTCTACTACTTCATCATAGGTCATAGTTTGACCAGTACTTATATCTCCACTAGGCTTTTCTCTGACAGTGATATAGGGGCATTGGGGTTTAATGTGTGCGCCAGTATCGATGATAAGCTTGTCTATGCCGAGTAAATTTAAGCAGGCTTTAGAGATCAATGCGGGGCTGACTATATTATTAGGCGATATTGGTAATTTATCTAAGGTCTTGGTATGTCCATGATATATAAACTCAGCATCAAGCGCAGCAGTATATGGAAGCATTTCATGATTCGCACCAGCAGCAGAGATACCCGGATGTTTAATAGTGTCTGTGCCTGATATAACAAGTAAGAAGAGAGTGTTTGGCATTACGCTATAATTAAAGCATGTCCAACCCAGTAGAAGAACTTAAAGCTAAACATGGAACTTTAGAAGTTTGGTCACATATAGAAGAAGCCTCGAAGATTGGATATTCGGCGGTGGATCCTGAGCGAGTGCCATTGTTTAAGTGGTTTGGAATATACGGGCAGAAGCCTAACGCTGAGGGTTACTTTATGATGCGCATAAAGATTCCTGGTGGTAGGCTGACTATTACTCAATTAGAGAAGGTTAACGAGATTGCTAGTCGTTATGCTCGTGGAGTGGCAGATATTACTACTAGGCAAGCAATTCAATTACATTGGATAAGAATAGAAGATATTCCTACAATACTTAAGGAGCTTGCAAGTGTAGGGATGGATACTGCTGGTGGTTGCGGTGATATATTGCGTAACGTCACTGGTTGTCCCCTAGCTGGTTTACTTCCGGATGAGATCTTTGATGCTAGTCCTGAACTATTGAGCATTGATAAGTTTTTTACTCGTAATAAGGATTTTTCTAATTTACCGCGTAAGTATAAGATGTCAGTGACTGGCTGTTCTACTTGGTGCTCGCAGCCTGATATTAATTGCATTTCATTAGTTGGTGTTAAACATCCCATAAAGGGTGAATTAGGTTTCACATTGAAAGTTGGTGGTGGCTTAAGTACCAAACCCATGATTTCTAAGAACTTTCCCGTGTTTATTAAGCGCGAGCAAGCGCAGGACGTAACCATTGCAGCAACGACGGTCTATAGAGAACATGGCTTCCGTGATAAGCGAGCTAAATCTCGTATTAAATTTCTAATAGACGAATGGGGCGTAGAAAAATTCTTAGATGAATTGGAGAAGAACCTTGGTTATAAGCTCGAGCGAGTTTCTGTGATTCGTACTATGGCTACAGGCGCACCTGAATATTTCCCTAGTCCAGAAGTCTCTCACCATGATCATTTGGGTATTAATAGGCTTAGAAATGGTAATTATGCTGTCGGCGTGGCGTTCATCAGTGGCAGATCTCATAGTCCAGATTTAGAGAATGTGGCTAAATTAGTTCGACGTTATACTGACAACGGTGAAGTACGTACGACTAATAAGCAGAATCTAATTATTGTTAATGTGCCTGAAATTCATCTGGAAGATTTATGTACAGAAGCTAAGCTTCTAGGTCTTAAGATTGACCACACGTCTTTTTCTAGATTAGGAGTAGCCTGCACTGGGACTGAGTTCTGTAACCTTGCTATCGTGGAGACTAAAACTAAAGCTAAGAATTTATTCGATTACCTCGATACTAAGTTTCCTGATATGCAAGAACAGCTAATGATCTCTGTTACAGGTTGTCCTAATAATTGTGCGCAATATTCTATTGCTGATATAGGACTAGTGGGTTGTAAGGTGAAGGATGAGACTACAGAAGAAATGAAGGACGCTTTTAGAATCTTCCTCGGTGGTAGGCTCGCTAATAATGCCCAGTTTGGTAAGCCTTTAGATGGTAGGTTCTTGCATGAAGAGATAGAAACAACAGTAGAGGATTTATTGAAATATTATTTAACTAATAAAACTCTCAATGAAGTTTTTCGAGATTTTGTAGATCGTGTCGGTGTGGAGGCAATTCAGGGTGCACTTAATTAAGGAGCCGTCAGAGTGGAATAAGCTTGGCGACCAGTTTGAGAATGCTACTGCAATGGAGATTCTGGACTATAGTTTGTCTGAGTTATCAAAGTTTGGAGAGATAGTTTTTTTGACAGCATTTGGGGCTGAGGGTTGCGTATTATTAAAGATGATTGCAGATCTACAACCTAAAGCCACTATGCCTATAATTGCTAATTTGGATACTGGTTATCAATTTAAGGAAACTCTAGAATTGAAACAAAGACTAGAAGATCGTTATAAATTAAGTATCCAAATGATAGAACCTAAACTCAGTGTCCTAGAGCAAGATACTAAATACGGTAAAGATCTCTATAAGATAGACCCAGACCAGTGTTGCTATATGAGAAAATTAGTACCGCTTGCTAATTTATTGCAAGGTAAATATGCCTGGATCACTTCTATAAGACGCGAGCAGACAGCCTATCGTGCTAGTGCACTAGCATTTGAATATGATTCTAAGTTTAAGCTTGGCAAGATCAATCCACTAATACATTG
The DNA here is from genome assembly GCA_964512985.1 of uncultured Gammaproteobacteria bacterium. GTDB lineage: Bacteria > Cyanobacteriota > Vampirovibrionia > LMEP-6097 > LMEP-6097 > CAYPGT01. The sequence continues at coordinate 22,507 of CAZELI010000011.1, read as the reverse complement.
GACTAAATCTAATATCTGGAAGTTTATTCATGAGAATAAGGTTCCTTATAATCCTCTCTTAGACGAGGGTTACGATAGTATTGGTTGCGAGCCTTGTACTAGTCCTGGAACTGATCGTAAGGGGCGTTGGGCTGGTAAGGATAAGATAGAGTGTGGTCTGCATATTCAAGATTCTGAAATGAAGCAGGGCGGGGAGTTTACTATATGAATAAGCTTTACCCAATATTCCTTAAGCTCACAGAGAAGAAAGTTCTTATAGTAGGTGGTGGCATGATCGCCTTGCAGAAGCTTGTTGGGCTGCTTAATACAGATGCTTATATAACGATAATTGCTCCTACTATTATTGATGAGATACGTGCTTGTCGTGGTGAGTTCCCTAATATTAGAAGTATCAAGTTTATAGAGAGAGACTATGACTTTGGGGATGAGAAGGATTATTACATGGTGATAGCTGCGACTAATCTTCCTGAATTAAATAACAGCATCGCTAATAGATGTAGAGACCAAAACATTCTCGTGAATTCTGTCGATCAAGCTGAGTATTGTGATTTCTATGTGCCGAGTATTGTTGAAGCTGGTGATATTAAGCTAGCTATCAGTACCAATGGTAAAGCGCCTTCTGTGGCTCAGAAAATAAGAAAGGACCTGGAAGATGTTATTAGAGTGAAATATTTATCGCTAGTAGATATTATTCATGAGTTTAGAGAAAAAGTTCAAACTAAAATCACTGGCGAGAATAATGTAGTACGCAGGTCTAAATTAATACGTTGGTATACAGATAGAGTGTTTAGGGAGAGACTAGAATAATGGGGAGAACTGCCTTACTTAGTCTTGTCGGAGCTGGACCTGGTGATCCTGAATTGATCACTATTAAAGCTCTTAAAGAGCTTCAGAGAGCGGATATCATTCTCTATGATAGTTTAGTTAATCAACAAATATTCCAGCTTGCTTTTCAAGGTTTAGAAAAACTTCCAGAGTTGATTTTTGTCGGTAAGCGTAAAGGACATCAATCCATAAGCCAAGAAGAAATTAATGCACTTATATTAGAGCAGCTTAGATTAAACAAGCATGTTCTCAGGCTTAAAGGTGGAGATCCTTTTATCTTCGCTAGAGGTGTAGAAGAGTTAGAAGTAGCTAAGAAGCATGGCTATGACTATAGAGTGATACCTGGTTTAACCAGTGGTCTTGCTATACCCGTAGCGCGCGGTATAGCACTGACTCTTAGAGATTGTAGTGATTCAGTGACTTTGGTTACTGGACATCAACCTAATGATGAGAAGATCTCGAACTGGGCAAGGATTCTCGGTACTGGCGCGACGGTCGTAGTCTATATGGGGCTTAGTACTGTTGTAAAAATCATTGATGGCTTAAAACAGTATCTTGATATAAACCTTCCAGTGATTGCTATTCATAATGGCACTCTCGATGATGAGAAAATTGTTGTTAGTACTTTGGGAAATTTAGCCCAAGATATGATTAATAGTGGGATACAGTCTCCAGCGATTTTGGTTTTTGGGAAGTATATTAATAATAATTTTCGTCATCACGAGGAGCGCCGTAGGCGCGACGTCGTGATCCAGTCGAATATAAATATATAGGAAATGTTAAGAAGCTTTCGGCACAATCTCTAATGGGCTAAAATAGACTAGATGAGTAATGCTATATTGAGTCCTGAGATAAGCGCAATGTCGATTGGTCTAGGGAAGAAGACTCGAAGAGCATATGGGTTTGATGAGATAGCTTTAGTACCTGCTGGTAATACTCTCGATGTAGAGCTTTGTGATACTAGCTGGGAGCTAGGTGGTTTTAAGTTTGAAGTGCCCATTATTGCAAGTGCGATGGATTCTGTTGTGAGTCCTGGTAATGCTAGTTTGATCGCAGATCAAGGAGTGATGGCAGTTCTTAATTTACTAGGAGTTTATACTCGTTATGAGGATTATTCTACGGTGCTCTTGGAGATGTGTGCTGCTGATAAAACTGAGTTTGTTGAGTTGATGCAGAAGATTTATAAAGAACCTATCAAGAAAGAATTAATCGCTAAAGTAATTAAGCAAATGAAAGCTAGTTTTAAGGATAAATCAAAGCCTGTCGTAGTCTCGATTGCACCATATATGGCAAACGAGTATGGGCGAGTGGTAGAAGAGGCTGGTGCTGATATATTAGTAATTCAATCTACAGTAGTAGGACTTGAGCATAAAGCTTATAAAGCTAAGCCTGGTTACGATCCTAAGTCAGAACTTAACTTAGAAGATTTCTGCCAGCAATCTAAGATCCCTGTAGTAGTGGGGAATTGTGTGGATTATAATATCGCGCTTAAGCTTATGCGTACTGGTATCGCTGGACTCTTAGTGGGAATCGGTCCTGGTGCGGCTTGTACATCTAGAGGTGTATTAGGTATCGGAGTGCCGATGGCAACTGCAATAGCAGACTGTCGTCAAGCACGTGATGATTATTTCCAAGAGTCTGGACGTTATGTACCAATTATCGGTGATGGTGGAATGAACATCGGTGGTGATATTTGTAAGGCACTTGCTTGTGGTGCTGATGCAGTGATGATAGGTTCGCCATTCGCGCGTACTGAAGAAGCTCCTGCTCGCGGTTATCATTGGGGTATGGCGACTCCTAGTCCAGTATTACCTCGTGGTACTAGAATCCATGTAGGAACTGATTGCTCAGTTCACGAACTCATTCACGGACCCGCTCGCAGAGACGATGGCAGCCAAAACTTATTAGGAGCTATCAAAACATCTATGGCAACTCTAGGCGCTGAGACACTTAAAGACTTCCAGGATGTAGAAGTGATTATCGCTCCAAGTATTCTTACTGAAGGTAAAGTTTATCAACAAGCCCAGAAGCTTGGGATGTCGCGCTAGGTCAATTGGATTAAATGGTAATAGCATATAGTGTACTAAGGTAGACTTAGCCTTTGTGGATTTTGTCGATTATAGTCAATAAACCTTATAATATTGATTATAATCAACAAACTATGGTATATTGATTATAATCAACAAATGCAAGAAGCAGATCATATGGAAAATATATACCTACTGGATATAGTCAAATTCTGGAATGATTGGTTACGAGATGAAAATTCTATTGCACGAGATAGTTATGTTCCTAGTAAATTTGATAAATCTTTAGCAGCAGCTTATATAGGAGTAAGACGTTGTGGTAAAACTTCAATTGCAATATTAAATGCTAAAACTAAATTTAAAGAGATTTGTTATATAAATTTTGAAGATCCTTATTTTATTGAAAATAATAATGTAATGCTTTTAGAAACATTGCCACAGCTTTATAAGAAAATTTATGGTAAAAAACCTGAGATATTAATTCTGGATGAAGTTCATAATATTCCATATTGGGAACGTTACGCTAGAAAAATAATTGATACACAAAGTTATTTTTTGATTGTAACTGGTAGCTCAGCTAAGATGCTAAGTTCAGAGATTGCAACTTCTTTGACTGGAAGATGTATTGAGACTGATATTTGGCCACTTTCATTTAAAGAATTTTTATTTTTTACTAAGAAAACTTGTAAGAAAGATGACGACTATCTAAAAGCTTTGGATAAATATCTACAAACCGGTGGTTTTCCAAAGAAAGTTTTGCAGAAAGGTCATGATACGCAAACTTTATTAGCGAGAGAGTATTTGAATGATATTGTCTATAAAGATTTGGTTCAGCGATTTCAGATTAGAGATGTGGGATCTTTAATTAAAATGATTCAATATTTGCTTAGCAATATTAGTTCAAAGCACAGTTTTACTAGTATCAAAAAGGCTTTTGGTCTAGATGTAGTCACGGCACAAGATTATGCTTATTATTGCGAAATGGCATTTTTACTGTTCTTTGTAAAGAAATATGACCGCAATCTTAAAGTGCAAGCAAGAAATCCTCAAAAGGTTTACTGTATTGATACGGGTTTGAGACAAGCTAATGCTTTTTATCATTCCTTAGATTCTGGTAAACTTCTAGAAAATGCTATCTATATAGAGCTTAGAAGACGTGGCTATAAAAATATTTATTACCACCAAAATAACTTTGAATTAGATTTTGTTCTAGTAGAAGGTGCTAATCCTGTGACAGTGATCAATGTTACGGACTCTAATTTAGAAGATGAAGAACTTTATGATAGAGAGGTGGGTGGAATTTTGGAAGCTAGTCAAGCGTATGGTTTGACAGGCGGTGTAATTATAACCAGATCCAAGTTCACTGAAGAAATAATTGATGGTAAAAGAATAAGATTCATTCCAGCTTATTATTTTCTGCTGAACAAAATAGAACTATAATAATTTTATGTCAAAGACTTTCACAACCCAAGAATTAATCCTTGCCTCTGGTTCAGAGACCAGAAAGAAAATGCTTGAATCTCTAGGATTGAGTTTTAAAGTAGTTAAGTCTAATGTGGATGAAGAAGAGTTAAAGACAACTATTCCAGAACTTTCTTTACCCGAGCAAGGGATGTATCTTGCTAAGGCTAAAGCTCAGTCTGTCTCTAATCTTCTTCCTTATGCTTATGTCATTGGTGCAGATCAGGTCTGTGAATATGCTGGGCGTATGTATGAGAAGCCGGGTAATAGAGAGAATGCTATCAAGCAACTTCTAGAACTCTCTGGACAAACGCATTACCAGCATTGCTCTACTTGTATTTATCAAGGAGATAAATTAGTTTGGTCACATCAAGAGACAGCGAAGCTAACTATGCGAGATTTAACGCGTGCAGAAATTGAAGCCTACGTTGATATAGAACGACCGTTTAATTCTTGTGGAAGTTTTATGTTTGAGCAACATGGCAAGCATTTATTCTCTAAGGTAGAAGGTGACCAGGATGTGATTCTTGGTTTACCATTAGTGCCGATGCTTGCAGAACTTTATCAGAGAGGGGTTTTGACATTAGCCTAAAAAGCTAGACCAGAAGCCAGTATTTACTTATTTGCTAAAATTATCAATACATAACTCTGAATGAGCCTGGCTTTGCCTTGGGCTCTGTTTAAGTTGTGGTGGAGTGAATTGTGGCCGCTACTATCACTAGCCTGAATAATCGTGTGAGTCCTGAACCGTTTCGAGCATCAGTGCCGAATGTAGATTTGCATCATAATGAACGATCTCAACCTGATCTACAACTGAATAATTCTGAAACTTTCTTAGATCTTAAACCTAATACGGCATCTGTAGAAACTGGTTCAAGTAAGTTTTGGGATAAGGCTAAAAAATATGCGGGAATTATTGATTCACGTGAATCTATAACTAGATTGGTTTTGGATTTAACAGCATTTGATATACCTGTGATTTTAGCTGGTGCTACTCGTAACTGGTCAAGCTTTCTAGAAGCTTGTCTTGAAGCGAGTTGGAGTACGATAGCATTATTTATTGCTCCTCCTGTAACTAAACTAATGGCAAAAATTTCTTCTTTCGTTTATCTGGATAAATCTGATCAAGGACATTATGATAAATTAGCAAGACTTTATCGCACAGAATTACATGATGCTCATGGATTTAAGGAAGGAGTACAACGTGTATTAGATGAAGAACCTAAGGATTTAGAAAGAATTGCTACTATGTACTCTAGTATCAATCAACCTGCTAAAGCAGAGGACTATAACAAGCAGTCACAGAGTTTGAAAGACTACTTCCAAAACTTAGTATTTAAACCAGAAAAACTAAAATCATTAACTAACTTCAAAGACACCATAGTAGTACTAGAATCTGCTTTCGAGGGATTAATGTGGGGTGGATTTGGACTAGCGTTAAGATGGTTTAGAAAAAACATTCTTAAAGAAACTCGATTCACTGGGACTAAAGCTTACTTGAATGATAAAGATAGTAAGAAGCTTGGTCAAGCAGAGGAGTTGAACTTTAAGCAGAAATTATTAGGAAGGAGCGCTCTTGTTTTATCTCCGATTCTTAATTTGGGTTTGATGGGATTATGTCGTAATAGAGAATTAGTTAAGGGTAATAAAATTCTTTCTGCTATAGATAGAGGATTAGACATGACTCATGGGCTGTTTCCTAAGCTTGGTCTTTTATTTAGTTATACTACTATCCCTAAATGGTTTGGAGCATTTAGCACTGTTCAAGGTAGGGATGAGTTAATAGAGAGAATAATTAAATTCTGTACCCTGATTCCAAGTTGGTGGTTGGGACATAGAGTGGCTAATGGTGGTCTAGCAGCTTACTTCGATAAAAAACTTGCAGATGAGTTTGGGGTTAAGAGAGGAATTTTATTAGAGCCTCAATACGTAGGTAAATTAGCACCAGATCCAGCGAAGATACATCATGTTCTTGAAGCTACCAAGCATGATGCCAAATTACAAAATAAAGCAAAAGACTATCACGCTATTACTCTCTATGCTGGTATCACATTACATTCTATTGGAGTGTTTTTAGTTACCTTATTAGCAAACCAATTCACCAAATGGCGGGTGGAGCATAAGAAGGCTGGTTTAGCAGCATAAAAAGGCTGTAGAATTTACTTATGTCAGAATCTCTTGAAGCTAAGGTGAAGAACTGGGTTAATGGATACCTGCATAGTCCTGCTGCTTATGATGGTAAGAGTGCCGAAGATATCATCAAAGCTGATATACAAGAGTCAAGAAGTATTTTTACTAGGGAGCTTCCTAAGCGTAAGGCTAATGACTCAATGAAAGTATTCAGAACTAAAGATGAGCTTGAATTGAAGTATTGGTTTGTCGAGAAGCCGAACAATAAGAAAGTGAAAATCTTGCTTCATGGTTCAGGAGGAAACTTTGCTAAAGCAGAGAGAGCGGTGAGTTTATTAGATCGGGGTTTTAATGTGGCGATGATTAGCTATCGCGGTCACTCACAGAATCCTGGTAAGGCAGACCAAAGAACTATTATTTATGATGTAATGGGAACGATTATGGAAATTATGAATTTGGGTTATGTCATGGAAGATGTTTATTTAGAAGGAAGTTCTTTAGGGACATCAGGATTAGCCCATGCATTGAAGAGAATTTATCAGGAAGCTCTGGAGGGATCTCAGTTTGGTGGCTTACTACTTAAAGCTGCACCACTAAACTTAAATGATAGAGATAAGGATACTGTGGAAAGCCTCAAGGCTGCTGGTATTAATGACAAACGGGCGCAACCTTACCTGAAGAAGTTATGGAATCAAGAAGATGCATATTCTAAAATATATGCTCGTGAAATTAAAATCGTCCATGGGACTCTAGATGACGTAGTCCCAGTCGAGCATGCCCAAAAAATTAAAGATATACTTGATCGTAATAATCCGAATGTTTCCTTGCATATTATTAAGGGTGAAGGACATAGACTAGACCTTAATAAATATGGGATTTATTGAGCTGACTTAACTTATGTTCGCAATATTTAATAACGCTAATAGCTAGCTGACTAGCTTCTAATGTTTCATTTCTAGCTAATTCTCGTGGGTCTTTAGAATCAGGGTATTGAGGATGGTATTTAGTTTGAAAACCTGGTAGATTCTCAGAAGCAAAACTTTCTAATTGAATAAAGAATTGTGGTAAAACATGATAACGAGCTTTACTAAGCTCATATGAATTATAGTCTGTGACCTCATTACATAAAGTTATGAGGTCTTGATACATAGCTGTTTTATTTTCTGTATAAGTATTAATCTGGTTAAGTTTGTTTATAAAGTCTTGTTGTGTTTTTGTGTGATATTGTTGGATTCCACTTTCAGGTTCTTGTTTTTCAGCTAAGTTCTCTGCAATCTTACGATCAGTTTGTTTAGCCTCTGAAATTTTATGACAGCCACTAATCAATAATACAGAGCTAGCTAAGAATGGAAATAGAACTCTTTGTAAATTTGTTATAGTTTTATTCACTAGCACTCTTTAGATAATACATGTTATTATCTAGGGTGTCAAATTTACTAATGAATACTTTGTCTACAATAACTGAAAATGTAAAAATACAAACTTACGAACCCTGTAAGCGAAAGTATCTTGTTCATCCTGGTGGTGATCCTAAGAAAAAATATGCTGATTTGAAATTTCATCCTGGTAATATGCATGATGAAACTTTACGTCGTAAGACTTTTGATTTTCCTGATATTAATCGTTTAACCCAAGAAAAATTACTTAAGGATCAAGGTCTGCATGGTGCTATAAGGTATCTTCGACAGAATGGTATCAGGAATATAGAATTAGCAACTCTTAAGTATAATACTGGCGATGGTAGAGGATCAATTCAAATCTTATATGCTCAGCCGCCATGGTCTAAAGCTCTGCCTAGATTTAGTGTCGATATGTTTCTGCATGGTCGCAATACTAGTATAGGTAATTTAGCGGTTCCAGCGATTAGATCCTATTTCAATGGCAAAGCTATTTGTATGCTGAGTTATAGAGGAGAAGAAAGTAACAAAGGTACTCCATATCAAGAGGCTCTTGCTGACGATGTAGATGCTGCGATTGAATTTCTTACTAAGCATAAGAGATGGGAAACTGAACGTATAAACTTTGTGGCTAGTTCACTGGGCTGCGATATTCTTACTAATATGTTTGCTCGTAGATATGAATTATATAGCCAAGCTAAGGAAGAGTTTGGTAATGTTACAATGATTGCTCCTTTTAGCTCTTTGAAAGATATTACAGATGTATCTATTGGTCGATATCGCATTATACCTAGGCAGGTTGAACCCACTACTGCTGGGCTTTTATACCCTTTTAGAAAATTGATTGCTAAGTTATTCAAAAACCCTATTCTCAGTCTCTATGATAATTTACATTATCTAGCTGCTAAAGTTCATTCTGTAAAGATCTTTGCAAGTAAGTTAGATGAATATATACCAATACAACAAACCAGAAGAATATATCAAAAACTTAAAGAATTAATGGGTAAGGAACGTGTCTCATTGAAAGAGTTTTCGCATATGAAACACGGAGAGCTTTGTCAATCTGTGACTTGAAATTACGGTAAATCTCTTAGAATATAGTAATTTGCCATCTTAGTACCATCAAGATTCAGGTGATCAGAGTCACTAAAGTATCTAGAAGCTAGTTTAGTTCGAAGGTCTATATACCTAAATTCTGGATACATAACGTAGACTTCATTTCTTTTATTCTCAAACCATTGAGTATCATACTTAGATTTATAAGTCTCCATAAACGCATCGGTCATTGGTAGTGTGAGAATTACAATATCTAGGTTTTTAGCTTTGCATAGTTCAATTAATTTATGAAAATATATTTCTAAAGTTTTATTGTAGTTTCCTTTAGGGAATAGTTCTTGAACACGTTTCTTGGCTTTAGCAGTTTGTTCTGTTTTAGGTAATTTAGAGAAATCTTTGTTTTTAGTTTCAATGTTTTTCAGCATCTTCTCTTCGTCTAGTTTCTTGCCACTGAAATAATTAGTTATCACTTTTGATTTACCAATATAAGGAAAGAAAGTGCCTAGGGTAAAATTCTTGATATGTGAAAAGTAGTCAGAGTCAAGCTTAGCAAGTTCTATATAGTCGATATAATTATTCCAATAATATAAATGAGACTTCTCGGAGAAATCGTTCTTAGCAAAGCTATTAATGTTTAAAGGGATGATAATGGTTTTAATTTGATTTTTTTCTTGGAGAGCTTTTTTAAGCTTGTAATAAGTTTGCATATAGTTCTCGCCCCCAGTTGCGAAATTAAAAATACCTAGCTTAGTATTAGTAGGCAAAACCTTCATATTATGCGAATCACCTACGACTAGGATTTGGATTTCTGAGATTGATTCATAGAATGCCTTGTCTCTTAATATTACGCTCGTGCTAGCGCAAATGACATTCTTAAAAAAGTAACTTGGAAGCAGAAGAAATATTGCTATGTATAAAACAATGATGGCGATTCGATAGGAGTAATTAATTGTAGGATTTTGAGGGGTACTCATGTCTTAATAGTACTAAGTAAATGAGAAGAATTTGGGACTATACTAGACATTAGACATTTTTATTGATTTAATATTGCAAAATAGATACCAAGTGAAGAATCTTCATCTGAAGATAGGACTATTAAGCTTGCATCATCAGCTACATAACCAGTGAGCTGATCGTTACCAAGAGTGAAATTAATCTTACCCTGAGCATCAAGTGTGTAACTTATAGCAGTGCCTACCGTTACAGAATTGGAAGCAGTTATACTCTCACTATCAGCTGAATCTTTAGTGAATACATCTCTAGAGAAACCACTAACGCTGAGTGTGCCGTCACTAAAACTTAAAGTACCAAGTTCACCTTGTTTAATAGTCCTACCACCCTGTTCGTTAAAGCCAAAGTTCATTGATAAGATTCTGTAAGATTTACCTGATAGATTAAGTAAAGTAGTTGGCTTCTTGACGCCAATCATTAATTGCCTATCTGCAGTTGAAATAACGTTTCTCGAACGACCTTCATGGTCTTGACGTGAACCCTGTGCGCCACTATCACTAGCATATATTAACGACAATACTTTAGCGTCAGGTCTAGCAAAACCAGTAAATAAAGTTTCTGAATTAGACTCTTCTCCCTCTAACTCAACATTAAGCCTACCGTTGTCAAACTCAAGACTGGCCGAACCAAGCTCCTCGGTACTTTCTTCCGTTAATGTAAAAGACGATGCTTCGCAACTATCTGCTGATACATTGATAGACTTCATATTCAGATTAAAATTCACCTGACTTGAACTAAAGCTTAAATCTCCAATGAATGCAATCGTACCGTAATCTTCTGCACCTATTTTATAGCCAAGACCAACCATACCATAATTACCAGTAAGATCTGAAGCTGTTAGCGATGATTTCTTGATGATACTGGCAAAGCCCGCTTCATACTCAGTTGATTGTAAGCTACCATCCATAAAGTTACTAGAAGTTGAGCTCATACTTGATAAAAACATACCATCACCAACAGGTATCATATTCATAACGCTAGGTTGTCTTCTAAAAGATCCTTGCTGTCCTTCAGGAGTGCTATAAGTCTCTTCTGAAGCGGGTTCTGCAAAGTTAATAATACGATTAGCATCAACTGTCATGTAGAAACTACCATCTTGAGTACCCCTTACTTCGTGTGCGGCTTCAGAGTATGCTTCTACGTCATAGCAACTAGTATTCTCAAGAGGCTTGATGACACGGGCGCTTGATGCTGACGGTTCACCTTCACTTGGTCCTTGTCCCTGGTCTGGTCCTTGTCCTTGATCTGGTCCTTGTCCCTGGTCTGGTCCTTGTCCCTGGTCTGGTCCTTGTCCCTGGTCTGGTCCTTGTCCCTGGTCTGGTCCTCTATCATTACGAGCAACTTGGCTAGATGCTTGACTAGAGAATGAAGGGAACGGATACACAGAAAGTGCACCGACTTCATCTGGTTTAGACATTCTAGCTCCAGCTAATTCCACTGAAATCATAAGTCTTTGCTCCGAACTAATAGAGGTATCAAAGAAACTTACATGGTAGTCTCCCGCCATATCTTTAGCTACTTCTCCAATATTTGTAGAGATACCACTAGCATCATCGTCGGCGGAGGCTCCAAGCATATTATTAAGGAAGCTTGCATAAGTATCTTTTAAACTCTGTATTGATGCAGAAAGTGTTGATTCGTAGATAGGAGTTAATTCTTCTAGCTGGTTATTAAGACCTAAAGCTTCCGTATCAGTAAAATTCTCAAATGATATTTCTTCGTCAGCACCTAAACCAATACTAGTAGGATCTTGAACAGCATCTTGAGTTAATTGAAATAAAGTTTCAGTGGCAGGTGTAATGTTTACAGAATCACCAAATAATGGTGCATGCATATTCTCACCATCATCACCTTCCACTACTAAAGCATAATCTGTACCAAATCCTGCTTCTACAGGCATTTCAAGATTATAGTTACCGTCACTATCTGTTATAGCTTCTGCTATGGCTGCCCCACTGGCCTCACCAGTAGCTGGATCAATAGGCATTAATTGCACTAAGACACCATCTGGATTATCAGTATTAAACGGTGCAATAGTGCGGGCTTTCAATAATTTAGTTGTTCTAGCTTTGAAGCTTAAAGCACTATCTTCAGGGATCGTTACACGACCAGAGACCTGTATAGGACTAGCATCTATATTAAAAGTGTCAGAGTAATTAGCTAACTTCAATTTCTTGCGTTGGGATCCAGAGAATTTAACGCTAAAAGGTGATGAGGATGATTTAGTGATAGTTGGATTCTTGAGACTAATAGTGATCTCTGGGCTTTCACCTATAACACCGTCAGTATAAGGTATAGAGATAGTATTGTTAGTAAGATTGGTAGTGAAGAGTGATGAATTGAGTTTGAGCTTTGCGCTAATTAACCCCGAGCCAGTTAAGGAAGGGATATCGTCACTTAGGCTCACCTTGAAGCTTAGAGAGTTAGCTGAACCATTGAACCGAAAGTTCGTTTTATTAGGTACTAAGGTAATGGCTGAGACATAAGTTTGCGTTATCGTCGTAGCTAATAATAAAGCAATACTAAGGTTAATAATTCTTCTCATAACCACTCAATTCCCAATTCCTTAATCAGTGTTAAATCAACTAAATGGTGTATATGGAAATTACTAGATAGGGAGAAGAAACTACCAGAGCCTTGTGTGATATTACTGGATGTATTTATGCTAACGACCTCTAGGCTTAGTGGCGATCGAATGCCTGCTCCTGAAAGTAATGTCGCCGGTTATTTTCTCCTTAGAGAATGTTGTCATGAAGATTTTAGGTCGTAGCTGGACATTAGACATTTGTCAGAATTTATTTTGTGGTTGAATCTCTGGTTTCATTTAAGAGTGCAAGGAAGGTCGTTTAGACCTTCCTTGCTAACCCTCGACCCGGAATCGCAGATTCCTGGCTAAAAGTACAAATCCCTTGATCAACACCCAGAGAAATAAAAAGGTAGCCTTAAGGCTACCTTTTTATTTCTTTAAATGGCGGAGACGAAGGGACTTGAACCCTCGACCCCCTGCGTGACAGACAGGTGCTCTAACCAACTGAGCTACGCCTCCGCGCCATGAAGTCCCCCCTTACGCAATATCGCTATTGCGGATAAAATACTAGCATAAGAGCTCGTGAGAAAATTTGTACATATCTTTTTATTAATAAATTCTTTTATATTAGTTTCGCCGCTAAAAGTAATGAGTATTACCCCTGTTTACCAAGCGCAGATTCAGGCTTTTGAAACCAAAGGATTAAATATTCAAGTAGTACCTGAGACTATAGTGGATACTGAGCTTAGTCTTACGGGTGATTACTTTAGTGCGTTTCTTTCCAAGAATGCTTGTCAGATTTTTAAGATTCCAGAAAGAACTCGTTTATTAGGAGAAATTACTCAGCTTAATAAACCCAAGTCCTTAGGTATCGGTGCTAGCTTAAAAATTCATGTCAACGAACTCATGTTTCCAGATGGTTCTACGGTAAAAGTTAGTGCAGATTTTAGTTCTAAGGAAAGTATGCAAGATGATGATCAACCAAGTAACATCAAAACTCTAGCAAGAAAATTAATTAAGCATAGTAGTACTATTACTGCTAGCACTTTAGTTGGAGCTCTGGATTCTATACAATATGGTGGTATTGGTGCTGCTATGGCAACTAGTGGTATTACTACCATGGTAGGAGCTGGTCTAGGATTGGGGTTGGGCTTGGCTGGTGTTGTTAAGACTAAGGGTAAGGAGCTAGTTAGTAGTGGCTTTGATCCTATTAATCTTAAGCTTGATTCTGATTTTGCGTTTCTTGAAGAACTGCCGATAATGTCGCAAGAATTTGAACCTATTAGCGCTAAGCTTATGGGCATTGATATTCATGTGAAACAAATTTCTAAATTTAAATCTAGAGACTATGGTGAGTTTATGCTGGTGGATATAGAACTTGCCAATAATAGTCCCCGTGAGCTTTTCATGGGGGATTTTATACTGAGTTCTGATAGGCATGTGCTACCAATATTTAATAATCCTCTATTGTCCAATGCTGGACTAGATTCTGTTTCAGTAAAAAATTCTAATGTAATTAAGCTAGCCTTTAGTCTAGGCTCTGTAAAGAAAAGTGATAAATATCAATTAATGCTTCTAAATCCTGTTACTCAAGAGATCATTGCTAATACTGATATTGATATTGCAAGTTATTTATAAATGCCATATTTAGATGAAAATTTCAAGCCTTATAATGAATCGATTATATGGCAAATAAGCGACCAATATTACCAGGCTAAAGGTATTATGGCATGGAGTAATAAGGCTCCTAAAATCATTCCGCATAAGATTGGTACTAATTACCAAAGTGCAATGGCGCTGGCTAAGTTAGTGCAAGCTAATCTAGAAGCATATCCTAGTGCTACTAAGGTTAATGTACTAGAATGCGGCGCTGGTTCAGGAAGATTCTCTCGGCACTTTCTCCTTGCTGCAAGAGAGCTTGGGATCTTAGAGAAGCTTACTTTATTAATTACGGATTATTCTAAGCATAATTTAGAAGAGATACGATCCAGAGGAATCTTGGACGAGTTTCAAGAAGGACAAGATTATAAATTACTAGTCTTCAATATAGTCAGTGACTCTATTCCATTGAGTAATATTAGGGCAATATTCTTGCATTATGTATTAGATGCTTTACCTATGACTATTTTACGATGGTCTAAGTCAGATACTTTAGAAGAATTATATATATCTACTAGTAAGAGAGAAGATCAAGAACCAGATATCTTGGAGAATGATTTCTTGCAAGCAAGGTTAGAGCATGAAGAGAAATGGCAAGCCTATAACTGGGATGAGCAGGGCGATACAGAGAAGCATTATAAATCTTACTTACTAGAATACTATTCAGATTACCAGAAAGAGATTTTTTATTCTTATGATGCACTTAAGGCTTGTGATAATTTAATGAGCTTACTAGATGAGAATGGTTTCTTATTGTCGGTGGATATAATTCCTAATCGTGAGAGGAACTTTCGCTTTGCAGTAGTGGGGAATTCTATTGCTCATGAAGTTGATAATAGTTTCTTATTAGATTCTTTGCGAAGGCTGGGTTATATTGGCATGGTGCAAAATGATACCAAGAACATTTCTAGATTGTTGGTTACTAAGCAGCAAGCCTTACTAGAATGCTTAAGACCTATCTATGATGAGCTTTTCATTGCCCATAATTTGATCTTGAGATATTTAGAATTAGAGAAGCAAGCAGATGAATTCTCGGATTCTAATCTTAATGAGCTGAAGTTGATTTTGGAAGAGCTTACAGAACTCTCTCCCTATAATGCTTTCACTTATGAGCTTTGGGCTAGGTATTATAAATTAATTGGTGATGAACCGGCTTACCAGGATGCTTTGAAGAAAGCACGTGATATGGATTATTGGGGTGATTTGTAGTAAACCAGCACCCGTAGTCCGTCATTGCGAGGAGTCCGTCTTCACTGCGTTACGACGGACTCCTCGCGATGACGGCTAACGGGTGTCGGTCTGCACTAGTGTCTACGTTGCAATGACGGATTACGGGTATCGGTTGACCATTGCCTCTAGGTTAAGAATTCAAAACCAAAAGCTCATCAATTAATTTCTCGGCTTCTGCTACTGAATTAACAGCAAGTATAAGAGGGCGGATTTTGGCGGCGCCTTTCATTCCAGCAGTATAGCTCACTATATGTCTACGACTTTCTCTGATACCTATTTCTAGTCCCTTATACTCTACTAACATTTGACAATGTTTTAAGGCTAATGCCAATCGCTCTTGGATATTGGGTTCTGGAAGAATCTCACTAGTGCGAATATAATGATTCACTTGCTTGGAGAACCAAGGCTTGCCCATTGTCGCGCGCGCTATCGCCATGCCTACAGCGCCAGTAACTTCTAATATTTTCTTAGCATCATTTAGATCTTTGATATCACCATTAGCAAATATTGGAATCTTCACTGCTGAGACGACTTGCGCAATTTGGTCCCAGTTAGCTTGACCACTATATAATTGAGATCTGGTTCTGCCATGAATAGTCATGGCTTGTACGCCTAATCCTTCAAACCTCTTAGCGAGTTCAGGAGTATGCATGCTCTCTGCGCACCAGCCTAAGCGAGTTTTAACGGTGACAGGTAATTTAGTGGCTGCGATTACTGCCCTCACGATGTCACAAGCTAGATCAGGTTCACGCATCAGTGCTGCTCCATCTTGCCCTTTCACTATCTTAGATACAGGACAGCCCATATTTATATCGATAAATTTAGCTCCAGATTCTTCTGCGATCTGGGCGGCTTCTGCCATTACCTCTGGTTCATGCCCAAATAATTGGATACCAGTTAATGGATCAGCTTCAGGTATATCCATGCGCGCTGTATGTCTATGAGTTTTAGAATTCTTGTGAGCGTAAGTAAGAGATTTAGAGCTAAGCATCTCTGTCGAGAGTAATACATCTGGATCAAACTCTCTACAAAGCTTTCTATAAACTATATCCGTAACCCCTGCCATGGGAGGTATGTAGACACAGCCATTTAGAGTTAGGTCTCCAATTTTGATTGATGTTAGTTCTTTGACAGGCACGAGAGAATATTATAGCAATATAGATTTACTTCTCAGCCTTAACTTTATCTTTTTGTTTGTCTTTCTCTTCTTTCTTTTTCTCTTCGGCTTCTTTTTCAGCGTACTTCTTATCGAGTTCAGTTACTTTATCAATTATTTCTTTCGCAAGTGGCTTAGCATCAGCGATCTTAGGTTTAAGTACTTCGACAGCTTTCATAAGTTGCTTGTCTTGAGCGTCTTCTGGTTGTCTTATACCAAACTTAACATTGGGATCAAAGAACCAAGGTCCTCTACTGAGGTCATAATCAAGCTTCTCTAGTTTCACTTCATAATCAGGCTTAATACCTTTCTTATTTATGTCTGTTTTATTAGGTGTGAGATATTTAGCGATAGTTACGTTCACGCCACTACCATCACCAAGCTTATTAATTGCTTGTACTAACCCCTTACCAAATGTCGTAGTTCCAATGATATCTGCTCTACCATTGTCTCTCAGAGCCCCTGCGAAAATCTCACTAGCGCTTGCGCTGTTGCTATTCACCAACAATGCTAAAGGTTTATCAGAAGAACTGATTTTACGAGAGTTAAATGAACTAACATACCCATTCTTGTTAACAGTGCTAACTATAATACCTTCGTTCAGAAACATGTCAGAGATTACCATTGCGTTGTTTAATAGACCACCTGGATTATTACGCAAGTCGATAATATAGCCCTTAGCATCTTTATCAAGCTTATCCATAGCATCTAATAATTCTTCCACTGTATCTTTAGAGATGAATGTACTAAGGCGAATATAACCAATATCATCAAAAATCATCTTAGCTTGTCCGTCAGGAATAGACTTAATAGGAATCACAGCTCGTGTAATAGTCTTCTTCATCTTTTCTTTTTCGCGTTTAACAGTGAGTGTCACCGAGCTGCCTACTGGTCCACGAATCATCTTCGCTGCTTGCTCGATGGAAATGCCCGAGGTGTTCTTGCCATCTATTTCTATAATTAAATCGTTAGGTCTCAGATCAGCATTAGCTCCTGGAGTACCTTCTATTGGAGCAATAACAATCACTTGCCCAGATTTGTCTAACCCTATCTGTATGCCGACTCCAGTCAATTCTGCTTCTATCGATTCTTTCTCTTCTTCAAACTCTTTACGGTCAAGGAATCTAGTATAACGATCACCCAGCGAAGCGACCATAGTCTCTATTGCTTTATAAGAATCTTCTCTAGTCTCCAAATAGTCGTCGTAACGGTGTCTCCAAATCTCCCAATCTTGATGGTTATAATGTTGGTCAACATAGTCACTTTTAATAATTTTCCAGACCTTATCATAAAGTTTTGCTGGTGGAACTTCTGGATATTTGGTTTCTTCTTCTAATTCATGTTGAACAGATAGTGCCTGAACTGGACTGTTTGAAAACAATATTAATAAAACTAAAATTAACTTAGTAATTCGGCGCATCTATATATTATATATTGCTTTCCGTCATCCTGAGGAGCAACCGTAGGTTGCGACGTAAGGATCCACTGCTACGAATAATCTATTAATAAAAGTGGATCCTTACGGTCGGGCTTCGCCCTCCCTCAGGATGACGAAATCCTTAAATCTACGAAACAATACTTGCGCCTGTATCCACGGCTCTCAAGAACCTATAGTCACATTTGACACCGCTTTGCATCCAAGCAGATTGCATTGCAAGCGCTACCGTCTCAGCAGTTTTATCATTATCTACTACTGCAATTAAAGTTGATCCAGCTCCAGAGAGCATAGTGCCAATAGCTCCTGCTTCTACTCCAGTATCAAGCACGCATTGCATTCCAGGAACGAGCTTCGCTCTGTAATGCTGATGTAGTCTGTCTTTGAAGCATTGCTTGAGGACTTCGGTGTTTTTTGTTGCAAGTGCTGCGATTAATAAACTACTGTAACCGAGATTAAATACCGCATCTTGAAACTCTACATGCGAAGGCAATACCGCTCTTGCATCTGCTGTGGGCACCTTAAAGTCTGGTGTCACTGCCACAAAAAATAAGTTTTGGTCCCAAGCTAATTTAACGTAATGATGCTGCGCATCAGCGTAGACACAGACTATTAAACCGCCAAGCATGGCAGGGGTTATATTATCTGGATGTCCGTCGAGTTGAGTTCCTATTTTAAGAATCTTATTAGTGTCGTAAGGTTCGCCAAGTATTTTGTTAGCTGCCATTAAGCCAGCAAGAATTGCGGTGCTGCTTGACCCAAAGCCACCAGTGGTAGGTATATCAGCTTGAAAATGAATTTTGACGGAAGGGGTTTCTTTAGACTCTTTACGAAAAACATAATCAAAAGCCCGATAAACTAGATTATCTTTGCTATAGGGGATTTCACTAGAACTTACATTAGAGCTATAGCTAAGCTCAGAGTTTCCTTGATTGCTAAGCTCAAAACTATAGCTATTGTAGAGATTTAACGCCAGCCCAATGACATCAAAGCCGGGACCTAGATTCGAAGTACTTGCTGGGACTTTTACTATAAATGGGCTCACCATCAGTATTTTATACCATAATCCACTAATTGCTCAGCTTATTAATAACATTTTCTGCGGACCGCTAATTGCTCCTGTTAAATCTTATGTTTCCTGTGGTAGAAACTATTTAGTTGCTATGGATAAACCGACAGAAATTGATGAATTTTCGCAAGCCTTAATTGCTGCGCTCAAAGCAATGAGACGTGCCAATGAGATACCTACTTATTTATCTGGTAAAGCAAGAGAAGTGAATGCGCATCATATAGAGAAAATGCTTCGAGAAGCGCTTTCGTCTGATGCTTTAAAGGAATTTTTAAAAACTAGTGGAAAAACTAAAATAAGTTCTAATAATGATGATATTCGTACTAAGAACGATATTATCCAGGAAATAAATGATGTTAAACCCCTGATAGACAGAATTAAGAGCGGTGGTTTTAAGCTAATGATTGAGCGATATCTAGCGGCTCATGAGCTAGCGGTGATGCTTTCTGATGTCGTTGATGAAGTTTTAACTCAACAGAGATTAAAAGAATTAGCTTTAGAGAGGAAGTAATAAGATTTTTTTAGCTCTTTACCTTATATTATATAAGTAGTGCTATCTCCTACTCAAAAATTAAAACTTCGTTCTGCTATTAAACAAAAAGACGGCTGGTGGGCAAGTATTTTCTCTGGTCCTCTGGCTAATCGTTTGCTTGAGCCGATTTGTGATATATCCTGGATTAGTCCAAACCTTATTACCGTTAATTCTTTTTTAATTGGGATGATTGCGGCATGGTGCTTTGCTTGTGGTGATCATTTACACCTCATTATAGGAGCGGCTTTGGTGCAGCTTTCATTTGCTGTAGATTGCATGGACGGGCAACTGGCGCGCTATCGCCAACAGTTCTCTAAGCTTGGTGCTTGGTTAGATCGGGTCAGTGACAGGGTTAAGGATTTTATTTATTTCTTCTCATTAGCCTGGGGATTTTTTACTAGTCATGAAGAGTTTTTCTTTTTGAATTTTTCACGTGTGAGTTCTGTTATAGAATTTTTTCTTGGAGTTAATGGTAGTTTTAAATTACCCGTTGATTTTCAGATGATGTTTATCAAATCCTTTCCAGTAGCGACTTGGCTAATCTGGCCTCTGGCAATGATTGCGATGTTTACAGTATTGCTCATTGATTATTACGTGAATCAGGATATGAAGCTAGAGCCCGCTGTGCAAAGAGGAAGTCAGGCGTCGCATGAAGACTCAGTATCGTCATTGCGAGGAGTCCGTCGAAACGAAGTGAAGACGGACGACGTCGCAATCCAGCCATTAGCAGTGGATCCTGACGGTCGGGCTTCGCCCTCCCTCAGGATGACGATTATTAAATCTATCCTGAATTTCGGTCTCTCCGTCTACCGCGCTATTCCAATCTTACGCTTCAACATCGGAGAGCAAGCACTTCTGATCAGTATCTTTACTGCATTGAACATGGTCTTCACTCTACTAGTGATCTTTGCTCTATTAGGAAGTTTCTATTGCGTTTACTGGCCAGTTGCTAAGTATATGGGCTTTAGTCCAGAGGAATAAAGTATACTTTTATATACTTTAAAGCGCTAATTCCTTTATAAGGATATATAAAAGTATACTTTATTTAGGGTATAATATTCATATGCAAGATAGTATTAGCTTTTGGTTGACAGATAAGGAGATTCTGCAAGTTCTTGCTACTCGTATTAAAGAGTTTCGTTTAATGAGAAATATAACTCAACCGAAATTAGCTGAAGAGCTGGGAGTTAGTGAATTAACTGTAAAAAAAATCGAGAAGGGACAAGGGATGAGATTAGAAACTTTTATTAGAGTAGTTAGGTATTTTAATCAACTTGATAAGCTTGACGCTCTGCTTAAATTTGATGATATCTCAGTCAAGGAATTATATATGAGTAAACAAAAACCTAAACGTAAAAGAGCTAGTAGAAAGGATGATTGAAGAAATAGAAATTAAAATTTGGGGACAAGTTGCTGGCTATGCTGTTTATAAAGCAAGTCGCTTGGTTTACTTTGAGTATGATTCTAAGTTTCCACTTGCTTATGACTTAGCACCGTTGATGATGCCAAGATCTGTTACTCAAGCTTGGAGCTTTGATTTGAATGAAGCGACTTATCATGGGCTGCCTGGTTTGCTTGCTGATTCATTGCCTGATAAATATGGTACCCAGATGATAGATTTATGGTTTAGTAAGAACGGCATGGCATTAGGACAAGTTACTGCTCTAGATCGCTTATGTTATTTGGGTTCTAGGGCTATGGGTGCGCTAGAATTCTTTCCTAATTACGATACAAAATTTCAGGATCAGAATTTAGATGTAGCGAAATTAATTGATTTGTCAGCGCAGATCCTGTCTGAGCGCATGAATGTGAAAGCATCCTTAGAGGATATGGCAACGGTCTTACAGATTGGGTCTTCAGCAGGAGGGGCAAGAGCTAAGGCGGTAATAGCCTTTAATCCTAAGACTCTAGAAATTCGTTCTGGACAAGTACAGCATGGTAGTGGTTTTCAGGATTGGATAATTAAGTTTGATGGGCTAACACTAGAAGGATTAAGCGATCCACTTGGTTACACTAATATTGAATATGCGTACCATTTAATGGCAAGGGATTGCGGTATAGAGATGATGGAATCCCGTCTCTATGAGGAACACGGTAGGTATCATTTCCTTACTAAACGTTTTGATCGTGTAGATGGAGAGAAGCTGCATATGCAAACTATGTGCGCGCTTGCGCATTTGGATTATAACGAGCCCAGGACAGCTTCTTATGAAACGCTATTTAGGATTAGTAATTTCTTGCAGTTAAATGCAAAAGAAAGACAGCAACTTTTTCGGCGCATGGTGTTTAATGTAGTAGCTAGTAATCATGATGATCATACTAAGAATTTTTCTTTCTTGATGGATCAGTCTGGTAAATGGTCACTCGCACCTGCTTATGATTTAACTTACTCTTATAGACCTGATCATTATTGGCTTAAGGAGCATAATTTATTGATTAATGGTAAGTCTGAGAACTTTACTCGTGAAGATTTGCTGCAATTAGCAAGAAGCTTCCATATTAAGGATGCCAATGATCTTATTGATGAGATAACGCAAATCTGCTCTGGCTTTAAGACCTATGCTAAAAAAGCCAAAGTTAGTAAGGAGAATATGGCTTTGATAGTTAAGAATATTTTAGGGGTGGTTTAGCTTAAAGAAGTGTAATACAGATTTCTGAAATTTACAAATTCTTAACACAAGCCCTATAGAGATTTGCTAGTATTTAACTTCTCGACAAAGACAACAAATTTGTCGGTTGTAGACTGAAAACTGAATAATAACTCGCTTGGATTGAACCTTGTCAATTCAAAAAATAAATGAGTAGGCCATTCTAAGTAAGCCAAACTTTGAAAATTCAAACTGGAGAAATCTGACCTGAATTTTCTATTGGTGTGAGGCGAGCTTAGGAGGCATGAATAGTTTCAAACAATTCCTTTATAGGAATTCGTGCTTTGTCATGGAGAGTTTGATCCTAGCTCAGGACTAACGCTGACGGTATGCCTTATACATGC
>CAZELI010000010.1:0-68862 GCA_964512985.1 uncultured Gammaproteobacteria bacterium | reverse complement strand
AACACTAGTCTCTAAAATCAGTATAGATTAGTTACTTTTGAAAGTTGATAAGGTGAGAAGTAATATTGCTCAAGGTAATATGGAGAGGGTAGAGTCCCTTGTACCGAGATTTGAAGCCCTAGTTTGTGATTTAAAGCAACAAGCTTCTTTATTAACTCAAGCATATTTTTATCTACAATCTTATAGTCTTCCATTGGTTGATTATTTTGGTTCTCTAATATTTAATTCTAAAAAATCTGAAGTTATTACTGTTAAAGATTATTCAGTCAACGATATAACTAAGCAGTTTTCTGAGTCAATTCGAGCATCATTAGGAATAGAAGCTGTAATTAAAGATTATACATATACTAAACCATTTAGAACAGATTTAGAGTTTGTTAGTAAAAATATTAGTGGTCTTGGTGAATTTCTTAAATCAGTTGATCCTAATCTTCAAGTTATTATTCAACCTGGAAAGCCTGTAGTAGGTTCTTGTCCACCTATACAAATTATTTTTCGAGGAAATTTTCCTTGGTCAAATATTGTACCAGCTTCGTATTCGGGTAAACAAGAAGTAGGGTTAGAACTTGATAAATGTAGAGCTAATTTGATGAATATAGCAAGTCGCATTATAGGAATTCCTAAAGCATTTACCAGTAGAGATTTAAAAGCTATTACTATAGAGTTAACTAATCTTTATAGTGATCAAGAATCGTTAGATGATTTGCGAAAACTGCATACTGACCTTAATCCATCACTCTAGTCAGCTCAGTATCCATCACTAATTCAAACGGATCACAATTATTAAGGTCTATATTATCGTCTAATATTTCAAGAGTAATATAATCGCTATTAATACCTTCTTGAATTATCCCTAAATCCTTACGTCCTAATAGGGCTGCTGCTTTATTAGTAATTAATTCAAAGCGTTGTTTAGCACTGAGCCCAGGAATCGCATTAGCCTCCGCACGTAGATCCAGATTCTCATTAGAAGCTTCACTATCAGTCCCAATTCCAAAATTTATATTCAACTCTTGCCATAAATCATAATTAGGAAGACCATTACCCAGATGCTGATTAGAACGCGGACAGCTGACTAATTTAGCACCATATGATTTAAGTATCTCGAGATCCGTTTTAGAAGCATGTACTGCATGAGTGATGAGCATATTAGTAGAGAGCATATTATTAGCTTCTAAATATTGCACAGAGCTTGGATAAGGTTTCCAATGTTTTAGTTTTACATCTAGAGTGTTAATGCTTGACCAGAACTCTCTTGCTGATTGGGCTTGAGGAGACTGACTGTCTTGGAACCATGCTTCCTCTGCTAAGCTTTCTGCTACATGGGTTAAGAGCGGTACTTTATGTTCATCACACCAATTCTGGCAAAGTTTCCAGAGTGCTGGTGAGACATCGTAGCTTGCATGCGGCGAGAGAGTGAATTGTATACGGGAATCTGATGGTAATGAATCTAACACTGAGAGAGTATTAGAGAAGATTTCACTAGCCTTGCTTGGGTCTGATCCGAAAACTTCTATACCAATCAAACCTTGCAGACCAGCTTGTTTCATGGCTTGGAAGCTTGCTAAAGGTTGATGAGAGTTTTCTATGAGGTAAATAGTTCCGTAGTCCTTTGCTTGTTTAGCACCTAAGAGTGTTCGGTTAAGACTAACACCTGAGACTTGTCCTAATTCTTTTAGACTAGGTAGGTCACTCTCCTCCATTTGCTGTATCTTTAACAATTCGCCGATCCATGGAAAGAGGCTTTGAGACGGAGTTCTAATACCAGTATAGACCAGATGGCAATGCAAATTAATTAGGCCAGGTATGATTATTTGCTGTGGCTGATTTTTGATTTGATTTAAATCAGTAATTTTTTGGATACAAGTAATACCGTTTTTTTCAGTAATGACAGCATTTTTAATAACCTCGTTTGGGTTTTTGATAATTATATTGTGGGTATATCGATTATATAGCATAGGGCAACTAGCTGAGGATTATTTTTTTATGTTGAAATTAAGCATCAAGCACGACAATGAACATTTACTAGAGTTAGAAATAAGCGGACAATTACTATACAGTGATGCAGAACATTTTAAGGAAACTGTACTACCCCATTTGAAGGAGCAGTCCAAAGTGAAAGTAGATTGTGCTGATTTACATTTTTTGGATAGTGCTGGCATGGGTTCTTTTGTGAGACTTTGGAAAGAATGTAAGATGATTGGTGCAGAACTTGAATTATACAATGTTATAGATGATGTGCAGGCTTTATTGCGCATAGCAAGATTACATCAGCTAACAAGAATCATATCTAAAACAAGCTGATATAGCAATGAGCGATTATACAAACAAGCAAGATCTGGAGAATGATCTAGAGGAAAAAGTCCAAGAGCTTGAACTGAAGCTAAATACTGAGCGTAAATTAAACGAAGATAAAACTTCGATGATGAAGAAAACTATTGCTGAGACAGAAGACCTGGCTCGGCATTTGCAGAATACAACCTTAGCTTTAATTCAAGAAAGACAGATAGCCAACTCACGTGCTGAGAAAGAAAAGCTCATAAATAAATGGGTTGAGAAGATTCATAGTTCTTTCTATCTTAATTCTGTTATGGCGCTTACGGTAGAAGAAATAGGCACTCACTTGGAAGTGGATCGTTGTGGGATTGTTTTATTTGATTCACATAATTTATTGGAGATAGAAGAATATGCTACTGAAGCTTATTCTCGTACTATCGTGGGGGATGAGCGTCTAATAGAAAGTGACAAACAGCTCAAGCTTCAGACTGTAAAGAAAAACTCCTGTATACGTAAAGTGCTTAGGATTAAATCTGCTGTAATTGAGAATAAGCTTGATGATAAAAACAGCGATATGTTTTTGGATTCTGCTAAATCGTTTATGGCATTTCCTTTATATGCTTTGGCTGACAAGGTTCTGGGGGTGCTATATGTGCAGCAATGTGCTAAAGATAGAGAATGGAATAATCGCGAAGTAGATTTATTGCAGTCTATTGTGATTCCTTTATCTAGTGCTATAGAGAAAGCATTGCTTTATCAGGAAGCACGTAAACGTACTGAATATGCTGAATTACTGAACAATCTAACAACTCAGATTAGATCAAGTTTGAATCTTAGTGAAATTCTCGCTAGAACCGTTAATGAACTAGGTTTGGCGCTGAAAGCTTCTAGGTGTTTTTTGTATTTTGATGGATATATTAGTGATGAGTATTGTGAGGAAGGGGTTCATAGTATTGCTAATACTACTAAGTATTTAATATTAGATAAATTTCTTGAGGGTGGTAGTTTCAAGCCAATAGTAGTTGATAATTTATTAACAGAAGAGCATTTAACTAAGTTAAGTGATGAAGAAGCAGCTGAACTTGAACTGAGTGGCGCAGTCTCAGCTTTAGCTTGTCCATTGCATTTCCAGGGGATAATGCAGGGTTGGATTGTGTTTCATAGTTTTACTCGTCGTATTTGGACTCCTGATGAGGTGAGCTTTGTAGAGTCTGCAGGTTCACAAGTGATAGTGGCTATGACGCAGTCACGTATGTATGAGAAGCTTAATTCTTATCAAGAAAAACTATCTCGTGAATTAAAACAAGCAGCTAGAGTACAGACCTCACTTATTGGTGGCGATGTAGTGAATGTTAATCTTGAGACATCAGTATTCTATAAAGCTCATAGTAACGTTTCGGGAGATTTCTATTGGGTAGCAGAATTGGCTCCTGATAGAATCGGAGTCTTGATTGGTGATGTATCTGGTAAGGGTCCTGCTGCTGCTTTACTTACGGGATATTTACTTGGGGAGTTTAACTCAGCTGTGCGAAACTCTGCTCTAGCTTGGTTCCCAGAGAAGATGATAAGTTTTCTTTGTCAATCTATTCTAGAACAAAACGCAAGTTCGGATTTCTATGCGACTGCTTGGTATGGAGTTTTTGATCTTTATAATGAATCTTTGACCTATACTAATGCAGGTCATTTGAATCCTTTTGTGATTCAAGCAGGAACAGTAAGACAGCTTAATCAAAACGAAGATAGTGGAGTGCCATTAGGATTAATTAATCCTCGTGAGATAGAAGAAGCTTACGAAGCTAAGGTTATTGATTTTAAGGCTGGGGATAAGATGGTGCTATTTACTGATGGGGTAATGGATCAACGTATGCCTGATGGTGAGTTTGTTCCGAAGGATTGGGTTTATAAGGTTCTGGATAGGGTTAAAGATCAAGATGTAAAAGAAATAACTTTTGAATTGAATGAAACACTTAATGCTTTAAGTGGTGCAACACCTCTCACTGATGACCGCTTAATGATTAGCTTACAGCAAGTAAGCTTTAATATTTATGATTTCTCTGCTACTGACTCTAATAAGGTTGTGGAACTTCTAGAGCAGATTGCTACAGAATGTTTAGAAGCCGGTATGCCCAAGGAACGAGCAATTAATCTACGCTTAGGTATTACTGAAGCGATTGCGAATGCAGTACGCTATGGTTTAAAGAAAAATCCATATGGTAGTGTCCGAGTTGGCTATAGAGTGGGTCCTGGATCATTTAAGATGACCCTAATTGACCCTGGTCCAGGATTTAATTGGCAAGTTTATAACCAGGCTAATATTGATGAAGTAATATTTGATAATGAGGGTGGTAGAGGCATTCCTTTATTATTAGAAATCTTTGATAGAGTGACTTGGAATTACTTAGGTAATCATCTAGGGCTTTTTTATTATTGGTAGGGACAGCAAAAGTATACGTTATAATAAAATCGTGTTCAAGTATCTTACAATCCTTGGCTTTGGTAAAAGTGCGATTAGCACTATAGAATTTTTCTTAGCTAATTATCCAGCAACCTGCATTAGAGTCTCTGAGCTTAAGAGCAGAGATAAATTACAAGAAGCTGAGATTACTGCGTTAGAAGCTCGGGGAGTAGAGTTTGAGCTGGGTCAGCAGAGTAAGAGCTTCATCACTTGGAATGGCGCTAGTGAGCTGTTTATAATGGTTAGCCCTGGTATTCCACCTAAGGCACCAGTGATGGATATGGTGCGTATCTCTGGTGCAAGTTTTGGTACGGACTTAGATCTTCTGTTAATGGTCTCTTCTGCTCGCAAGATTGCTATTACTGGTACCAATGGTAAGACTACTACTACTGCTTTAGTGGCGCATATTCTAGAAACTGAAGGACTTGGTAATATTGGTAAGCCGTTTTTAGAGTTTCCGGAAGTCCCTAACCAAGATGTTCTTGTACTTGAATTAAGTTCTTTTCAATTATTTTATTCAAATATTTTAGATGATGATAAATATCTTCCAGATCTGTCAGTGTATTTAAACTTGACCGATGATCATCTTGATTGGCATTCAAGCTTAGAAGAATATAGAAATGCGAAGGCTAAAATCTTTAAAGATGTATCTGGTAAAACTCTTGTGATGAACTATGATGATCCAATAGTACGAGAACTTGCAGTGGATAAATCTAATGTAAGGTTCTTTTCTACTGAGCTAGAAACCAATCCAGGAGCTTATTATAAGGATGAAATACTTTATTTAAATGGTGAGAAGCTTATTAATGTCACTGAATTAAATCTAGTAGGTAAGCATAACTATTCTAATATTCTAGCGGCGGTTCTAACATCGAGCTCTGTAGGTGTAAGCAATAAACAAATCATAGAGAAACTTAAAACTTTTAAACCAGTGCCTCATAGATTAGAGTATGTGGCGACTATAGATGGACATAAGTTCTATAACGATAGTAAAGCTACTAATCCAGATTCTGCTATTAAAGCTTTAGAGGCTTTTGATAAGTCTATTGCTATAGTAGGCGGCAAAAATAAAAACCTAGATATGAATAGTTTTATAGATAAATTAATTGAAAAATGTCAAGGAGTAGTAGCCATAGGTGAACTCAAATCTTCTATTAGTGACGCTTTAAAAGCTAAAGATTTTGCTATGGTCAAAGAAGCTGCCAGCTTGAATGAAGCAGTAGATTTAGCTTGTGAATATGCTAAAAATATTCCGAATATACCAGTGGTACTTGCGCCTGCTAGTTCAAGCTTTGATATGTTTACTGGCTATGAGGACAGAGGTAATCAGTTTATAAAATTAGTTTATACTAAAGCTAGTGAGTCCGTTCCCACAAGTTAATTCAAAGCTCAAGTCTGTAGATTTATTCTTTTTACAGTTAACTTTGGCTTTGATTGTTGTTGGTTTTACTTTTGTTATCAGTGCAAGTTGGCATGAGTCAGTGAGATATTATGGTACGCCGTGGAATTTTATTATTAAACATACTGTAGCTGTGATTCTTGGTTCATCATTGATGTTCTTTTTTAGCTTTCTACATTTTAGATGGTTAAAGCGTTCAGCTTGGCTTTGGGTCTTTGCTGTGATTGTCTTGTTACTGTTAACGGCTAAGTTTGGTGTGGTTACTGGTGGCTCACGTCGCTGGCTAGGATTGGGTCCTATTAATTTACAAGCATCAGAGTTTGCAAAGATCATTTCTGCTTTAATCGCTACTAAGGTGATTGTAGAAGGGAAGAATCGTATTTGGGCTGTGATTGCGGTGGCGATAATGTCGGTTTTGGTATTAAAGCAACCTGACTTAGGTACAAGTATTTTAATTATGGGAGCTGCAGTTTCTGCTTTGTTTGCTTCTGGTTTTAATTTAATAGCCTTGATATTAGGCTTAGCTGGTGTGATATATGGCGGAGTTAAGCATGTAATGAGTACTCCCTACCAAATGGACAGGATTAAGTATTGGCTTGATCCTTATTGTGATCCGCTTGGACATGGTTATAATCTAATCCAGTCTATTAGGGCGATTGGTGCGGGTGGACTTTGGGGTGCAGGCATTGGTGCTTCTGTCCAAAAACTCGGACCTTTACCCGTAGCTTATGCGGATTTTATTTTTTCGATTATTTGTGAGGAGATTGGTTTCCTTGGTGCCTTAGGTTTACTTGCATTGTTTTTTGCTTGGATCTATCGAGCGATGTATATAAGTATCAATGCCGAAGATGAATTTGGTAGAATTTTAGGGTTCTCGCTAACGATGGTGTTTGCGTTTCAGATTGTAATTAATATCGCAGTAGCTACAGGACTTTTTCCTATTACTGGTATGACCCTGCCTCTGATTAGCTTTGGAGGAAGTAGTTTCTTAAGCTCTTCTATTATTATTGGGATATTGTTGAATATATCTAGATTCTCTAGGGTCTGAGTGGCTGGGTTGTGGGTGACTGAGTAAATTAAATTGTCGGACACTCAGCCACTCGGTCACTCAGGCACTGTCTTACGATTAAGATTTCCTTCAGCGCAGACTCTAGCTTATCCATAGCAATCATATTAGGACCATCTGATAGAGCTTCTTCTGGACGAGGGTGTGTTTCAGCAAAGATTCCAGTAGCACCAGCAGCGACAGCTGCACGAGCAAGTATTGGTGCATAGTGACTATTACCGAGAGATTTGTCTCCGCCTGCTCCGGGAAGCTGACAAGAGTGAGTAGCGTCAAATATAGTCCTGATGCCCATTTCACGAGCTTGCTCGAACATACGCATATCGACGACTAGATTGTTATAACCAAAGCTATTCCCGCGCTCACAAATAAATACATTAGTGTTGCCAGCTTCGCGACATTTATCAACGATGTTTTTTATTTCTGGAGGTGAGAGAAATTGACCTTTCTTAATATTAAGAACCTTGCCGGTTTCAGCAGCAGCTTGTATTAGATCTGTTTGACGACATAAGAAAGCAGGGATCTGTAAGATATCTAAGACTTCAGCAGCCGGCGCGCAATGAGCAGCTTCGTGTACATCTGACACTAAGTTAAACCCAAAGTCTTGTTTGACCTTCGCTAATTGTTTAAGCCCTAATTCTAATCCCGGTCCACGATAACCTTTAATAGAAGAGCGGTTAGCCTTGTCGTAGCTAGCCTTAAACACCCAGACTACACCGTCAGTTAATTTCTCTGATTCTAATTTACCGATAATTTTTTCTAGCTTAGTTGCTATCTCATGTAATAAAGCTTCTGACTCAATAACACAAGGCCCTAGTAATATAGGGAAGCTGTTGGGGGACATGATTTGAGAGCGAAAGTCCATTCTAAGCGAAGATTATAGCAAGAACCTGCCCGCAAAGTCCCATCTACTGCGTTATGCTCATTCCTCGGACTACTCATTGACATTAAGTCAACTCCGTGTCCTCGGAACTCGCATGCCTTGTATCTGGGAGCCTTTCGGGCAGGTTCTATACCATCAACCCCGCATCAATATTAATAGCCTCTCCGCAGATAGCAGAAGCTTGATCGCTAAGTAAGAACTTTACTAGCTCACCTATCTCTTCAGGTTCTATCCAGCGCTTGAGTAGAGTGGCTCCTAGATTGTTTCTTACATCATCTTCTGATTTTAATATAGTTTCTGCCATGTCGGTTCTCACCCAACCTGGATTAATGGTATTGATAGTGATTTGATCATGAGCGAGTTCTGGAGCTAAAGATTTCATCATAGCGATGAGGCCCGCTTTAGATGCGCTATAGGCAGGAGCCCCAGCATCTCCGTAAGCGCTTACTGAAGAGATGAAGATGATTCTCGCTCCCTGGGAAGCTTTGAGTTGGGGCATGCAAGCTTGCACACTGCGAAAAGCTCCAGTGAGATTTACTTCTAAAACTTTAGAGAAATTTTCTATAGAGTGTTTCTCAATAGGATTGTCGTAATAAATTCCAGCATTACAAACTAGTCCATATAAGGGCTCTGAACCAAGATTAGTGTGGAGATAGTTTTTAATAGATTCTTCGTTAGTCACATCTAAGTCTTTAGAACTTGGAGCTAGTACTTTATAACCAGCAGCTTCTAGTATTGAAGCGCTTGCCTTGCCTATGCCGCGAGATCCGCCAGTGATAAGAATAGTTTTAATGTTCATTACTCTAATTTGATATTTGTTAGGTAGGCTTTTAATTTATCGCAAGTCTTTAAAAGCTTGGGACTGAATTCTAGAGTTTTAGCGAATAGCTCTAATAAATTACTACTTTCGTATTCATGTTCTATCCTATTTCTTATTTCCCTAATTTCTCTAAACTCATATGCTGAATCAATTAATTCTCGCTTTTCTGCGGCATTGATACGATCGATAAAGCTCTTATGATTTTCATATTCTAATTCATCTATTAATCTAAATATTTTCTGTGTGAGCATGTCACTCAATCTACCAAAACGAGAAACTAAAGCTTCAAAAGCTTCCAGATTTTCTTCGGAGAGAGCTTCTATGCTGATTTGATTTAAATCAACCTTAGAACATTTGTTATAGGAGAGTCCCAAATGTTTAGACTGCAATAAACAATCTTTAACTAGATCTTGTAAGACTTGATATTCTTTTTGTTTTTTTGTCACTATATTTCTATAGCCTCCCCTTGGATTAATTGAGTAAAATTACTTTCTGCTTGAGAATAAAGTATATCAATCTTCTGTTCACCGATTAAATCATATAGATTTAATAAGATACGATTTTTGGTATTTAGATCTGGTACTTGTTTGCAATAAACCAATAGATCGATATCGCCACCTTTTTTGGTATCGTCTGTTCTTGATCCATAAACCAGGATTTTGGCTTCTGGAGTGTATTCATGGATTGATTTTTTAATTGCATCAATTTCTTGTGGTCTTAGTCTTACCAAAATAAACTCTCCTTATTGTGATTTTATCATTCGTAATTCCATAGTGCCAAGATAATTATCGAATGCTAAGATTATAGCTATGAAATATCGTTTTTTAATAATTCTTAGTGTACTTCTCCTGGTTTCTATGACTGCTTCTCAAGCAGAGGAGGTTAAAGCTGAGGAGCAAGACCTTAAGACCGTAGTAAAAGAAAGAACTGAAAATATCAAGAAAGATACTCAAGCTATTAAAGAGGCTTTAGGTAAAGAAGCAAGTGCAAGTGCCAAAGTAATTAATGCTCAGGCTGACAAGATTATTGATCAAGTAGAAAAACTCAAAGAAGATCTTAAAAAACATGGCAAAGAAGTTGATTCTAGTAGAAAGCAAATCAGCAAAGAGCTTGAAAACAAGATGGATGAACTAGAAGAAATAATCGAATCTATCGATTAAATTTCTTACAATCTATAAAAAAAGCCTTACTAGAAGCGTAAGGCTTAAAATTTAATGCGAGTGAAAAGTAATTTAAACTAACTGTAATTCTGGCTTAGCTTCGTCTAATATTGCACCTTCTACAGGGCAAGCAGCTAGACATGCACCACAATCAATACAAGTATCCATATCGATATATGGATATTTGTGACCGTTGGCATTTGTTTTTTCTGTTTCTGGCCATTTGATACAATCTACTGGGCAAACAGGGATACAATCTGCAGCGCCTTCGCAAATACTTGAAACTATAGTGTATGGCATTCTTAACTCCTTTGAACTTTAGTAAAACATAAATCTTACATTCTCGTGACTCAATACATTATTGGTCAACAAGAACCAATACTAACAAGAAAATTTTTGAATAAAGCTTTTTGAGAATCATTCTTATTAGCCTTATTAATAATAATTTAAATCTAAATCTCTTTTGCTGTGGTTCCGCGCCTTCGGCGCGGTTCGTCCTGCGGACTGCTAATATTTTTCATTAAGCCGCGCGCAGCGCAAACCGCCGCGGAGCGGCGGAACCCCCACGCCTGTCCTGGGAAGGACACACTGGTTTAATTGAGAACCATTCTCACTAACACTGCTTGCAAATTCTAATAGGGAAAATTTTATTAGGATTACTGATCATCTTAGGGTCAAACACTTGTCGTACTTGGAGCATGGTTTGCATATCTGCTTCCGAAAACATAAATGGCATATATTCTTGTTTCTCTACACCGATGCCATGCTCTCCTGAAAGCACGCCACCAAGATCAATGCAAAGCTTCATGATCTCGTGACTAGCTTGGTGAATGCGTTCTATCACTGTGAGATCTTTCTCTGGGTCATAGAGGAAATTAGGATGGAGATTACCATCAGCAGCATGCAAAACACTTGCTAGCTTGAGTTGATACTTCTCTGCGATTCTCTCAATCTCTGATAGTGCTTCAGGAATTTTAGAGCGAGGAACTACAGCGTCATAAAGATACCAGAATGGTGCAAGCTGCCCAAAGGCTGCAACTGTGCCCTTACGCACTTTCCAGAGGAATTTTTTCTCCTTGGGATCTTGGGTTTCTTTGTATTGAATAGGATGAAATTTATCTTCGATTAGTTCTTTAATTAATTTAGCTTCCAGTAAAACCTCATCATGATTACCATCTAACTCTACTAATAAAACTGCTTTAGTATGTGTTGGTAAACCAAGTTCAAAAGCTTTACTCACAGCCTCTATAGCGCCTTGATCTATCATTTCTATAGCAGTAGGTTTAAAGCCATATTTAATGATAGCTGCGACAAGCTCTGCTGCTTCTGAGACTGACTTGAAACAAAGTTGCATAGTTAAGAAAGATTCAGGGCTAGCCTGCAAACGCACTAGAGCTTTAGTTGCAATCCCAAAGGTTCCCTCGGTCCCTACAAAGAGCTTAGTGAGATCGACAGCGGATCGTTTGGCTGAGTAGATCTTATGATGTTCTTCGCCTTTAGCGTATTTTTGGCAAGCTTCAGCGTTAATGGTGCCAGTGTAAACTATCTCCCCATTAGGTAGAACTATTTCTAAACCAAGTATTTGCTCACTGGTAACTCCATGCTTGAAACAATGTATACCACCAGCGTTCTCTGCGATATTACCACCGATGGTGCAAGAGTCTTGAGAACTTGGATCTGGCGAGAAGTGTAATCCCGTGCCTTTGATCTGTTCAGAGAGTGCTGAGTTGACTAGACCTGTCTCTATAAGGGCGATTTGATTTATCTCATCATAGGCAATTAATTGATTGAGACGTGCAAGAGAAATAATTACTGAGTGAGCATTACCAATAGCACCGCCTGAGAGTCCAGTACCAGCGCCCCTTGCCACAAAGTTAATAGGGATATCTTGATGATATTCGTTAATTAGTTTAATGATTTGCGAGATCTCGCTTGCGTTATTAGGAAGCACTACTAGTGCAGCTTGCTGCTTAAATAATGAAGTAGCATCTGTTTCATATAGATATAGATCAATATTAGAATCGAGAATTTGATCAGGCTTAAGAAACTTGCGAAGGTCATGGACGAAGCCTGTAAAAGTTTTAACGGAGATTCTCATGTATCCACAATTATATCAATCGATTCGTCATCCTGAGGGAGGGCGAAGCCCGACCGTAAGGATCCACTCTTACTTAATAGACTATTCGAAGTAGTGGATCCTTACGTCGCAACCTACGGTTGCTCCTCAGGATGACGATTTAAGTCTAAGTTAGGGAAATTTAATAGCTAATCTCTATAAGCACATCTTTGTATTTCGCTACCTTGCCGCGGCAAATATTGCTGTAAAGCTCTTGTAGCTTGGTTGTTAGAGGTCCAGGTTTGCCCGTTCCTAAAATATAATGATCTATAGAACCTATTGGTGCTATCTGCGCGCCAGTGCCACAGAAGAAAGCTTCATCAGCGATGTAAAGCTCACTACGGTCTATTGATCTTACTTCTACTTCATAGCCTAGTTCTTCGGTGGCTAATTGAATTAGGAATCTACGAGTGATACCTTCTAGAATATTCTCAGTGACTCCGCAGGTGATGAGCTTAGCACCACGGACTATAAATAAATTCATGGCTGAACCTTCGGCTACATGACCTTCTTCAGTGAGATAGATAGCATCATCATAGCCAGAGAGATGAGCTGTGGCTTTAGAGAGAGCAGTGTTAACATAGCTACCATTGATTTTGGCGCGAGCTGGAATCGCGTTATCAGAGAGTCTGCGCCAGCTGGATACTTGAACAGAGATACCCTTACTAGTGTCAAGGTAGTCACCAAGATCGATTGAGGTAACTACGAAACTATCTTCATCGTCAGCGCCTATAACATTTGGTCCAATACGCTCGCAAGCTTTGAACCAGCTTGGTCTAATATAAGCATCGTTTTGTGGTTTGTTTTTTTTGAGAAGCTCTATAACAATGTTTGTCATTTCATCAACATTGTAATAAGGTTGTAGTCTAAGTATTTTGCAGCTTTGTAAGATTCTTTCTAAATGTTCACGTACATGTAAGACATAAAGCTTCTTCTGCTCCGCGTTCCAGTAAGCACGAATTCCTTCAAACACCGCAGTACCATACATAAATGCATGAGTCATAACAGGAATGCGCGCATCCTCATATTTTAAGAAGTCCTTGCCCAGAAATGCATATTCATGAATGGAAATAGCAGGATTTTTAGCCATAATTCGTATTATAATACTTTATTATGAACCCTCGCACACTTTATTCGTCTTACGGCACCGCTCTAATCCTTATAGGTTTGGTTGGTTACTTGCTTACTCACGCTAAATCCGCGCTTATCAGTGGGCTTGCTACTGGTGTACTTATGATTGTCTTTAGTACCTTAGTTAATAAATTTGATGTTGTTCAGTTAATCGCTAAGATTTTTAATGTACTTTTCTTAGGAGTTTTTGCTTGGAGATCTACACTAGTTATGAATGCGCTTGCTGCGGGCGATTCAGAAAAGCTGATACCAGCAATACTACTTTCTTTAATGGCCTTGATTAGTGTCTGTGTGTTTGCTGTGAGTATTCTTAAACCACCTCTTAAGACAGCTGATACTCCTCAGGTTTAAGTTTTCCACTTGATACTGCAACCAGCACTTGGTAAAGTTTCGAAGCTAACCTTATCGGATTTAAGTAAATCATTAATAGCCTTCTCTAGATCCTCAAAACGTGCATGGTAAGCAAGTTTATATAGCCCTTCTATCCTTTTATAAACAAAAATATCTGGAGTGCATACGGCACCAAATCTATGAGCTACTTCCTGGCTTTCATCAAATAAATAAGGGAAGCTAAACTTATGATCTTTGGCAAACTTAATCATATTCTCAGGACTATCTTCCTGACGATAGTCTGGGTCATTAGCAGAGATAGCTATCCAGTTTACTTCTTTCTGAGTCTTAGTCGCTAACTTAGAAAACTCATCAATGATACGCACTACGTAAGGACAATGATTACAGATGAATGCTATTACCGCTATATCATGCTTCAGATCATTATTGGAGATATTACGCTTGCTGACTGTATCTGCTAGATTAAACTCTACTAGAGCTTTACCGTATTCAAGTTCGTGGGATTCTAATAGCACCATGATTACATTAAACTAAAAAGACTAAAGAATAAATTCACTATAATTAAAATCAAAATCAATGGTGGCAGTAAGTAAATCAATAAAGCTCTTACTTTAGAGATCTCACAACTGCGAGAAATAGCTATCAGATTGAGATTGAAAGCCCAAGTGATGATTATAAGTTTTAGGAAACCTGCAACTATGATATTAGCTTCGGTCATAATTGCTAAGGGTGCAAGAAAGATAAAGGGTAAATTTGCAAACGCTAACATTACCATAAAGCGAGGATAGTCACTGACTCTTAGCTTGAAAATAAAAGCCATCATAAAAATTACCGTAGAAACTACTAACCAAGAACCTAGATAACTAACCACTCCAAAGCTACTAGGCTCTTCATTATTAATGAGACCTACCATTATTAAGACAAGTACCCCTTGCAATATTAGGCTTGGGCTATAATTTATGGCAAGCTGCTTAAATGTGGCATCAGGCCTAAACAATATTCCGTAAATATTTTGGAAAAAAGACATAGATTAATTATAGACATTGGTAACTCTAGAGTGAAGTATCATTTTGGTAATAATACAGAATATGACTATGAAAGTATTTATTTAGGCTTAGATTCTGCTTATAGCCATGTTATTGATGTATATGTTATTGCTCCTAATAGTTATATCGGACAAAAAATCTTGGATAGGGTTATAGGATTTTTTAATCAATTAGAATACAATATGGATCCTGAATACAGAATAAATGTAAGTTTAGACCATATACATGTCTTTGATTCAGACGATTCGTTATTAGAAGGTATTTATCAAGGTTTAGGTGGAGATCGCATCGCTAAACTTAGTGGAGCATTAACTATGTTTTCTGGCTCAAATATTATGCTCATGGACTTTGGTACTGCTACTACTTTAAATTTGGCTAATAAGAATTCTGAATTTATAGGAGGCTTTGTTAATCTAGGTTTGCAAGCTAGGGTGGAAGCTGTCGCTGATAAGTTGAAAGGATTTAAGAATTATGCAGAAAGTAAAGAATTTAAACAATTAATCTCTGGCACTAGTCTTACAGAAATATTTCCAAATGAATCTACAGCTAAAGCAGTGATAGAAGGTGCTTACCGAGAGCATTTGGCGATGATTCAATATTATAAAAATTATGCTCTAGAGAAATTTAATGGAGAGAATTTTATTAGCATTGCTACGGGTGGTAATGCAGGGGTTTTTAGTAGTGAGTTTGATAAAAATATTGATAGTAGAGAGTTGCTAGAGAGTTTTTTTGATTCATTGTTGTTAAAGTGAATATATGTCTCGTCATCTTGAGGAGCCTGCGAAGCAGGCGACGTAAAGATCCACTAAATTAAGTTAGTAGTGGATCCTGACGGTCGGCTTCGCCTCCCTCAGGATGACGCAATGAGATGACTTTGTGTTAGAAGATTACAGCGGCTTAAACCCTAGAATTAATTCAGGCTCTGGTTCTGACCATATGAGGAATCTATCATTATTTTCTAGATCTTTATAGAAACCTGCTCCAGGAAAAATAGTCTCTAGCTTAGTTCTTTGTCCTTGTCCAAATTCAAATGCCATAAACCCATTCTTCTGTAATAGAGTCTGAGATTGTTTCTTAATATGCTCGTAAGGAAATCCAGTAAGAGCATGTTTAGGTTCATGCTTGAGTTCTGGTTCTAACTTAGAGTAGTCTTCTTCGGAGACATAAGGAGGATTAGAAACGATGATATCGAAGTAAGGTGGAGCACCTTTAATTATGGGAATCGCGACAGGTGAAGTAGAGACTCCTAAGAAAGGATCTAGATAGTCCCCCATAACTAGCTCTAACTCAGCGTTGTAGCGTTTGGCATTAATAGCAGCGACACTCAGAGAAGCTCTAGAGATATCAGAAGCATAAACCCTGGCAGCAGGCAAAGCAAGCTTAAGCGCTATAGCGATACAACCCGAACCTGTGCCTAGATCTAAAATACTTGGTTGATAAATCTTACGTTTCTTAATCTCTTCTAGAATTATAGGTATTAGTAACTCAGTCTCTGGACGCGGAATCAATACATCTGAATTAACGAAAAGCCTTAAATCTCCGAAGGGAGCTTCTTCTAGTAGATACGCTAAGGGAATGCGTTGCTCATTGCGTTTGTCTCTTATAGAATAAATCTTCGCTAATTGGCTCTTAGTGATGTGCAGATCCGGCTCGGAGATTAATTCTGAAGGGCTAATATTAAGTACATGCTCTAAAATTACGCGTGCTTCTACTTCAGGCTCTGCAATTTTGAGGCTGGACTTAAGTTCTTGATAAATAGACCCGAGGGTACTCATGAGACTTCCTCTGAAACTTGAAGTTTTTTTTAGGGCGACACGCGCGTTCCGCGCGGTCGCTATCTTTTTTCATAGACCTCTAATCGAAACCATAGGTTTCGAAAGAGGTCTCCATTGATAATACTTAATTCTTTATAGAAAAAGCTTGATTTTATTAGAGTTTGTATTATTATGGTGAACTTTGGATAATATATACTGAAAATTGTTAAGATAAGTATTGACAATGAAGATAGATTAGTATATACTTAATTTTGAGGAAATATTATGTCAATTACATCTTTGTATTCAACTATAAGTGCTTTAGCAAATAGCTTAAGGCATAGCATTCCTGGTATTGGTTCAAATAGTCTTAACGCTGGAAGATTAGAATTTTCAGACAGAGAGTTTAAGGAATGTCAAAGATGTATTGCAGAAGTGTTAGCTGATAAAAGCCCTGAAATGGAAGCACTTAAAGCTTTTGGCTCATCTGAAGCATTAGTCGATAGAAGTGAGAAAATCAAGGAGCTTGAAACAGAAATAAGAATTAAAAGATTGGGTGATAAAAGTATAGAAAATTACCAACTTCAAGTTCTTAAAGCAGCAGACTTAAGAAGACATGATATCTCATCGGGATCTTTATCTCGTTTGAAACAACTATCTAGTTGTTTAGATGATTTATTTAAATTAGAAGCATTAGCTGACCATGAAAGTGTTCCTAGAGACGGAGTAAGGAATGACTTTTTACATAAGGTTGATGAATTACGTTATGGTGTGAGCTTAATTTTTAGTAATTTGATTCAAAATGGCTTAGGAAGCAAGCTTGATCAATTTTATAATAAGCCTAATATAAATAATGTAAAATCCTCTTCTTTAGGTATTACAGAAGAAGCTATTCCGTCAGGATCTCCTCAAATTTCTAAACAAGTAAAAGGATTAGTATCGACTTTAGCTAAGGACGTTCATTTGGTTAATTCTATTTTTGATAATGAAGCAAAACCAAATGATTCTGTGAAACAAACAGCAGAAGCCGCTTAACCTCGCTCAGTAAAGGTCTCACTTTCAATGACCAGAGGTCCTAATACTTTAGGTTTGTAATGAAGTAACTCGAATCCTAATAATTGTTTGGTTTTCTCGTCCCGGATCAATATCATTTCATCATCAGTTAACTCACAGATTTCATGTTCTGGTGGTTCATGGAAATAAATGGTAAGTGTTTCACCAACTTGATCATGAAGAATTTTTAATTTTGCCATAGGATTTCCCCTTTTTTTATTTTGTCAGTTAAGTAAGCTGTTATTAAAAATCCCTTACCATTTAGTTTTTTACATACGCTAACAAGAAGATGTTTATCATGAATTTTGTAGCAAAGAAAAACATTATCATCTTGTAGGCTTTTAACTATTATATCAGGATCAGCAATACATTTCTCTATATCCTCTACAGTAAAATCATGATCAGAATGTTTTTCACGGATTGTAAACCAATGCCAAGTACTAGTATGAATAGTACAGTTTAATGGACATCGAGCCTCAAACATATTTTCTGGTAATTCAGTCTCATCTAAATTCACTTTCTATACTTCTCCCAATCCACACTCCTAAACTGCATCGCTTCTGCAAGGTGTTCAAGTTTGATATGGGGGGAAGCGGCGAGGTTAGCGATAGTGCGGGAGATCCGTAGAACTTTCTGGTGAGAGCGAGCGGAGAGTTCTAGATTAAATACAGCATGGTCCATAAACTCTAATTCTTCCTTACCTAAGGTATATCCTTGTGCTTCTGTTTCAGAAAAGAGGCGTGCTTGTATGACATTGTGTTTAATGGTTTCTGTAAGTGTTTCATTGAAAGGCTTCTCCAGAGTTGCAGTAATATTCTCGGATTTAGTTTTCTTCTTAGAAGTAGATGAATGCTGGCGAGTAAGAACTTTGATCTCGTCTTGGTTCAAGCGGGCTAGTTCTATATGTAAGTCTATACGGTCTAATAAAGGTCCTGAAAGTTTACCAAGGTAGCTGGCGATTTGTCCTGGAAGACAAGAGCAAGTTTTAACAGTATCTCCTAGATAGCCGCAGGGACAAGGGTTACAAGCAGCGATCATAATAAAATTAGCTGGGAATCTTAGAGTCTGTCTAATGCGATTAATAGTGATGGCTTTCTCTTCAAGGATTTGCCTAAGCTGTTCTATGGTGTGACGATTAAACTCTGTAAGTTCATCTAGAAACAATATCCCATTATGCGCAAGGCTTACTTCACCTGGTTTAATAGAAGAGCCGCCTCCCACTAGTGCTGCATTACTAGCACTATGGTGAGGGGCTCTAAGTGGAGGAGAAAGAATGAGCTGGTCTTCTAATAATCCACTGATGCTGTAAATCTTCGTTACTTCTAATGCTTGATCAAAACTTAATACTGGTAATAATTCTCTGAAACGATGCGCTAGCATGGACTTGCCGCAACCAGGAGGTCCTATCATTAATAGATGATGGTTTCCTGCTGCTGCGATTTCTAGACCGCGTTTAGCGATAGTTTGACCTATGACATCATCTAGGTTTAATTTAGATTCTTTCTTATTATGATGCTGGATTATGCTACGGCTATCTAGCTTAGCTACGCGATATTCGTTTACTAATTCTTGTTTGGCAGCTTGTAAGTCAGGACTTATACTGCTATCAAGTAAACTGGATAAGGCTTCTATCAGAGCCTGCATTTCATTCAGATTATTTATGGCATAGATCTCTGATTTAAAGCTAGATGCTAAGCTCACTAGGCTTGCTTCCTTAGAGTTGCGCTTGGGGACTATGATGTAGCGAATGTTTTGATTCTGGGCTTCAAGTGCTAGGGGTAATAATCCTAATACGGGTTTGATCTCTCCAGTGAGTGATAGTTCTCCAAAGAAACAGAATTCTTCTAATAGATTGGGTTTGGCTTCTATGCAACCATAGTTCACCATTAATGTCGCAGCAATACTTAGATCAAAGTGAGTTCCTTCCTTACGTATATGTGCTGGAGAAAGATTTACGAGGATCTTCTTAGGTTCTAGATCAAAGTCACAGCTCTTAAGTGCGATGCTAACCCTGTCCTTCGCTTCGTTAATAGACTTGCCAGCAAGCCCGACAATGCTAAATCCTGGAACCCCATCGCTAGCGTCTATTTCTATGCCGATGATCTGTGCGTTAATGCCCTCAAGCGTGGCTGAATATGTTTTAGTGTACATGTGGTTATAGTTTTAACAAACTACTTAGTGAAATGAAAGGGGTCAAAAGTCCCCTGAGAACTTATTCTGAAACCCAGTGTTTATAAGGGTTTTAGTTGAATGGTTAAGAAATTTGGTTAAAAATGAATTGCTCAAGGGGGTCATTTAACCCCTGGCGGAGCAAAGTATTTAATAATTTGCTACAATGTTGGTTTTGGAATAAAACAATGGCAAACGTAATAATAGTAGGAGCGCAGTGGGGAGATGAAGGTAAGGCTAAGATAGTTGATTTACTGTCACGTAACGCAGATTATATAGTGCGCTACCAAGGTGGTTCTAATGCTGGGCACACAGTGAATGCTAATGGTAAGAAGTATAAATTTCATTTGATTCCGTCAGGGATTCTTAATAAGGGAACTATCTGTATGGTGGGACCTGGGACAGTGATTGATCCTAAGGTAATTCTTCGTGAGGTGGGAGAACTGAAAGAGCAAGGTATTGATATGAGTGGTTTACAGATTAGCGCTTCAGCGCATGTAACACTTCCTTACCACTTAATCATAGACAAGGCTCAAGAGGATATGCGTGGCTCACGTAAGATAGGAACTACTTGTCGTGGTATCGGTCCTACTTACGCAGATAAGTCTGCTCGTAGTGGTTTACGTATGTGCGACCTAATAGAGCCTGATGAATTATTGAATAAGCTGAAGGTGCTTATTCCTGAGAAGAATATATTATTAGAGAGACTTTATGGGCTTGAGCCACTTACTATAGAAGCCGTTTATAGAGAGTATTTGGAGTATGGTAAACAATTAGCGCCGCATGTGTTTGATACAGCTGCAATTATTTGGCAAGCTAATAAAGAACGTAAGAATATTTTATTTGAAGGTGCGCAAGGTACTTTACTAGATCTAGATCACGGTACTTATCCATATGTTACTAGCTCTAATCCTGTTGCTGGCGGTGCTTGCGTTGGTTCTGGAGTAGGACCGAATTTCATAGATAGAGTTATCGGTGTGGGCAAGGCTTATACTACGCGTGTTGGTGAAGGACCATTCCCTACAGAAGTAGCTGGCACTTCAGCGAAGATACTCCGTGCAGAAGGTACAGCATGGGAAGAGATTGGTACTACTACTGGTAGAGCACGCCGCGTAGGTTGGTTCGATGCAGTACTCATGCGTTATGCGATTCGTATTAATGGCATGGACTGTCTTGCGCTCACCAAGCTCGATGTACTCGATGATGTAGAAGAGTTATACGTATGCACAGAGTATAAGGATATACGCACCGGTGAAGTTTATTCTGATCTACCTGCTAAGTCTAACTTCCTTAAGTATGTAGAGCCAATCTACGAGAAGCTTGAGACCTGGAAGGATGAGGGTAAGAGATCCACTGACGCTAGGGAGTTCAGTGAGTTACCACAAGGCGCTATTAATTACGTACGCTATCTTGAGAAGATACTCGGTATCCCTATCACCATAGTCAGTGTCGGACCTAGCCGCGAACAAACTATTCTTATCGAAGATCCTATACATGGACCGAAGAGAGTTCTAGAGAGTGTTTAAGCCTATAAACCTTGTAATATTTCCATTTGCGGATTCTTTGTGAGATTTTGGCATAATCCGCAAAGAGTTCTATAATATTTCTGTTTGCGGATTCCATATGAAATTTTGACATAATCCGCAAAGAGTTCTATAATATTTCTGTTTGCGGATTCTATATGAAATTTTTTGGAAGGGAAGAAGAATTAAAACTGCTAGAAGAGAAATATCGCTCTAAGAAAGGCGAATTAATAGTTATATATGGAAGGCGACGAGTTGGTAAAAGCGCCCTAGTTGAAGAGTTCTTAAAATCAAAAAAACTAAGTTATAGATTTGAAGGACTTGAAAATGAAATAGTCTCGACTCAAATAGAAGAGTTTATCAAAGAAATGAGTATTCAACTCAATGATCCATTTTTAAAACAAACTAAATTCAAATCTTGGTCTGAAGTTTTTGATTTTTTGACACAGCGAGTTTTTTCAAAACCTGGTAGAAAAATTCTTTTCTTGGATGAGTT
The DNA here is from genome assembly GCA_964512985.1 of uncultured Gammaproteobacteria bacterium. Classification (GTDB taxonomy): domain Bacteria; phylum Cyanobacteriota; class Vampirovibrionia; order LMEP-6097; family LMEP-6097; genus CAYPGT01. The sequence continues at coordinate 47,166 of CAZELI010000010.1, read as the reverse complement.
TCAATGGATAGCTACGGGTCACAGTAGAATAGTAAGCTTGCTTAAATCTTATTGGGACAGGTATTGGTCAAAGCAAGATTTAATGTTGATTCTATGTGGTTCCGTAGCTTCATTTATGATCAATAAAGTCATTAATTCTAAGGCCTTATACGGAAGAATAAATTCTCAAATCTTACTCAAACAATTAGACCCTACCACTGCGGCAAAATTCTTTAAGGGTAAACGTAGTAAAGAAGAGATTTTACTTTATCTTATGATACTTGGTGGTATTCCCAAGTATTTGGAAGAAATTGATTTAAATAAATCTTTTAAACAAAACATCAATTCTTTATGTTTTGATCCTGCTGGGTTTCTATTTAATGAAGCAGATAAAATTTTTTATAATCAATTTAAAGAAACTAAAAACTATATTCGTATCGTAAAATTACTCAAAAATCAAGCTTATACTTTTAATGAAATATCTCAAAAATTAGATATTGTCTCTGGTGGTGGTTTGAAGTTATATTTATCTAATTTAGAGAAAGCAGAAATTATTAAGAGTTATATCTCTTATAATATGACTGCTTCCTCCAAGTTTCGTAAGTATAAACTGGCTGATGAATATTTGATTTTCTATTATAAATTTATAGAGCCTAATTTAGAGCATATAAGGGATAATATAAATTCCAAAAACCTTTTTGATTCTCTAGTAGAGAAGGTTTGGCAACCTTGGTTGGGCTTTGCTTTTGAAAGATTTGCTCTTAAAAATGCATACTATTTAGCTAATAAAATGAATTTTGCTGATGAAATAATACAAGTAGCTCCTTTTTATAACAAGAAAGATTCTAAATTTCAAATAGATTTGATTTATAAGAGATCGGATAAAGTTCTAGGTGTTTGTGAAGTAAAATATCAGGATAAAAAAATTAACTCAAAAATTATTCCTGAATTTGAACGGAAACTCGCTCTATTAGAGAAGCCCAAAGGTTTTACGGTAGACAAAATCTTAATTTCTTTATATGGTGCTGATAAGTCTCTTCAAGATACTGAGTACTTTAATCAAATACTTAGTCTTGAAGATATTTTGTAAGGTAACCCGACTTCTAGCTTGAGAGTAAATTGTTAGAGCTATTTTTAACTTTATATCACCTGCGGACTAATACTTAATTCGGGAATTTTTTCTAAGATCTCCATGGTGTAGTTCATCATGAAACGTACTATCCAAGGACCAGCGAAGGCATAACTAACGATAAGTATTATAAGCTTCGGTACAAAGGTTAAAGTCTGTTCATTGATCTGAGTTACAGTCTGGAAGAGACTTATCAGGATACCACCGATTAGAGCAGGTATAAGTATCGGAATAGAAACTATAGCAGTGGCTATTAACGCTTGATTAGAGATATCTATAAACTGCGCTTGGTCCATTATTTAACAAATCCCTGTACTAACCCGTCACTGAGTACCGCCCAACCATCTATGAGAACAAAGAGTATCACCTTGAAAGGTAGAGCAATGGTAGTCGGTGGTAAGAACATTAATCCCACAGAGACTAAGGCACTTGCCACAATCATATCGATAATAATAAAGGGCAAGAAAATCATAAACCCAATCTGGAAGGACTTCTTAAGCTCACTAAGCATGAAAGCTACAATAATTATATGAGTAGGGATATCTAGGATACTTTCAGGTTGCTCTATATCTGCGGTTTTCACAGCTAACCTTAGCTCAGGTTCCGAGGTTTGCTTAAGCATGAATTCTTTTAGTGGATCAAAGGATTTAGCGAAGAATTCTTTCTCATCTATCTGTTGGTTCATAAATGGTTGTAGAGCTTCGGTATTAATACGATTAAAAGTAGGTTGCATCACCATAAAAGTAAGAATCAATGAAAGCCCGACAAGGACCTGGGTTGGTGGTAATTGACCCAGACCAATCGCTGTACGCAACATCCCAAAGACAACAATAAATCTTACAAAACTAGTCGTCATCAGCAATATAGAGGGAGCGATACTCAGGATGGTAAGTAAGACTAATAATTGTACTCCTACTGCTACACCACGTGAATCTTCTCCAAGATTTAGGGATAGTCCTGGCGCAGCTTGAGCGGCTTGACTTGTAAATAAAAGAAATAATAGTGTTAATCTATGCATAGTACGCCTTAGTATTAGACGCGTATTGCTAAAATATAGTTTCTTAGATGAGTTCTACCAAACAAAGAATAATAATTTATAGGGTTGGTGCCATTGGTGATGTAGTACATACATTACCCTTTGTGAAGTTATTACGTAAGAATAATTCTGAGGCACAGATTGAATATATAGTGGGTTCTCAACAATTAGTAGATTTATTAGAAAAGTGTACTGACTATATAGATAAGGTTCATTTAGTTACTAAAAACAACCTAGCCCCGGTAATGTCTCATATAGGTTCAACAAGGGTTGATGAGTTTATATTCCTGCACTCTGGTTGGCTTAAGGCTTGGTGGTTAAATCTTAGATTTATTAAGGCAGCTAAAACTAGTATTTATAAACGTGATGATAGTTTAAGTGCAGTGGCTAATTATGTTATTAGTTATTATCAAGGTATAAAGCAACAATTACTTAGTGATCCCTTTTCTCTTTTAGCATGGAAGACCCTAACGCCGATAAGTAAAAACCTTGTTCCCATTGGCATCCCTTATGTTTGTGTTGTTCCAGGAGTCGGTAGCTTAAGACCCCATCGTGCTTACCCCTTAGATAAATGGATTGACCTTATAACTAAGCAATTAAGTAATACGGATAACAATATTGTTCTTTTGGGTGGACCTGATGAAATTAATATTAGCCAGACCTTAGATGCCGTAGCGCAATGTAATGGACGAGTCTTAAATTTAATTGGTAAAACTTCACTTGTAGAATTAGTGAGTATTTTATCCAAAGCGAAACATTTATATTCTGCTGATACTGGGATCTTGCATATAGGCGCAGCAGTAGGAGTTCCTATTACTGCTCTTTTCTCTATTACCTCTGAGAAGCGCTTCGGGCCCTTTAGCCCTTATGCCGAGGTCTTGCGTTCTGGGGATTGTAGTTGTAATCCTAGTGCTACTAATAGACCTAAACATTGTTCTAATCTAGTAGAAGGCTATGCGAAGTGTATGCAGGGACTTGAATTGTTTATTGAGAATCATTCTTAATAAGCTGTTATAATGAAATAGACCTCTTTCGAAACTTAGGTTTCGATTAGAGGTCTATGAAAAAAGATAGCGACCGCGCGGAACGCGCGGTGTCGCTTTAAGGAAAATTCCAAGTTTCAAAGGAAATCTAATTGATGGGACCAAGCGATATGACCTTAGAGGATAAAACAGAAGAGCTTCTCAAGAACTTACGTAGTCAAGGTTATAGAGTAACGCCACAACGTGAGATCGTTATTCGTATTTTCCAAGAGGCTGGGGATAAGCATCTAAGCGCAGAGGATGTGTTTGAGATCCTACAGAAGAAGAATGAAGATGTTTCACTTGCTACTACTTACAGAACATTACGAATGCTAGTGAAGATGAATATCCTACGCGAATTAGACTTTGCTGAGTCGCATAAACATTATGAATTGATAGACGCAGACGCCCCGCCGCATCATCATATAATTTGCCTGAACTGTAATAAAACTATTGAGTTTGAAGATGAGATGGTTAATGAGCTAGGTAAGCGCATTGCCGAGAAATACGGCGTAGAAATCGTCGATATGCAATTCCAGATTTTTGCTAACTGTCAGCATGAAAGCGGTGACGATGATGGGCGCAAGCATAGACAGTAAATTTATAAATCAACGCTTCTAAACTGTGTCAATTTCGTCATCCTGAGGGAGGGCGAAGCCCGACCGTAAGGATCCACTTTTATGGATTTCTCGTTAGGTAGTGGATCCTTACGTCGCAACCTACGGTTGCTCCTCAGGATGACAATATAACAAAGTTTCAAATCAATAACTACTCTACAACCACACCTTCAACTCTAATAAATTTCTCATTAGCATTTAGGCTTTGTTGTTGGTGATATAAATAATTCTTATAAAAAATATCTGCAGGTATGCCGCGGGCTAATTGTGCTTGGTATAAACTATCATTCAGATAATCACTTAATTTACCTGCTCTATCAATGATTTTGGAGAGAGCTTGGTCCTTGCCTTCATGTTGAGCACGGCGGGCAGCCTTAAGTAACTTAGTCAACATTTCTACTGCTTTTTGGTCTTTGTTCTTTAAGCTAATGCTGTCCATAAATACATTGTTCCCTCCTATTAGGCGACAGGGAGTAGGTTAGATTAATTGGCTTATTTAGACTGACTACAGTGTTTGTATTAGGGGAAATCCAGCCTAATCTTAATTATTAATAATTGATCTGGGGATTTCTTCACAAGATTTTCTGACTTCGCTTTCGGGGATTCCGCTTGCTATAGCATTCTTGGTATGTTTAGCTAAGCTTGCTAGGCCGCCTTGAAGAGCGCAACCAGGCTTGGGCCTTGGGGTTTTGACAACCATATCACTTACTAAGATCATTTTGTTTTTCTTCTTGGTGAATAATTTCTTGAGAAGACGAGGGTCTAAATGTAAGTCAGCATCAGCTTCTGAGCCAGCGATCGCCATACAATAAACATCGGGGTGTTGATAAGCCGCAAGCCCAATACCACCGTCAGTTTCAGTGTCCAAGCGCGATAGGTCTTCTTCGCGGCAATCCCTCTGCCTGAACCCTTCCATTACATACATAGCATTACCCCAATGAGTTACAAGGTGTACATCATAATCTTCAAATCCCCTATAAGCCTCTTGGTAACTAGCATTGCTATGACCATAACTAACTACGATGTCATGATCTTGTAATAAACGTGTGACTTGCCCTTGAGGATCGAGCTTGGGGCAGAGAGTCCAGAGTCGAATTAAGCCAGGGAATTTAGTAACTAGTGCTTTGGCTTCTTTGTATTGCAGTGCGGAAGCATGTTCTAGAGGGTGTACTCCCATACGGGTGATTAGCCCGCCTTCCATATGTACTCCTAGAATTGAAGATTTGCCGTGCTTATTAACATAGTCTTGAATACGCTGAAGATTAGTTTCTATAGTTGCATAACTTGCAGTGATTAATGTTGCTAAGTATTGTTTAACATCTTCCTTATAAAGATACTTGTTTAATGCTGTGATGCTTTCATCATTTGGCGCTTCCCAGAAATTACACGAGAAGTTTTCTGTGGCAAAGCCGTTGATTTGTAGATCGAGCATTTAAATTTATAATACTAGTAACATTCCGACTTCGCACGCTCCTGTTACTTCTTTAAGATAATTACGTATAAATTAAGAATTAACTTCGATAATTCAAGGAACATGGTTCTTTAAAAATTAATTTTGTGAAGTACATATTGTACAAAAGGCTAATCTTATGAGAGCATATACCCTGGTGTTAGTTTTAACTAATTGGCACAGTTCTTTCTTTAATAAGAGAAAACAAAATAGGAGATAAATTTGATGAAAAAAACAATACTTTTAGCGATGTTGCTAGCGATGTGTGTTTCAACTGCACAAGCAGCTACATTAGCGCCATTAAATGTGCAACCTGCACATATTAATACTGACGATGATCACAATCAACAGTTAACTGTTGGTTTTGATTGGTTCCGTGACCACTCAAGTATCGGTGGAGGTCCTGGTGATTTCCGTACTGGTGTAATGAATCTTCCAAGAGTAGATTTTAGACAAAGTTTCGATATTGGTATTCCAGTTAGAATCGGTTTGAACAGTGCTTTAACGCATGGTACAGCTGAGACTGCTATTGGTGGAGTTGAGGCTGAGTCTGCGGCTTTGGGGTTTAATAATTTAGGCCTAACTTTAGAAGCTGGATTAGTTCAAGGAGATGATGTAAACATCACTGCTTACATTAACCAAAACTTCCCTTTCGTTCACAATAGTTTATTATCAACTAACGTACTTAGACCAGTTCAAGGTGTGAATGCTTATGGCTTCCAGACTGGTTTAGAGTATTCATTTAAGTTAGCTGATTGCTTAACTTGGTTCGGTGACGTTGCATATAGATTCGACGTACCTGAGCTTGGTGAAGTTCAGAACTCACTTGTTTACTATAATGAAGCTGTGTTGGGTATTGGTGATGGCGCAGGCCTATCTATCGGTCTATTAGGTAACAGTGTTTATAACAGTGGTATCGGTACTGACTTAAGATTAGTTCCTGGTTTAATCATCCCTATAGGTGATGTTCAGTTCAGAGCTGGCGTTCCTATCGGACTTACTTCTGTTTCACCGGATTTTGGTGTTCAGGCTAGCATCTTCACAACGTTCTAAATTTATATTTAGAGTCTAATTAAACAAAGAGCCCTGCAGCAATGTAGGGCTCTTTTATTTTAAATTGGTAACAGGAGCGTGCGAAGTCGGAACGTTACTATTAATACAATTAATACAGATTGTTATTTGCGATGATTTTATGTTATCTTCTGTACTATTATGTCAACAACTTGTACAGGACCGCAATTATTTAATGGATTAAGAGAAGCTTTCAAAATAGCAGCTAAGCCTTATATGCTCGACAAAAAAAATCCGCATGTATTAGCTAAAGTAGGAGATGTTGCCGATGCAGTTGCTTTTAGTTTATTAAATAATGATCGTAATAATGATCAGAGAGTACAAGCGTTGCATCAAATTGTTGATAAGAGTAAGATTGGTCATGATAGAAATTTACTTAAGTCTATAATAAAATCAGTTATAGTGGAGGTATTAAGATTACCGCCTGAGACTGAAATGACAAGAAAGACTCCGCTCCGTGTATTAAACGACCGTTTTCCAATAGAATGGTCGAAAATAGAGGCAAAATTACGTGAAAAATTCAATCTAGAAAGAGTGGGGTATCCTGAGACATTTGGTCAATTGTTAGATAATGTTAGAGATCAAGTAGTAGATCCTGATGATAATTGATTACTCTTACTTAGCTTAAAACTTCCTAAATCCCCTAGAAAACAGTTTGTATTTTTATTAAAATCACTATATCAGCTATCATATAGAGAGGAGATCCTATGACCGAGACTATAAATACAAGTTCAGATTTAGAACAGTTAACTACCGATATACAAATTCACTCACAAATATTCCAAAAAGTTAAACAAGAAATACACAGGAAAATCATAGGGCAGGAGCTTTTTATAGAGCGTTTATTATTGGGGATTATTGCTGGTGGTCATATATTGATCGAGGGGGTGCCTGGGCTGGCTAAGACCGAGACGGTTAAGAGTTTATCCCAATGCATAGGTTTGAATTTTCAGCGTATTCAGTTCACTCCAGACTTGCTTCCAGCGGATTTGATTGGTACGCAGATTTATAAACCTAATACTAATGACTTTGAGACGAAGAAAGGTCCTATATTCTCTAACCTGATTCTGGCGGATGAGATTAACCGCGCGCCAGCAAAAGTACAATCTGCACTGCTAGAGGCTATGGCTGAGAAGCAGGTGACTATAGGTTCTACATCGTATAAGCTCGATGAACCGTTTATTGTACTTGCAACGCAAAACCCACTTGAGCAGGAGGGCACTTATGCTTTACCTGAAGCGCAGATGGATAGATTTATGATGAAGCTGAAGATTGATTATCCTAATCGCGAGGAAGAGAAAAAGATCATGAATATGATGTCTCTTAAACGTGATACTAAGCTTAGCCAGGTTATCAGCAGAGAAGATATATTTAAAGCACGAGATTTAGTGGATCGTATTTATATTGATGAGAAAGTGCAGGATTATATTATTGATATAGTGTTTGCAACTAGAACCGGCGAAGTGAAAAGCTCTGGTAAAACGCATAAGATTAAAGAGTTAGATGGTTTGATTGCTTATGGTGCTTCACCACGTGCTTCTATTGCACTTGCGCTTGCTGCACGTACTCATGCTTACTTACAAGGACGTGCTTACGTTACTCCGCAAGATGTTAAGAGTGTGGGTTTTGATGTATTGAGGCAGCGTATTGTTATGAGCTTTGAAGCGGAAGCTGAGGATAAGACAGTAGATAATATTGTCAGTGTTATTTTCGATAGTATTGAGGTGCCGTAACGGAAACTTTAAATGTTAATATCTCAAGAACTACTTGCCAAGATCAAAAAAATTCAAGTGAAAACTGATCGTATGGCATCGGAGATACTCTCAGGTGAGTTCAAGTCAGCGTTTAAGGGGAAGGGACTGAACTTCGAGGCTATACGCGAATATCAGATCGGAGATGATCTGCGTAGCATTGATTGGAAGGTGACAGCAAGAATGCAAGCCCCTTTTATTCGTCAGTATAAAGAAGAGCGTCAACTATCTATAGTGGTGATAGTGGATCTTAGTGCTTCTAGTAGCTTTGGTACTCAGGAGCAAAACAAACGCGAGATGTCGATAGAACTCGCTTCAGTACTGGCTTCCCTGGCAATTAAGAGTAACGATAAAGTTGGCATGATGTTGATTACTGATAAGGTAGAAAGCTACGTTCCGCCTAAACAAGGTAAGGCACATATATTTCGTCTGATCAAAGACCTGCTAACTTTTCAACCACGCTCCAAGCGTACCGATCTTAAAACTGCTCTCACTGAGGCGATTAGTCTGATTCCGAGACATACGATAGTGTTTTTGATTTCTGATTTTATTGATGCTACAGATTATGAACGGGAGTTAAAACTCTTGCGCAGAACTCAAGACTTGATAGCGATCTCAGTGCGTGACCCGCGTGAGTTCTCTTTACCTAATATTGGTTATATCGAAGTGATTAACCCAGAAACCAGTCATAAAGAGCTTCTTAACCTTAATAAGAAATCTATGCGTGAATTATTTGCTCATTCACAACAAAAACACTTAGCAATATTGAAAGCTAAATTTAAAAAGCTTGGTGTGGACTTCTTAGACCTATCTACTAATAGACCTTATATTTCAACTCTGTTGAATTTATTTCTAATGCGGGAGAGAAGGAGCTAATGCCAACCAATACGCTTATTAATTCAATGCCCACTGCTCCAGGTATATCTAGTTCGGTTCCTGCGGAGGAACAACTAAGAGATATTCAAGGTTTTTATGCGATTGAGATCCCAGCTTGGCTTCAAATCAGTTTACTGGTGATAGCTCTAGCTTACTTAGCCTATTTTATTTATATGAGATATATTAAGAAGAAGCCAGATGCAGACCTCACTATTTATCAGCTTACTGTTAAGAGGCTTAAGGAACTAGATCTCAGTAGAAATAGCAAGGATTTCTATCTGTCTTATTCTGAATATATTAGGATCTATTTAGAGCAGCGTCTCGGCATGCATGCACTCGATAAGACAGAAGATGAAATGCGAGAGATACTAATCAGCGAACGCCGCATTCAAACTAGCCAAGCAATGTTACTCAGCAAGATCTTTCAGCGAGCGGATTTAGCGAAGTTTGCTCTTTATACTGTGCCTATGGATACTAAGGCAAAAGATATCGAATCTACCTTAGAGATTATTAGAGCGATTGAAGATACAGTGGCAGCAGAGGAAGCAAGGGCAGTGAATACTACTGGTTTGATACAGGATGAAGCTACATTGGAGGGGGTCGAGAATGTACAGGTATAAAACGCTCGTCATCCTGAGGGAGGGCGAAGCCCGACCGTCAGGATCCACTACTAAGAAGCATGCAGAGTGGATCCTGACGTCGCAACCTACGGTTGCTCCTCAGGATGACGATGGTGTCTTTAAGTTGACAGCCTTGTTAATAATAGGAGGATCCTTATGATCTTTGCTAATCCCTGGGTTTTAATATTCTTAATTCTTATCCCGGTGATAGCACTGCTTTATTTCTTTCGGGCTAATCAGAGCGATCTGAGCATCTCTCTAACTGAGCATCATAAAGCCTACTCGTCGTTCTTTGATAAGATTGGTTATCATTTCCCGTTCTTACTGAGACTTATTACTCTTGCATTAATTATTATTCTATTAGCTAGACCGCAATTAGGGCAATCGTTCACAGTAAGCAAGCATAATGGACTAGATATGGTGCTTGCTGTAGATACTTCACAATCTATGTCAGCGCTTGACCTTAGGCTTAATGGACAGACAGTAGATAGATTAACAGTCTTGAAAAGTTTATTACAGGAATTTGTATTGAAGCGTCCTAATGATAGACTGGCTTTGCTGGTCTTTGGAGAGAAGGCTTATACTCAATGTCCACTTACCTTAGACCATGGTGCCATTATTGATTTGATCGATAATATGGAGATCGGTATGGTAGGCGGATCTACGGCGATAGGAGACGCTATCGCTATTGCGGTGAAGCGCTTGAAAGACCTGCAAGCTAAATCTAGAGTAATAATTCTCATGACCGATGGTGAGAATACTTCTGGTAATATCCCTCCACTAATAGCCACTGAGATGGCAAAAGAACTTGGCGTGAAAATTTATACTATAGGTATAGGGCAAGATGGTGAAGTGCCATTTAAGGTAGATACTCCGATGGGTCCAGTGATGGTTCAGCAAGCTATGCCTATAGATGAAGAATCTTTGATCAAGATTGCTAATCAAACGGGCGGACAATATTTCCGTGCACAAAGTACTAATGATTTAACAAGAATCTATGACTATATCGATAAGTTAGAGAAAACAGAAATGCAAGTTAAGCAATATAGTTCATATAAAGATATCTATGAAACTATCTTGTGGATTGCTTTTATGAGTTTTATGGGAGAGTTGTTGCTAGCAAACACGCTATTGTTTAGGATCATATGAATATAAAACATCCAGAATTGCTATTTCTTATACTGCTAATTCCAGCGATGGCATTCTTCCTGTATTATTCTTGGAAGCGTAGATCTAAGGCTTTGGGTATTCTATGCCGCCCAGATAAACTTAAGTCATTATTTCCTAATAGTTCTAACTCTAAGACCATCATTAGATATTCGCTATTATTGCTAGCGGTGACTATGTTTGTGACTTCTTTCATTTCGCCACGTTGGGGTTATGATTGGAAAGAAATCGAAACTAAAGGAACTAATATTATTATTGCCTTAGATGTTTCTACTAGTATGCTTGCTGAGGATATCTCACCTAATCGTTTAGCTAGAGCGAAGTTTGAAATAGATAAATTACTTGAGAAACTTTCTGGTGATAGAATTGGATTGATAATTTTTGCTGGTGATGCCTTCTTGCAATCTCCTTTAACCCATGACTATCTTATGGTCAGAGACTGGATTTCTAGTATTAGTACTGATTCTGTTGAAACCCCAGGCACTTCTATTAAGTCTGCTGTAGAAGTAGCGCGCAAGGCTTTTGAGCATATTAAGTCAGAGGGTAAGGCATTAATCATAATGAGTGATGGCGAGGAGCATGATGAAGAAACTTTAGCTTTGGTTAGTAGAGCTCACTCTGAAGGCATTAATATTTATACTCTTGGTATTGGTACAGCTAAGGGTGCACCAATACAATTAGCTCAAGGACTAGTTCGTGACACTGATGGTAGTGTAGTTATTTCTAAACTTGATGATAGTTTCTTGAAGAAGATAGCCCAAGCTGGTGGCGGTTATTACGTCAGATCTAGTGGAGGAGACTTCCATTTGGATCAACTCTATTACGATCACATCAAGACTGACCAAGGTTCTGAGATAGTTAAATCTGGTAGAACTCAACAATGGTATGAAACTTATCAAGTCTTCATGTCTATTGGGCTTATAGCTTTATTATTAGAGATACTCTTGGGTATTGATATAGGAGTCTATGACAGGATTAAAGTTTGGTTCCGTAAAAATAAGGGCAATATTTTTACTACTAAGAAAAGACACATTGAGCTAGTTGTAATTCTATTCTTATTCATGAGTACACTTCCAGCACAAGCAAATATCTTCGATCCGCGTTTATGGATTGCAGACTCTAAGCTCCAAAGCGAGAAGTATAAAGAAGCTCGTAGTGACTATCTCAAGTTACAAGTAGCTGAGCCGCATAATCCTAGACTTAATTATAATCTCGGAGTAGCTACTTATCGTGAGGGCGCTTATGATCAAGCTGTCACTAGTTTCAGTAGAGCCGCTAGTGAAGCACATTCTAGTAAGCTTAAGGAGAGGGCTCTCTATGATCTGGGCAATGCTCATTTCCAGTTAGAAGAGTATAAGGAAGCTATTGTTTCTTATGAGGATGCTTTAAGGATAGATCCTAATGATGAAGATGCTAAATATAATTTAGAACTTGCTAAGAAGAAGCTTGCTGATCAGGACAAGAACAAAGACGGCAACGATAAAAAAGATCAGAAGGATAACAAAAATAATAAAGACCAAGACAAGAATAAAGACGGTAAGAACGATAAGGGTAAACAGAACAAAAACGATAAACCAGGGGAGCAACCAAGTGAGCAACCTAAACCCCAACAAGATCAAGACAATAATTTAGATAAGGAAGATATCGATAGATTATTGCGACAAGCTCAGGAAGCTAAGCCAGGAGAAGTCCAGCAAAACCAAGGTCAGGCCAGTAAAGCTAAGGCTAAGAATATGAAGCCGTGGTAATTTAGGTTAAAAACTTTGGTAATATGTGTCTAAAAAAGGCAAAAAACCCTTTTTTAGATATGAAATTTAGATAAATATGGCATAATATGATATATGAAAAGGACTATTCTAGCTAAATTTGATGAATGGTCTAAGTCCAAAGGTCGTAAGCCTTTACTTATTTATGGGGCCAGGCAAATAGGCAAGACTTATATTTTACTGGAATTTGCAAAGAAGCATTTTTCTAACTACATTTATATAAATTTTGAAAAAGATAAATTAGTTCATGCAGACTTTAACGAGAATTTAGATCCAAAAGAAATCATCAATAAACTTGCAACTAGATTTAATCAAACAATAAATCCTACGACTGATCTTTTGATTTTTGATGAAATTCAGGAATGTCCGCGAGCAATTACAAGTTTGAAATATTTTTGTGAAGATATGCCAGAACTTAAAGTAATGGCAACAGGATCTCTCTTAGGAGTTAAGCTCGTAGGAGTTTCCTTTCCAGTGGGTAAAGTAGATACCTTGCATATGCAACCAATGTCGTATGAAGAGTTTTTGCAAGCTAGTGGTAATGAAATGTTATATGAGCATTTTCAAGCAATTCCTGAAACCAAAAAGATCTATGCGCATGATCAATTGTGGGATTTATTCAAACATTATTTAATTGTTGGCGGAATGCCAGCAGCAGTGCAAGCCTTCTTTGATAATAAAGATGATCTATTGCTTAATAGAATTAACTCTACAGTTGCAGTTCAGGAAAGGATTCTGGAAAATTATTATGCAGATATTGGTAAGCATTCTGGAAAAGAAAATTCTATGCATATTTCAAGAATTTTGCAGAATGTTCCAGAACAACTTGCAAGAGAAGCCGATGAAAGTAGTAGTAAATTTAAATTCAAAAATGTTATTCCTGGTAAAACAAAATATAGTCAATTGGTATCCAGCATTGATTGGTTAGAAGCTGTGGGCTTGGTTCACAGGATACAAGTATTGCATCATATAGATCAACCTTTATCAGCTTATACAAAAGAGAATTTTTTCAAATTGTATTTATTTGATATGGGTATGTTGCGAGCCTTATCCGGATTAGACCCTAGAGTGATATTGGATTTTCAGTTTGGAACATATAAAGGTTACTATGCTGAAAACTTTGTTTTACAGGAATTAGTTTATGCTAGTGCTGGTCGTGAAAAATTCTATGCATGGAACGAAAACAAAGCAGAAATCGAATTTATTAGAAGTATCAAAGGAGAGATTGTTCCTATTGAGGTTAAATCTGGAAATAAGACTCGTGGTAAAAGTTTAAAATCATATGCAGATAAATATAAGCCGAAGTATATGATCATACTTTCAGGTCAAGAGCTAAACCTTAGTCCAGATGAATTGTTGCAGAAATATCCTTTATATTTAGCTGCGAAAGTTCCTTTTTAATACTTTTCAATAATTTTTACTATAATCACAATTCCAATGCCCCAACTCATCACCACCAGAAAACAACTCATAGAAGCCCAGCAATCTTATGATGGTAAAAAAGTTGCTCTAGTGCCGACTATGGGTGCATTACATGAAGGGCATCTATCACTAGCAGAGATTGCTAAGCAGCATGCAGAGATAGTTTGGGTGAGTATTTTTGTTAACCCTCTGCAATTCGGTCCGAGTGAGGATTTTAGTAAGTATCCTAAAACTCTTGAGAACGATCTTAAGATGCTTGAAGGTTTAGGAGTAGATTATGTTTGGGCTCCAAGTGTTGAAGAGATGTATGCAGGAGAGGTTAATAATATTTATGCGGATCCAGAACTTACTAATAAACTCTGTGGGCTCAATCGTCCAGGGCATTTCGATGGAGTTTGTACGGTGGTGAAGTTATTATTCGATCTCATTCAGCCTGATGTTGCAGTGTTTGGGGAGAAAGACTATCAGCAGTTAATGGTTATTAAGGAGATGGTAGCTAGATTAAAGCTTCCTGTAGAGATTATCGGAGCGCCGATTCTACGAGAGCCTAGTGGACTAGCGATGAGTTCACGTAATCGTTATTTAAATGAGACTGAAAGAAAGTTAGCGGATAATATTTATAAATCAATCAGAGATAATGATTTAGTTTCAGCAAGAAACAATCTAGAAAGCTTAGGAATGAAAGTAGAATATTTAGAGGTGCATTGGGGAAGGATTTTTGTTGCGGCTAAGATTGGGTCTACGAGGTTGATTGATAATGTCCGCGTACGTCATCCTGAGGAGCAACCGTAGGTTGCGACGTAAGGATCCACTACTACGAATAGTCTATTTATAAAAGTGGATCCTTACGGTCGGCTTCGCCTCCCTCAGGATGACGAATATATTATTTCCCCTTTCGGAGCAAATTTTATACACTCTCTAAAACTTCGAAACGTACCGGCACCACACCCTTGGCATAGCTGCCTACTAACCTAGCTGCGGCTTCGGAAAGGTCTAAATCTCGGCCTTCTATATAAGGACCTCTGTCATTAACTCTTACTACTACTTTCTTGCCGTTGTTTAAGTTAGTTACAAGTAAGTAAGTATTAAGAGGAAGGGTTTTGTGGGCTGCGGAAAGAACGTTCTTATCGAAGGTTTCCATATTAGCCGTGGTCTTGCCATGGAAATGACCACCATACCAAGAAGCTTTAGCTTGATAAATAATATGGGTACGTTTAAGTCCCATACGTACCATTTTCTTCTCTGCTTCTCCTAAAGTTGAATTCACAAGTGCTAGACCAGTACTATTAAGACTTGCGCTAGTTTTATTATTACTAGTGCCATGCGTATTAACAAGTATCAAGGCCAGGCTGATGAGAATTACATGTATATTAATTGATTTGCCGTTTAAAAGCATATTGACTAAATATTATTTGGTTTCCTTATCTTAGACATCACTTTAGCTTGAAATGATTCAAAATGAGGGAAAATTAAGCTTCTTTGAACATAATACTGAGGATTAAGCTAGAAAAACTTCATTTCCAGTGGTTTTTAGATGATTTCCCCTAATAAATTACATCTTATCTAAAGTGTATATATTAGTTTTTCTTAATGTTAATACCATTTATGCTTTCTTTATGGACATGGCTTCTAATAAGGGTTATAATATTTTTCTGATGCGTAATACTAGATCTCTCAATTAATCCAAAAATCTAATATTACATTGATTAGCATTACGTATCAGAGATGAAGGCCAAGTAAAGACAAAGGAGTTTTTACTATAAACATTAGACTAGAGAATCCAAATAGAGAAGCAATAATCCAGGGTCAGGATTCAATACCTGCTGCCGAGAGATCTCAGCGTGAGGCTGAAGCTCATAAAGAGTTAAAACAGATTCTTAATCCAACTGATGCAGAATTAAAGAACATTGTCCAAAATGCAAATTTAAGTACAACAAATCCTAATAAACCAGTAATTATTGAAAACCTATCCGTACCAATAGCTCCAGGTATGAATAGACCTTGGACTAAAGATGAGATTCGCGCTCGCGCTCATGAAATGGTAGAGATGCTTGAAGATAGAGCGATTGAACTACCAGAGAGTTTATTCCAAGGTGCTAGTGCTAGTGATAAAGAGAAGGTTAGAGACTTTGTCTACGACCTTGGTATAGAGATTTTTAGAAGATTAGAGACCGCAGATAAGTTTGATTTCTTCTCTGATGGTGATGGAACCATGTATTACAAGAATCCTATCATGGTTAATTCAACTAGTTCTTTTGCTTCTGTAAATGACAGACATTGGAATACTACTCTTGCCAAATGCTTATATTACTTAGGTACGCAGTTAACTATTCTTACGGCTCGTCCAGGAGCTTTTGCTGGACAGAGTTTGGTTGGAGTAGAGAACCCTATTAACAATGCACAAAAACCAAATGCAACTAGTCCTGAAGCAATCTCCTCTGGTATTGGTGAGGAGCAAGCTGAGATGGGTTCTTTCAACGTTAATATCAGAGGACTCAATGGCGCACTTCATAGTGATGCAGATAAGCCTTTGAGACTAACTCCTCAATGTCAAAACTTTAATAAGTTATTTAATTTCTTAGATAAAGAATTTGGCATTGTCGATGAATTACTGAAGATTCGTTATAACGATGGAGATTCAGTAAGAGTTCTTGAGTTTAAGGCTGTGCCTGCAGCTTTTAGACTGATACCTGATCTTTCTCTTGCTAAATACGAAAAATATATGCTTACTGCCAAGAAAGCACGTAAGGAGCATTGGTCTAGCCCTAAATTTATAGAAGAAGTAAATAAGCTTGGAATTAATTTCCCGCCAGAGTTTCTCAATCCACCTGATAAACCTGATATTAAACTTTTAGATCCAGCTGATCCTAAGGCAGAAGTGAAATTAACTGAGATCTTGAGAGATGCTCATGGTGGTATAACCCACTTCACTCCTCATTGTATTGATGGTAAGAATGTTTATAGACAAGATGTAAGAGCTAAGTTTTATAACCTATTAATTAATCGTTTAAGAGATCCTAAGACTAAAGCTTGGTTAGAGAAAGAATTTAAGATTCCCCAAGATTGTGATGTGATTACTATTAATGGTAAGGACATCTCTCATATTACCGATTTCTCTAAGTGCCCTGATCTAAGTGCTTTAATTAAAGAAATTGATGCCAAAGGATCTGCTCCAAAACATAAGCATATATTAGTAAATGTTAGTGATAATGATCAATTCTATTTAGAGGTAGGTGCTTCTAATACTAAAGATCAAGTTATTAAACGTTATTTAGAATCTCTCAATAAAAAAATACTATCAGTGATGCGCGGAGACAGTGCTGGTACTGATGCCCCAGCGATTGCTCAAGCGGTAATCAGTGGTGGTGTAGGTATCATCGTTAGAGGTTTGATGAATCGTAATGATGTGGGTGGCAAGATGGTTGAATTGCTATCGCAGAACCCAGCTGATGGTTCCTATGTCAATGCTGGACACCCAGATTGTCTTAAATTACTTGACAAGGATAACTATCAACATTTAGCTGATGGACAAATTAAAACTAAGAAAGAGTGGGCAGAGTTCTTAGCTGATAAATACAAGAGCCAGATTTTACAAATAGATAATATTCATTTAAACAATGCTGCATTTGCTTTCTTGTTTACTAAATTCTTAGAAAAAGAAAAACTTCCGTTTGATGCACCGATTGCAGAAGTTAAAACAGTGGAAGATCCACGAGAATTGCGTTCTAGGACTCTCACTACTCCTGATATTGGTTTCCTTGAGCGTGGGATTAATAAATATATTACTAAGGGTAAGATGCATACTGTAACGGCTTTTTGTGTAGGCTTACCAGTAATAGGTAAATATTTCAAAATCGAGAATAGTAGACCTTTACTTAGTAATTTAATGAATGGACTTAGTTATGGACTAATGGGTGCAGGTCTAATAGGCATGCCAGCTTCCTTCTTTAGTCCTAAAGTAGAATTCTGGGCTAACGCTGTACAAAGGGTTTGCGCTGGAGTTGGAAACTTTGCTTCTGGTATTACTAGAGGACTTAGGGCACCTACTAGATATCCAGCTCAGTTTATTGGTGAGATGTGTCACTTTGCTGCTAACTGGTCTGATCCTAATTCTTTCTTACGTAAGATTCTTTGGGCGATGGGTAATGGTCTATTACAGTTAGGTCGTGCAGGCGGTACTATGACTGCCGAGAACACTATTCTGGATAATTATAAGAAGGGTACAGAAGCAGAGAAAGTAAAAGAGATCTTCGGTAGCCAAGAGAAGATGTCTAATCTAAGACAAGTAGCCAATGGTTTTGCTATCTCC
Source organism: uncultured Gammaproteobacteria bacterium (assembly GCA_964512985.1). GTDB lineage: Bacteria > Cyanobacteriota > Vampirovibrionia > LMEP-6097 > LMEP-6097 > CAYPGT01. The sequence continues at coordinate 28,951 of CAZELI010000010.1, read as the reverse complement.
AGGTCAGCATGGATTGAAAAATTCAAACCATTCACTGGTCAGTTTATTGCAGAAACTATCTCTGATGTAATCCAAGGTCTGAAGATGACAGCTCAATTCTTCACTGTTAAAGGTTACAGACATGGAGTTGCACAGATTCTGTTTAAGAATGCAGGCTTCACTAAGACTTCTATGACCAGTGGTAAGGATTATACTAACGTGGCGAGTGTTTCTCACTTGTATGCTACTAGCGGTATTTTAGGTTTAGCAGCGAGTTTACTTTCTATCGTTACTCATAAGCTCAATAATAAATGGCTAGATTGGTTTACTGTGGGACTGGCGAACTTTATTCCTACTATCGGTATAGTGGGAGCTGCTCGTAACGTTAAACAAGATCAACATGGTCATATTAGATTATTTACTGATGTAGTCGGTAGAACAGGTAAATTTGATCCAGAGACTGCTGGTTGGTGGCAATTAGTTGGTGGTCAAATGATGGCTGTTTCAAGTTGGTTATTACAACATCCATTTGGTGTAGTATTACAGATGTTTGGTTTAGGTTCTTACCTCAAAGGTATTGCACAAGAGTTTAATCCTATTCAGGAGATGGGAGCAATTAATACTTTACGTACTCAACAAGAATATGCAGAAGCTTCTAATGACCTGAATAAGACTGCAGAGACTATAGATCATACTCAGAAGTTCTTTGAGAGAGGTAAGTACACTACAGTAGTTACTCCAGTAGATACTAGATCTCAACACGCAGCTTTAGCGAAAGCTCAACCCGTGTTCAAGCAAGCAGCGTAGGTCTATTTCTCTTCTCTAGCAAAAACTCCAATACAGAATATATAAGCATAACAAGCGAAGGCTACGAGTAACCCTGCATCCCAGTTAGGGACTAGGCTTGTGCCTTGGGTCATTTCTGCAACGCTAGCGATCGCTGGACCTACAACTGCGCCACCAATGATAGCGGTACAGAGTATTCCAGAAATAGCGCTTGAATATTCTTTAGGGAAGCTATTAGTTGCCAGACTGTAGACAGTAGGGAACATGATAGAAATAAAGAACCCAATAAGAGGGAATGCCCATAGTGCTTGATTGATATCACCATGCATAGCTAGATATAAAGCTCCTGCAGCAAGCGAAATATAAGCCATAATAGCTACCTTACCTGGAATACGGTCTAGGACTAGTGACCCTATAAGTCTGCCGAGTAATAAGCCACCCCAATAGTTACTGATAGCAGTATTTTTAGCGGCCTCAGCTGCTGTGCCAAGAACCTCTCCTATATTAAGTTTGTCTTGAAGATAGAAACCAATAGTATTAGCTACTCCTACTTCTACTCCTACATATAGAAAAATACCTACGGCATATAAATAAATTAAAGGGTGCTTGGTTAATAGATTAAGAGTGTGATTCTCTTTAGGTTTGTCATCAGAAGCTTTAGCAGAGCTAGAAACAGTTTCAGGATATTTAGGAAAACTAATAGCAAGAGTCATAATCAAGGCTATTCCAGTGAATACCCAATAAGTTACTGACCATGCCATACCTTGATTCTTAATTAGCGTTACTAACTGCGGTGCTAAATAGCCACCAGCACCGTTCACAACCATAAACAAAGTCAAGTTACGAGAGTATTTAGCAGGATCGGAGATCTCGGCTACTAGAGGGTTAATCGCCACTTGAATACCAGTGATACCGACACCACAAAGGAACATGGCAATCATATTCGGTACGAATCCAGCAATAGCGGCAAACAATGCAACTCCTGCCATGGTAATTACTGAGCTAAGAATTAAGGTTAGTTTCTTAGAACTTTTATCCATAAACATGCCCCAAGGAATAGAAGTGAGTCCATAAGCAATAAAGAAGGTCGCAGCTAATAATACAGAAAGAGTTGAACTAACTTGATAAGTTTCACGGATCTTAGGGATGATTGCGCCAGCAACATTAGTAATAGCCCCAAACGATAAGTAGGCAAATGCCACCGCCACCATTAACGGGAAATAATCATTTTTCCCTTGTTTATCTTGATTCATCATTTTAGTCCTCACTTTTTGCATCTTTGCTTCTTGGTTAACTTTTGTCTTAATACTCATATTAATACTCCTATTTTGTATTACGCATTATCTTGCTTGAAACCAAATTTTAGCATAGATCTTTTAGCTTTATTTCACCTTTTTATAATATAAGATCTATAAAATACCATGCTAAAATCAAGCCCTGTCCCACAGAAGGATTAAATATTATGGCAGCAGCATTAGAAGTTATACTCACAGAAGATTCACAAGCTGGAAACGCAGGAGAACTTATCCGCGTTAGACCAGGTTACGCACGTAATTTCTTATTACGCAGAGGTTTAGCCGTGGTAGCTAACGCTTATCACTTAAACAGATATGAAGAGCGTAAAGCTGAATTAGAGAAACAAGCTCAAGAGAAACGTGAGAAAGCTGAAAAATCTAAAGAGAATTTAAGTGATGATTCTACAGTGACTATAGAAGCTAGAGCTGGAATGAGCGGTAAATTATTTGGTGCTATCACTAAAGAGAAAATAGCTGAAGCAGTATCATCACAACATAAATTAGACATCACTAAAGCACAAGTAAATATCCAGTCTCCTATCAAGGAACTTGGTGAGTATCAAGTTACTCTTAACCTTGGTGCGAATATTTCTACAACAGTATTGGTTAAAGTAGTAGCAGAGAAATAAATTTGTCCTGAGTTTTTTGTTAAGTACCGATACCCATTATCCGTCATCGCGAGGAGTCCGTCGTAACGAAGTGAAGACGGACGACGTAGCGATCCAGTCAAGTGTTGATATATATATTCTCGACTGGATCCCGACGTCATCTGCCTTCGGCAGATTCCTCGGGATGACGATTTGATAAGCCTTCAGCGTTGAGCTTTGTAATGATAAACTAAATAACAGATGTTCATCACTATCGAAGGTCCAGATAAAGCAGGTAAGACAACTCAAATCAAGTTGTTGAAAGAGTATGCTCGAACTAATAATCATGATTGGTTATTTACGCATAATCCTGGTGATACTAAGCTAGGCGCAAGATTGCGTGAGATAGTTCTAGATTGTGATGAGGATATCTCAGATAAAGCTGAGTTGATGATTTACTTAGCTGATAGAGCACATCAAGTAGCGACTCTACTTAAGCCTAAACTTGCAGAAGGTAAGGTTATCATCTGTGATCGTTTTATCGATAGTACTGTAGCCTACCAAGGTTATGGACGTGGTATAGATATTAAGACTATTAATGTTGTTAATGCTTTGATCTGTGAAGGTATTAAGCCGGATCTAACTGTTTTACTAATGGTCTCTACTGAAGAAGCTGCTAGAAGAACTAAGGATAGAGACAGACTTGAAGCTGAGAATAAATTATTCTTTATTAGAGTGCGTAATGGTTATAAGACCATTGCTAGAGAGGAACCTACGCGTATCAAAGTTATCGATGTAGATGGTTTAAGTATTGAAGAAGTACATAGTAGAATGATGCAAATCATCCAGGATAGCATTGCTGCTTACCATCATTTGGGGAAATAAATGTCCAAGAAAACAATTTTAGTAACCGGTGCAGCTGGATTCATTGCTTCTACTTTAGTAGAGAAGCTACATGCAGAAGGTCATCAGATTATTGGCGTAGATAATTTTAATGACTATTACGATATCAATATCAAATGTAATAATTTATCTAAGTTCTTCCCTATCTCTTCAGTTAAAAAACTTACTACTAATATAGTGAGCCCCTATAGATCTTTCTCTAATCCTATTGAAGTACTCTATGTAAACGGCTTTGCTGATGATGGACCTTGCATTGATAATTTTGTGGAGGCAGCTGGCTATCGCCTTTATGGCATGGACCTCTGTGATTATATGAGCTTACGCAAGGTCTTCCAGAAGCATGCGATAACTCATGTAGTGCATATTGCAGCAGTAGCAGGTGTTAGACCAAGTGTAGAGAATCCAATCTTCTATCAGAAGAATAACGGAGAGTCTACTATTAATTTATTGAAACTTGCAGCGGAGTTTAATGTGCAGAAGTTTGTCTTCGCGTCGTCAAGCTCAGTCTATGGTTCTCGCTCTAAGGCTCCTTTCTCAGAAGACGAAGATATTAGTAAGCCTATCAGTCCCTATGCTGCTTCCAAAGTAGCAGGTGAAGCTATGGTACATAGTTTCAGTCATTTATATAATTTACCTAGCGTATGTTTACGTTTCTTTACTGTCTATGGACCACGCCAGAGGCCAGATCTGGCGATAACTAAATTTACTAAGCTAATAGATGCTGGTCAAGCAATCCAGATCTATGGTGATGGAACTGCTAAACGTGACTTCACTTATATAGAGGACATTATGGATGGGATCATGAAAGCAATAGATTACCAAACTAAGTTCGATATATTTAATTTAGGTGAGTCTCATGTTACTGATGTCAATGAGCTGGTGCGTTTACTTGAAGAAAGATTAGGCAAGAAAGCCATCGTTCAATACGGTCCAGCGGTCCCAGGCGACGTACCGCTTACCTATGCCGATATCTCTAAGTCCAAATCCCTATTAGGCTATAACCCTCAGACCCAAATAGCAGAAGGACTGACAAAGTTTGTGGAGTGGTATAAAGAACGCTTAATTAAGGCTATATAAGTACTATTTCATGCTAATAATAAGAAACTAGTATCACAAATTTCTATTTATGTTAGAATTATTGACCTTGGCTTCCAAATCTATGAAATTAGCTTTACATTGGCGTATACTAATCGGCCTGATTCTGGGAATAGGGTTAGGTTATTTCTTTTCCCTTAATAATCCTGATGGTAGTTTGGCTAACCCGAGTATTGGCTTTCTGAAGTTAGGACACATTACTTGGATGGGAGAGATCTTCCTTAAGTTACTTAAGATGATCGTGATTCCCGTCATACTCTGTTCGATAGTAGTAGGGGTTGGACACTTACCGCTGAAGAGTATTGGTAAGTTTGGTTTAATGACGGTCATCGTATTTAAGGTACAGATGCTCTTTGCTGCTGTGCTAGGACTATTCTGGGTGAATTTAATTCAACCTGGGCAGTATATAGACTTGCATAAGATTATTGATTCTGGCGAGCATGCTGAGTCTGTGAAATTTATTACTGATAAATCCCATGGCGTCGGAGAGATTATCGGTAGTATGATACCTTCGAATGTTTTTGAATCGCTTTCTAGTGGTTCTTTAACGCAGATTATAATTTTTGCAGTTTTGTTTGCTACAGCTTTAGTCTCTGTAAAGAACGGTGATAAATTATTAGCTCTCTTCAAAGTCGCTCTAGATGCGATTCTTGCCATGACTCATTGGATTATGGCGTTTGCACCGTTTGGAGTTTTTGCTTTAATAACTAAGACAGTTGCTATAGGTGGACTAACTTCTATTTCTAAATATGGCATGTTTATGCTGACGGCATTTGCTGCTCTCTTCTCTATGCTGTTTATTGTTGCTCCTATTTTGGTACATTTCTTTACGAAATTCACTCCGATACAATTCTTTATGGGAATGCGTGAGACTATGCTTACAGCATTCTCTACCTCTAGCTCTGCGGCGACACTTCCTGTAACTCTAGAAACAATGGAGAAAGAGTTTAAAGTTCCTAATCGAGTAGCATCCTTTGTGATACCGATAGGAGCGACTATGAGTATGAACGGTGCTGCGATTTATGAATCGGTGGTTACTTTGTTTGTGGCGCAAGCTTGGCTCCCTGAGCCACTTTCATTAAGTCAACAGATCTTTGTAGTAGGTATGGTATTAGTAGCGACCTTCGGTACTCCTGGTATTCCTCATGGTAGCCTCGTGACTATAGCTGTAGTATTTCAAGCAGTAGGATTGCCACTAGAGGCTATTGGTGTAATACTAAGTATCGATAGAATTCTTGATATGACTAGGACTATGGTGAATGTGAGCTTTGATGCTATATCTTGTTTGATTATGGATAAATATTTTAAACTTGAAGACCATAATACTATAGACTTCCATCCTATAGTAGATATGATTGATGAAGAGCATAAGAAAGTTTTAGTAGGCATTAAATAGAACATGGAAGTTTTTGTTTCGGCTACGAATACCGGTATCGGTAAGACCTTCTACAGTGTAAAAATCTTAAAAGATTTACTAGCTTCAGGGCATAAACTTGAGGATATAGCTTATTACAAGCCCATACAATGCGGTGAGGATAAGGATTATAAGGTTATTGCTCAGGATATTAATGGCATTGCGACCTACTGTTCTTATGATCTGCATTATCCAGCTTCACCACAATACGCTGCTGAAAAAGAACAAGTAGAAATTGATTTACAAAAGATACGAAGTGATTATAAGCAGATTCAAGCTAAGCATCGATGTATAGTTGTAGAAGGTGCAGGAGGTTTAGCTGTGCCATTAAATAATCAAGGTGATTTGATTTCTGATATTATTCGAGTATTAGATTTGCCATTAGTATTGGTAGTTAGTCCTAATCTTGGCACCATTAATCATTCCTTACTTAGTATTGAGCATGCTAAAGCTAAAGGACTTAATATTCTAGGAATCATAGTCTCAGAACTCGATCTAGATGCGAATCTTGAGAGAACAAAAAACGCAATTGATACTATTATAAAGATAGGTGGTGTAAAGATTTGGAAACCAGTCTATTAGTTAAGAGCTTTGATTCGACCAAGGAATTAGACGCATTCATTGCTGATCTAATGATTACTGAATTTCAGAAACCGGGATTAATTTTACTTCCAGTGGGTAATACCTTTGAAGCTGCTGATCTATATAATCCCGGTATTTATCCAACTGTAAATAATTATTTTCAGGAACGTAAGCCTCATCCTGAGTTAAAACTCTCTCACCTAGACGAGTTGATTGATGCTAAACGTACGAGCTTCTCTTCAAGATTACGAGAGAATCTTCCAGATTTGATTAATCAGATGGACGATAGATTCTATGCAATAGATATCGATGATATTGAGAGTTTTAATCGTTTCGTAAAACAATCTGGTGGACCTAGATTGATTTTTGCTGGTTTAGGCACAGACCCTAATACTGCGCATATAGCCTTTATAGGAGAGGACTATATTAATACTGTGACTGCAGAAGTAGAGTTAAGTTCTATGGCAGCCACTGATCATAACTGTTCGAGGGCAGTAACTATTGGAACGGATATTTTTGCTTATAATAATTTAGAGTCTATTATTGTAGTAGCTAAAGGTGGTTCTAAAGCAGATCCCTTGCAAGCTGCATTCAGTGACCCTGATACAGGCTTAGGTTATTTAATTCAACATCACCCTGACAAACTAAAAATATATACGGATCACCAGGTGGTGAGTAAAGGTTAGGGATAATGTGTTGTCATCCTGAGGGAGGGCGTAGCCCGACCGTCAGGATCCACTCTCATTGATAGACTATTCGAAGTAGTGGATCCTTACGTCGCCTACTTCGTAGGCTCCTCAGGATGACGAAATTAGCCACTTGTTTTGAAATTTTATTCCGTTAACTTCGCAGCTTTATCATTACCTATCGTAAATACCGCCTTAACAGAAGCCTCTACTTCTATATGTCCTTGCGCGAAGGAGTCTTCTTCTGCGATTGGTGGAGCTGCATCAGCTGCCATTGACATAACTCTAGCTTGTTTGAAGCTTGTTTCTGGATAGCCAATATAACGATCCGATACTTCCTCAATACTTAGAACTGTTCCACGCTTCTCACCAAGTGGCTCTAACATGAGGTCAGCTTTCTCGGCGGCATGGGCAGTGGCCTCTTTCAATGCCTTCATACGTAATGCTGCAGGGTCTTTTAGTCCGTATTCTACGCCACTAAGATCATTAGAACCATGGCTAATAACCGCAGCAATAACACCCGATAATTTATCTAAATCACGTAATTCTACGATGAAGCTACGTGATGCTTTATAGCCATCTGGTTCATAAGTTTGAGTTTTAGCGTTATATTTTTGTTCTTCATTAATGTTAAGAGATTGAAGTTGCATATTTTGTTCAGTGACACCAAGCTCTCTAACCGAGTTTAAGACTTCTTTAGAAATTAACTCATTGGTTTCTCTTGCTTTCTCGGCTTTCTTGTCCTTGGTAATAATCGCAAACCTCACAGTCGCCTTATCAGGAGGCACTTGTAGGGTGGATTTACCTGTAACCGTAATTTGACGAGGAGGGGGACTATGATCATGGGCTGAAACTCCCGTCGTAAACAATATAATTAAACTAAGAGCGGCTATAAATTTATGCATAATGCTATTTTAGCAATTTTAAAATTACAAGTTCACAATTCTATTTCTCTACAGGGTGATTTATTTCTCGAGAAATCTAAATCAAGCCCCATCAGTGGAGATTTGTTCATAAATTCATTGAAGGTATTCTTGGTCTTTTTTAGGAAGAACTTTCGGCCCTTAGTCAGTACATTACGAATAAGATGATTGAACTTTGTTTTAGCCTCTTGGAATTGCCAAATTTTCATATTGCCATCATACTACCGATTGATTTAAAATAATATTGAAAATAAAGGGCTTTATACCTCAATATTTGCCGCTTGCTTTTTATTCCAATAATCAGTTACAATCTTAGACATGAACGTAAGATCCCTTTCTGGGGTCTCTAACAAGGATGTTGGGACAGCGATGCTGGCTTCGAACGAAGCTCGCACCAGATCAACAACAGAGCGTTCTATGGCTAAGGAGTCTAGTTTCCTTGGTAAATTATGGAGTAATTTTCTCTATATGCCACCAAAGAATACTAGCTTTCTCGCTGAAGAGAGACGATCACAAGCTGCAAAGCTTTGTGCCGTTGCTAGCTAAGAACAAATCTATAAAAGAGGCTCCGAAAGGAGCCTCTTTTGTTTTATGTTGAAAGAGTAACAGGAGCGTGTGAAGTCCAGAAACGTTACCTTTTAGTTTTTTTCTTTTTCTTAGAATTAGCCTTAAGATCTTCTTTCTCGGTTTTAAGTAATAGAGTATGTGGTCTGCCAACTATAGTTTCTAATTGTTTTTTCTTGGCATCGAAAAGTATCTCATAGGCCATTATTGATTTATCCTTGTGTTGGGCGTAAGCATTGCCAGTGAGAATAGCGTTCTCTATAGAATTGTCTTCAGCAAGGTTCACTAGTATCTGTCTCGCTTTGCCATAAATGTCATCGCTATGGATTTCTGCATAACGGTCAATCCCTCTTGAGAAGACAGATATAACATGTTTAGGCTTCTCATAAATTAAAGCATCTGAGAATAAATAATTAGGTGCGTCTTTTTTTAGATAGAGAACTTTGACAGTGTCGTAGGCTTTCATCATATCTAACTGAGGGAAATAAAGTAATTCTTGGGATTCAATTCTTTGATTATCAGTAAGAGTAACAACATTAGTAAGAAAATTAACGTATTGGATATCCTTATCATTCTTAAATTCAAGCTCCATAACATTCGCTCTAATATTCACATCTTTGGAAATAAACTTAATCTGCTCAGATTCTTGTGTACTACTTGCTCGTGCAAAACCTTTATTTAAGTCGATCTCTTGGTAGTGTGCAAAAATAGTGGCTTGGTTTTTTCCGTAGATATCAGTTTGTACTAACGTCGTCTCATCAGAGAAACATTCCACTATAGAACTCTCTACATCTAATTCCATTCTTGGTGTTTGTATACTTAATTTCTCAGAATCTAGAACTACTCCGTTTTCGAATCTGGCTTTCTGAGCTTTACCTTCCTTGTCCGAATCAATAAACACTTGAGGAGCGTCTATCATAAACTCCCCTAGCTGAATTTTTACATTACCAATTAAAACAGAATTACCATCCTTGTAATTTAACTGTTCTGCAGAAATAATTTTCACCTTGTCTAGGCGGCTAGGTTTAGCAGCTATGCTTGGTAGTAATATGAATAAGGAAATTAGTAGTAGTACTTTTTTCACTTAATACATTATATATCAGGCAAAGAATGTAGTATCTGTAAGCGCAGAGGGACTACCTTGTCGTCATCCTGAGGAGCAACCGTAGGTTGCGACGTCAGGATCCACTACTAAGAATAGTTTATTAATGAAAGTGGATCCTGACGGTCGGGCTACGCCCTCCCTCAGGATGACATGACAGTAATCCTACTCCGAATGCACATTCCCTACTATCTGAGCCTGCTTAGTTGCAAAGTCATAAGTAATGGTATCAGCGTAAATAGTGTTAGCTCCTTGAATAATATGCGGGTGTCCAGTGAAGAGGGCGGTTTGAGGACTTTTATCAGGATTAGGTTTGATAACGAGGTTATCAGAATAACAGTTTAAATTCTCAGCTTGTACATGCACTGCACCATTAGCTTTCACTAAGCCGTTTTCATTGATAATGATTTGATTAGCCATTAGAGTTTGTGCCGCAGAAATGATCAGCTTAGCATTGCCTTCGGCTATAACCTTCTGGGCTTCATGAGATTCTAGCGTAATCTCATTAGCCGTAATATTAATAGGATTAGCGCCAGATGCTTTACTTAGGCTTGCTTGATTTTGACTAACTATAGACTTAAAGTCCTTATTAATTAAACCTTTCTGTCCAGCTATAACATAGCCGCTATCAGTATTTAAGGTCCAGTTATCAGATACTACGATAACTGGTAAGTCTTCTCTAAATTTCAGTTTTCCTGAACGTATTTGATACTTACCATCACTTGTTAGTAGTACTACATGATCAAATAAATTTACTTCTTGTTCTGATTTATTAAGAGAAGCAAAGTCTGAAGTAATAGTAAATCTTGGTTTAGAAGTTTTAGATCCTGCTAGAGGTGTATTAAAGAACACTAAGTGAGGACGATTGATTTTAGCTTGCGTCTGCCCAGGATCAGATTGCGTTTGGGAGGCTTTCAGTGACCATTTAACACTATTAGTCTTCTCGTCGATTTGTTGAATCTCAAAATCACCGATCTCAAACTTTGCATCAGTAACACCTTCAAAAATCTTGGTGTCCTTAATAACTATTAAAGCAGAAATCGCACTATACAAAAAAAACGCTAACCCCAAAATTAATGGGGTTAGCATTATAATTTTCACTTTATGTTTGCGATAGAAACTCAACAGAAATTAATTTCTTTCAGTAGAGCTACCAACAGCTTGTTTATTAGTTAGTTCTTGAAGTTGTTTACCCAAAGAATCTACTTGCGTCTGAATATTTTTCGCTGTAACTTTAAGCTTTTCATCAGCAAAGCCCTTGAACTCGCGCATAGTATCAGATGCTTGATCTTTAAGCTCATCAAGTTTATCTTTTAGTCCAAGGAGGAACTCAGAAGAATTAGCTTCTATGTCTCTTCTTAATTCGCTACCAGGTCTATCAGCTAAGAGCAAACCAGCAGCTATACCAGCTATAGCCCCTAGGCCTAAACCACAAACAAACTTACCCAAACCGTTATCTTTATTGTTATTCATAAGAATAATTATACCTCACTGACAAGGTAAATCTCTAGACCTAAAGTTGATGGATCCTAATTTATTTTTTAGAAAACATATTGAATAATCCATTAGTAATAGATGATCCAAAGTTTGAAACAGAGTTCATAAACTTTCCTACACTATCGCTTGCGCTATGTAGCTTGTTATGAATTCCTTCTACATAACTGTTAACGATATCAATTAATGATTTGAGGGATTTTAATACCTTGGTAAGCTGCACCAGAACTGGGATAAAGAAACTTAAAAAAACTATTGCGCTTATTGCAAGTAGGCCTAAACTTACTGCAAGAACTATATCTATACTGCTCATACTACTTATATCCATATTGTAAATTCTACCTAATTCTTCTTAACTTCGTACTCATTATTTTTTATTGTGTTTTGCACCTTCTTCGGCGCGCTTCTCGTTTCTTTTCTTTCCTTGTTTAGCTTCTCTTGAATTTGGGTAATTTTGGATTTAGCTCTAGTGGTAATTTCATGAACTTTGTGATTAAGTTCCTTAAATAAGGTAAAGACCAATCTACCTAAGGAAGCGCCTAAACCAATACTATTATCAATTAAATCTTTCACACTAGTTGGCAGCTTAGACATACGATTAAAAAACGTCTTGCCTGGAAGTGGTATTACCACTAAAGCCAGCATAAAGCCACTAATAATGCCAAAGATAAAGAATAAGAACCGAAACACGATAGATAGTAAGTCTAACATATTCATTCTAAACAAGCCTTTAATGGTGGCTGAGGAATCAATTCCTCCATAGTTACTATCTTGTTATAATCTACGACCTTCATTACATCACTACGTTTAAGCTCGTGAGGATATTTATAACCACAAGAATGAAGCACGCTATTAAATTCATAAATTACTGCGTCATGATAGTTAGCTACACGCGGAGATTTCTCAGTTACTACTAATCCACGTTGTAACCATTGATCATGTGTTGCTATTCCTGCGGGGCAATGATTAGTGTTGCATTTCAGTGCATGTATACATCCCATACTTAGCATAAAGCCTCTCGCTGATTGGGCTAGATCAGCACCTAGCGCAAGTATTATCGCCAGGTCCGCACCAGTGATAATCTTTCCTGAAGCAATTAACTTTATATCTTCTCTGAGCCCAGCTTCTCTTAGTGCATTGTCCACAAACATGAGAGCATCTTTAAGTGGGTAACCGAGATAATCAGTATGAGCTAGCGGAGCCGCACCAGTAGCACCTTCTGCACCATCCACTGTGATGAAATCAGGCATCATGCCAGTATATTTCATTGCTTTAATTAAGTCGTGAACATATTCTTTACGTCCAAGACAGAACTTAATGCCGATTGGTTTACCGCTTTTATTCTGTAGATTATCAATCCATCTGAGCATGCCTTCATTGTCTTGCCAGTCAGTATGACGTGGTGGAGAAACTACATCTTCATCTTTAGGTACTCCACGAATCGCAGCTATCTCGTCGGTGATTTTTTCTTTCGGTAATACTCCGCCTTTGCCAGGTTTAGCTCCCTGAGAGAGTTTAATCTCAAACATTTTCATTTGTGGTTGGCGAGCTAGGTCTAAGAATTTTTCTTCAGAGAAAGAACCATCGGGATTTCTTACTCCAAACTTACCAGTACCGATTTGCATCACTAGATCTGCGCCACCTTCGAAGTGATACTGAGAAGCACCACCTTCACCGGTATTGTGATAGAAGCCACCTTCATAAGCACCATGACTCAATGCTAGTACAGCGTTCTTCCCGAGAGCACCATAGGACATGGCGGAGATATTGAAGATGGAAGCTTCGTAGGGATAGCGACGATGCGCACCGATGACAACACGATGATCATAGCGAGCTTCTTCCTTAGTTGGATTAATTGGGAAATGACTATGTCTAACCAGGATGGTGCCTGGTTTATCGAGATCCTTCTTAGTTCCAAAGGCTACTGTACCAAGCTGTTCTTTAGAGTGAGCATAAACCCAGGTTCTGATATAACGAGGAATAGGACGATCTGAGCGCTCATCATGGAAGAGATATTGACGTAGCTCTGGTCCAATGAACTCAAGTGCGTAACGCATAAACCCAATCACAGGAAAGTTACGTTTAATTGCATGTTTAGTTTGTAATACATCATTAATGCCCACAGCAATTATCAGGCCCACAACGGAGATAATTAGAATTCCACCTATGTTATCCAAGGCAAAAAGAAAGTTCATGTATATAGTTATTCCCTATTATCGGGCTAAACCTTATGGAGATAAGAATCTACTTTTGATTGACTTTAAGGTTAAGTTAAGGCATTATTTTAATTATGAAATTATCATTACCTGCTGCTGCGGCTGTATCTTTCTTGTCAACAATAGCTGGCTGCTCTCCATCCGTCGAACCTGTGAAGACCCCTGCTAATAGAAGTACAATTCAAGATGTAGATATAGCGACAGAAAGCGAAAGGATACTTAAAGAACAGCACGAGGGCCCAGAGGCTTCAGTTTCGGTGATTAATGATGAGAAACCCAAGATTATATTTGATAATCTAAATCTTAAAGATCTTAATCAACCTTCAAAGGAAGTCATTGATAAACTTCATGCACCGAATCCAACAAGAAGCGCAATAAAAGGTGCAGCGGCAGAAAGCCCAAGGATGCTCGAAAAACAGCTAACTGAAAAGGGTCCACAAATGAGAGACATTGGAGAATTTTTGGGTCAAGCAGCTATTATTCCTTTTCGGAGTTCTCTTCCTGTTTTATCACCATTATCAGAATTAGTTGTAAATAGTCTGCGTCCTGAAGCTGTTGAGGAATCAGACCGCGGTCCGATACAAAGGGAATTTAACGAGAAACCCCTCCTAATAATAGAAGACGGGCCCCCAGCTAAAAAGCCCGAACCTAAGCTTGAACTTCTATATTGAAAACCCACAACAACCTAAGGCAGCAGAGCAGAAAGCAGGCACTCTTTCTAAATAAGTCTAATTTCATGCATTTAACCTACCGTACTGCACAAAATTAGCTGTTTTTGTGCAGTATAATGTAAATATTGCATGTTACGAGACATTCTAGAAGAACATAAGTTGGAGAAGCAGCGACTTCTGTCAAGTTCTATTGAGAGGGCCAAGCTGCCGCTTGCGAGAAAAGATCTTCAATTAGATTTAGTGAAAGTTATAACTGGACCACGTAGGGCAGGTAAATCAATATTTTCTCATCTGTTATTACAGGGCAAAAATTATGCTTATGTTAATTTTGATGATGATAAATTAGTTGATCTAAAAGATACTGATGAATTGATGAAAGCGGTGTTGGAAGTTTATAGTAAACCAGATTATATTTTTTTTGATGAGATTCAGAACCTAGCTAATTGGGAGTTGTTTGTTAATAAATTGCACAGACGCGGTTTCAATCTTATACTCACTGGCTCTAACTCCAATCTTCTTAGTAGAGAACTTGCTAGTTCTCTTACGGGTAGACACGTTGCTTTTGAGATTTTGCCTTTGAGTTTTGCTGAAGCCAAACCCTTCTGTAATATCCATGATTACATTAAGAGGGGTGGTTTTCCTGAAGTAGTACTTAAGGGTTACGATGCTAAAGATTATTTATCTGTGCTTGCAGATTCGATTCTGCTTAAGGATGTAGTGAAACGTTATAATTTACGCTTCTCTCAAAAACTGGTGGATTTATTCGTCTATCTTGCTGGTAACTTCGCATCTCCAGTGAGTTTCAATAAACTGAAGAATATTCTAGGCTTTAATAGTATTCATACGGTGCAAAACTATCTCCAATATTTAAACGATGCTTATTTAATTTTTTGTTTGAATCGCTATTCCACTAAGGTGAAAGAACAAATTAACGCTCCTAAAAAAATCTATCTTGTTGATAATGGCTTTATCGAAGCGAAAGCATTTCAGGTTTCTAAGAACTGGGGAAAGTTAATTGAGAATCTTGTTTTTATAGAGCTGATGAATAGAGGGTTTAAGCCAAATGAAAGTTTATTTTATTACCAAAGTACAAACCAAAAAGAAACAGATTTTGTTTTACGCGAGGGTACTAAGGTCATAGAACTTATACAAGTTAGTTATGATATTAATGATCCTGATACTTATAAACGAGAGACCAAGGCTATTATTGAAGCAGCTAATGAATTAAAATGCTCAAACCTTATTTTAATTAATATGGATAAAACTGCTGAAGTGCAAATAGCTGACTCTAAAATTAAGTTCATAAAGCTTGAGGATTGGTTGCTTAAAGAAGCTGGCTCATGATTGACTGCTTTTCGCTATAATTAATCCCTATGCGCAGAGCTGACCATAAAACTCGTAAAGAATTACAAGAAACCCAGAAATCCCTTGAACAAACTTGGGGTTTTGAGACGCGGTCTATCTTAGTAGGACAGGCACCAGATCCTGCTACTGGCGCTACTACTTTCCCTATATATCAAACTGCTACTTATACTCAGGCTGGCATTGAGGATAATAAAGGTTATTGTTATTCGCGTACTGGTAATCCGACGCGTACTGCTTGCGCTGAAGTTATCGCTTCATTAGAGAACGGTATTTATGCAGGTGTCTATCCATCAGGCATGGCGGCTATTCATGCCGTGATGCAGCTTTTTAAACCAGGTCAGCACGTTATATCTTCTTCTGATTTATATGGTGGAGCACATAGACTCTTCGATCAAATCCTGACACCGATTGGTTTTGAGTATTCGTTTGTGGATGCTCGTGATATTAGTAAGATTACTGCTGCGGTTAAACCCAATACTCGTCTGGTTTGGCTTGAATCTCCGACTAATCCATTGATGAGATTATGCGATATCGCTGCTATAGTGAAAGCTATCTCTGAATTAAATCAGAAACGTTCTGCTGAAGACCGCATTTTGATTGGCTTTGATAATACTTTTGCCAGTCCTTTCTTGCAGCGTCCTTTAGACCTAGGTGTAGACATAGTCTTGCATTCTGGTACCAAGTATCTTGGCGGACATTCTGATGTGCTTATTGGTGCAGTAGTGGTGAAAGACCCTAAGCTTGCAGAAAGATTTGCTTATTACCAAAACGCCACTGGTTCTGTCGCAGGACCTTTTGATTGCTGGATATTAATGAAAGGAATTAAGACACTTGCTATTCGCATGCGCCAGCATCATAGTAACTGTGTTGCAGTCGCTGAGTGGCTCGAGAAGCACCCTAAAGTTGCGCAGGTATTCTGTCCAGTCTTGCCATCTCATCCACAACACGAATTATATAAGCGACAGATGTCTGGTTATAATGGAATGTTGTCCTTTGAGTTTGACGGTAACATCGACCAAGTGAAGAAGTTAGTAAGTTCTACTAGAGTGTTTCAGCTTGCTGAGTCACTGGGTGGTGTAGAAAGTTTAATCGGACATCCTGCAAGCATGACTCATGCTGCTGTCCCTGCTCCTCGCCGTAAGGAATTGGGGATCAATGACAATCTTATTCGTTTGTCTATTGGGATAGAGAATGTAGAAGATTTGCTTGCTGATTTAGAGTGGGCGTTTACTCAAACCTAACTCGATTTTGTACTCAATTTTAAGTATATTTATACTCAAATTTAACTCGATTTTGTACTTAAATTTAAGTATATTTATACTCAATTTTAAGTACAATGATGGATTAATCACATAAAGTCGTACGATAAAGTGTGATAACTTAGCATTAAGTCCCACGACTAAATGTTAAAATCCCACATTAAATATATATAGACTTATGAAAAACTATCCTTATTTTACGCCATTAAAGATTATGGTATACCATAATGATTTAGCTATTTCTCGATAAGATTATGATATATCATAATTTACCAAGTTTTTACTAGAATTTACTTACAATAGTAATAGATATGATCAGCCCAGCAGAATTTAAATCCCGTCGCCAGAAAGTCCTCGATTATCTCAAGGCTAAAAGTGATAGTGATGCTAAAGCATATCGTTGTGTGCTGAGAAGTGGAAGCGAGAAGGTATTCTCTAATGATGTACATTATCCTTTCAGGGTTGATAGTGATTTCTATTATTTAACAGACTTCCGCGAGCCTGATGCTGTTTGTGTTTTAGATCCACATTCTGATAATCCTTTCACGCTTTATGTGCAACCAATAGATCCTAAACATGAGATCTGGGATGGTCCAAGAGAAGGTGTCAATGGTGCTAAGAAGAACTACCATGCGGATGCTGCTTATGAGTATGAAGAGTTTAAAGAAAGCGAAGAACCGCATTCTAACCGCAAAGCCAGTACTAGCCTGGATGTCCATGCTTTAGTTCATTCACTTAGGTCTATTAAGTCAGAGGCGGAGATTCAGCTTATGCAACGCTCTGCCAATATTGCAGTACAGGCGCATAGAGTAGCGAAAGAAATTATTACTCCAGGAATTTATGAATATGAGATAGAAGCTGTACTGAATCAAGTATTCAGATCGCAGGGCGCTAGTGGTTGGGCTTATCCATCGATAGTGGCTTCTGGTGAGAACTCATGTATTTTACATTACATCAATAATAATAAGGTTATTGCCAAAGATGATCTGGTGCTTATTGATGCGGGTGCTGAGTATAACTATTATGCTAGTGACATCACTCGAGTTCATGCTGCAAGTGGCACTATGAGCCGCGAGCAGAAGGATATCTATGATCTGGTTGTAGAAGCGCAAAGACAAGCTATAGCTTCAATTAAGCCTGGTAGCAGTTTAGCAGAGACTCATGATATAGCTTCAGCTGTAATTGGAGAAGGGCTTGCAGGCTTAGGTTATATTAAGGATAAAAACGATACAGAACAAATCAAAAAATACTATATGCATAGTACTGGGCACTCACTAGGGATAGATGTTCATGATGTAGGCGTTGATAAGAAGACTACTAAGTATGTACCAGGGATGGTTTGTACAGTAGAGCCTGGCATATATATCAGAGAGAAGAAGATTGGTGTGCGCATTGAGGATGATATCGTCGTCACCAACAGTGGTTGCGAGAATTTAACCCAAGGTATGGAAAAGTAACTAATGACAGTTAAGCAGTTAAGTAAATATTTTGGTGAATATGGTGGTCAGTTTGTACCTGAAACACTAATGCCTGCTTTAGAGGAGTTCGAGGCGAGTTTTCTTAAGTATAAGGATGATCCAGAGTTTAAAGCACAATTACAGCATTACCTGGTTAATTATGTGGGAAGACCTACACCATTGTATTTCGCTGAATCTTTAACTAAGAAATATGGTAAGGGAAAGATCTATCTTAAGCGTGAGGACTTAAATCATACTGGCGCTCACAAGATCAATAACGCTATAGGACAGGCTTTGATCGCTCGTAGACTCGGTAAGAAACTTATAGTAGCAGAGACTGGGGCAGGTCAGCATGGAGTGGCGACAGCTACTGCTTGTGCCTTACTAGGTTTAAAGTGTAAGGTATTTATGGGTAAGCTAGATATTGCTAGGCAAGCTCCCAATGTTTATCGTATGGAATTAATGGGAGCAGAAGTGATTCCAGTTACCAGTGGAAGCCAAACTCTTAAGGATGCTACTTCAGAAGCAATCAGGTACTGGGTTAGTAATGTTACAGACACACATTATATTATTGGCAGTACCGTAGGTCCACATCCTTATCCTACAGTGGTAAGAGAGTTTCAGAAAGTTATTGGTGAAGAAGTCAGAGAGCAAATCATGAAGTTTGAATCAAGATTGCCTGACTATATACTTGCTTGTGTTGGTGGTGGTTCTAATGCTATGGGGATTTTCTATCCGTTTATAGAAGAGGCTAAAACTGAGAAGCTTAAACTTATTGGAATTGAGGCTGCTGGAGCTGGCTTAGAGACTGATAAACATGCAGCATCTCTCACTAAAGGTAGACCAGGAGTCTTGCATGGTTCTAAGAGTTATTTATTACAAGATGAATATGGTCAAGTACAAGAAGCACATAGTATCTCTGCTGGACTTGATTACCCAGGAATAGGTCCTGAGCATAGCTATCTTAAGGATGCTGAATTAGTTCGCTATGAATCAGTCACTGACGATGAAGCACTTACAGCTTTTAAATTATTATGCCGAATAGAAGGGATTATACCTGCTCTAGAAAGCTCGCACGCGCTTGCTTATCTAGAGAAGCTAATGCCACAGACTAAGACTACAGACATAGTCGTTGTAAACCTTTCAGGGAGAGGGGATAAAGATTTGAAAACAGTGACAGAGTGGGTGGGTGGCTGAGTGTCTGAGATTTTATTCTCAGTCACCCGGTCACTCATAACTCAGTCACTTTATTTATAAGTTAATTAGTGTTTGTAGTATCTCGTCTGATCTTTGGACCGTAGTCGCATTGAACTGCAAACCTCTTTGGAAGGCAATCAATTCAGCGAACTCGTTAGCAACGTTTACGTTGGATGATTCAAGCGCACCTGAGACAATACTAGTATTGGCTAAAGAAGGAGCATTTTGATCAAAAGGCCCTCCTAGAACGGAAATAGCTGGTTCACCAGAGTTAGATGATTGTAGAAAACGATTGCTACCGTTATTACTAAGACCATCTGGATTAATAAAATTAGAAACTAAAAGTTTTCCTAACATCATTTTTTCTGATGATGCGCCAAATACTGAGAGGGCGCCATCCTTGCCGATAGAGAAGCTAATAGTTTCTTTCTCTAAAGTTGGATCTTGATCATATAGGAAATTAGGTATTTTAATAGTACTATAGAGACTACTAACATCACTCAGTGACATGTATTGAAAGTCATCATGAGCGACAGTGATATCGCTACTGGTTTGAGTTGTAGCTGCAGATCCTAGAAATATCATGGTATCACTGGTTGCTGTGGCTGCATCATAGTCAATATTAGCGAACACATCTTCTACCGAAGTAACACCAGGTTCAAGTCTTAGTCTGAGCTGTAACGTATCTCCGCTAGTGTTGGTCATATTGACACTAATCACATTATCAAGTACTTGAGAGTTAGTATCTATTGCTGCTGTAAATGTTTTAGCAGCAGTAGTTAAGTTCTCATCATTGAAAGTGAAAAGTAATTTACCATCATCTCTTCTGCTAAGAGTTAATTTGCCAGGCGTTGCTGTGGTAACACCAGTCTCAGAGTCTACTAATCCACCTCTGATACTAATCTCTGAAAGCTTAGTAGCATCAAATGCTGGCGCTACGCCACCACCAAGAACCGTGGTAGTAGGAGTAGGTACTGCTAAATTGGGTGAAGTTCCACCATCAGTAGGGTATATGGTTGGAGAACCTGCTGGACCAATAGTTTGATCTGAGAAGTAAGTTATCGCACTATAGCCTTCTATAGATTTAATTTTACCTGTGCCATTATCATAGAGAGTTGCTCCTATAACTTTAGATCCATCAGCTGTTACTAAGTTACTTTCAGAATCTAGTAAGAAGTGCCCATCTCGAGTATACTCAGGAGAGTTTAAAGTTTCACTACCCTCTTCAGTTGCACTAGATACAACAAAGAATCCACTGCCAGAGAGGGCTAGATCAGTTGATAGTCCTGTATTTTTAAGAGCGCCTTGGGAGAATATAGTGTTAACATCGCTAAGTTTTAGTCCGGTACCAATTTGGATTGGATTGCTTCCACCCTTAGTAGACGATGCTGATGAAGAAGGTCTTAGTATATTGTTAGTTTCTTCAGCGAAATGTACACTAGAGCCTTTAAAGGCGGTGGTATTTACATTCGCAATATTATTGGCGATAACAGAAATTGCGTTCTGTTGAATTGTTAGTGCGCTTGCTGCTGTAAATAGTGATGGAATTGGCATTTGTTTTCTCCTTTAAGTCAGATTACCCTTATCTTTTTAAAGCTAAAGTTGTCTCTAGTAGTTCGTTTGCTGTTTGCACTGATTTAGAAATCGATTGATAAGATCTTTGATAAGCAATTAGTTCAACCATATTAGTACTTAAATCAGCGTTGGATGATTCAAGAGTTCCGGAAACGACAGCAGTCTCAGCTGTGCCTGTGGCTATTCCTAATGCTGTTGAAAACTCTGGGGCACCTGAATTAAGGCTTTCTCTGTATTGGTTATTGCCGATAGGTTCTAGGCTTTGTGGATTTATAAAGTTCGCTAATTGTAATTGTGCTAATAGTTGATATTCAGCTGCACCTTGTGGTAAGTATCTGATTTCACCACTAGGATTGATTTCTATAGAGCTAGTATTAGTCGGAAGAATAATAGTGCCACCCCCACTTGAGAGTACATAATTACCATTGGCATCTACTAAAGTACTGGTTCCGTCTATTTTAAAATTACCATCTCTCGTAAAGACGACATCACCTGTAGTGCTTTGCAGTGTAAAAAACCCATTGCCTTGAAGTCCAAGATTGGTGAACACGCCTGTGTTTTTAAGATTGCCTTGGGTAAAGTCTGAGTTAATTGAAGCAATGGCTGTTCCTGAGAACTTTGCAGTATCACTTAGCTTATTTACTACACTTGTAAAATTCACCTTATTTTCTTTAAAGGCAGTAGTGTTAACGTTCGCTATATTGTGAGCTATAGCATCAATGGCAAATTGAATATTTTTCATTGATGAGCCTGCAGATTTTAATGTATCGATTGCCATAATATTTTTGTGGATTCTAAGTAAGACTTAGAGATCTCTAGGACATTATCTGCAAATTATGATAATTCTGAACTTAGGCTTTTAGGGGATTTAATTGAATCTAGATGGCCTAATTTATTGATTAATGATGTTGAATCAGCTATTTAGACTAGTACTGGTAATAGTCTTGCGAGTATGGCACCTATCCCCAAAGCCAGTATCCATGAGCTAATCCATATACCCATGGCTGTTTTAAAGCTACCTTCTTTCACCATCACGGCTACCGTGGCTATACAAGGGACGAATAATGTTAGTACTGTACATGCGGTAACTAGCTGAGAGGCTGACATAGGAATGCTCATTAAACCAAAAGCACCAAAATCTCTGCGCACCATTCCTAATATAAAACTAATAGCCACTTCTTTAGGTAGTAGTAAAACTCCTTCGATCATTGGCTCCGATACTTTAATAATAGATTCAAGCATACCACTGACTTGCATGAATGCTACAAGTGCAGCAGCTATGAAGAATGCAGGAGTAGCTTCATCTAAGAATACCTTAGATCTTACAAATGTTTTTTTAGTGATATTGCTTATACGTGGTAATCGTAGAGGAGGAATATCAGAGATAAAATTTCCGCAAGGACCAGGGATTAGTTTATTCAAGATCATCCCAGTTAAAACAAAAACTATAAATAAAGTACCGCTCCAGATTAACCAAGGCTTAACACCACCTACATTACTAAGCAGTCCCTGAATGACTCCTAGCTGAGCAGAGCAAGGTATAGTCAATCCCAGAACTGCCATAGTAATAAGTTTCTCCTTAGGGTTAGTGAGTAATCTAGTAGTAACTGTTGCCATAGTAACGCAGCCACCACCCAGTATTAGAGGAATAATAGCCCTACCGTTCATACCAAGCCTACTTAAAACCCCGTCTACTAGCACCGCTAACCTTGGTAGATAACCGCTATCTTCAAGAATCGCTAGTCCGAAATAGAAACCTAAAACTAGCGGTAATAATAAACCATATAAATAAGTAATAGTAAGAGTCAGTACTCCATAGTCTCCAGCTAAGAAAGTGCCAATAGCAGTAAGTGGATTAGAGACGAGTATGTTCTCTATATTGTTATGTACTACAGGGAACACACCGCTCACCAAACCCTCTATCCATGGGTTATAGTAGACATTAAAAATACCATGCTCTAGCCAATCTACTACAGTTCCAGCTATAAAAACACCGAGGAATTGATATAGAAAAGTATAGAGAATCGCAACTGCTACTATTGATCCAATGATCGGTTGGAGTAATAATTGTCCCAAAAATATTCGCTTAGAGAATTGAATACGGCTAACAGCTTTAGCTACTAATGCATCTACCTCATCTCTTCTTATTTTATAGATCTCTTCTCTTTTAGGTTCATTCAATACTATATTATTGCGCTCGGCAATGGTAGAGTCAGCTTCAGCGATCAACACAGCTTCTGCTCTAGATAGCACCATATCAATATATGGGAGAATATATGTATCGATCCTTGGTGAGATTTTACCTACTTGAATTTTGTGTAACTTACTATCTATATTGTTAATGGAGTTGAATATGGCTTGTTTTAATTCGGGTAAACCTTGAGCTTTAATCGCTACTGTTTCTATAATGTCCAAACCCAGTTCCTCGGAGAGAAGCGTGGTATTAATGCTAACCTTGCGTATTTTAGCTTCGTCACTTTGATTAAGAATGACTAACATCGGTTTACCCATATCGGCAAGTTGTTTAGTGAGAAATAAATCACGACTTAGACTGATACTAGATACTACATTGATTACTATGTCGGCATTGAGTATATAATCACGTGCAGCCTTCTCTTCATCATTAAAACTAGATATGCCATAGACTCCAGGAGTGTCAGTGAGCTTCAATTCATAATTGTTGAGCTGGTATTTCTCTCTTTCGCTGTCAGAGATTGCGATATTAGCGTTAGTGATTTCTATAGTAGTACCAGGATAATTACTAACATCGACATAGACACCCGTAAGATAGTTAAAAATTACAGACTTACCAACATTTGGGTTACCAGCTAATGCTATTTGAACTGTTGTGGTTTTATTCTTGATTTCTTGCATTAGATTTGCGTGACCTGTATTTCCTTGGAGTAATTATTACCGATAGCTATTTCTTGTAAGTCTTTTAGTAGTACTACGGGCCCTCCTGGGATTTTGACAAGGCACTCGATCTTATCACCTTCAGATAGTCCCATGCGAATAAGCTCAGCTTTAATACTTGCTGGAATGAAGTTTAGGAGAATTTTTTCGCCGCTTTTTACTTGGTTTAATTGCATTTTATATAGTTGAGAATGATTCTCAGTAATTATAACTCTTAAATCCTAACATATCGTAAAGTCTTTCTTAACTGTAGAGTTACCACTGTTATAATTGCCCTGCAATGGAAAAACGTAGCGCAGCAAGAGAGCTGGCATTCTTAGCTCTGTTTCAACTGCCACAGAAATCTGAAAACATCAAAATAGAGAAGCTTGTCAAAACCGATTTGGACGCTTTGTGTCTATCTGCGATTAGAACCTTGGCTGATCATAGCAAGGATAATTTGCGTCAAGCAGAATCTTATTTCATTAAAGTAGAGCGAGCTTTGATGGAGTTTCAGATTGATCACGCTGAAAACGAAGCCTTAGATGATGGCTCGCGCTCAGTAGTCTTGCCTAAGACGGCGGAGTTTTTTGATCATCTGAATAATTGTTATCAAGCTATAGCATTAATGCGTGAGGGTTTGCAGATACCTGAGATCTATTGGCATTACCATGATACTGACACCCGAGACTTCACTCTAGATTTAATTTTTAAATATATAAACAATAAAGAAGCAGTAGAAACTCTTATTAAGGATGTCTCTACTTCTTGGAATATAGATCGTATGCAAAAGCCCGATCGTAAACTGATCGAGCTTGGTGTTACTGAGTTATTAGTCTCTGATTTACCGCATGCAGTGGTAGTCTCAGAAATAATTAAACTCGCTAATAAATATTCCACCGATGAAGGTGTGAAATTTATTAACGGTATCTTAGCTGATGTGATTAAACTACTTAGTGATAACAGAAGAACGGTTGCTTAGATAGTTGCTATGTGTATTAAGCTACTTTGCTTGGATCAAGAGAATCGTGCCCTGATTCTTCCTTTGCTTTCTCAATAGTTTTTTGTCGGTCTTGAGGAGTAGAGATCAAGGAAGCATCGGATTGCTTACTAGGATCTTGAAGAGTAAGGGTGATATCAACTTTACCATTGCTATTAGGTTTGATTGTTTGCGATACCATTAAGGGTGGTAAATTATTTGCTTCTCTATATTCTCTAAACTCTTGATTGATTCTATTTAAACCAGCTAATGCTCTTGAGTCCATACCTGTTATAGAGACAGTTCTAGACCCAGCTCCATTAGTAGAACTTTCTACAGTTCCACCCCATGCTTTTACGAATTCATTGCGTTCTGCAACTATACTAGCGATGCTGTTGTGACTATGTCCTTGAGGAGGATTACTTATAGGTCCTGTACCTGGAGTACCGCCACCACCGTAACCACCACTACCACCACTGCCTCCGCTACCACCACTGCCTCCGCTACCACTACCATTTCCATTTCCGTAACCGCCACCATAGCCAGGGTGATGTGCGCCAGCACCTACCCAGCCATTAGAACCACCTTGCGGTGTTTGACCTGGACTGCCACCACCACCTGAGTTAGGAATTGAGAAAGGATTGTTCATTGAGGGATTAGAATCTGAACTAGCTGAAGAAGGCTTAGCAGTAGGGTTAACATCAATTCCAGGAAACTGAGCAGGGTTTGTTTCTAGCTTTTTTTGTAACGCTTCAGTCTCTTCTTTAGTAGCAGGGAATCCAGGAATACGATGTCCTCCTATGGCTGCCATTATCGCAGCATCTTGTTCTGCTCTTTTTTCAGCATCGGTTTTTTCTGCTTGAGTTGTTTTAGAATCTTTTGGGTCTTTCTTGGCAGCATCTGCAGCTGTTTCATCTGTAGTATTATCATCTTGAGTTGCTTTACTATCACCAGTTTTAGTTAAGCCTTTAGCTACAACTAAACCACTGATCTTAGGGCCCGAGACCGCTTTAATTGCTGTGGTAAATCCAGTCATAGTCATATATTCAAAAATCCTTGTTAACTCAACTCTAAAAAATTAGAGTTAACTTGCAGTTAAGCATAGGATGATTACGTCTAGACTATTTGACGGATTTGGAAATTATCTGAATGCTCTGCGGGCTGATTATACGCAATCCGCACCGTCTAACTGAGCATGGAATATAACTTTAAGTCTACCGATTAATTCTGCTTCGCCATGTGAAGCAGCGCTACCATCAGGTTTAAGCCAGATTAAAGCTTCTTCATCAGCAGTAATAAATCTAAAGAGAATGCCGCCAGTTTGTCTTTCTTCTTGCATTAGCATGTCGCCGTTAGGATAGTACCAAGTGGTAACTTTATCGCCGTTCATTTTAGTTTCTATCATCTTCTCTAATTTTTTAGCTTGGTCTAGAAGGTACATGATCTCTGTGCCATCTGGTTTGAACTCATGCATTGCTGGAAGACCTTTAGAGTCTTGTGATAGATGGAAAACTTTGCCGCCGTCGATAGTATGCTCTACAGCTACATCTACTCCTTCACTATCTTTCGTGAAGATCACCTGATTACCATCAGCCGTTCTTGAGAAGGCAAGTACTTGCCCTTGCTCGTCGGTGATTGAGTTTATGTTTTTTACTTCTTGGTTAAAAATGAATCTAGTTTCGATTGTTGTTTTGCTGCTAGTTTTAGTGTTTGTGTTTCTCATGCCTATATAAAGTTTTCTAATCGTATGCTTGATAGAAAGTTCATTAACCTGTTCTTAATGCTAGAGACTTGTGTCATTGTGAAGTAGGAATACTATAATTCGTCATCCTGAGGGAGGGCGAAGCCCGACCGTCAGGATCCACTTTCATTAATAGACTGTTCGAAGTAGTGGATCCTGACGTCGCAACCTACGGTTGCTCCTCAGGATGACGAGACTATTTATCTAATTAAAATTTCTATTTAAAACTCTGCGCCGTCTAAAAATTTATTAAAGACTAGTTTGATATGGCTAGTGAGTTGCTCATTGCCACTGGCTTCTACAGAACCATCTGCTTTAAGCCAGATCATAGCTTTCTCTGTAGTGCTTGCCATAGAGAATAAAATACCGCCTTGCTGGCGTTGCTCTTGAGTGATAGTTTCACCTTTAGGTGAAAACCAAGTAGTAAGCTTATCGCCATTGGTTTTCATTTCTACCATCTTCTCAAGTCGTTTCTCTGCATCAAATAAATAAATAAACTCTGTGCCATCTGGCTTAAACTCATGCATAGCAGGCAGTCCCTTGCTATCTTTCTCCATATGGAAGACCTTAGTTCCATCTGGATAATGTTCTATGGCGACATCTATACCCTCTAAGTCTTTAGTAAAGATCACATTACTGCCATCATCAGTCTTAGTGAACCCGAGCTTCTGTCCTTCGCCATCTGAAATAAAATTCATTGATATATCTGGGTTTTTCTTAAAAATAAACTTCGCTTCGATAAATTCTGCTTGCGCCATTATATGTTTTCTCTCCTATAGGTCGGGTAATTCAAGAAAGTCCATATATATAAGGTTTTATGGGGTAGATTTTTGATACTTTTAGCCTTAATCCTAGCTTAATATATGTTAATACTACTGTTGAGTTAGTTGGCTTTTTTATATAGGTATGTAAAAAAGTCGCGACTTTTTTGAATAGGTATTAAAAAAAGACGGTATGATTATATTATGACCCATAGGTTTCAAGAGGAAATTTTTAGTCAGTCAATTTGGGGAAGGCAAATGAGATTTATTGCTGGCCCACGTCAATGTGGTAAAACCACTCTTGCAAAAAAATTCCTCAAACAAAATGATTCTAGTCCCTTCTATTATAATTGGGACGATAAAAATGTTAGGGCTCGCTATCGGCATAATACTAATTTCTTTCTTGAAGATCTGCTGCAACATCCAAGTAAAACACCATGGCTCTGTTTTGATGAGATCCATAAGGTCAAAAACTGGAAAAACATTCTTAAGGCATACTTTGATGAACATGAAAAAAAATTACATACTATAGTCACAGGAAGCGCTAGGTTAGATTTATTCAGAAAATCTGGAGATAGCTTAGTTGGTAGATATATTTTATTTCATCTTTTTCCATACACTCTTTCTGAAGTAGAAGGCAATAAATATATAGACCAGCCAGAAGAGAATGCTTTAGATTTTATTGAAAAAAGACTATCAAGAAAAATCAATATTGAATCTCGTAAGAAAAATCTTGAAGATTTATTGAAGTTTAGTGGTTTCCCAGAGCCATTATTTAAGTCAGAGACAAGGTTTCATCGGGCATGGCAAAAAGGTTATTTAGAGAAATCAATATATGAAGATTTACAACAATTAAGTCAAATTGAAGATATAGAAAAAGTTGCTGCGTTAATGGAATTATTACCAGATAGAATTTCAAGTCCGCTATCGGTCAACTCTCTTGCTGAAGATTTAGAAGCGGGACATGCAACTATCAAAAATTACCTTAGATATTTAGAGCTTGGCTACTTGACTTTTAATATCAAGCCCTATACAAAAAATATCAAAAGAGCAATTAAAAAATCCTACAAAACATATTTTTATGATTGGACAAGAAATGTTGAGAAGTCCAAACTCTTTGAAAATTATATAGCTTCTGAATTATTAGCATTGACTACATATTGGAATGACTATGCTGCTTGTGATGCAAAGCTTTTTTATGTACGTAATAAAGATGAACAAAAGGAGACTGATTTTTTGATTTGCATCGATAAAAAGCCTTGGCTTTTGGTAGAAGCTAAATTAAATTCTGATTCTATAGAAAGCCATCATTATACACACTCCCAAAATCTTGGCGATATTCCAATAATCCAGTTAACTTATAATTCTGACCAATTCAAACATCCTCAAGCACATAGTTACATAATGCCAGCAATAAGATTCTTGTAA
>CAZELI010000009.1:0-71777 GCA_964512985.1 uncultured Gammaproteobacteria bacterium | reverse complement strand
TGTAAGTATAGCACGAAGTCCTTATTTATGTAAGGAATTAGGGGGAATTAGGAAAAATTTTGTTAAACCCAACTACAGAGCGGTGTTACACCGCTATCCACTTCGCCCTTTTAGGTCGAGTGGCAGGCGAGGCGAGCATATCATGGTCGTGGTAGACCAAAGTCATCAGCATTGTAACGTGACCCATGATAGGTCCGAAGGACCTCCGAGCCGAGCCTGGGCTCAGGGGCTGTGTGTGTCTGTGTTAGCGAATGGCACCGGGTCTTGGGTTTGGCGCGAACTGCCGCCGCGGAAATCATCAACTTGTAGAGTCTTCGGACTGCGTCCTCAGCCTCTACTGCTAGAAGAATCAGTTAAGACTGCTTAAGTCGTAAACTCCTTAAGCAGTCTTAACTACATTTCTGATATAATTTCCGCGGCGGCAGTTCGCGCCACACGCAAGGCCCGGTGCCATTTTATGGTCGAAATTAAATATAATCAAATTGAATCTTCCAAAATTAATTTATTGGAGCCTTTAGAATTATTTGAATATTTTAGTTATAAACTTCTTTCTGATTCTCAAGTTGAAATAGAATCTTTAATTAGAGAATTGAATGAACTTTTTTCAAGAAAAGAGAATTACCAAATTTATTTTCATACTCATGAAGACAAAACTTCATTTTATGATTGTTCTGAAAAACTTTTTACTTTACTATTAGAACTTAAACTTTCTCAAGACAGCACTTCATTAGTAGTTAGTTCATTTTTAGAGATAGTGGATAATGCATTTACTCATAATTTGGGTAGATGGCCTACTAAATACTATAAAAGAGTTGCTTCTTTATTCGTAAATGATATAAATAAGAAAAAATTTATTATAGCTGTAGCTGATTTGGGAGTAGGCTTTAAAGAGACTTTAAAACTTAAATATCCTGAAATTGAATCTGAGATTGAAGCTATCCAATTAGCAGTCCAACCCAACATTACTTCAAGACCTATGGACTATAAAGGACAAAAGATGGGTGGCAATGGACTATATTTTCTGCAAAAAAATATATTTAATGGACTTGCAGGTAAGCTTTTTATAAGGTCTTGTGATTGTTTTTGTGAGATTTTTGCTGCAAATCAAATCAAACAATTAGAAATTGGGTTACCTTATAATTATGGTGCCAATGTCTTTTTTGAGTTAAGTTATGCCTAAAACAATTGAAATGATCAAATACGGTAAGTTCCTTCATGGGCGTGAAGAGGGACATTTGGCATATAGTAAGCTTGCCGAAATTATTGAAAACACCAAAGACCTTGATTATTTAAGTTTCGACTTTTTAAATGTTTTAGTTTTGGCACCATCCTATTGTGATGAAGTCTTTGCAAATTTGCATATTAAATATCCTGGTAAAATTAAAATTCCAGCAAATATATCTCATGCATTCAAGGTTGCTTTTGAAACTGTTGAAGAGACTCGTGGTGTTAAGTTTGATTATATTTAGTTTGAATTTTGTTGGGTGTGTTAAGTTCTGAAATGTAATAGTATTTTAGAACTTTAGTATCCTTGTAAATTAACCCGATAATTTCCAAAACCACCATCAGTAATAGTTCCAGAATAATAACTTGGGCGATATGAATTCATCATCAATAAATTATTTTGCTGCCGTAGAAGATTATTCTGAGTTTGTTGATTTATATTGTTATACATTGTATTTAGAGCTTGTTGATAAGCAATCTGTTGCATAGCTCTGATTTTCATCATTTCAATTTCTTGAGGCGTGTATACTGTTATCCACCCTTCTTCAAAGACTTATTACAATGAAGGTTCATACATTGATCAAATTTTTATTCGTGAAATTAAAAAGACTGGTAACTTTTGTTTATTTACTCGCAAGCGTGTCATCTAAAACTAATGGCTTCTTCCTACTTAAAGCTTCGGATATAGCATTCGGATCATTAGGATGAATTAGACGGAAGATAAGTTCTTGTTTGACATGATTAAGATCAGCAAGGAAACTCCCTAAGATTCCATGAATTAAAGTATTGAAATCACTAATCTGGTCTATTAATGTTTGTGCTGCAACTTTATCTACTGTTTGTTTACCGTCTACCATTGGAACTGTTGCTGTTCCCTTGTAGTCCAAGCCTATTAATTTACCCAAATTATCGCAAATAGTACTAAAAGGATTTTCACTCATTTTTCGTAGAATTAGATTAATCAAATGTCCACATGGTATTTCGGTAGCTTTCTTTCCTGATTGTAAAATTACTAATTCATCCATTCCTGAACGACCATTTCCTGTATAAGGCTTGGTAGTATCAGTACTCCATAAATAATCTTTAACGTATTTTCTTAATTCCTCTACTTGCATGATTACAATAATAGCCTTTCGTTTATTGAAAGTGCAAGCTTTTTTATCAAGTCCCCTTAATTACAGGCAATATCAATCTCAGAAATTGTAAGTTGATGAAAATAGTCAATCAAGGCCTGCCATTTTACCCAACCCTCCCCAACATTATTTCATCCACATAGACATCTTCATCTCTTCTTTTCAGCCATGATTTCATTGTGCCTTCTACAATGAAACCCAGATCTTGATAAAGTTTCAAGGCTTTAGGATTATCAGCCTCAACGGTTAATTCGATACGTTTGTAAGTTTTCTCTAAATCATCAATTAGTAATTGCAATGCTGCTTTACCTAAACCTTGTCCTTGATGAGATTTGAGAATTCCCAAAGTGGCGATTGTTGCAATGTGACTAGTTCTACCTTTACCAGCAATCACAGTCACAATTCCACAAGCTTCTTGGTTGTTTTGGGTAATTAAAAATCTATCTCTTTGCCTCAACTCTTCAAAAATATTCTTAAATTCTTCTTTACTGCAAGGTTCGTATAAAAAGTAAGGGTTTGTATTAGGTTCGTTATAAACTTTATAAACAAAATCAAAGTCTGTAGAGTTAGCAGGTCTGAAGTTTATATTTATTTGTTTCATTTAACCCAATCTCTCTTAAGTACAGCAAATATCAAATCATTTTCCCACTTACCAAATTTATAAACAGCCTCTCTCAGCAAGCCTTCTTTTTTAAATTTATTCTTCTTGAGTACTTTGATTGAAGCTGAATTCTTTTCCCATAGTCTTACAGAGATTCTATTTAGTTTTAATTCATTGAAAGCAAATCTTAGAATCAATTCTATAGCTTCTGTTGTATATCCTTGATTTCTGTAATTTTTACCCAACCAGTAACCAAGTTCAGCATTTTTATGCTGATAATCAATTTTCATCAATGAAATCCCACCGATAACTTTATCTTCATCAATTTCGGTTATGGCAAAGTCATAAGCTGTTTTAAGTTTTCTATTTTTAGTAGTCTGTTTTATAAAATCAATTGCATGAGTTTTAGTATAAGGGAAAGGAATTTTTAAAGTATATTTTTGAATTTCTTTATCACGTATATTTTTATAAATATCATCAACATCAGAACGTTTATGTATTCTGAGTTTGATAAGTTTGCCTGATATTTCTTTTATTGCAATATTTTCTATCATGCCAGATACTTCTTCACTTCCTCATCAAAATCCGAAATATATTTCCCGTCTTGAATGATTCGATATTTTTCAAACTCGCTCAGGGCATGATCTTTGGCAAGCTCAGCACTAATGCCGCCTGCGTCCTGTAGAACTTTCCTATCATCAAACTCTAAAAATTTATCAAGTCTTTTAGCCCAATCTTCCATTGTCATTGGGATTCTGCGCTTAGCTTTATCTTCTGCTAATTCTAAGTAAGCATTAACTATTCGTCCTAGAGAATCTATCTCTTCTTTAGTCAAATAATTTTTGGCAATGCTTACATCAGTTTTGAGAATTTTGCCATAAGGACTATTCTCCCAACTAGTAAGTCCCATAAACGGCTTGTTACTATTAGCTCGTTCCATTATTAATTCAGCAGCTGTATATCCATGAATTGCATAGTGGAGCTTGTTTTGCACTTTAGCAAAGAATTCTTTTGTAGTTGGTGCTTCTTTGTTGTAATCAATACTAGTTGCATATATGTCAGTAATTTTTTGGTAGAATCTACGCTCACTAAGGCGAATCTCTCGAATGTCTTCGAGTAATTTTTCAAAATAGTCTTCACCAAGATAGCTGCCGTTTTCAAGCCTCTTCTTGTCCAAGACATAACCCTTGATCGCAAATTCTTTAAGAATCTGTGTTGCCCATTGGCGGAACTGAGTTGCCCTAAGTGAATTTACTCTATAACCAACAGATATTATTACATCTAGATTGTAATAATTGACTAGTTTATCTGAATTTGCAATGTGCATTTTTTGCACATTGCTTTTTTCTTCGAGTTCTCCTTCTTGAAAGATATTTTGTATATGTTTTGTAATAACAGAGCGGTCTACAGAAAATAATTCAGCTATTAACTTTTGGCTTAACCAGATAGTTTCATCTTCATATCTAACTTCAATTCCTTCTTCTTTTGCTTGAGAAGTGAAAATCAAAAACTCGGCAGTGCTATTGCGAATCTGTAACTTATTCTTCATATCATCTTTGCCCATGGACACTTACATATATACTAGCATATGGTTTTTGAAATTTATACCGTCACCAGATTCGGCACGGGTTGTGTTTTAAGCGAATCTTGCTGTTTATCAAAAAACGCAGCGATGTTTGAGAAGGTAGTCTTTGCAATATTAGTCACAGCCTCTTGCGTAAAGAAAGCTTGATGTCCAGTGACGATGACGTTCGGGAAGCTAAGCAACCTAGCTAGATCATCATCTTGGAGAATCTTTGCAGATAAATCTTGGTGGAAAACATGCTCTTCCTCTTCATAGACATCAATACCCAAATAACCTATGCGTTTGTTCTTTAATCCTTGGATAGTTGCCTTAGTATCTAAAACTGCACCCCTACTAGTGTTGATAAGCATGACACCAGGTTTCATTTGATTAATAGTGTCGTCAGAAATAATATGTTGGGTTTCAGCGTTAAGCGGACAATGTAAGCTTATGATATCTGACTTTGTAAGCAGCTCTGCTAATGATACAGAAGCTATCTGTTCTGTGTCAAATTTAGCATGTGGATCATAAGCAATAACATTTGCCCCAAAGCCCTTGAGAATGCGGGCTGTAATAGCACCGATTTGACCTACACCAATAAGACCTACTGTCTTACCAGAGATATCAAAACCCATAAGCCCATTGATATTAAAATTACCTTCGCGAGTACGATTATAAGCCTTGTTGATTTTACGATTGAGGCATAACATTAGTGCTATAGCATGCTCCGCAACTGCATTTGGTGAATAAGATGGTACCCTTGCTACATCTATTCCTAATTCTTTAGCAGCAGCAATATCTACATTATTAAACCCAGCACAGCGCAGGGCAATGAAACTAACACCTTTATCTTTGAGTTTAACTAAAGTATCTCTACCTAAATCATCATTAACAAAAGCACAGACTACAGAACCATCTTCAATCATCATCGCTGTCTTCTGATATAAATTTTGGGTGAAAAACTCTAAGTTAAAACCATAATTTTTATTCTCTAGCTCAAACGATTCTTTATCGTAAGGTTGGGTGCTAAAAATTGCTATTGTCTTGTCCATGCTCTTGTAAGTATCAGTATAGCAAGCTCATTTAGCGCTGAAAGTAACTACTCAGATATCTGCGCGCGGCTTAATTTAATCCGCCGTCCGCAGGACGAACCGCACCGAAGGCGCGGAACCACCATAAAAAATGAGATTTAGATAGATTAATAATTATAATCGGGTGAATAATGGGTGCTAGACTTAGGGTAATGAGAAATTTTAATAATTCAATTCCTCTATCTATCATGAATAGAGAGGAATCAAATGTCCAAAAAACTTACTAAAGAGATTGGTATTGGTCAATGCATGTGGAAAATGTCTTCTAAACCAGGATATCATCATCCACTTGGTAAATTTGGTCACTATATGGGAATTGTTATTCTACTTTCTTTTGTGGTGGTTATTGTGCCAATGTTTCTTTCAGCTTGGTTCTTAAGCCCATTATATTTTTGGTTCTATAGAGAAACTCCTATTCCTCCGAATGGTTTTTTTCATTTTGATAGGCATAAGGCCAAGTATCTTAGTTTCTGGGATAAGGTTGGTTGTGAGTATTGTGAATTCTCTAATGGTACCTTGCAGTGGATGATGGCTATTAGTAATGAAATAGAAAGAAGATGGTGTCCAATCAAGAATGCATGTGATCCTAATTGTTCTAAAGTAAAAGAATGGCGTGAGGATTTTTTAGAGTTTGATCACAGTAGTCAAGAACGATTAGATTATTACGCAACCCAATTCCCAGAGAGGTTTCCAAAAGTTAAAAAACCGCCTAAGCAATAATCCCGTCTCTATTCTTTCTGTTTTATTTATTCCACTTTTTCAGTAAACTTACCTGTCGGTGATTTAAGTTTAGCTTGGATTTGGAACTCACTATACTTAGATCCATTATCCTCTTCATAGTCTCTAGTACCCACTATGAGAGCGTCTTGGACGTATTTAGAATTATTATTCAGGTTAATAGACAGATCTGATACATCTTCTGTAGATCTGGCTTTACCCATAATTAAGAGTTTCACCTTAGAAGCATTAATTCTCTCAAACCACATTTCTTTCGGAGTTAACTTACTTATATCCTTAAGGATTTGATCCCATGGAGTACGACGCTTAGTGATACTTAGATAAAAATCTTTCTCTGCTTCTAGCTCAGCTTCCTGCTTTTGTAAGAGGTGATACTTAGAATTAAGTTTTCTATATTGAGAAGATTTACGTTCAAGCGTTGCTAATCTGCGCTTTTGATTGAGATTATCAGCGTGAGTTAAACCTGTAAGAAAAATTACCAGAGCCGCAATGATAGCCGTACTGATAAAAGTCAAATTGCGCGGCGTCATTGGAATAGGGGCACGTGGTAGTTTGGTTACTTTCGCGATGTTAATCTGATCTGGAGCTTTGAATAGAAACCTGGATAGATATCTAGTCGGATCTTCATAAATTACATGAGGATAAGTGAGACCGAATCCTAGAGCGGAATCCTTCATTCTTGGACCATAGAGATAAATCATTGAGAGTGTTAGATTATCCACATGATCAAAGTACTCAACAATAAATCTATTAATGTCACTAATCTGATCTCCATTATTAGGAATATTAGCGAGCGCTAGAGGATTGTCCTTACCCCAAATAACGATCTCACTTCTATCATCTCCCACCCAGGCAGTGGCTCTGAGTTCGTTATGCCGATCTGCACCAATTAAGTAGAAGCTAGGAACAATCGATACAATAGTCTGATTAAGAGCAATAGCAAGCTTCTCTATCTTGCTGTAAGCATCTGGCTTAGGAGATAGCACTAAATAATCACAAAGTTCTTGAGCTAATTCTTGCCTCTTAGTTACGTCTAATCTCTTGATCCCAAAGCGTTTGCCTATGATCTTCTTATTGATCTCAAAACCCAAAAAAATCAGTTTCTCTTTATCTGAAACATTGTCAGGTAAAGTAACTATCTGATGATTAATACAACTAATAGGTAAGGAAATAATGAGATCCTTACAATCAAAATCTTTGCTAGCTAGCTCCGCACTAAAACGCTGTATAGCATCGTCAGTATTATCCCAAAAATAATCCGTGCCAATATCAGAGATATAGTTAATACCCTTACAATGCAGCGCAATGTATTCTTCACTAAAATCAAGAATAAGATTAGTACAGACCATAAGTTAAAAGCCTTAAGCTTTCTAAAGAATTATCATAGCAGCAATAAAGGCAATGGCCAATGCGCCACCTAAGGGGATATATTTAGAAGATTTGGCTTGAGTTTTCTTATCAAAAATAGACGATATCTTGAGTATGACGTAATAAATTAGAGCAATATAAAACGCAGTAAGCAGAACTACTAAAGCGTTCACTGGACCGAGTATTATCGCAATAAGACTTACTAATACAGTGTCCCCACCGCCAAAGACCGTAGAGCCCTGCTCTTCTTCCACCGCTCTCGCTTCGCTTAAGTTACGGTTTAACAGATATTCAAAAACTATCTCGTTGATAAAATACGACAAACCTATAAGCAAATTAAACCAAAAGAATCCATATATAGGAGAATTATAGACTAATAGAATCTCCACTAACACTAAAGCTAAATATAAGTAAGTGATGTGCTTGGTTAAAAAATCGTTCTTGAAACATAAAGCTACTGGCGTAATCTTCAAAGCCTTCGCTCTAAAATAAACTAGGTTCATCATGTGAGTGAAACAATCTAAACTAAAAATACTTATACCAAAAAAACTAAGCGCTGAAAACAAGTTAGCAAGAGAGATAAGCAAGATTGAGAAATTTTTTATAACTTCTAAAGGTACGCCAATGAACCACCATATATAGTTCGCGTTAAGCAAGATTAAAAATGCCTGTAAAGGCTTATAATAAGGCGATCCACAGAAGCCAATATAAACAAACGCGATGATTATACTTGAGTAGCTAAGTACATGCGGTAGCTTATGATGCTTATGATCTATAAACGCCATGGCAACTACTGCTGAGATAACTATCATAATGAAGAGATACTCAGCAAGATGATGAATCTTATCAATGAAGCAAGCTCCTAATAGTCCTACAATGATTTCTACAATTAAATATCGTGCAGGAATATGAGTATGACAATTACTACATTTAGCTTTCAGAAAGATATAACTTAGTACTGGAATATTCTCATACCACTTAAGCTGATACTTGCATTCAGGGCAATGAGATCTAGGTCGCAGGAGAGATTCCTCGCGCGGAATTCTATATATAAGTACATTAGTGAAACTACCAAATAAAAATGCGATAATAAGCAAGAAGAATTTATAAAGTGATAGAAGAAGAGCATACATACCCCTACAATTCTACAATAGCCTTTATTGCATTGGGTTCCAATCTAGGTGATAGAGTTAGCAACTTAGAATTAGCACTTAAGTTACTTAATGAGCATGCAAGCGTGAAGGTCATTCGAGTCTCTAACTGGCACGAGAATCCTGCTATAGAAGGCGCTGGTCCTGATGATTTCTTAAATGGGGTAGCGAAGCTAGATACTAAACTTGGTCCGCATGAATTATTAGAGCTGCTATTAGAAATAGAATCTA
The DNA here is from genome assembly GCA_964512985.1 of uncultured Gammaproteobacteria bacterium. Taxonomy (GTDB): domain Bacteria; phylum Cyanobacteriota; class Vampirovibrionia; order LMEP-6097; family LMEP-6097; genus CAYPGT01. Next base: position 62,676 of record CAZELI010000009.1, on the reverse strand, counting down.
AGATAGATCCTGAGCGTAATCTACGTGGTCGCAAACAAGCTCGCAAGATAGACCTAGACCTACTTAAATATGCTAATATTAAGATCAAAGATGATAAATTAGAACTTCCGCATCCAAGGATGCAAGAAAGAGACTTTGTGATGAAACCTTTAGCAGAATTAGAATCTCCACTAAAAGCCATCTGTAAACAGAAAGCTATCAAGGTTCTAGAAGCTAATCCTAATTATCGAATTAGACGCATGTATTTAGCTGACTTAGATGAGGTAGCAGCAATGGACCCGAAGGTATTCGGGATCATGCATTGGACGCGTAATATATTTGCTAATGAACTTGCTAACCCTAATGCGATTTATTTAGTAGCGGAAGAGCTTCAAGCAAAGCAACCCACTGGTAAGATACTTGGTTACGGCGGCGCATGGTTGATCTTAGATGAAATGCATATCATGACTCTCGGCACCGACCCTGATCAACGCCGTAAGAAGATTGCTGAATCCATTATCGTGGCTCTTATTAATCAAGCTATAGAATCTGAGATCAAAGCTATTACTCTTGAAGTACGTTTAAGCAATCAAGCTGCCCAAGACCTTTACGAGAGATATCAATTCCAGCGCCAAGGCATTCGCAAGAATTACTATGAAAGCGACGGCGAAGCTGCCCTATTACTCTGGACCGAAAGCATTCAAGATGAAAAGTTTCAGAGAAACTACTTGGAGCAGGTGGGGAAGTTGGCTTCTAACTTTGTATAATATAATGGACAAATAATTGAATTTTGGTAGCTATTTTATACAAGAACTGAAATCGTGGGTCATTTTTTGTTTCTAATTTTATTTGTCTCTTTAAGCATTTGATTTAGAGGTATAGCTTTTCTTTTTGGATTTCTTAGCTTTATCAAACGCCTTAATAGCTTCTTGCTCTTCACGGTTGCTTCGAGAATGAGTTCTAGGTTTTGATATTTTTTCTTTATTTTGAGGCTTTAATTTCTTACAAAGCAATTCTATGTCTTGAAGTTTACGACCCAGCTCATCATCCTTCGCAATAAGTAATAAATCTTTCTCTAGCCCAAGGCTAAAAAGTACATTAGCGTAAGCGCCGAAACTTACTGTTGGTTCACCCTTCTCGATAGCACGCAAGGTCATCCTCGTCATACCAGCTCTCTGGGCGAGCATTATTGTCGAGATATGCCTGCGTAGTCTTGCCAGACGAATATTTTCACCCAGCTCCTTAAGTATAGAGCTTAGCTTTGGAGTTTGAATTGTGGTTTTCTTTCCCATGTATAATATAGTACCCTAATTTATTGGTTTTGATAACTATATTATACAGTTGGTTATTAAGATTTATGTCGGATCCTAGGTACGAGCCTAATTGCGCTCAGCAGATTGTGTTGTAACCATACTCATCTGTGCTAGTCTCTCTTTATCCTTGGCGATAACGTTGTCTAGTGCGCTCTGACGGGCGCCGCGTTGTCCTTGGTAATTACTATTACCGTGCTTCTTCTTACCGTAAGGATGAGCGACTACAAGGTTCTTCATAAATATCATCTGAGCAATAGCCTTGCCAGCTTCTAGCGTTAACGGAGAGTTCCCTTGATTCGTAAGTTCTACTACACCCTCTCCCTCAAAGCCACTATCAAAGAGCCCTGCAGACTCTACGTAGAGTCCTAAACGTGCCCATGAACTTTTACCCTGAAGCACTCCATGAATATATTCTGGGAAGTAAAAATATTCTTCTGTAGTTGCAAGTACAAAATCATCTGGATCCAAAACTATATAGTCAGCTGTGAAGGTCTCAAAACTACCATCAGCCTTTTGCCTCGCAAAATGGCGACCAAGATGTACATCAAGACTATTAGGTTGTATCGCTTCTGCGCGATAACCATCTATCTTCAGTAATCTAAGTTGTAAATAAAGTTTGATCTGCCAATCTACTAAATTGCCTGGCGCAAAAAACACCAAATGAATAATATAAAGAAACACAAAGCCTATTAATTCCACAGATGTTATTTTACTTGGATAGGGGTGATTAATCTATTAAAGATTTCTCATGTTTATAAATTGAATATCCATGCTGTCGTCATCCTGAGGAGGAGCCGAAGGCGACGACGTAAGGATCCACTAACTACGGTTTAATAGTGGATCCTTACGGTCGGGCTTCGCCCTCCCTCAAGATGACGTGAAAGACACTCTAAATTGCCTGTATCAATTCTTGAGTGATTACATCAGAGCCGAGTAAATTCTTCAGTTCATCAGGTTTAGAACTCTTAGAAAGTATATCTTCCACTCTTACATTGCCTTGTCTATAAAGTTCAGCAAGCGCAGCTTCGAGGGTTTGCATTCCTTCCTTGCGTCCAGTTTGAATCGCAGAATAAATCTGGCTAGTCTTACCCTCTCGAATTAAGTTAGCAATACCAGGAGTCACAACCATGATCTCCATTGCCATAGATCTTCCCTTACCATCTTTCTTCTTGAGAAGTGTCTGTGAAAGTACAGCCTTAAGTGAGCCACTGAGCTGAATCCTAATCTGTGTCTGTTGTTCATGCGGGAACACATCGATAAGTCTATCTATGGTAGAAGCTGCTGAGCTAGTGTGCAAAGTACCAAACACTAAGTGTCCCGTCTCGGCTGCTGTCACCGCAAGCGAGATAGTCTCTAAGTCTCGCATCTCACCGATTAGAATTACATCAGGATCCTCACGTAGAGCAGATCTCAGGGCAGCACTAAAACTATGCGTATCATTGCCTAATTCACGCTGGTTAATAAGACTCTTCTTAGATTTATGTACAAACTCTATCGGGTCTTCAATAGTAAGAATATGCTCTGATCTATGCGTATTAATCCAATCAATCATCGCAGCAAGGGTAGTCGACTTACCAGATCCAGTAGGACCTGTAACCAAAACCAATCCACGAGGGAGTTTTGCGATATCCTTAGTAGTAGCTGGCAAGCCTAATTGCTCTAATGATGGAATAGTCTCCGTAATAATCCTTAAAGCAGCAGCATAACCGATCCTGTCTTGAAAAACATTAATCCTAAATCTACCAAGTCCTTCCACACCATAAGAGAGATCTAATTCGTGGGTAGCCTCTAAAATTTCTTGTTGATGCTTAGTCAAAAAACTATAACAAAGAGCTTTAACTTGTTCTTTATTCAATGGCGCAAAATCCGTTCTCTGGAGCGAACCATTAATTCTTAGAATTGGCGGTTCATTAGTAGCAATATGCAAATCACTTGCACCATTATCAATCACCAATTTAAGTAGTTTATCGATCATAGTATTAAATATACCCTAAGAAAAGGTTCAATAGAGCAAGAGTAGTTACCTTCGTCATCCTGAGGGAGGGCGAAGCCCGACCGTAAGGATCCACTCTCATTAAATAGTCTATTAGTTGTAGTGGATCCTTACGTCGCAACCTACGGTTGCTCCTCAGGATGACGGAATCGAATCATCTCGTATTTACACCGCCTTGAAAACTCTATAACTAGTTTCTAGCAAGGGCGCGGGGTCTATACTTTCAGTTTGTAGCATCAAATAATTACCTCTGAATTTAGCAACCATATACCAGTTATTACTATCTTGGAATAATATTTGGCATAATCTTCCTGTACCTAGATCTTTAGAGTTTTGGCTTTGGGCATTAAATACTTCTAGTAAATTTTCTTTAGAATAACCACTCCAAGCGAAGACTGTGTCTTCAAGTAACTTACCTTCTTTATCAGCGCACATAGCACCACTGATATCAGTATCCATATTCTCAAGTAAAGCTCTCTCTAAGTTTTCTAGCTTGTCATTTTCTTCAAGCTTGCCTAATTTATAATCCTTCAAGTAAAGATCAAATAACGAATTAACTTCTTGTTTAATTTCTTCACTTGCTCTTGCTTTCTGTGCTGTCGCTTGTACATCATCAAGCTGTTCTACTTCTCGAGTCTTCATGCTAGCTGGAACTTTACGACTAAGCTCCATCCCAAAGAATAAACAAGCAACAGTATTGAGAATAATCAAACCAACTAAATTAATAGAAACTAAATTAGGCATGAATCCTTCAAACGCATCAAAAGCAAATAATTTATATTTAGCTTCTACTGGAATAAAACTCAATAAAGCAAAACAAGTCCCAATAAAGAACATATAGTAGCAACCAATCTTGATGATGTCTCTAATACCAGCCTTAGGAAAACTAGCTAATATAACTAAAAATATCAAACTAACTTCACCAAGTATGAGACTAATAATTGGGATCTCTTTTACTATTTGGGAGAAGAAAGGAATTGGGGCACCAAGAAACAATGTGATCAACAATGCATTGAAAAGGAATCTTAATCTGATCTGTTTATTAATCTCCATAGTTTATATATTAACATCAGAATACTCATCTGTAATCATCCTAAACGTAGCCTGTTGTCATCCTGAGGAGCAACCGTAGGTTGCGACGTCAGGATCCACTACTACGAATAGTCTATTAATAAGAGTGGATCCTTACGGTCGGGCTTCGCCCTCCCTCAGGATGACGGAACTTGACAATCCCTTATACTCGAAACCCAACGCCTAACTCTTTCTCTAAAGCTTGTTTAAGCTTTTCCACATCCTGATCTATAAGTTCCCCGCTAAGAGTCTCAGTATCAGATTGGAATTTAAGTCTAAAGGTAGAACTCTTAGGTCTAGTATCAGTAGCATCTTTTACTGATCTTCTAAATAAGCTTACTAATTTAATCTCACGAAGATTCTTAGATAATTTCTTCTGCATTAGATCCTGAATCACTTGAACATCTATATCATCAGAACTATCTACTGTTATATCTCTTTCCACGATTGGTGTACTAGCAATAGGTTTAAACTTAGTTTCCTGAAGCTTCGGATGATCAAGCTCCATAATATAGCTTTCATCAGGTAAGTCCCATTCCTTAGTAATACTAGGATGTAGTTTAGCAATGAGACCGATAGTACGTCCATCTTGTGAAACGAGAGCAGATATCCCTGGATGCACCAAGCTAGTATTAGAGTTCTTAATCGAACTAAACTTCGCTCTAGGATAGAGATTCTCGATTATAGATTTAAAATAGAAGAAGTTCTCTGCCATGGTTTTAGGTTTAGCTTGAGTCCAATCTGGTTCTACTTGAACTAAGATGGCTGCAAGCTTAGAGTCTTCTATAGCATTACCTGAATAATAATAAGTTTTACCGAGTTCAAATAATTTAATATCGATAGATCTATCATAAGCATAATTTCTACTAGCAGCTTGAATCAAGCCTGGTAGCATAGACTTACGCAGTGAGCGATGCTCGCGTGAAAGCGGATTGTCCATCTCAATGTAACTAGCTTGCGCTGATTTACTTGCAATCAATTCAGGGCTCATAGCATCTAAGGCTATTAATGAATCCCCAATCAAACTACTCAGGCGAGCTTCGGAGAATCCTGAAGCAATAAAAGTTTCCATGATCTTTTCCTTAGTTTGAATTTGTTTCTGTAGATTTGACTGAGCAGAGACACTAGTCGCTGGAGTTTGCATAGGAATATTATTAAAGCCGTAGAGCCTACCAAGCTCCTCTATAAGATCCACTTCCCGACTGATATCTAGCTGTCTATAGCTTGGAATAGAGAACTCTAAATCGTGACCTTGTACTTGTTGTATTCCTAATCTAGAAAGTAACTGCACTATCAACTCTGAATCTATATCTATGCCTAGTAAACGTTTGACTTGTCCACTTCTGAGCTTAACTGTTTTCTCAGTGATCTCTTCTGAGCCTGCCATAAGTATCTTACCTATCTTGAGCTTAGAACCTTCTTTGGTCGCAAGCTTTACTAATAACTCTAAGGCTCTAAGTAAAGCAAGCTTAGAGAATGACTTATCTACACCACGTTCAAACCTTCTCTTAGACTCAGACTCTACGCCAGCAGCTCTAGCACTCTTACGTACTGTAGCAGGATTGAATATCGCTACTTCTATTACGATGTTCTTGGTTTGGTCATTGATCGATGAATCTAAACCACCCATTACTCCAGCAAGTGAGCTTGGTCCCTTAGCATCAGCTATGACTAAGTTAGTTTCATTGAGATCATAAGTTTTCTCTTCTAAAGTAGTTAACTTCTCTCCAGTCTTAGCTCTACGCACTTCTAGATAGTTACCATTAATTTTCTCTCTATCGTAGAAATGCATTGGCTGACCGAGTTCTAGTAGCACATAGTTACTAATGTCTACTACGTTATTAATAGACTTAGTACCCATAGCATTGATACGCTCTTGCAACCATGCTGGTGACTCTTTAATCTCAATACCTTCTACTGCTACAGTATAAAACAATGAACAATCCCTTTTAGCGTCATCAGCGATTCTCGGTTCTATAGATCTAACACTCTCATCGAACTGAAAGTCTTTCTCTGAGATAGTTTTAGCCTGTAGTGACTTACCAGCAACTGCAGCAATCTCTCTAGCTTGCCCAAAAACCGAAAGCGCATCGCCTCTATTACTACGAGCCCCTACTTCTAATACATAATCTATATTTTGATTTAGTACCTTATTAATAGCGGTACCAAGTTTATTAGTTTGGTCAGCCAGCACATAAATACCATCACCTTGTTTCTCTTTAATAGATTTAATAGCAGCCTCACTTAAACCCAGCTCATCAGGCGAGCAGAGCATTCCACAACTTTCTACGCCTCTGATTTTGGACTTCTTAATTTGTAATTTTGAACCATCATGACGATTAGTAACTTCAGCCCCAATAGTTGCCACAGGTATTTTTTGCCCGACTTTAATATTGCTTGCGCCGCAAACTATTTGTTGAATGTTTTCAGAACCATCTGCGTTATAACCAATGCAAGTTTGTGTTACTTGTAATTTATCTGCGTCAGGATGCTTCGCAATCTCACGTATTTCTCCAAGCACCACATCATCACCCAAAATATTTCCTATAGCTTCTACTGACTCTACTTCAAAAGCCTGCATGGTCATTTTTTCAACTAAGTCGTCTAGTTTAATATCATTTAAATCAACAAAGTCTTGTAGCCAGTTATAGGAGAGTTTCATACTGAATAATATAATAACGCGTAACTACTCAGCTTGTATTTATTTAAGAATCCTATTCAGGATGGGGTGGGTTCCGCCGCTGCGCGGCGGTTGCGCTGCGCGCGGCTAATTAGCAGTCCGCAGGACAACCGCGCGGAAGGCGCGGAACCATAACAAAAAATGAGATTTAGAAATAAACATAATATCCATGAATTTTATCGTGGGAATAAAGCACTTATGGTTTTATTACAACCTAATCAAGGTCCCAAATACAAATTATTACAAGACTGGGCTCCCTACAATGAGTCAGTAATATGGGATATCGCAAACAAATATTATAAGAATAAAGGCGTGCAAGCTTTTAGTAGAAATAATGGCAATAAAGCAGTACCTCATAATATAAACACCAACTATGTTAACGCTAAAGCATTTGCAGAGTTAGTGAAAGCTAATCTAATAAATTATCCACAAGATTATCGTTTACAAATTCTTGAATGCGGAGCAGGGTCGGGATATTTCTCCATGAATTTTCTACATGCAGCAAGAGACATAGGAATTCTTAATCGCGTGAAATTATTAATCAGTGATTACACTACAGTGAACCTTAAAGAGATACAGGGACTGAAGATGCTTGAAGGATTCACTCTAGGAGAAGATTACGAATTCATCAAGCTTGATCTACTCAACCCACAAGCTGCAGAAGATCTTAGTGGTAAAGCATTCCCTCTAAAAAATATCTCAGCGGTAATTCTGAATTATGTTCTAGATGCATTACCATTAACAGTTCTATGTAAAACTCGTAATAATTCATTTGAAGAGTTACAACTTAAAATTGAAGAATCGCATACTAGTATTCATGATGCGCTCAACAATCCCAATCTAATGACAGATCTAATTAAGAGCGAAAGATGGATTAATTATCAAATCCAATTAGAAAGTGACCTTGAAGTTAAATATTTCAATACCTTTCAAGAATTCTACCAAAATGCAAATCCAGAACGTTATATTCCTTATCCATATATTGCTATTCATGCTTGCCAGCAGCTGCTACTATCTCTGGATGACCATGGCTTTATTTTCAGTTGTGATATATCACCGCTAGAATCTACTTATTGTCAGATCGTGGGTAATGCTCTCGCTCATGAGATTGATATTGAACTATTAGCGACATACTTCTCTAAGCAAGATATAGAGACTAAAGTACATATAGAAAGCCTAGTTTCAAGATTAATTCTAACAAAAAATAAATCCGTGCTTCCAAGCTTAGAAGCTAGTTTTCAAGAGCATTACATTACTAATAATCTAGTACATCGTTATATAGATTTACGTGAGGTCTTAATTAAGTTCCAATATAAGGAATCAGCAGATATTATGAAACTAGTTCTAGAAGAGTTTGATAAGCTTGCCAAGAACTCTCCTTATCCAGGAATCTACTGGGGAAATTATTATGGAATACTTGGTGATACAGTTAAAGCAATCGAAGCTTATAAGCAAGCACGCAAGTATGACTATATTAAGAGCTATAATCTAGATCTAATAATAGAAAACTTAGAAAAGAAGTTAGCAAGAGAATCTAAATGACAGAGTATCTAGAATATTTAAAACCAGTTGAAAACAGTCACGCTGAAATGGTGAGGCTCTTAGTCGATTGGGCTAATATCAATTCGCATTCTTATAACCTTAAAGGTCTCTCTACTATGTTAGAGAAAATTAAAGCTCAATTTACAATGCTTACTAATAAATATCCACATCTCAAGCTTGATATAGAAGAGCTTGAATTAGTTAAGCACTTAACTATTGACTCTAAGGGAAATGAAGTGGAACTAGCTCTAGCAAAGGCTTTAAGAATACGCAAGCTCAATGCTAGTCCTCATGCTCACAAAGTTTTATTAATGGGACATATGGACACTGTCTATCCCCTAGATTCTAGTTTTCAGTCTTGTCTTCAGATAGATGATGTGACACTTAATGGTCCTGGTGTTGCTGATTTGAAGGGGGGGTTGATTGTAATGCTGAAAGCTATAGAGCTACTAGAAGCTAGTCCCTATGCTAAAAACATACAATGGGAAGTATTTATAAATCCAGATGAGGAGATAGGCTCACCAGGATCACAGAAATTATTTCCAGAATTAGCTGCCAATAACGATCTAGCTTTAATTTATGAACCCAGTCTTAGTGATGGTTCTATAGCTTATCGTAGAAAGGGTACGGGGAATTTTACTCTGGTAGTGAGAGGCAAGGCTGCTCATGTAGGTAGAGAGTTCAAGGAAGGAGCTAGCGCAATACTTGCAGCAGCAGAGTTTATTTATGAGGCTAATCAATTCAATTCAGATACTGTAACTATTAACTTTGGGAAGATCGAGGGTGGAGGCTCTTTAAACGTAGTCCCTGACCTTGCTATACTTGGAATCAATATTAGAGTAGAAAGCACTGAAGATGCTACAAGAATCGAGAAAGCTTTCAATGAGATTATTAGCAAGCTTAATTTGCAAGACAATATAGAAGCTAAGCTCTATGGTAGTCTCAATCGTAAACCTAAAATACCAACTAAACAATTAGACGATCTCTATAACGCTATCGCTGAATGTGCTACAGAATTAGGGCAAAGTATCCAGAAGAAAGATACGGGTGGCTGTTGTGATGGTAACAATCTCTGGGAGTTTGGACTAGTGAACATCGACACCATGGGCGTACGAGGTGGACAAATCCATTCACCTAAAGAGTTTGTATGCCTGGACTCACTAGTAGAACGTGCTAAATTAAGTGCGTTATTTTTGATGAAGTTAGGGGCTAAAGAAGTTCTTACCCTTCAATAATCCACTGCTCAAACAAAGGATCAGGTATATAAACAGATTTATTGTAATTAACTATTAGATATTTATCTTCTAGTGTGTTGATGCAGCTTTGCAGAGTGCTTGCTGTTAAACCAGATTTAACCAAGAACTCCTTGCTATATAGACCAGTCTCATCTTCTTTCTTAGCAAGAGCTTTAAGAACATCTTTTTGATTAATATTAAGCTGACTCCATAATAACTCAAAATCACCTTGTTTTTTAATAATTAATTCTGCGATTAAATTTCTGAAAAACTTACTATCTACAGTCGAGATGTCATTTAATTTAGCCTTATTCCAAATCTCATAACAAATATACTGAAATTGCTGAGGAATGTTTTTACTGAAGTCTATAATCTCAATAACGAGTGACTCAGAAATATTTATTTTCTCCTTCTTAAAAGAACTTTGAATCCATTTAGCCACTACATCAGGATCAATCTTGTCCAAATAAAATTTATTGACTTGCTTAAAAAACGGTCTAGATGAAGTTTCAAAAATATCCTTAAGTAAACGTAAATGACTACCAGAGAATACAATATTAACGTTGTCGAGCTTCTGAGTAATAGTGCGCAACTCAGCTTCTAGCTGATGCTTCTTGTCCCAATCAAGTATGGTTTGAAATTCATCAATAAATAAAATCAAATGCTTGTTTTTCCCTAATTTATCCATATCAGCAAATGCATCTCTGATTTGTTTAACAGCGGAATTATAATTACGATAGACAACAGGTTCAACTGATATATGTCCTTCAAGGTCAGCTTGGATTTTTAAATTACCTCTTAACTCTAGTAAATTAGTTTTGATCCAGCGACTTAGCTTTTCTAAGCTACTAAGATTTTGACTTGTGACAATACTTTCAACTAAGTGATTTGCAAAATCATCAATATTACTACAAGCAAAAATATCCATATAAATGCAGATGAAATTTTTCTTCTTAGTTAAATTGGAAATAAGTTTTAATAGTAGACTTGTCTTACCAAAACGCCTCGGAGCTAATAGTAGTAATCGTTCTGATTTAGAACTAGAAAGCTTAAGTTCTAATTCCTTTAACTCCTGCTTACGCCCCACGAAATTATCATAGGCCGCAATTTTACTTGGACTAAACGGGTTCATATATTTATTATACCAAAAATATTATAGTTTTACTATAATGGTTTTACTATAATTTTGTACAAATCCGCAAAATTTCTGCGGATTTGCATGATTTCTCACCCGTTTTATAATCCATTGTAAAATAATATACATGCCTAACAACTGTTTACCACTTGTAGATCAAAGAAAACTTCTTATCGAACATTGGTTTCAAGCTAGAGAACTTGCTGAAGGATTTCGTAAGTTAATGAGCCCTAAAACAACAGTCGAAGCTAACGAAGTCCAACCACCAATTAAACGAGATCGAGAAATAAGTAAATTACTAACAACCGCCAATAATCTTATCGATAAATCTCAAAAGGTAAATAAACAGGTGATCTGTTTATTTGAACCAGAAATTCTTGAGTTCATTAAAAAAACTCCTCCCAAAGCGAACACAGAAGTACTCGATTATCTCAAACAATTAAAAGAATCAGTACCAAGACAAATTGCTAGAGTAGTAAGTAGAATTGCAAGCTCAATTCAAAATCTCACCTCTGAACAATATCGTCAGAATCTTACTTTTGGTAATTTGAATATATTAGAATTAAAGAAAATACAAAATGAATCATTTGAATCAAAGACTGCTGGAGAAAAAATTGGTGATCAGGGACAATATTTCCTAGAACATTTACGGGCGCAGACATCAGCTAGCTAAATATTTATAATTATCCCAGGACTCAACTTCTCAGGTAATTTAACTATAGGACTCTCCATAGAGGAGACTGGATAAGCACAATAGTCAGCGGCGTAATAAGCACTAGGTCTATGGTTGCCGCTACAGCCTACACCTCCGAAAGGTGCAGCGCTACTAGCTCCAGTGATTTGATTATTCCAGTTCACTAGTCCAGCACGAATGCGTTGATAGAAATCATCATAGAGTTTTTCATCATCACTAATTAGACCAGATGATAAACCGTATTCTGTGTCATTAGCTTTAGCGATAGCTGCATCCCAATTCTTCACTCGATAGAGCTTCAGTAGAGGTCCGAAGTTTTCTTCATCTGCTATATCTAAATCAGTACAATCAATTATTCCAGGACTTAGATAAGCATCTCCGATAGGAAGTTTTTTCATTTCTAGTAAAGGCTTAGCTCCCTTACTAATAAGAGAAGCTTGAGCATCTAGTAACTTCTGAGCTTGAGTAGCAGATATCACGGGTCCTATAAAATTACTAGCATCTAGAGGATCACCAATCTTAATCCTAGAGCAGGTTTCTACCAATAGATCTAAGATCTCATAAGTACGAGGATTATCGATCATTATTAATCTACGGGCGCAAGTACAACGTTGACCAGCAGTAATAAACGCTGACTGAATTATGAGATAAACTGTCGCAGGGATATCCTGAACATCATGCACTACTAGTGGATTATTACCACCCATCTCTAGAGCAAGAATCTTACCAGGATGACCAGCATAGTTCTGATGCAACATAGTTCCAGTACGAGAACTTCCAGTGAAGAATATTCCATCTATATCAGAATGATTAGCAAGTAGCTTACCAGTCCCTACTTTACCTTGCACCATATTAATTACACCTGCTGGCAAATCAGCTTCCTGCCAGAGTTTCATAACCACTTCACTTATATATGGAGTTAGTTCACTTGGTTTAAACACCAAAGTATTACCAGCAAGCAAGGCAGGTAATATATGTCCATGCGGAGTATGTACAGGGAAATTATAGGGACCAAAGACTGCTATTACTCCATGAGGTTTATGGCGCACTATACTATCAGGCTTAGTTGTATTGCGAGCAAGTGCATTGAGCGTTGAGCGTTCAGCATTGAGCCAAGTCCCAGTTCTATCCTTATATGCATCTACTGAGATACTGAGTTTACTAATAGGGCTACTAATCTCTAAAGTACACTCCCAGATAGCCTTACCAGTGTCCTTACATAAAGCCTGAGCTAATTCATCTTTATGTTCTTTCACCAACCCTACAAAATTCTCTAAATAACCAAGCCTATCGTCTAAACTCAATCTAGACCAAACAGAGAAAGCCTTACGGGCAGCGTTAATAGCTGCATTAATCTCTGACTCAGTAGCTTCTCTACCTTCCCATATCTTAAGACCAGTAGCTGGATTGACAGATGAGAATTGCGGTCCTGAACCTTTAATCCATTCATTATTTATGAAATGCGTCATAATTCTACAAACCTCACAGTATCTTCCTTAGACAATTCTAATAGATCAATAATATGCTGCGGAATAATAATATTATCCTCTGTTATTTTTGCTTGAGATGCAGTCACCTTGAAGTCAGTCTTCATATTACTTAGTAGAACCATCTTATCATCAGGCTTACCAGCCTGAACTTTCCTAACTTGTGAATTCTTCACAGCTTGAATATCTTCTACTTTACAAGACACACGTGGACCAGCATCGAATATATCCACATGTCCGTCACGCTTAAATCCTTGCTCTTCTAAATACCGTAATGCAGAAGCAGTGTCTCTATGCACCTTACCGATGCTACTACTAACTTCTTCGGGTAACAAAGTAATATAGATAGGAAATTTGGGCATTAGCTCTGCGATAAACCCTTTGTCTTTAGCGCTTAAAAAATCCGCTTTCTCAAATTCCATATCAAAGAAATGCTTAATAGTCCCTTCCCAAAACGGAGACTTGCCTGCCTCATTAATATAACCACGCATCTCTGCTATCACTGTGTCCGTGAACCTTCTAGGGAAATTAGCGATGAAAAGAAAACGCGCAAGACTAAGATAGCGACCATAACCAAAAGACCTAAACTCAGGAGCTACAAATAAAGAACTAACTATAGTAGGTCCATCATGTTCTTTAGCAAGTTCAAGGAACTCTACTTCTTTATCTACTCCCAGTGCTGGCGATAGTTTACGATTCTTCTTAATCTCATAAGAGTAAGAAGGTTCATAACCACCAACCCTAGCCCGAATCGCAGCAACTCCCACGATAGTCTGATCATGTTCTAAAACAAATCTATATGCTTCCGCACCAACTGACATAGGTTCAATCTTAAGACTGTTAATAGACTCTTGAATTTTATCAGCTAAGAGTTTTTTATCAGCAGGTAGACTAGTCATACCAGGACCTGTTTGTTTAGCTAAGTTATATAAAGCTTCTAGATCATCCTCTCGGACAATTCTAATTAAAAAGTTCTCTATCTTCTCGTGCTGCATGATGATTAATGGTTGCTATTAAATTATAAGCTGGGAAAAGCAATTCTTGTTTATAATCCATAGATTTATTGAAGTTTGTATATGCAGTTAGTAATCTACCGTACTTGTTACGTATATCATGATGCTCTATAAGTAACCTATCAATAAGTTCTGATTGTTCTAAACCAGGAAATAATTCTTCTTCCTCTTCCTTAAAATGTTCATGTAAAAGCCAATTAACGTATTTTAGTAAACTGTCTGTAGTTTGCAGTAAATGCTCATCATTTCTATGATTTTTCAGTTGGGTTAATTCATGTAAAAATATATCAAGTTTCTTATAGAGTTCTTGATGTTCTTCTTTAAATTTAATAGGAAGTGATTCCATAGAATATAATAATTATAGCTAGCTTTAGTATGAATTATTATGAAGTAAATTTTGATGGTATTGTAGGTCCGACACATTTGTTCTCTGGACTTAGTTATGGCAATGTCGCTTCCGAGACTAACCGAGGTTCTGAATCTAATCCTAAAGCTGCTGCTTTGCAAGGATTAGAGAAGATGAAGTTTCTCTATGATCTTGGTATCAAGCAGGCTGTATTACCCCCTCAATTAAGACCTCATTTAGAGATATTGAAAATTAGAGGCTTCCAAGGCAAGAGCCACGAAATATTGCAAGCAGCTTACCAAGATGATCCAGAGCTGTTCAGGGCTGTATGTAGTAGCTCTAGTATGTGGACTGCAAATGCAGCGACTATCTCCCCGAGCCTGGATACTCAAGATGCTAAATTACATATCACTCCAGCTAACTTAAGTACTAAATTCCATCGCTCACTTGAAGCTCACTTTACAAGTAAAACTCTTAGACAAATCATACCAATGGCATCACACCATGCACCTTTAGTGTCTATGCTTAGTGACGAAGGTGCAGCGAATTATATTCGTTTCTCTCTAGAGCATGGCAAGCCTGGACTAGAATTATTTGTTTATGGTTATTCATTTGATGCTAATGGAATCAAACCCACTATCTATCCAGCAAGACAAGCCAAGGAAGCTTCGGAAGAGATTATTAGCTTACATAAATTAGATACTAAAAACTACGTTCTCGCTCAACAAAACCCAGAAGCAATAGATGCAGGTGTATTTCATAATGATGTAATTAGCACTGGCAACCTCAATCTATTTCTTTATCACGAGAAATCATTTCTAGACACAGAAGGAACCATTGCAGAATTAAATCGTAAATATCAACTCATATCAGGACAAAGTTTGATACTAGTTAAGGTTACAGAAAATATTATTAGCCTAGAGGATGCAATCAAGAGCTACTTATTCAATTCTCAAATTATCAGCATAGAAGATGGTTCAATGATATTAATAGCACCGATAGAATGTGAGGAGAATCTTAGAATTAAAACTTTTATAGAGAAATTAATTAAAGATCCTAAGATTCCAATTAAGCAAATACATTATTTCAATCTTAGAGAGAGTATGCGCAATGGTGGAGGTCCTGCCTGTTTGCGTTTACGTGTAGTAATGAGTGAAGCAGAGATTAAGCACTGCCATCAAAAAGTATTTTTAACCAATAAGCTTTACAGTGAACTTTATTCATGGATAGAAAAATATTACCGAGATAAGCTTGTAGCAGAAGATATCATACAGCCCGGGTTCTACGAAGAAATAGTCACTGCGTTTAAAGAATTAGAGAAGCTTCTTGGATTGAGGTTGATTTAGCTAACTTTCTCTTTCTGTTTAACTTTAAACTTAAATTCGTCACCAACAAAATCCACTTCTACTTGTGAGTTATTAGGAAGCTTGCCAGCGAGAATTAAATTAGCAAGCTCATTTTCAATACGCTTCTGGATGACTCTCTTTACGGGACGAGCGCCATAGATAGGATCGTAACCAATAATGCCCAGTTGTTCTAAAGCATATTCAGTAAACTCCAGCTCAACTCGTCTTTCTGCTAAGCGTTCCTTGAGGCCTTTGAGTTGAATCTCTACTATCTGCTTCATCAAACCAATCTGCAACGGAGAGAAAATTATAATGTCATCAATTCTGTTTAAAAATTCAGGTCTAAAATATTCCCTCATCATATCCTGAATCTCTTCTTTAATACGTTCCTTGCGACTCTCTTCACTAAGAGGCTCTGCACCATCTTCTTCTCCCACAGTCAGTCCATCCTGTAAGTGTCTTTCCATAATATATTGACTACCAAAGTTAGAAGTCATAATTATTATAGTGTTCTTGAAATCTACTCTCTTGCCACGACCATCTGTGAGGTGACCATCGTCTAGAATTTGCAGCAGAATATTAGATACATCAGGATGTGCTTTCTCAAATTCATCCAGTAATATAATCGAATAAGGTTTACGTCTAACAGCCTCAGTGAGCTGCCCGCCCTCTTCATAACCTACATAGCCTGGAGGCGCTCCTATTAATCTTGCAACGCTGTGTTCTTCTTGATACTCTGACATATCAACACGTACCATAGCGTTCTCATCATCAAACAGCGCTTCAGCTAAGGCTTTAGCTAGTTCAGTCTTTCCGACACCAGTAGGACCCAAGAACATAAAAGAACCTATAGGTCTATTAGGATTAGACAGGCCTGCTCTAGATCGTTTAACGGCTTCTGCAACCGCTGTCACAGCTGCATTTTGTCCAATAACACGCTTATGCAATTCAGATTCTAGATCTAATAGCTTCTCTGACTCCTCTGCAATAAGCTTGGTAACTGGGATACCAGTCCACTTAGAAACTATCTCTGCAATCTCAGCTTCATCAATCTCTTCTTTCAACAGTGATTTAGTTTTAGACTTACCATCTGAAAACCCTTCAGCGGCTTTAAGTTGCTTCTCTAATTCAAGCAAGGTCCCAAACTTCAGTTCAGCAGCACGCTGTAAGTCAGCCTTACGCTCAGCATCCTCTATCTTAGTTTTGGTTTCCTCTATTTTTTGCTTAATTTCCTTAACACCTACTATGGCTCCTTTCTCAGCTTGCCATTGATTGCGAAGTTTATCAGCTTCACTAGTTAGTCCTATTAGCTCTTTTTCTATTTTTTGTAATCGTTCTTTACTATCTACATTTTCAGATTCAGTCTTAAGAGCTTCTCTTTCGATCTTGAGTTGCATTATTTTACGATCCAATATATCGAGTTCTTGTGGCGCTGAATCTATCTCCACACGCACCTTAGCAGTAGCTTCATCAATAAGGTCTATAGCCTTATCAGGAAGGAATCTATCACTAATATATCTATGTGAAAGCTTAGCAGCAGCCACTATAGCATTATCCTTAATTCTGACACCATGATGCGCTTCGTACTTTTCTTTCAGACCACGAAGTATTGATATAGTCTCATCCACAGTAGGCTCATCGACTAATACCATCTGGAAGCGTCTCTCTAAGGCTGAATCTTTCTCTATATACTTTCTATATTCATCAAGAGTGGTAGCACCGATACAATGTAATTCACCGCGAGCCAGCGCGGGTTTAAGTAAATTACCTGCATCCATAGAACCCTCTGTAGCACCAGCACCTACGACAGTATGCAGCTCATCAATAAACAAAATTATCTGCCCTTCAGCATCTTGCACTTCCTTGAGGACAGCTTTAAGTCTCTCTTCAAATTCACCTCTAAACTTAGCTCCAGCTATCAATGCACCCATATCAAGTTCTATAACTTTTTTATCTTTCAAGCCTTCAGGAATATCTCCGTTAATAATACGTTGTGCCAAACCCTCTGCTATCGCAGTTTTACCAACACCAGGAGGTCCCACTAATACGGGATTGTTTTTCCTACGACGAGAGAGTACTTGAATCACACGACGTATCTCATCATCTCTACCAATAACGGGATCAAGCTTACCTGACGCAGCTATCTCAGTTAGATCCTTACCAAACTTCTTCAATGAATCCAAAGTCGCTTCTGGATTGTCATTGGTGACTCTCTGTCCCTTACGAACTTCTAAGATAGCTTTCTTCACTAAGTCACGACTTAAGCCAAAATTACTGAGTATATTTGGCAGCATGCCTTTATCGTCAAATGCCGCAAGCAACAAATGTTCTAGGGATACAAAATCATCATGCATTGATCCTGCAATCTTCACTGCATTATTTAAGAAAGCTTGAGTGTTAGCTGATATAGCGAGCTGATCACCTGCTACCATCATTGGGCTTGCTTTAGGCTTGGATTTGAGGTAGTCTCGTAAAGCATCACTGAGTTTATGAATATCTACTTTAAAAACTTCTAGAATTTTATAGAAATGTGAGTTTTTAATATCTTCAAGTAAACATACCGACGCCATTATATGTTCTGGTTCAATAGCAGAATGATCAAGACTCTTCAATAATTCCTTAGAGTCTAGAATTGCTGTTTGAGTATTTTTAGTGAGTTTATTGAAGTCCATATTCCTATATTATGCCCCTTAATAGAACGATTTGCCCAATATGTATAACGCCCTTCGGGCGTCATACATATTGGGGCTGCTTAGGTATACAAGACAATAGCCAAGAATAAAAAAAGCACACTATGACACAGACGCTAGTTCCATAAAAAATCCCTAAAGCAGGGAAACTATAGTGAGCAATTAAAGCATAAAGAATTAAAGTAGTAGACCCCAAGGGTACGTTTTTGAAAAAACCAAATAAAACTTCATGGCTATAGTAATAATGAATAATTGCTATTGAAGCAAGAAAGGCAGCTGGAAACATTGCTATCACCCCACCCCAAAAAACTCCCATAGTTTGTCCAAAGTAAATAGTAGTAGCCACCATCAATCCAGCAAAAATAGCACGTCCCAATTGTTGAGTGGGTTTGTATTTAAGAGGTGGTTCTTCTTGATACTTATGACTACCTCTAGCCATAATCAAGTGAGCAAGCCAAGCTAAAACTACAAAAATTATCAATGATAAAGAAAAATTACTAAATTGATAAATAGCAAACGGCAAGCTCATTAGCAGCCAAAGTACAGATGAAATTAATGAAGTGGCAATTATAATAAATATTTTTTGTTTTTTAGTTGGTGAGGATTTAAAGCATAAAATATTTATCCATTTAGCAATATAAATATATACCGCAATAAAAATTAATGATATGCCAATGGGTGCTGGAACTAATGGAGAAATTCTCTGGAAATCATCTGGACTCAAAATTAATCCTAGAAAGAAAAAATTAACGATAATCGTTGATGGCAAGGAAAGTATTATCCCTGAAATAGACTTGGGGACTTTTTCTGCAATAAACGATTGTAGCGCCACTATTATGCCACCAATAAAGAAGGAAGCAATAATTTGAATAGTAGCCATATGGTCCATATAGTATAATATACACGATGGTCTTGTTCCAAAATCGCTCAGAACAAGGCTTGTGAGTTTCGAGAACGCGGAGTTGACTAAACGTCAATGAGCAGTTCGAGAAACGAGCGTAACGAAGTTATGGGCGATTTTGGGACAAGACCTTATGAGTAAAAAAATATTAGTAGTATTAGCTGGTTGTGGTGCCAAAGATGGCTCTGAGATTCATGAATCTGTACTAACCCTACTTGCAATAGACAAATCTGGAGCCCATTATCAATGTGCAGCTCCAAACAAGAAACAACATCATACTCTTAATTTTATTAGTAATGAAGAAATGCATGAGGAGCGCAATGTACTTATCGAATCAGCTCGTATTTCCAGAGGAAATATTCTCGATCTATCTAAAGTAGAAATGAAGAACTATGATGCCGTAATTTTCCCTGGTGGTTTTGGTGCAGCAAAGAATCTTTGTAGCTTTGCCTTTGATGGTATCACTGCCCAAGTTGACCCTGATGTCAAACGCATCATTAATGAAGCTTATGATACTAAGAAACCTATTGGTGCTATCTGTATCGCCCCCGTGATAGTTGCATTGTCTCTAGCAGAGAAGAACCCCAATATAGTTCTAACCTTAGGCACTGATGCTGATTCTAATACACGACTACGCGAGATTGGTGTTCAATCTAAAGCTTGCTTAACTACTGAGTTTGTGAAAGATGAACAAAATAGAATAGTATCAACTCCTGCTTATATGCATGGACACTCACGTATCTCTGAACTAGAACAAGGTATCAGCCAGTGTGTAAATGCAGTAATAGAAATGTGTCATCAGAAAGCTGGGGTATAATTAATAGAAGAATCTAATATGGATAAATCTTCCCAAAAACCACCTCGTTCTTTTAAACCACTTCTGTGGTCTTATGATTTTGCTAAGTTAGACCTTAATAATGACAAGAAAGTTATTATTACCAATGTTATTAATTATGGGAACTTAGCTCAATGGAAGTGGATAAGAGATTTCTATGGCTTGGCTAATCTTCGTAAAACTCTAATGAATATTACTACAACAGAATTACGAGACAGAGTTAGACCTTTAGTTCAGTTAGTTTTTTCGATCCCTAATTTTAAATATACTTCCAGAAATGATCTAATCGAAGCTGCTAAAAAAGATTGAATTGATAACCTAAGACAAAGTTTCTCTGAAGAAATAAAGAAACTAAAATTATAGAATTATGTCCGGTCACAGTAAATGGTCACAAATCAAACGCCAGAAAGCCATAACAGATGGTAAGCGTGGTGCTGTTTTCACAAAGCTTGCTAAAGCTATCACAGTTGCAGTGAAGACTGGTGGTGGACCGAATCCAGATTATAATTTCAAACTCAAGACTGCAATAGACAAAGCTAAAGAAGCGCTAGTGCCTAAAGCAAACATTGAACGTGCTATCGATAAAGGTTCAGGGAAAGACGACGCTGATCTTAAAGAAAATATCTATGAAGGTTACCTACCGGGTGGTGTGGCGGTGATGATATTCACGGCGACAGATAATGTTAATAGAACCTATGGAGATCTGAGAACTATCTTCAGTAAAGCTGATGGTGCTATAGGCACTAGCGGCAGCGTTGCTTATCTCTTTGAGAAGAAGGGGGTAATGAAACTTCGTAAACCTGAAAACTTCGATAACAAACAAGAAGAAAAAATCCTTGAATTAGCTATGGATAGTGGCTTTGATGATATGAGTATAGAAGATGAAATTTATTTATTCTGTAAAGCTGAAGATATAGAAACTAATTCTAAAGTTTTAGAAAATAAAATTAAAGAGAATAATATATTATTAGAGATTATTTCTTCTGATAGTGAGTTTATACCTTTAAGCTCTGTGGAGGTAAATAATGAAGATGAGCATGCAAATATTTTAAAAACCCTTGAAGCGTTTGAAGATCATGATGATGTCATTAGCGTGGTAGCAAATCTTGCTTGAATATAGTTATCAAGCATATCTTTAAACTCAGCACTAATATTCTCTCCCCTGAGAGTCTTATGCAGCTTACCTTCTATGTATACTGGCGCTGACGGATCTTCATTATCTCCTGGCAAGCTTATACCAATGTCAGCATATTTAGATTCACCGGGACCATTAACAATACATCCCATCACAGCTATCTTAAGCTTCTCCACTCCAGGATATTGTGGCTTCCATTCATTGATGCGTTCTTGTATATGTGAATTAATGTCTTCTGCTAACTCTTGAAAGTAACTACTGGAAGTACGTCCACAACCAGGGCAACTAGTAACACTAGGTTTAAAGTAGTTCAATTCTAAAGCTTGAAGCAACTCTTGACATGCTCTTACTTCTAGAGTCCTGTCACTAAGCTCACCAACTGCGCTAGGCGTGAGCGACATACGAATAGTATCGCCAATTCCTTCTTGTAATAAAATTGCCATAGCTGCTGCACTTGAGATCATTCCCTTAATCGGAGTACCAGCTTCAGTAAGACCAAGATGTAGAGGGAAATCACAAGACTGAGCTACTATTCGATAAATATTAATAAGGTCTTGAACTTCAGACATCTTCACACTAATAACAATACGATCTGCTTCTAGACCGGCTTGCATAGCAAGTTCAGCAGAACGCAAAGCACTCTCTTGCATAGATAAGTACATTACTTGTTTAAAATGCAGTGGATCCTGACGTCGGGCTTCGCCCTCCTCAGGATGACGAAGAAGCCCTTTAGCATTCTTTTCCATAAACTCAGTAAGCAGATCCTGATCTAAAGAACCCCAATTCACACCGATACGCACAGCTTTATTATTAGCTTTGGCTATTTGAATTATGGTATCAAAGTTATAATCATGCTTATCCCCATAACCAACATTACCAGGATTAATTCTGTACTTAGCCAAGGTCTCTGCACACTTAGGATACTTAGCTAGAAGTAAATGACCATTATAATGAAAGTCACCAACTAAAGGTATATCTAAGCCTTCAGCTTTAAGTAAAGCATTAATCTCAGGAATAGCCTGAGCCCCAACTTCATCCTTCACAGTAAGTCTTACCATAGAAGAACCTGCTAAATAAAGCTGCTTCACCTGAGCTGCTGATTTATTGATATCAGCAGTATTGGTATTAGTCATAGACTGCACTACTATAGGATGCTCAGAACCAATCCAAAGCTGGTCGGTGATTTGTATTTGCTTAGTTGGGCGACGTGCCTGCATAGTGATATATTCTAGCAAGTAATACACAGCCGCTGCGTGAAAGTGGACAACAAACAAAATAAATCACATGATGAAGTAAGTTATTTTTTTGAATATCGTCCACTTTCACGCAGCGGCTGTATAATTAAAATATGCTTGATTATCTCTTTAAACGCATAAGAAACATTCCTGATAAGGATTTACTGCTTACAATATTGGGTATTTTTTGTGTTGGTTTACTTGCTCTTTCTAGCGCCGCTTCAGGTGCTTTCTTAATGAAACAAGTTATATTTTTTTTCGTAGCTGTAGTTTTAGTAGTTCTTTCTTATCGTTTGTTTGATCTGAGTTTCTTTCAGAATTATGCAACTGTGATTTACTTTCTAAATATTGGATTACTTATAATCCTTAAAATTGCTGGAACTTCTGTCTTAGGTTCGCAACGCTGGTTAAAACTAGGACCTATCAGCATTCAACCCAGTGAGATAGCTAAAATATGTTTGATAATTTATCTAGCTGCATGGCTCGCAAAGCATCCTATTCGTACGTATTGGGATATATTAAAGACTCTTTGCATTGTTGCTATCCCTGCGGGATTAGTTCTCATCCAGCCAGATCTAGGGACCACACTTGTATACATAGCCATATGTTTTGGCATGTTGTTTTGGGCTGGTGCTAAATTAATGGAATTATTCATTCTTATATCACCTTTAATTACAGCTATATTAAGCTCTATTGGGTTTAAATTATTTGCATATCACCACGGTAAGATTGATTTTGCGATAACAGCTCCATTTCTAGTTTTCATCACTGCATTGTTTATAATTACGGTGATTTACTATCAAGCTTGGAGATCTCCTTGGGCAAGTTCCGCCATTTTTGGATTTATAACTTGTAATTTACTAGTAGTAATTTTTAAATCTATTGCTTGGGGCTTACTCAAAGAATATCAACAAAAAAGACTAACTATCTTTCTAGATCCTTATGTAGATCCGCTTGGTGCTGGATATCATATTATTCAAAGTCTCTACGCCATTGGTAGTGGTGGCTTGTTTGGGCAAGGCTTGATGCATGGAGACTTAACACAAGGAAACTTTGTACCAGAGCAACATACAGACTTTATTTTCTCTACTATTGGTGAAGAATTTGGGTTTGTTGGTTCAGCCTTAGTTCTAATCCTCTATGGAATACTTTGCATTAAAATTATTTACAGAGCCAAGATAGCAGATGATAGATTCAAATCACTAATGGCAATAGGTACTTTCTCGATGCTATTCTTTCATATCTTTGTAAACATCGGAATGAACCTGAGTGTGATGCCTATTACAGGAGTACCTTTACCTTTCTTCAGCTATGGAGGTAGTTCTCTAGTAGTAGATTTATTCTTAGTCTCATTAGTAATTAAAGCTTCGCAAAGCTCTAAGAGTTATAACAGTTATAGGTATAACTAAAGAACTTCTTGTTTCACAAACAACTCAGGCTCAGTACTAATCCCTGATAGATATACTCCCCAGTGAAGATGTGGACCAGTAGAAATACCAGTATGTCCTACCTCTCCAATCTTATCGCCTTGTTTAACTTCTTGACCTTCTTTTACATCAATCTTACTTAAATGCATATAGATAGAAGTCACACTCTGACCGTGATCTAGAATAATAGTATTACCATGAACCACAAATCCATCTTTCTCGTAACCAGTAAGTGATACTTTGCCATCAGCAGGTGCATAAACAGGCGAGCCCATATTACCAGCGAAGTCCAATCCTTTATGATAACTATCTATTGGTCCACCATTATAAGAACGTTTCACCCCAAAAGGGCTTGAGCGTGATGCTTTAGATGGATAAACAAACTTACCTTTCCAAAGTTTATGGTCTGTTGCGAGATGTAAATTATGACCTACAGCATTAAGTTCTTTTTCAGTAGGATAAAGCTCAGCTTTATCAGGATCTAAAGTAATCTTAGATACTCCCTTACCGTTATCAACTACTTCAACTGGTATTTTTTCTTCCCAGCCATCTGCCTTAGCAAGAATAGAATACTTTCCTGGTTTAGTCATATTCTCTACAGGAACAAGTATTCTGTAAGTCTTAGAACTAGTCATTTCATAAGCAGGAAACTCTCTAGAATTAAACCAGACGCGAGGAGCTTTAGTAGCATTCTTAACTACAACTTGGAAGAACTCTCCTTGTTTAATCTTCAAACGATCTACGCTGAGAGCTGGTATTTCTGCTTTAACAACTTCAGTTTTAGGAGCTTCGCAACTAGTAGGCTCAGTTGCAAAGCAAGATGAAAGCATTAAAGCCGGAATTAAAACCAAAGATAGTAATCTAAACAAACGAATATTAGTCATATGTCTCAATTATACACTAGTCTATAAGCAGAAGAGCATCGTCATCCTGAGGAGCAACCGCAGGTTGCGACGTAAGGATCCACTTACTACGAGTTTTTAAATAGTGGATCCTTACGTCGGGCTTCGCCCTCCTCAGGATGACGAAATATAGGTTCTCTTAATTTTTAGGTTCTTTAGTTTCTTCTTTATTTTCTTGTTCTGGCTTAAAGGTCCCCATTTTCTTGGCATACCAAACTTCGTAAATCTTCTTAGCAACAGGAGCAGCAACACTACCACCGTGACCAGCACCCTCCGCAAACACTGCTACTACGATCTCAGGATCATCAGCTGGTGCATATGAAGCAAACCAACCATGAGTAGTATGAGCATAACCCTTAACTTCTGCAGAACCAGTTTTACCAGCAACCTTAAACTCAGTAAACTTAGAAGCTTGTCCAGTACCTGAATCTATACAAGTCTCTAATCCTTTACGAACAATATCATAAGTGGATTGCGAGAAACCTGTGATAGGAATTAATCTCTCCTTAGTTGGATTTTTAATTAAATGCGGCTGAGCTGAATAACCTTTATTTGCTATTCCTGAAATAAACTTGGCAGCTTGTATTGGAGTAAGCATTAAGAAACTCTGTCCTATAGCCAAGTGTAAAGTATTACCAGGAAACCAAGGTTCCTTGACGTATTTTTTCTTCCATTCAGGATCAGGCACTACACCAGCAGATTCACCAAACAATTCAACACCAGTCTTAGAACCAGCTCCAAACTTACGTCCAGTATCAGCAATCCATTCTGGTTGCATACGTTTAGCTACCTGATAAAAGAAAGTATTACGAGACCATGCTAAAGCTTGAACGATATTCATCGAATCTTCTTTACTAGTCCAATCACCAAACTTAAAACCACCGAAATAAACACTACCACTAACTCTTAAATGTTCAGTTTCATTAATAACACCATGTTCTAAAGCTGCAAGAGAAGTAATAGGCTTCCAAATACTTCCAGGTGGGTATGCAGATATGGCTCTATTAACAAACACCTTATGACTAAGTAGCTTGCTATAAACATCTGGCGGTACGGGTTTAGTGAAAATATTAGGATCAAAGCTTGGCGTGCTTACCAGAGCATAAATCTCACCGTTTTTAGGATTCAAGACTACTGCAGCACCTTGCATATCCTTAAGAGCTTCATAAGCTGCTTTCTGCAAATTTATATCTATGGTTAGATGAATATCAGTACCTTTAACTGCTTCTTTGATAATTTTTTTACTATTAGATCCTTCTTGAAGACCGCGACCATATCGATCAACAGACACTCTAGCCTCACCTTTAGTACCTTGTAATATAGAGTCATAGACTTTTTCTAATCCCTCTTTACCAACAATATCTCCTAAACCAAGCCCTAGCTCGCGCCCCAATTTCAACTCTTCATTATTCGCTTGCCCTACAAAACCCAGTACATGTGCAGCAACTTCATTATGAGGATAGTATCTAGTAGCCTGTTTCTCAACAGCAATTCCTGGTAATGACTCTTGATTCTCAAAAATCTTAATAGCAGCTTCAATAGCAACATCATTATCCAAAGTAATCGGTAAGGGAGTAGTAGGATCCATATCCTCAAAGAGTTTCAGCAACTCTTCATATGGAGTTGCTATAAAATTGGATAGAGTTTTAGCAACCAATACCTTATCCTGATGTTTTCTTAAAATAGCAGGAAATACAATCACACTTAATGACTGCTTACTTGTCGCCAGTATCTCACCGTGACGATCATATATTATTCCTCTAGGAGCCCTGGTAATAGCGGTTCTAGTAGTATTATTCTTGGCTAAAGTTTTATACTTACTATATTCTATAATTTGCAGCTGAAATAATCTTAGACCTAAAAATCCGAGTAAAACAAAGGTAAAATAGTAAAGTATATTGCTTTTATTGAGCATATTACGAAATACAGTATACTATAAGCACTCCATAATGATAAAAATTAGCAATCTATCAAAATCATTTAACTCTAATAAAGTATTAGACGGTATCAATCTTCAAGTTAAAAAAGGAGAGGTTTTAGCCTTGATAGGTTTCTCAGGTTGTGGTAAAAGCACTCTTCTAAAAATAGTTGCAGGTCTTGAACCTGCCGATTCAGGTCAAATTGAACTCGGCTCAGATAAAATTGGTATGGCGTTTCAATATTCAGCCTTATTTGATTCTATGAATATAGCTGACAATGTTAGTTTTCCACTAAGAGTTAGTAAAGATATAAAAGTAGCTTTACCAGAGTTTGAAATTTCCAGAGTAGTCTCAGAAAGACTTAGCCTAGTAGGATTGCCTGGTATAGAAGATAAATTTCCCAGCGAACTATCTGGTGGTATGAAAAAAAGGGTTAGCTTCGCTAGAGCAGTCGTTAATGATCCAGAAATAATTCTTTATGACGAACCGACGGCAGGATTAGACCCAGTAGCCAGTACTATTATTGAAGATTTAATCGTTACATTACAAGAGCAAACGAAAGCTGCAAGTATCTTAGTTACACATCAAGCCTCTACGATTAAACGTGCTTGCACTAAAGTTGCCATGTTGTATGACACTCATCTAGTCTGGGAAGGCACTCCAGAAGAGCTATTCAACCCTAAAAACGACAATCCATATGCAACACAGTTTCGAGAAGGATTAGTTAAGGGTCCGATGGTAGTGCAGCATTAAGAGCCAGAGTTAATTATTCTGCCGCCAAATATATTCAAGCCCGCTTCAACAACTTCATCTAATTTAGTTCTAGTCTTGATAGCAGATTCAACATCATCTTTACGAGAGCTAATTAAAGCTTCATCATTAGCAATAAGTTCATTTGAGCTACTTACTACTAAACCATCTAAAGGATTCTCTTGTTTAACAGAAACTTCTATATCAGCTGCTTTGCCTGGGACTTAACGCTGGCATATCATCAAGTGCTACCACTTCTATATTCAATGACTTAAGTTCTTGACCTGATGATTTTTGAATAGCAGATATCAATTCATCAGATCTTGATTCGAGTTTAGACTTGAGGAATTTAAATTTATCAGGCATTTTCATTAAAGCAATACCATCAGTAATATCTATTAATTGTGCTTGACTACTGATTAACATTCCCTTAGAACCAGGAGAAAGATGATCAAGGAAATCATTTGAAGTACCACTTAAAGCTGAACGTTCTACACTTAACGTTACAGGTACTTCAGAGCTAAATTCTGAATGCGTAATATTTACTGATCTTGATATTTGAATTTCATTAATATCTGATGAAGAATTCGATTGTGGTTTCTGGAAGGCTGAAGATTGAACATTAAACGTTGAACTTTCAACTCGTGGTTTTAAGCTTGGACTGCTTATAGCAACTCTTTCATGATTAATTGAAGCTTGTCGTAGAGTTGGCATTGAACCAGCTTCCAACTTCTCAACTCTTGCTAATAAATCTTTTATTACTAATATATCTGCCCTATGAGCAATTTTAATAAGCCATGCCTTAAGTATGTTTTTATTCTGAGTACTTTGTTTTAAACGGATTTCCAGCTCTGACAGAGAGTCGATGATTTGCACCAACTCAAAATTCTCAATATTATTTTCTTTACATAAATTAATTAGATCTTGAAACTTAGTATCCATCGCTTTGCTAGAAAGCTTCTCCAGTAAAGTTAATAAATGATCAGCTAGCTCCTTAGTAATGCTAATAGGTTCTTTACCACGAATAACTAACTCATCTAATTTATTACAAAGTTCCGTCGTATTTCTAACTAGAATATGTTTGCATATTTCATTTAGCTCATCGCTTGGTACAGCGCCAAGTATTTCTAGAACCTTGTTTTCATCAATAGAGGAATTCTCATCAGAGAAGACACTGAGTTGATCAAATAAACTTAAAGCATCACGCATTGCTCCATCAGAATGTTCAGCAATTAACTTCAAAGCAGCTTCATCTATTCTTATATTCTCTTCTGCTGCAACATATTTAAGACGTGCCAGAGAGTCATTAATAGAGATAGGTTTGAACTTCAGTTGCTGACAGCGACTGGCAATAGTCTTAGGAACCTTATCTACTTCAGTAGTAGCTAATATAAAAATCACATTCGCAGGAGGTTCTTCTATAGTCTTCAATAATGCATTGAAGGCATCCTTACTTAGCATATGCACTTCATCTATAATATAGATTCTATACTTACCAGCAACACTCGCTAAATTAACTCTTTCAATAAGCTGTCGTGCATCTTCCACACCACCATGCGAAGCTGCATCCATTTCTGTTACATCTATGCTTGAAGAGTTAGTAATACTTACACAACTCTCACAAACACCACACGGACTAATAGTCGGAGATTTAGCGTCTGCGGAATTATTACAATTAAGCGACTTAGCAATAATTCTTGCTGTACTGGTCTTACCAGAGCCCCTAGGACCTGTTAAGAGGTAAGCATGAACTATCTTATTATTCTGAATTGCATTAATCAGGGTTTCTTTAACAGAATCTTGCCCTAAAACATCACTAAGCTTCTGTGGTCGGTATTTTAAAAATAATGGTTCGTAGGTCATTAGAAACTTATTTTAGCCTATTACCTATTAAGAGAACCGATACCCGTAGCCGTCATTGCTGTAAGTATAGGCGTCAACTTAAGGACGGTGCCGTCATCCTGAGGGAGGGCGAAGCCCGACCGTAAGGATCCACTTCATGAGGTTTCTTAGCAGTGGATCCTTACGTCGTCGCCTTCGGCTCCTCCTCAGGATGACGAACTTTTGGTTTAAGTTGAACCCAGTCGAGATCAACAAAATACACCAATCAAGTAATTACAAATCTTTCTGAAATTATGTGAATTTTAATGTTTCTTAGATGTCAATCTAAATTAAAATATTCACGGAAATGATTTGATCTATACGTATAGATCAAATCGTCGAAAAAATATTGACTAAACAACAAAATAATATAGTTTGGCCCGATATTCTTTTGTAACTGAATGCAAATAACAGCTGAAATACCGAACATCACACAGACGATTTCCCAAGCGAAAGAAATTCCGCTTGGGCTTATTAACAGATTAGATGAAAACGAAATAAGTACTACTACAAGAATTAGTACAGCAGAAAAATCACAAACAAAACTCTGGGAGAAAGCTCGTAACATTGCAGAAATAGTTTGTTCGCGAGAATCTATTTTTCGTTCTGCATTAGATTTAACGGGCTGGGAAATTCCCATGGTACTTGCGGCTCTCACTCGTAATGTATATAGTACCGCAGAAGCTCTCTACCAGGCAGTTTACTCACTCTCTGCCATGATCACTATTCCTTATATTACTAAATATTTCGGAAAATATTTTGGTAAATCAATAATGAAAGCGGAGGAGCTTAAGGATATTGATCATTACATGCTCTTTCAAATGAAGGATCTAGACAATCATGAAACTCTGATGCAAGGAATTCAGAGGATTAAAGAAGAAGAACCTGAAGACAATGGATTTATAGCAACACTATATCGTGACAGTAAAAGTAAGGAAGCATACTATCTAAATAGAGCTAAAGCAATTAAAAAATTTGCTGATGATTTTGTAATTGATGATGGCAAATTAGAACGAATTAAACAACTCAAAAAATCTACAATCCAGAGTGGAAGCTTCGTTGAGGGATGTTTATGGGGATCTCAGTTCTTAACTAATAGATTATTCAGAAAATATATCTTGGGACAGGATAGTTTCACTGGGACCATAAACTATGAAACTAAAGAAGACGCTAAGAAAACTGGTGACGCAAGTAAACTTAAATGGTGGCAAATTGTAGGTAATATAGGAGCTATAGCTTCTAGTCCTCTAATTAATTATTTTCTACTAAATAGACTAGAAGATAAAGAAGCCGTCAAACAATCCCCTTGGTTACAAATGATCAAGAATCAATGGGACATGACTCATGGAATTTTCCCTAAATTAGGTTTAATGGTTTCGTTTGTTATGGTGCCAAACATTCTTGGCATGCTGTTTTCATCACAAGGTAGAAATGAATTCTTCGAGAATCTACTGACCTCATTTACGGTTAACATGAGTTGGTGGTTTGGTCATCATCTTACTAATGGTACATTGGCACAACATAATGATGCTAAACTTGCCAAGAAATTTGGAGTTGAGAGAGGAATCTTAATAGAGCCGCAAGACATTAATCGAGTCATAGCCGAACCAGCTAAAATACAACAAGTACTTCATAGAGTACGTCATGATCCTGCACTTGAAAAAGAAGCTAGAAATATACATGCGAAAGTTTTATACCAAGGATTTGCTCTACATTCATTATTGATTTTTGGAATGAAAATGCTCATCAATCAAATGACTAAGTGGCGCGTAGGCAATGAGCTAAAGGCTAAATAACGGCATCATTATATAAGGCATTCAATACCTGATCTCTATAACCATTGAGATTAGCTAGAGAGCGAGGTCTAGCTGCACTAATAGTAATATCAGCTTTAATCTCGCCTGACTGAAATTTATCAGAAGACTTACCCATAATAATAATTCTGTCTGCAAGAACCAGAGCCTCATCAATACTATGCGTGACAAACACAATCGTAGTCTTTAACTCAGACCATATTTCTGTTATAAGTTTCTGCATGTTAGAACGCGATTGATCATCTAAAGCTCCAAATGGTTCATCCAGCAACAATAGATCTGGTTTCACGACAAAAGCACGTGCAATAGCAACTCTCTGCTTCATCCCACCCGAGAGTTGAGAAATACGATCTTTAGCGTGATCAAGTAAACCCACCATCTTGAGGTATTTGGAAGCTAGAGCAAATCTTTCTTCTTTGCTTTTTATTTGATACTTTAATCCAAAAGCAACATTCTCTATAACATTAAGCCAAGGAAACAATGCATACTCTTGAAAAATCAAAGTCCTATTAATATCTGGTCTAGTAACCTTCTTTCCAGCCATCAAAATCTCTCCAGAACTAGTTTTCACAAAACCAGCAATTAATCCTAATAAAGAACTTTTACCGCAACCACTAGGTCCGAGCAAACAAGTAAACTCGCCATCTCTAATCTCAAGATTAATACCTCTAAGTATGTAGTCACCCTTGTGCCTTGCACCTTGATAAATTAATGAAGCATCTTTAATTAATAATGTCATGAATGTACTTCTAAACCCCACATTTTATTTACGCGTTTTTCTATTCCTCTAAAGAATACATTGTCACTTAGATATCCTAATATAGCGATGATAAGAATCATAGACAATACTTGAGACATATCAGCTAAGCTTCTACCTAACTCTAATACCTGTCCTATCCCTAAGCCAGATACAAACAACTCACCAGCAATCAAAGCTCTCCACGCAAATGCCCAGCTTAAACGTAAACTACTGACAAACTGAGGAATAATAGCAGGGAAAATTACTCTGGCATATAAATCTATATTCTTAGAACCAAGTGTCTGAGCAGCTCTTATAATCTCACGGGGGATAGTCATAACTCCAGTACGCACCCCTAAAGCACAAGGTATAAATGCTTCTAAGATAACTATAAACAGAACCGCAGCTTCAGAAATACCAAACCACAAGAGCGCAAGTGGCACCCAAGCCACACTCGGAATTGATTGCAAAGCTGTCAAAGAAGCACCAACACTATTATCCAAGAAACGATAGCGTGCTATCCCCAAACCAGCTAAAGAACCTAATAAGACAGCAATAATATATCCAATACAAAGCCTACGTAATGATTCAAATATAGCTAATAAATAATCAGCTTCCTTAAATCCAAAATACAAAGATTCAACAACATCCGTAGGACTAGGTAAAAGATATCTAGGATAAAACTCTAATCTAACAATTAATTCCCAAAAACATAAAAGTATCGCAAAGAATACAAAGCGATGGATATAACGATGCTTAATAAACTTATAGTCACCGACCTTCGCTGCTGTTATTCTGTTTTGAATATCGTTAAGCACCTTGAGCCATTTTAACATGAGGCTTGTAGAGTGTTACATAGCCAATTTAAGAGAACCAATACCCGTCGCCGTCATTGCGAGCGGAACGAAGTGGAGCGAAGCAATCCACTCTAAAGTCTAAATCATTCATGCTTAAGAGTGGATCGCCACGTCGCGCTACGCGCTCCTCGCGATGACGGATTACGGGTGCCGGTTCTCTTAAATCAAACCTCAGGATGACGATTAGTTCATATTTAAAATCATGATTCTACCGTTAACTAGAACCGATTTAATTTCATGATTAACAATCTCATTAGTAAGATTACGAATACCAGCTTCTAAATTAGCTGCAGTTTTAAGAATATGCGCAGGCATAGTTCTAAAATAATTAATGCGGTTAGACATTCTTAGTTTTTCTTCTTGACTTAGTTTATATTTTTTGCTTTCTGTCGTCATTTCTCTAACCTAAAACCATCCTTGCTTGTGACTATATAAGGTTAAGAACTAAGGATTTTTGATATAGAAGATGATAATTAGCCTAAAATATTGAGGTTTTACGGTAGTTTTAACCCTCTCTTAACCTTAGAGGGGTTAGCCCTCAGGAGAAATAAGGAATTATCCTAACTGTTTAAGGCTTGATTCTGGAGTTCACAAAGCTCTTTGACACCCTGCTCAGCTAGTACAAACATAGACTGAAATTGAGCAGAACTTATTACTCCATCTTCTGCAGTAGCTTGGATTTCTATAATCTCACCTTTACTTGTAAGAATAAAATTACCATCAGCCTGCGCGCTACTATCTTCTTCATAATTCAAATCTAAGAGAGCTACATTATTTCTAATGCCAACAGAAATAGCAGCAATCTGATTCATAATCGGCAGTCCATTCTTGAAACACTCTAAATGAACCATGCCATTAGCATCAGCATTCTGACTACCTCGCGCAGCTCTAACTTTCACACCGTTTTTCTGTAAATATCTAAGACAATCATAAACTGCAACGTAAGCTCCAGTAATGCTAGCCGTGCGCGTGCCGCCATCAGCCTGAATTACATCAGCATCTATATTAATAGTAATAGGAGGCATCGCTTTCATATCTATCATTGCTCTTAGTGAGCGACCTATGAGTCTCTGTATCTCTAATGATCTGCTATTAGCTTTATTACGTTCACGCCCTATACGCTCATGCGAAGAACCTGGAAGCATAGAATATTCCGCTGTAATCCAACCTTGCCCACCTACCTCTCTAAGATGCGGAGGAAGATTAGGCTCTATCTTTGCAGTAACTATTACTCTTGTCTCACCACAAGTCACTAAACAAGAACCTTCTGCTGTTTTAATAAAATTTCTCTCAAAACTATAAGGACGTAATTGATCTACTTTTCTTGCGTCTAATCTCTCTACTATAGTTGTTACCATGGTTTCATTATAGCCTGTAAATAAGCATTCTAGCATCCAGCCAATTAGCTACCAAAACACCCTCAATTGGCTGGAAGATTCCAGGAAGTTTCAGCCAATTAGCTACTGAAATAGGCCTATTTGGCTGAGCTGATAACAAACATGTTCAAGACTCTCTAGCAGAAAGGATTTCAGGGTACAATCATTCTACTTCGGATTTGCATTTGATAGATCTACTCTATGACAAATCCGATAAGGTTTATACTATTTGTGAGATCAAATATACAGAAGCCCCTGTCTCAACGAAGGTGATTAACGAGTTTGAAAGAAAGCATTATTAGCAAGAGGCTATTTTGATAGAGTGATAAGCCTTGAGGAGTTTTGGTGAGCAAATAGTGCCGTGATATAATCACCGTATGGCAGACAAGCTCAAACCCTTACCAATCGGCATACAGACTTTTGAGAAGATCATTGAAAATGGGTATACCTATGTTGATAAAACTCAATTAGTATATGACCTCGTTGAAGGTGGAGAAGTGTACTTTCTCTCTCGTCCTCGACGCTTTGGTAAATCTTTACTCCTCTCCACCATAGAAGCATTATTTCAAAACAGAAGAGAATTATTTAAAGGTTTATGGATAGATAGTTCTGACTATAAATGGGAAAAGTATCCAGTGGTCAGACTCGACATGACTGTCACGGATAAAACTTCAGCTGAGAATCTAAAGATCAGCCTGAAAGATCTACTAGAGAACATTGCAATCGAACACGAAATAAAGCTTAGGGGATCTTTATTAGAGAATATTTTCAGTAATTTAATTTTAGACCTATCAAAAAAATATAAACAACAAATAGTGGTGCTTGTAGAT
This sequence comes from uncultured Gammaproteobacteria bacterium, assembly GCA_964512985.1. Taxonomy (GTDB): domain Bacteria; phylum Cyanobacteriota; class Vampirovibrionia; order LMEP-6097; family LMEP-6097; genus CAYPGT01. The sequence goes on along the minus strand of CAZELI010000009.1, from coordinate 27,551 downwards.
GAATATGATAAACCGATACTCGATAATCTCAGCAAGACAGTGATTGCCGAAGAAATCAGAGAAGCCCTCAGGAGCTTTTACTCTATATTAAAAGCAGAAGGGGGCTCTATTAAATTTATCTTCCTTACTGGAGTTAGCAGGTTCTCAAAGGTCTCCATATTCTCGGGATTGAATAATCTAAAAGACATCTCAATGGATAATCGCTTTGCTTCTATCTGTGGTTATACTCAGGGGGAGCTAGAACTTAATTTTAAGGAATACATAGACCTGTATGCAGAGTTTAATTCTGGATACAAATTCACTAGTCGTGATGAATTATTAGAAACTATTAAGAAGTGGTATAACGGCTATCGATTTACAGAGACCGATACTAAGGTTTATAATCCATTTTCAACACTGCTTTTATTTGATACCAAACAATTTACTGAGCACTGGTTTGCGACAGGGACACCTGGTTTCTTAATAGGCTTGATTGAAAAACAAAATTTTAATTTACGTGAGATGGATAAGCAGTTAGCAGCAGACGCTGATTTAGGTAATTTTGATATTAAGAAGATTCCTTTACTTGCAACTTTATTTCAGACTGGGTATTTAACGATCTCTTCAAGTAAGCCCATTAAGAATCGTGCCTATCCTCTAGATTATCCGAATAAAGAAGTTGAGCATGGCTTCATGAGTTATCTTCTCAGTTATAGTATCGATGGCGCTTCTAGTATTGGTTATACGGAAAAGATCAGAGAATTGATAGAGAAAGGTGATCTGAATTCTTGTTTTGAAATACTCAAATCATTCTTCGCCTCTATTCCATATAGTATCCAAGAAAAGCAATCTAGCGAAATTAAGCAGAAAGAAAATTACTATCAATCCCTGATTTATGCCGTGTTTGAAGTATTAGGTTTACGCCCTCAAGCAGAAGCCCAGACCAATATTGGTAGATCAGATATGGTAGTAGAGACTGCTGATGCGATATATATCTGGGAACTTAAGATGGATGAATCACCAGAAGCAGCGATAGCCCAAATTCACGAGAAGAAATACTACGAAAAATATCTACATCTCGGGAAAGCAATCAAACTCATAGGTGTAGAGTTCTCTTCGACAGAAAGAAATATTACCAAGTTTAAGGTTGAAGAGTATAATGTTTATTAGCGAGAGGCTATTTTAATAGGGTGATAAGCCTTGAAGATTTTGGGTGAGGATGATTGAATACACTCTGTCGCATTTTAACAAAAAATCGTTTAACTGCAACTTCACGAAAATGTACTGTTTTATAATGTCCTTTTTTAAGAAAGTTTAATAGATATCTTATGGATTTGTTCATAAGTAAAATTTTACAACACAAGCCTAGTATAATATTAATCATATGGCTCATAGACCTAAAGTAATAGTCGCAGGCGCCCTCGGTAGGATGGGTGAATCAGCAATGCAAACCTTTCTTGCAAATTCAGACAAGTTTGAGTTAGTACTTGGCGTCGTCAGAAATTTATCAGACGTAAATAAAACAACTATAGAGAACTATAAAAAACAAGGTGTAAAACTTACTGATAATTTAGAAGAAGAATTACACAGAGGTGGGATAGATATACTCGTAGAACTTACGACTCCTGATAGCGTGTTCCTTAATTCTAAACTTGCATTGAAGAATGGAGTGAGACCAGTGATAGGCGCCACGGGTTTAACTGATGACGATATCAATGAACTATCTGCACTTACTCAGAAACATATCACAGGTGCCATCATTGCTCCTAATTTCTCGCTTGGTGCAATCTTAATGATGAAATTTGCAGCAGAGGCAGTCAAGCACATGGATAGATATGAGATCATCGAAAGACATCATGATCAGAAGTTAGATTCTCCGTCAGGCACTGCGATCAAAACAGCAAAGATGATGTCCGACGCTGCTAAAGGCAGAAAAAACAAAAGTCCTCATCATGGAGAACTATCTCGCGGAGAGCTTCACTATGGTATCCCTATCCATAGCTTAAGATTACAAGGTTACGTTGCTAGCCAAGAAGTAGTATTAGGCGGACAAGGACAAACACTAACACTCAGACATGACACCATCGATAGATCTAGTTTTATGCCAGGTATTTTACTTGCTAGCGAGAAAGTTATGTACTTAGATCGCTTGGTGTATGGGCTTGAGAAGGTTATTTAAAAATCCCTCTAAAACATAATTTACAATATTATAAAGTAAAGCTTCAGTAAATGATATTATTTGGAGTCTCAAGATGTCAATTCAAGGATTAAATATTTTAAAAGATCAAATTTTTCAAGGTTTTGGCCAAATGCTCAGCCTTCCTCAGAACCTTGAAATAGATTTCAAAACATTAGGAATTAATATTCCAGGAAGTTCTTGCTCAGGTGCTAAAAGTGGTTCAGGTTCAATGACTTTAATAGAAGATTATGTACAAATAGCTATAACTGATCTTCGTAATGAACTTGAAAATTTGTCAAAAGCAAATGAAGATAATTTAGATACTGCTTTATGGCATATCACAAGTTTATTGCCTACTATTATTGAAGATATTTCTTCCTTTATTGCCATAGCAGTAAAATGTCACAAAGACTCTCAAAGAAACTTACGTTCAAAAGATACACTGGAACAGTTTAGAGACTCAGTTATAGAACAAATGAAAAAACTATCTATAAACTTAATGGATAGTGTTGATCAAGTAATTAAATTTGTAACGACCAAAGATGTTAAGTACTTCAAAGACAGTGATTTTCCAAGGCTTAAAGAATTAACTCAGAATATTGATATCTTTTTAAACAGTGATTGGACTAAAATATAAATTATTTAAGCTTCGCTACTATCTTATCAATCTCTAAAGCAGAATTCTTCACCCAGTCACGAGCCCAGACCTTATGCGTGTTCCAGCCTAAAGATTTAAGCACTTGACGACGTAGTCTTTCGCGATCACGAGTAGTCTTCGCTGAGCGATAGATCTCACCATCTGTCTCTATAGCAAGTATATAGTTATCAGTATTAAGAGGATCCCTAATCGCAATATCAATTCTATAATCAGAAGAACCAAGGAATCTTTCTACAATATATCCTTTAGATTCAAGTATTCTAGCAATAGACTCTTCAATACAAGACTTAGATAATCTATCCTTCAATTCATCTTTCGCAGTAGAGATAGTGATTAGGTCATGAGTGCTAGCTTCTACTGATTGATTATTAATACCAGCATGTGAAGCTTCTTCACTAAAGCCCAAATATTTCTTAAGCAAAATAGCTCCCTGAGCGCTAGTACGGCTCAGGTCTATATCAGAAGAGACTATAGACGAGAATACTTTCAAGCGATCACGGGCACGAGTAATAGCCACGTTAAGTCTTCTATGACCACCTTCACGATTAAGAGGTCCGAAGTTATGAGAAAGATTACCTTTCTTATCGCGCGCATAACCGATACTAAAATAAATCACATCACGCTCATCACCTTGAACATTTTCTAAGTTCTTAATGAATAACGAGTCTGTTCTCTCTTCATCAAGGAAGCTTTGGTCCATCTCAGGATATTTACGTACAAGACGAGCTAGTTCTCTCTCTATCGCAAACTGTTGAGCCTCAGAGAAGGCAATCACTCCAAGGCTTTGAGCAGGATTGGCTTGATAATGTTCAATAACCGCCTCAGCTACTCTAGCAGCTTCTTTACGATTAAATCTAACACCCTTCTCATAATAGCCCTTATCTATTAATTCAAAATCAATTCCAAAATTCTTAGAATTCGATACTGGTGAAGGAAAAGTAATGAGTTGACTATCATAGATATGATAGTTAGAGAATTTAATCAAATCCTCATGACGACTACGATAGTGCCAATTCAAAGTTCTACTATCAAGGAAGACAGCACATTCATCCAGAACACTTTCAAAATTATTATTCTCATAATCATCATCGTTATCGATATAGTTAAAGAAATTAGTTGGTGGTAATTGATTAGAGTCACCTGCAAGGATTAATTGCTTACCACGATAAATCGAACAAATAGCATCTTCTGTCCTGATCTGCGAAGCTTCATCAAAAATAACCAAATCAAATTCAACAAAGCTTCTATCAGCTTCTTTCTTATTAGCTTCAATTAATTGAGAAACAGACAATGGACTCATCATCCAGCAAGGTTTAAGAGTTTGCAATAATTCAGGTATTTCTTGAATAAGTACTCTAATTGGCTTATGTTTCTTCTTCTTATTTATCTCATGATTTAATACTTGCAGATCTAGCTTATTGATTATGTTTGAAGCATATTCTATCCAATTAAGCGCAAGTGATTTACAGATCTGATTTTTATTTCTATTAATAAGCTTAAGATCTAAGTCACAGAACTTATCAATTAATAGCTGCTGAGCTTCTCCACTAAACTTGCGCATTTCTGGGTTTTCTATTTCGATCTTATCGATCCAGAGTTGATAGAGCTTACGCATAAAAATATTACGTATAGTATCAGCATCCAATCCCTTGATAGGAGAGTTGATCAGAGTTTCTATATATTGACCCATGCCAAGTTTTTTGGCTTGTGATTCTATCTGTTTGAATTCAATCCAGTCTTCTATCTTGGTAATATGGCAAATCAAATCCTCTAAATGAGCAGCCAAATCAGTGAAGCTCAAATTATCCATATCAACATTAGGATTAGGAAATATAGATTTATAGAAATTAAAATGGAATTTCAATAATTCATAAGCTTGAAGAAGGTCGCTAGTTTGACTTTCGAATTCCTTAAAATCATCCTGAGAACCAGTCTCAGAGATCACTTCAACCAAGGTAGCGGGTAAATTATCAATATTAAATTTACCTAGTACTTTCTGTACCCAACGAATAGCAGTGATAGTCTCGTCCCAATCCGTATCAAACTCATTATAAAAATCACCAAGCACTAGTGAAAGTTCAGTACTGCCTTGATTTAATTCATGAGCTTTCTTATCAAGTAAAGCTGCTTGCTGCAAGTCTTCAATAATAGTTTCTAAATTACGGGCTTCATTATAGAGAGATAGTTTTTTAATCTGATTAACAGTTTTCCAATAATCTAAATTAAAGAATCTAAAAACTCCAGTGAATTTCTGAGTAAACTTAGTTAAAAGCTCATCATGATCTAGAGCTAAGAATTTCTCACTATAACGGGAAAGCATTCTCTCCTTGTTCACTGCATACTCTTCATGCTCGATCTTAGCTTCAAGAGTAAAGGTCTGCACTTCACTTAACTTAACTGGATTAAACCAATCTTTCTTAGGGAAAGGTGAGTCAATAGCAAGCTTGGCAGCTTCTGCAAGCCACTTAAACTCTTTAATGTTATTTACTTTCTTATCAAAGTACTTTTCTGATATAGGATTAGCATAACCAGCTAGCTTGATAATTATATTTTTAAACTCAATAAAATTAGACTTAATATCATTCTCAACCTCAAAGCTTAAATTCTGCACATTAGCATTACGCCAAATAAAATTATGATAGTCATCTAATATCTCTTGCTTACTAGCTAGCTGTTTAAACAAATAATCAAACTCAGAAAGCTTCTTCAGATCTAGCTTCTCTATACTAGGAACAGTGAAGTCAATATCATAAGTAAGTCCTTCTAATATTAAATTCAGCTTACTCAATTCACCATAAATCTCATAAAGTGAATGATTAATAGGTTCTCTAACTTTATGCAGCTCAGTGATACCACGATGTAGAGCGGCTTTCACCTTATTAATATCTTCTATATATTCTTCACGTCTTGAATCAACAGCAAGAGACTTAATCTCCTCTAATGCCATTCTAATATTATTAATGATGTCTGATTTCTTTCTCTGAGCATTATGCAACTCAAGACAAAACTTATCTAACTTACTTTCTTTAAGTCTATTAACTACTACTTCAAGTGCAGATTTCTTCTCACTAACAAAGAGGATTTTTTTATTCTGCGCTAAAGATTCAGCAATGATATTAGCAATGGTTTGTGATTTACCAGTACCTGGTGGTCCTTGAATTACAAAGCTCTGACCAGCTTTGGCAGCATTAATAGCTTCTTCTTGACTACTATCAGCATCAAGAATTTGTAATGAAAGATTAGCATCTAATCTCGAATCAATCTCATTAGCTTTAACTATATATTCTGCTTTAACATTAGGATCAATTCCATCTGGAAATACTTGCTCAGGTAACTCTCCCGATATTTCCCTGATTAACGGGTGTTCAAGAATACGACTCTCGTTTTCTTCTAGGTCTCTATAGAGAGACAACTTAGCAAACGAGAATAAACTAAGACAAGAATCCTCTGTTACTTGCCATTCACTATGATCTCTAGTAATCCGATCCTGTATTCTCTGAACTCTCTCTTCCAGATCTTCTATCTTCTCTATATCTTCTAACTCAGCCTCTAAATCACTCAGATCTATACCATAGTCTCTATCCAGCTTATAAGCTAAGGTAGGATTAATACGAATCTCATCTTCAATAACATTCAGTCTGAAAGCACCATTAAGACCCTTACGCTCCAAACCAACTGGAATCAATAGTAGCGGTGATCGAGCTTCTTCTTCAATATTAGTTGTACTCTTAGGACACCATTCAAGAAAGTACAATGCTAGATATAAAATATTCACACCAGTTTCCTGAACACTAGCCTTAGAGCGGGTCTTCAGTTTAGCCAGAACTTGTTCTAGTGACCTTGAATCTTTATTAGTTTGTAGAGCATTGCTAAGATCTAACTCTTGATCCATTACTATCGGAGCTTCTTCAATCTCATCTGCTAAATCTAAACTTAAACCAGGTTCTAAAGTATCTAGATCCATAGGAATCATCGTCTCATCAGTAGCAGCTTCATCAAACTCCGTAACACTAAAAGTACCGATCTCATGCTGAAAGCCAAGACTACGAGCTTCCAAAATTAATTTCTGAAAAATCTCCTGCGGCTGTTCCTTAAACTCAATAGTCAAACTAGGTCTAGACTTAAAAAACAGTAATTGATTTCTTTTACTAAAATCAATTAAATGTTTCTTCCAGTTATCTAACTGTAATTTAACTTTATTAGTAGTCTGAATTGAACTTGAATTAATTGCCATAAAATACGTACTGCATTGCAAGCCTAAAATGACCTGTGTACGTTATGACGGGTTGCAGTATTTTAGGTTCCTTTTATGAATTAAATTTTATTATGAACTGTAAATATTTTCCTAATTATCTATTGTCAAGAGAAGCAATTACTGCTAAAATTATTAAGCTAATTATTAAGAAATAATAAATGCTTGAGAAAATTAGCGTGGGGAGATAAGGGACAAATAATTTGGCACAGGTATTAGGCAACAGAGAATTAGCAAACGCATTTAATTACGTAAGGGCTGCTATCGGGGTAGTGAGCAAGGCTGCTAATAAATTTTTAGAAGCGATATCAATATTAACAACAGCTCCATCTCGCGATGACCTAAGGACTTGGCATAGACCTACTTATAACACAGCATCAATGGAAATAAATCCAAGAAAATCTTCTAGAGCAGCCCCAGTTCAAACGACGATACAGTTACACCGACCAACTCATAAACTTAGTTTCGCAGATTTAGCTGTTTAATTACGCTGCCGCAGCTTCTGAAGAAGCTGGAGCTTCTTTAGACTTAGCTTCTGCTTCAGCGCGTTTCTTCTTCGCTTTAGTATTCTTCTTGCTCTGTGCAAGTAAATCTGTTCTAGATTTCTCTTTATCGGATCTAGATTTAGCTTTAGCCTGGTACGCACCAGTCGCCAAATCATGTAAAGGTTGTCTCTTAATTAAAGTTGCAACAGTCTCAGAAGCTTGGGCTCCTACTGATTGCCAGTATTTCACTCTTTCGGTGTTGATAACTAATTCCTTAGATTTAGGATTATAGAATCCAAGCACTTCTACGGGCTTACCATCTCTCTTACTTGTGTGTTCTAACACAGCCACTCTGTACATAGGTGCTTTATTCTTTCCAAATCTCTGTAATCTAATTTTTAGCATAATAACGTAATGGCTTATTCTAGCTCACTTAAATCTAGGAATACAAGCTAACTAGGGTTATATGGAACTCTTTAAGCTTTTCTTAAACACTGGCTTTAGCCGTTTCGACAAGTTCCTTAGCTTTAGCAGCTGGATTAGAGATCTCAGCGAACTTAGCTTCTGGGAAGTGGATTCCTACTTCTCTAGATGCTGAACCTGGCTCTGTGTCGCTACCGTGAATAGCATTATCACCAATATGCTTTCCAAAAGCCTTACGAATAGTACCTTCTGTCGCTTGTTCTGGGTTAGTCGCACCCATAGCATCTCTCGCCTTAGCGACGACATTATCGCCTTCCCAAACCATTCCAAGGATTGCGCCTGAAGTGAATGACTTGATTAGGTCAGGAAAGAATGGCTTATCACTAAGTGCAGCATAATGCTCCTTGGCAAGCTCAGTGCTGGGTTTGTAAACTTTCATAGCTACGCATTTAGCGTCAGGAAGCAGCTTCGAGAGCATTTCTATAATCGCAACGCTATCTTGGCGTTGGTATGCTTCGGGTTTAATTGCTAAAAACGTTTTTTCTGTGGCCATAATTCAGATTCTAACTCTAGTTTCTGCTTTAACTGGTTTTTTTAAACAAATATGAATGTTAAGGGTTCCGCCGCGGAGCGGCGGTTGCGCTGCGCGCGGCTTATTAAATACAGTACCTTATAAATAAATTACTTAATAAAATTCATTTGCTATAATGTAAAGCTAATTTATGAGTATCCAAGCCCTAAAATCCACTAAAGAACAAGTTTACAGAAACGGTGAGCTTCGTCCGCTGTTTTGGGATGACACAAACGAAAGCGTTAAATTAATTGACCAAAGATTATTACCCTATGAGCTTCAATTAGTAGAAATAACCAATGTCGAAGATATGGCAAATGCTATTAAGGATATGGTTCTAAGAGGTGCTCCTCTGATAGGTATCGCCGCAGCTTACGGTATGGCACTCGCTGCTAAGCAAGGCTACGACTTGCGTGCAGCAGATATACTACTCAGATCCACTCGTCCTACTGCTGTAAATCTTATGTGGGCACTGGACCTGGTAAAAGATTTAATAAGCTATGAAGAAATTTTAGTGAAAGCACATTGGATATTAGAAGATGACATCGCTCGCTGTAAAGCAATGTCCAAGGTCGGTGCAGAGTATATTAAAAAGCATCATTGCTCTACACCGTCATTGCGAGCGACCAAAGGGAGCGTGGCAATCTCATTAGCGCAAACGCGTCCACTGCGGATTCTGACTCACTGTAATGCGGGGGCACTGGCCACTGGTGGCTATGGAACTGCTCTAGGAGTGATTCGTACACTTCATGCAGAAGGCTTAGTAGAAATGGTTTATGCAGATGAAACTCGTCCACGCCAACAAGGTGCAAGATTAACAGTTTGGGAATTAGTCGAGGACAATATTCCAGTAACACTTAACACAGACAATATGGCAGCTCATCTGATGAAGCAAGGTCTAATAGATCTAGTGATCACTGGTGCTGACCGCATTACCGCTAACGGTGATGCTGCTAATAAGATAGGAACTTATGGACTTGCAATACTCGCTAAATACCATAATATTCCTTTCTACATTGCCGCTCCAGAAAGTACTATAGATAGATCACTTAGCTCTGGTGATGAGATCATCATCGAAGAACGCGATAGCTCTGAAGTCTCTCATATTAACGGACTAACCTGCACTGCCGCTTCTGGAACATGTTTCGTTAATCCAGGGTTTGATGTGACACCTAATGAACTTATAGAGGCGATATTTACTGAGGAAGGGTTGACAGGTATATCTACAGTAAGATAAGATTAGCCCCATGGAAAAAGTTACTATACCTTCACCAAAAGAACGACCTATCACAACTAAAAATCTGGCTTGTCTTGAAGATTATTCAGAATCAGCAAGAAGATATGGAATACAAGCTAACTGCAATGCGGGTACAACAGTTATTAGACTTGAACCAGAAAGTGTATTAAAGGCATTAGCATCAGCAAAAGTTAATAGTGGTTATAAAGCTGATGAGCCTAAGTTTGATATTCCAGTTGCTTCTAAGTCTACTGATACTCAAAGATTTCTTCACAGCGCTTTCAATATATTAAATGAGGCAAAGAAATTGAAAGATTCTTTATTCCAGTTAATAAGTAAGGCATCGATGGCTTCTAGCGTTGAAGATCCCCAAAGAGCAGAAACAGTACAAAAGGTACTAGCTGAATTAGCTGCTTAACCTAGTAATAGTTATTTAACTAAACCTATACTTACTTTGATTATTGCTGCCAAGTTTTTTTAAGTTTTGAAGCTCGAAAACCCTTGTTTGACGCCAATGATAGTATCACTTGATACTATCAGATGATGCTATCACTACTTATTTCACTAGTACCCATAATTCGTCATCCTGAGGGAGGGCAAAGCCCGACCGTAAGGATCCACTCGCATTAATAGACTATTCGTAGTAGTGGATCCTTACGTCGCACGCTATGCGTGCTCCTCAGGATGACGAATTTGTCTTAAGCCGAAACTTTCGATGTTTCAAGCAAACTTCTAGACTTCATCTGCTTAGGTTGCTCTAAGTCTAGATACTCACAAACCGTCGGAGCGATGTTTGCAAGACTAAGGCTCGCAGCTAGGTCTTGAGGATTAGCGCAAGGTGCAAGTAATTTAACATCCGTCTTAGAATTAATAATAATGAAAGGTACAGGATTGCAGCTATGAGCGGTTCTGATACCACCATTAAGTTCTACCATCTGGTCAGCATTACCATGGTCTGCAGTAAGCATCACTACATAACCCGTCTCTATTGCTTTATTAACAACCTGCTCTAATGATTTATCTATGGCTTCTAGCGCAGTAATCACAGCATTCCAGATTCCTGTATGTCCAACCATGTCAGGGTTAGCAAAGTTACAAACTATAAACTTATAATCTTTCTGCGGGTTAGACATAGCTTCTAACAGCTTCTCAGTAACACCAGGTAAGCTCATCTCTGGCTGCAAGTCATAAGTAGCAACCTTAGGACTAGGCACTAAACATCTATCCTCATTAGGGAAAGGCTCCTTGCGACTAGAATTGAAGAAATTAGTCACATGATTATATTTCTCAGTCTCAGCAACTCTGAATTGATTAAAGCCAACCGATGAAACCAGCTCTCCAAGGTTCATAGAGTAATCTTGCTTCGGTAAAGTTGCATTAGTAAACGCTACCGGTAACTTAAGCTCATTACTATATTCTGTGAAACACGCATAGTGAAGATTCTTCAAACCACTATCCTCTCCTAAGCGCTTAGAGATCTCCTTAGCGCGGTCTGGACGAAAATTAAAAAATATAACTGAATCATTGTCCTTGATTAATCCTGAAGCATCAATCAAAGTCGGCATAATAAATTCATCAGAGTCACCAGTAGTGTTTTTGCCAGCTTTAGCATAAGCGTAACCCTGATTAATAGCTTCAGCAGCAGTTTCAGCATGCTCTCCTATACCTTGAGTAACACATTGGAAGTACTTCTCAACTCTATCCCAATTATTATCCCTGTCCATTGCCCAATAGCGCCCAGAGACTGTGGCAATCTTGATCTTAGGCATATAGCGCTCCATCAAGTGTCCTGCAACATATGGTGGATCATCACGACCATCACTAATTGCATGTAAGAATACTTTGTCGCTGCTAATACCTTTACGTTTAGCAAACTCTATTAATGCATCCAAATGTCCCAAATGCGCGTGGACATCACCTTCTGAGATCAATCCCATAAAATGCACTCTAGAGCTATTGTTTATAGCATGATCAAAAGCATCTCTAAGAATGCGGTTTTCAAAAAACTCACCAGTCTTCACCATATCAGAGATCATAGTTAGTTTCTGCTTATTAATTCTGCCAGCACCAATATTCTCGTGACCCACTTCTGAGTTACCCATAATCCCCTCAGGCAAACCTACATAAACTCCACTAGCATTAAGTAAGGTGTTAGGATATTTTTGGAGAAGGCTATTATAAAAAGGAAGTTTCGCTGCCTTAATAGCATTACCCTTATCTATACTGCTATAGCCCCAACCATCTAAAATTAACAATAAAACTTTTTGCATGCAGAGATCATTTTAGCATTTTGATTAATTGTTAGTTCCAACTCAAAGTGATATCACCAATCCGTCATCCCGAGGAGTCCACGAAGTGGACGACGTCGGGATCCAGTCATAAATCTAATATTGTAACTTTCGACTAGATTGCTACGCCGCTTCGCGGCTCGCAATGACGGAGTTTAAGTCTTTTTAATTTCAAGAATACTACTTATGCGTGAAACCTTGCGCCACTGGCATTCTCCGCCCCACACCAAAAGCCTTAGTAGCTACTTTCAATATAGGCGGGCATTGTTGACGCTTATATTCTGCCCTATCAATCATATTAAGAACCCTCTTAACTAAGGCAGCATCAAAGCCCAGGTCAATAATTGCTTTCAATGATCTTAGATCTTCAACATAGAGCTTAATAATTTGATCTAATACTTCATAATCAGGAAGCGAGTCACTGTCTTTTTGATTATGTCTCAATTCAGCGCTAGGAGCCTTATTCACAATACTAGATGGAATAACTTCCTTGTTTTCATTAATGTAGTTTACTAATTCATAAACCTTAGTCTTTAATAGATCACCTATGACGGCTAAAGCACCACAACTATCACCATAAAGAGTAGAGTATCCAACCGCAATCTCTGACTTATTTCCAGTAGCAAGCAGCATTGCATTAAGAGAGTTAGCCTTAGCCATAAGTATATTTGCTCTTAATCTCGGTTGAAGATTCTCATCTGCTAAAGGACTCAGGTCAGAGATAAGCTTACGCATAGTCTCATGTAAATCTTTAATAGTAATTATTTCGTAGTGAATCCCAAGGTTCTTAGCAAGTTCTTTAGCATCAGTTAAACTCTCTTCACTAGTAAACTCTGAAGGCAGCATATAAGCATAAACATTCTTCGCACCCAAGGCTTTTTCCGCCAAGTAAGCTACTAGTGCAGAATCCACTCCACCAGAGAGTCCCAAGACAACCTTAGAAAATCCACATTTTTGAACATAGTCTTTTATTCCTAGAACTAAGGCTTGTTCTATTTCAGAGATATGAGCTTCTGAATAGCTATCATTGGGATTTTCCTTAGCTAAAACTTCACTATCGATATAAATGAGATCAGGAGAGAATTGTTTAGCTTTCACCACAAGACTTCCTTTGCTATCAAGAACCATAGAAGCACCATCAAAGATCAGCTGATCATTCGCGCCAACTTGATTTACATAAAGAATAGGAACTTTATACCTTGAGATTAAGGTCTTCATCAGGTCTTCACGAATCTTAGCCTTACCATAGCTATATGGAGAAGCAGAAGCATTGATTACCAGATCTGCTTTCTTCGCGATAAGATCCTCTATAGGATTACGATTATAAAGATTAGGATATGCCTCTATCCAAATATCCTCACAGATACTAAGACCAATCTTCTTACCATTAAAATCCCACACTGAGACTTCTTTCGCAGGTTCGAAGTAACGCCATTCGTCAAACACATCATAACTGGGTAATAAAGTTTTATGAGCAGTCTGAACTAACTGTCCATCAGCCAAACAAAAAAGTGAATTATAGAATTTCTTACCGAAGCTAGTATTGAGAGAAATACCGCCAACAATAATGCCAAACTCTTTATCGCTATATAAAGCAAGTTCTTGAATATAATGATCTTGCATTTCTATGAGACCATGCTTGAGTATCAAATCCTTCGGTGGATAACCAAGTAATGAAAGCTCAGGAAATATAATCAGGTTAGCTTTGTTTTTCTTCGCATCTTCAACTTGCTTAAGAATAAGCTTGAAGTTATGCTCTATAGCTCCAATTATGGGATTAATTTGTGCAAGTGCGATTTTCATTTATTTAACCACATAGCATTTTAGCAGCTATAGCTTAGTAATCTAGATATAAATCAAGTAAAACTCATGTTATGATTTAAATAGAATGTCAACCCAAGCTACTAACGCAGATATTCCTGAGTATATTCAAAAAAATTACAAGTTTTTTTTACAAGAGTTGCCTAAATTAATTCAAAATCACTCTGATGAATATGCTTTGATCTATGATACTCAGATAATTGGTTGTTTTGATTCTGTAAAAGACGCTTATATAGCAGGAAAGCTCAAATTTACAGATGATAAATTTAGTATTCAAAAAATTACAATGCAAAACTCTCATCTAGGTTTTTTCTCATATGTCATGTCTTAGTGGTAAATTTTCCAATCACATTTATATAAATATTGGTGTGAGATTACCTTTGATTGATCCCGAAAGGATTGTAATAGATCCACACGGAGTGGTTAACTATACGGCTTTATTAGACACTGGAGCGTCATATTCCTGCATAACTAATAACATAGTAAAAGACCTTAGACTTCAACCAATAGGAATGAAACAATTCTCCACTCCAAGTGGTACTCATGTAACAAAAACCTATCTTGTAGACTTATTGTTTCCATTTGATACTCATGGATATATTCTTAATGAAGTTGAGGTGAGTGAGTTTATTGGTCCGAAAGAATTTGATATATTGATTGGCATGGACATAATCTCTAAGGGACATTTATCAATTTCTCATGATGGTCATTATAGTTTTTGTTTGTAGTAATGCTAATAATTGAAACAAATGACTATTAGGTATATTCACCTGTATTTGTAAAATAAATTACTATGAATACGTTGTATTATCCGACATGCAAGATGGCTTAAATATTCGTTTTGTTACCGAAAAAGAATTTATTTCACTGCCTGGTGTAGACCCGAGAAGCACGAGAATACATGCCAGATATATTCAAGATCCCAATATAGTGGGTGGCTATACAGCAGAAGATACAATCATTAAATCTCTCGATCAAGGAAATATTGGAGTGCCAAGTTATACAACAATCGCTCAAAGTTGTACGGGTGGATTTTTAAGAGTTCGATTAGGTTCGACAGTCCACAGTCATATGACATTTCACTTATGGGAACTCAGCTTGATTGGCACCAATTCTACTAAGCAAACAGGTAATAAATTATCAGAGAAAATGGATAGCTTCTTTAATAATTTAAACTATTTAATACGCCTTGCCCAAGAGCAAAATGAAAAAATTCACATTGACTATGTTGTAGCTGGTTCGACAGAACGCTCAAAAGGTGAACGTAATGATGCTTCTGACGGACCTATCGAAGAATTCAAGCAGAATAGCAAAAACACACGAGAAGCTATTGAACAAACCTTAGCTCAAAAAAATCTAGAATTTAAAACTAAAGCACAAAACAATGGTGTAGAAACCGTTATATCAGCAAGTCATTTTACTGGTCAAGAATATTCTATGAATTTACAATCCGAATGCATTCGTGATGCAAGTAAAATTCCAATGACTCATATTTATTATGACGGTAAAAATAGTTTGATTATTAGTCCAGGCTATACTCTAAAAAATGAAACCACACAAGTCTATCCTGAATATGATGTTACGCCTAAATTATTAGCGGAGCATTACGGTCAAATCAAATTGAGCGAGAATCATGTTTCAGCTCAAGCACAAGAAGCCATTAAGCATCAGCAGATGCAATTAGGATTTACTACATTAACTAAAAAACAGAAAGAGATAAATAAGCAGCAATGGGGTTCTGAAGCTGCTCAAGCACTATGGGATCAACGTTATCATTTTCCTAGATTCTCATATAGTATGAATGGAGTTAGCAATTCAGGGCAAATCAGCTCTGGAATTGGTAATAGTAGTGTATATGTGACAATTTATTATGGCAATGAAACTATTGGTTTTATGCAAGATGATTCAGGGAAGATAAGGACTCTTGAAGAACATGAAATTGCAGAGAAACAACAAGTTGGTTCTGGACCTGAAAACGGATATTTTTTTACTCAGCCTCGTAACTCTAGATCTATCGAGCCATCAGTAACTTCAGATGTCGAGTTATCAGCTAATCAAATTTTAAATAATTTGGCTGATGATCTTATTGATCCTAACAAATCAATTACAATCTATACTGGTGCTGGTATTTCTGTAGCAGCTGGAATTGATGATATAGCTGGTTATAATAGTAGAATTACTGGTAACAGAGAAAGAGCAAAAACAGCAGCAGATTTTGGAAAAGCTGCTACTAGATTAAAGGACAAGCCTGGAGAGGTTTTGAACTTAGTAAAAGAATTCTACGAATCATTTTATTTCACGAATCCGACTCTTGCTCATGAAGCTATAGCTGATTTAGCCACTACTATAAACAAACCTTTACCTGTTTTTACAGAGAATCATGATTTGCTTCATCAGAAAACTGGAATAAATACAATCATAATGAAACCAGCAGATCAAATGAAGCAATACTTAAATGAAGACATGATACGTAAACTAGATTGTATTGTTTGTACTGGGCTCAGTCATGATGATAGAGGTTTTATTGCCTATTTAAGAAACATTAATCCAAATATAAAAATCATTGGAAATGCCCTAGCTGGGCAAAAACCTAATTTCCTTATCGAAGGTGAGCAGAAAGATATTTATCTTCCAGGGAATGCACATGAAATATTTCCTGAATTATTGAAGCTTGTAAAACAAAAAACCTTAACTAGTCAAACCGAAAGCTAAACTTAGCAGAAAATGCTAATATTTCAGCCATGACTATGACACAATCTAGGTTAAATCAAGTAAGACCCATCACCTATACAGTTAATGATAAAGCTGAAATCTCTATCGCTAATATCAAGCTAGAAGACCTTGCACAGAAGTTTGGTACTCCTTTATACATACTCTGCGAAGAGACTATTCGTAAGCGCGCGCAGGCTTACACTCAAGCATTCCAGAAACACTATCCTAATCATCTGGTGATTTATGCAAGCAAGGCTCTAAATTGCATGGCACTCTGCAAGATCATGGAACAGGAAGGCTTAGGACTAGACGTAGTTAGCGCAGGAGAATTACATACAGCTATCTCAGCGCAGTTTCCTAGTGAAAGAATAATATTTCATGGCAATAATAAAAGCCCGCAAGAGATTGCGATGGCAATAGAAAACAAAGTAACTATAATTCTAGACAACTATTATGATCTACAAAACATCGAGAACTATTTAACCAATAATCCTCAAGCTCAAGTACAAATCATTATCAGAATCACCCCAGGCATTGAATGTCATACTCACGACTATATTAAGACTGGCAGCATTGATTCTAAGTTTGGTTTTAATCTAGAAGAAGTAGAGACTGTCATAGAGAAGGTTCTAGCGATTAGCAAAAACATCAAGATTAGAGGTCTACATGCACATATAGGTTCACAGATATTTGAAACTATTCCTCATAAAGATACTTGTAAAGTACTACTCACTACTTATAAGAAGATCAAGGATAAATTTGGCATAGAGTTCTCTGATCTAAATGTAGGTGGTGGACTAGGAATTAAATACACTGAGAATGATGATCCTCCAGAAATAGAAGACTGGGCACAAATTATCGCAGAAGCAGTGAAGGCTAACTGTAAAGAGCTTGGATTAAAGGAACCGCGCTTACTGACTGAGCCGGGCAGAAGCATGGTGGGACCAGCAGGAACTACTATATATCGCATTGGTAATATCAAAGACATAAAAGGCATCCGCAAATATATCGCTATCGATGGTGGTATGGCTGATAACGTTAGACCAATAATGTACGGAGCTCGCTACACAGCGGAGATCAACGGTAAAGTAAATGCAACTGATTTAGAACTAGTAAGCGTTGCAGGTAAGTATTGTGAATCTGGAGATGTGCTTATTAAGGATATTAAGCTAGCTAAAGCTGAGATGGGTGATCTACTGGCTGTCTATTCGACTGGTGCTTATAACTACAGCATGGCATCTAACTATAACCGCGCGACTAAACCTACTATGGTATTAGTGCGTAACGGGGAAGCTAATATTATCATTCAAGGCGAAAACTTAGACGATATCGTTAAGCATGATAGGTTACCAGAGTATTTGAAGTAGTGTTATGTCATCCTGAGGGAGGGCGAAGCCCGACCGTAAGGATCCACTCTTATTAATAGACTATTCGTAGTAGTGGATCCTTACGTCGCAACCTATGGTTGCTCCTCAGGATGACGAGTCCGTAAATATTCATATAATCGACATAGAATATAATATAGAAGAGGCGTGTAATTATCGACGACAGCGGCATTAATTTAAACTATATTGATCTTAAAGAGTTTCTCTATAAGTCTTTTAATTTGGATTTTAATCCTCTAAGTATCACTAGTGTGATTTTGCAGCTAGCATTAATTGCTTGGCTTATTTTCTTGGTTTATAAACGTTTCCGTGGAACCCAAGCTGAGAGAGTTCTTAGAGGTGTAATTTTACTTAGCCCTGTAATTTTGATTTGCTACACCCTTAAACTATCAATCATCACAAGATTAATTGAAATATTTTCACCAACGATTCTTATCGGTTTGATTGTAATTTTTGCACCTGAATTTAGACGAGTGCTGATGCAACTTGGTGGCAATCTCTCTCTAGTAGACTATTTGCACATTGCTGAATCTAAGAAGACTATTAGTGAAGCTGCTAATGAAATTATTGAAGCTTTAGAAAGCCTTCAGCGCAATAAGTTTGGAGGTTTGATTGCGATAGAGAAAGCTGCGGTAGAAAGGTACTATATTAACCCTGGTAAAACTATCAACGCTACCTTAAGTAAGGAACTACTATTAAGTATCTTCAATCCCAAATCCCCACTCCATGACGGTGCTGTAACCATTAAAGGATTCACGATTATAGCTGCAGGGGTAATACTACCCATGACTGAAAACCCTAAGCTTGATTGGCAGTATGGCACTAGACACCGCGCTGCGATTGGGTTTACCGAGGTGACAGAATCCTTATGCTTAGTTGCATCTGAAGAAACAGGAGAATTGTCTATGGCTGAGCAGGGTAGATTAACAAGCCATACCTCAACTGAACCCATACGTAAACGTATACAAGAGTTCTATACAGAAATAATCAAAACCGAGAAAAAGAGCAGTAAAGTAGGTAAGTATCTTAATGAAATAATAGCCAGTATTAAAACTCTTAAGACCGAAAAGTCTAATTTAAGTGACAAAGTAGAAGAACCTCAAATAGAATCAGACTAATAATGCGGACGGCTAATATCGTTTTCATTAAGCTGCGCGCAGCGCAAACGCCGCGAAGCGGCACCCACTCTACTCCCCAACGGGATTTTAATAAAATATAGGCTAATAGCACGAAATCTTAAGGAAACATGAAATTTTAACAATTCGCCTATTATGTATTGCAATTTTTAATATTTTCTTGCTAAAATAATCTTTACTATGAACGAAAACCAACAGAAAATATTTGTAATTGATGATGATCCTGCAATCCTTGAGTTAGTTACATCTAACCTAGAAATGCAAGGATATACCGTAGAATCTTGTGATAATGCTATTGATGGCTTAGCACTAATTCAACAAAATCCCCCTCAGCTCATTATTCTTGACTTGATGATGCCTAATTTAGATGGCTTTACAGCTTGTCAAAGACTTCGCCAAAACGACAGAACTAAGGAAGTCCCTGTGCTTATGCTTACAGCATTAAGCAGAACAGAGGATAAAGTTACTGGTTTTGACTCAGGAGCTGATGACTACCTTACTAAGCCTTTTGAGCTTGCAGAATTATTCGTTAGAGTTAGAGCTTTACTAAGAAGATCTGGCGCTATCAGTCTTGCTCAATCTATTCCTGAGATCCTTCATGCTGGCGATATCACGCTTATGCCTGAATCTCGTGAAATTAAGATTGAAGACAAGATTCTAAGATTAACTCCTATCGAGTTTGAAGTACTTCATTGCTTAATGCAGAACCACGGTCAAACAGTTAGCCCAGGAACTTTACTTAAAGAAGTTTGGGGTTACTCACCAGAAGATGATGTAGACACTATCCGTGTTCACATTCGTCACTTAAGATCTAGAATCGAAAGCGGCGATAAGAAGTACATCAAGACTGTCTATGGTGGCGGTTATCAATTAATTCCAGATGGCTTCGTGAAACACGCGCAAGCAATTGGTGTTTAATTAGAACTTTTGAATGAACAAAAAGGAAAAGCCTCTACGCAAGTAGGGGCTTTTGTTTTAGGAACAAAGCTCTTCTTAGTAGCGTCTGTAAATACTGGATGAACCCTATTAACAGGGTTAACTTGTTGTGAGTTCATCTCAAAAAAGGAGATTAAAAAATGAAGAAGAAAATGATTAGTTTGCCTCTGGCGCTATCTCTTCTACTGACTATGGTCATAGCTAAACCTGCTAAGGCAGCAGAGAAAGGCTGGCTTTCTATAATTGGTCCTATCGTGGGTGCGCCGATTGGCGCGGTGATGGGAACTGTTCGCGGAATGACTTCTAAAGGAGTTCAATATACTGGTGATTTCTCTGAAGCAATGGGCGACGGGTTTATCGGCAGATTAATCGGTACTCCTACTGGTCTTGTCATAGGCGGTGCAGCTGGTGCTGTGACTGGTCTAGTGAAGGGCATAGTCGACGGTGTCGTGATTGGTATCGATGATCCTCTATCAGCAAGAAGCGCTGCTTTAGATGGAAAGTTCATTGATTACGAACCCTACGAAATCATCTCTGATACTAAAGCTAATTAATTAGTACTCAATGTTGAGTTATTGATATTAAAAAGCCCTCTTTCGAGGGCTTTTGTTTTGATATACTTATTCCTTGTTAATAGACTTAAGGATAAACAGTGAAGCATATAGAAATCTACGACACAACCCTTAGAGATGGCGCGCAAATGCGGGATATCTCCTTTAGTGTCGCAGATAAACTTAAGATCTTAACTATTCTTGATGAATTAGGGATCGCTTACGTGGAAGGTGGTTGGCCTGGTGCTAATCCTAAAGACATAGACTTTTTTGAAGAAGCGAAGAAGCTTAAACTTAAGAACACTATACTCACTGCGTTTGGTTCTACACGTAAAGCCAACACTAAGGTAGATGAAGATCCAATACTTAAAGCTCTGCTTAGAGCTGATACTAAGGTAATCTGCATAGTAGCTAAGAGTTCAGCATGGCAAGTAGAGACTACCATGAAAGCTAGTCTAGGTGAGAATCTTGAGATGTTAGCAGAAAGTATTAATTACCTCAAGTCCCAAGGTCGCGAAGTTTTCGTTGATGCAGAACATTTCTTTGATGGTTATAAAGACAACCCACAATACTCTGAAAGCTTCATTAAGACTGCAATTAAGGCAGGTGCTAAACGTATAATACTTTGTGATACTAACGGTGGCTCCCTTCCTGGAGATGTTTATAAAGTAACCCAAGAGTTAGTCGATAAATTTAAATCTGAAAAAATCGGGTTTGGGATACATGCGCATAACGATGGTGAGCTTGCCGTAGCTAATAGCATCCGTGCCGTGAGAGCAGGTGCTATTCAAGTACAAGGTACTATCAATGGTTATGGTGAAAGATGTGGCAATGCTAATTTAATCTCTATCATTCCAAACTTACAGCTTAAATATACCGAGGATAAATTACAATGCATTCCAGAAACCCAGCTTAAAACCCTCACCAGCGTCGCTCGTAAAGTAGCAGAGATCGCTAATATGAATCTCAATCACTCACAGGCTTTCGTCGGTGATAGAGCTTTCACTCATAAGGGTGGCTTACATGCTAGTGCCATCGCTAAAGACAAGACTAGCTACGAACACATAGACCCTAACCTAGTAGGTAATAGCACCAGAGTCGTAGTCTCAGAGCAATCTGGCATAAGTAATATTGTTGATTGGTTTAATAATAATGGTTTTAATTTCATAGATGATGCTAAGGCGAAAGAAGCTGCCCAAGCCGTACTCACTAAGATCAAAGACATGGAGCATCAAGGTTATAGCTATGAAAATGCAGAAGCTAGCTTTGAATTATTAGTCAGAAAGATTCTTGCTAATAGTTTTGCAGCAGATCTCAAGCCTGCTAGGAGAGCAGAAGATATTTACCCTAATTTCTTTGAACCAATAGAAACTAATGTACATATAGTTAATGGTGAACGAACCGAAGCAACCGTTAGAATTCGCATTGGTAATACCGAGAAACATTCAGTTAGCCTAGGTAATGGTCCCGCTAACGCTTTAGACCAAGCTCTACGTAAAGCTCTCAGAGATTACTATCCAGACGTGGATAAGTTCCAACTACAGGATTTTAAAGTAAGAATTCTAGATAGTCATTTAGGCACAGGTGCTATTACTAAAGTACAAATCAACACTGGAGCTAGCAACGATGACTGGGATACTATCGGCGTCAGCACGAATATAATCAAAGCTAGTTGGGATGCGATTGTAGATAGTATAGAGTATGGGTTGATTAAAACTAACAAGCCTAACGCAGTTAAGGACGATATAGGAATAAGTTTTCATGTTAAGCAATAACGAACTAACCGATGTCCATGGATTCTTGCAACGTCTACAAGGACAAACAGTAAGAGTTGAAATCTGCTCCAGGATTAATATTGGCTTCCGTCAATCTTACTCTGTTAAACTTCAGAAATCAGGCGATGCCTATAACCTAGTCAGTGAGAGCGGCGAAGTCTCTATGTACATCGATGCTAAAGAAGCCGAGAGTCTCAGCTCTGACCATAGTTCTATAACCTTACTCTATGGTGATAATTTAGTGACAGTGCGTTTTGCACGTAAACGCTAGGATTTCAATAGAAATTAGTGATAAAGTAGTAATTTTTGGTATAATATTACTAAAGGAGCCTACTTTAATGTCAAAATCAGAAACAAAGTTACAAATCCCCTTAACTAAAAAACTCAAGAAAGATTTAGATAAGAGATGTGAGTCGCTTGGATTTTACTCTAGTAATGATGTGGTAAGATTCATGATCCAGAACTTTGTTGACGGACATTGGAACATTAATATGAATCTATCAGCATCACATCAATTTACCGATCAAGAATATGTAGAACAACTCAGTGGAGAAGCTGAGGAAAGTTTAGGTAGGGCTCTAGAAGATTTTAAGCATGGAAGAACTTATAAATTAGATCCTACTGATCCTGAATCTTTAGCAAGATTATTATCAGACGATGAATAAATATGAATTAGAGTATGGTTTACTTTTTAAACGTAAGTTCAAAAAACTTGAAAAATCAGGTAGGATTAGTCTGAAATTATTTGGTAATATAACGAAGTTACTTCAAGTAGATCCTTTTAACCCAACTTTGAAAACACATAAAGTTAATAGTAATAAATTTGGCAAGGCTTGGAGTTCCAAACTAGATGCTGATTTAAGGTTAATTTGGAATTTTGAAGATGAGAATAAAATTAAAATTTTCATTGCAGATATTGGTGGTCATTCTGGCTTTAAGAGGGTTTATTAATGCCCGAGCCCAAATACAATCGCGAAGACTATCTACAAAGTTCCAGCTCTAATCCTGCTAGTACAATAAATCCACAGGAGATCACAGAGCATATTACAGAATTGCGTAATAGAATTCTCATTGGGGTGTTTTCATTTATCATTACAACTATTGTTTTTTTCTATTACTCTAGCCCTATTATTAGATTCTTAGAACAAGCTGCACCAGCAGGTTCTAGCTTCTTTCAACTTAAGCCTGGAGAATTATTTACTAGCAGCCTTAAAGTATCTGTATTCTTAGGAGTAATAGTCTCTATGCCAGTATGGCTGGGACAGCTAGAAGGGTTTCTTAGACCTGGATTGAAGGATAATGAGATTGGGATTATTAAGCCGATGCTACGTTTCTCTCCCTTATTATTCTGGTTAGGAGTAACCTTTGCTTACTACTTAGTATTACCACCCTTACTTAGTTTCTTACTAGGGTTCGGTCAGGGAGTAATAGAAACCCGTTATGGACTAGAACACTTCATTAATTTAGAGTTATCGATTCTAAGTATCTGCGGCATAACCTTTCAGTTACCAATAATTTTAATTACACTTGGATACTTTCGCATCATTAACAGCACACAATTATTAGCCGCTTGGCGCTATGTTATCCTTGCTGCATTCACTATCTCTGCCATCATCACCCCTACACCAGATCCTTTCACCATGAGCATTCTAGCTACTGCGTTATTGTTACTGTATTTTTCAACGATTGCCATTTTGAAAATCACTAAGCACTGAATAATTTGACCGAACAAGCTTCGCAGGACTCGAGGTCTCTCTTTGCTCACTCACCGTTCACAAAGAGAGCCTCTCGTCTAATTGCTCAGCTTGTCCAGATGTCAAATTATTCGCCTTAGCTATCTTAACTTCTCAGCTTCGGATCTAATCCTCTAATACTAATATCCACAAGTGTATTTGTGATCAAAAGTATTACAGAGAAAACAACAATCACACCAGAAACTAAGAAGTAATCACGATTGATAAACGCAGTGACAAAGTACTTACCCATGCCTGGCAGCGCATAAATATACTCCACCACAAAAGAACCAGTAACTAAGATAGCCATAATCGGACCTAATATAGTGACTATCGGTAACAAACTGTTTCTTAGTCCATGCTTCAGCACAATAGTCCAATAATCCAAACCCTTAGCTAGAGCGGTTTTGATATGCTCCTTAGCAAGTGTATCTAGCATGGCAGATCTAGTGATGCGAGCTATATAAGCAGTAGGAGCTATAGCAAGAGTAAGCGCTGGTAATATTACATACTCTGCTCCTTCCCAGAGTGCTACTGGTAACCAATTAAGCGTTAGCCCAAATATGGCAATCAAGATTCCCGCAAACACAAAACTCGGCATCGACATACCTAAACTTGCAAGCGCTGAAGCGATCTTACCGACAGCCTTCTGAGGATAGAGTGCTGCAATGACACCTAGTGTCAGTCCAGCAATCACGGCAATAATAAACGCTAAGAAGCCAAGCTCAAGAGATACAGGAATAGCATCAGCAAGTATGTCCATCACATCACGGTTGGGGTATTTAAGACTAGGACCCAGATCAAACTTAGTCACCAACCCTTGCATATAAGTTAGGTACTGCTCGGCTAGTGGTTTATCCAAACCATACTTACGTTCAAGCTTAAGAATGATCTCAGGAGCTAAGATACGCTCTTGATCAAAAGGACTACCAGGCAAAGCCCGTAACATAAAGAATGAAGCCGTAATCAGTAAGAATAGAGTCAGTAAAATACCAACGAATTTTTGTGTGAAAAATTTCAACATCTATCTTTATTATATTGTAAGCACTCTAATAAATACTGGATTGCGAGCTCTACTCGGCTACTGCAACTTCTTTGATCTTACGACCGTTATAGAAACCACAAGCATCACAAACGTGGTGAGGACGTTTCTGTACGCCACAGTTAGAACAACCGCCCAATTCTACTACTGTACCTTTCCAGTTAGCTCTTCTCTGTTGTTGTCTTTGGTGCGAATGATTTTTCTTAGGTACTGGCATGTTTTAACTCCGTTAAGGCTAAGATTCTAGCAATATTTGCTCGCAGCGGCCTAGCTAGTATATATTTACTTAATAATTGTAAATAAATTTCATGTATAATTACGTATCTATATGTCTCCAATAATGGCACAATCTGTAATAGATAGAACAGCCGAAAAGCTTGAGCTTTTTGGGAAGGTTCGTGAGCTGGCTAAAGCTAAGAATGTTGTTATCCTAACGCATATTTACCAGAGACTCGAAGTGCAACGAGTTGCAGATTATGTCGGTGATTCATTAATGCTCTCTAAGCAAGCTCAGGAAACGAATGCAGAAATAATTGCATTCTGCGGAGTGCATTTTATGGCAGAGACAGCTAAGTTACTTAGTCCTGAGAAAAAAGTTCTACTTCCTGACATCCAGTCAGGCTGCCCGATGGCAGATATGATTAACGTAGATGACCTAAGAGCGTTTAAGAAAGATCATCCAGGCGCACCTGTGGTTTGCTATGTAAACAGCTCAGCAGCGGTGAAAGCAGAGTCTGATATATGTTGCACTTCTACTAACGCTGTCGACATCGTTAAATCACTTAACAATAGTGAGGTTATTTTCGTTCCTGATAAGGGTCTGGGGGAGTGGGTTCAATACAAACTTCCAGAGAAGAAGTTACATATCTATGATGGTTTCTGTCCAACACACTGGCAGATCACTTCTGCTGAAGTAGATAAGCAGCGCATCACTCATCCTGAAGCTGTAATTATTGCGCATCCCGAATGTGACCCAGAAGTCTGGCGTAGAGCGGATTTCGTAGGAAGTACATCAGAGATTTATAAATTCGTAGAAGAGTCTGCTGGACGTAAATTCATCATACTCTCTGAGCAGGGCTTAGTAGCTAGGATTCAAGCTGACTTCCCTGAGAAGGATATAGCGACAGTGTTTCCATTACCACTCTGTCCTAACATGAAATATCATTCACTAGAGAATCTTTACGATGCCATCGATCAAGAGTATACAGAGATAATTATTCCTGAAGAGATACTTATCCCTGCAAAAGCCACTATTGATCGTATGTTAGAGATCAGCAATCAGAAGAAGATTTGGTCCGGACCGAATAATTAGCAGAACCACTTCCCCATCCATAAGCGTCAACTTAAGGACAGTGCCGTCATCCTGAGACCGCGAAGCGGTCGTAAGGATCCACTATTCATGAGATTTTTTAGTAGTGGATCCTTACGTCGTCGCCTCCGGCTCCTCCTCAGGATGACGAGCTTTTCGGCTTAAATTGACGCACTTCCCATCCCGAATTGGGATTTAAATAAAAATATAAAACCAAGTAATTACACTAATTATCATCAAACCCCAAGAACTTTCTAGTGGATTTATTGTACGAATATAAGCGCGGGATCTCTGATTTCTTAACTACCAATACCATCTCTTCTGCTTTCCTTGAAACAGTAAGTTTAGATTGAGATTTGCTATTAAGCTCTTGGTAAGCGAGTTCTATCGGTAAGTTACTAAGCTCTAAATCGTTAATCTTTGTTAACAAGTCATCCTTTCTTAATCCTGTTTTATAAGCAGAACTTTCTGGATAAACTTCTTTCACTTTGAGTCCCTTACTAGTTTTATCTAACTGAAATCCATATGCTTTATCGGTTTCATGCATTAAATCATAAATATACTTATGATTGACATTCTCTCTAGTTGCATAACGCGTACAAATATTACCTTGGTAATGCCAGTCTCTGACAATGTTACGAGAATCTGTAGTGAAAGTTAGCTTACATTCATCACTTGAATAATAACCTTGCATTGATCCAATACCAAAATTAACATTATTAGAACCTGCTCGATTACGACTATAGAGGTATCTAGAATTATTAATCGAATTATTCGGCATTAAATTAAAGCTTTGCTCACTAATCTGATATTCCAAAACCTTAGTACCATTACTATCAAAAATCTTTTGAGCTTGCCCAAAGGTTTGCACCAAGCAGCTTTGGTCATAACCCTTATATGAGTCTAATACTGTCTTGAGTTTTTCTTCACTAGTACAAGAAGCCAAAAAAAAGAAACTACAAAATAAAGCAAGCTTTTTCATTGCTAAGTATTATACAGGTAACTATCACCTTATTAAATAATCACAGGAGTTACGCGGTAATCTCATAAACAATATGTCTTACGGCCACTTTTTTTGA
>CAZELI010000008.1:0-72185 GCA_964512985.1 uncultured Gammaproteobacteria bacterium | reverse complement strand
GCACGAGCAAAATTTAAAACCTGCTCTTCACCTGAAGAAATATTACCTCCACGCTCACTAAGTAGGATATCTTCATTTAAATTAGGAGCCGCGCTCAGAAAGGGTTTAGCTATATTCATATTAAGCTTAGAAGCCTCACGTCCTAAACATACATTAGCTTCTAAGTCACCAGCAAATATATAAGAATCTTGATGAATAACAGCAATCATTTCTCTAAGGTCACTTTGTTTATATTCTTTAATATTGATACCATTGATTTGAATAGAGCCTTCCTCTGGTTCGTATAATTTGGTAAGTAATTTAATGATAGTACTTTTACCAGAACCCGTTCTGCCAACTATGGCAATTTTTTGACCTTGTTTAACTTGAAAATTCAAGTTATGTAAAACCCAGTGATCATCTTCAGTATCATATTTAAAAGAAATATTAGAGAACACAATCAAAGGATAAGCATCAGTAATGACTGGAGATTTTTGACCAATAATAGGATCATTAATTTCTATAGGTTCATCTAATAATTCTTGCATTCTTTCTATAGAGGTAAAGGCGGCCTGCACTACGGTAAATCTGTCACTTAAGTTTCTAATTGGCTCAAACAATGACTGCGCGTATTGTATAAAAGCAAGAATCATTCCAATAGTTAATCCATTATTCAGAAATGCTTGACTTGCAAGAATTAAAGCTGCAATCGCGATATAAGAGATAGCTTCAATGCCAGCAGAAAGGCGAGCATCAGCCTTAATACTCTCATCATTCGCCTTAAAATATTTCATATTATTCTGTGCAAATTTCTCCATGCTTTTTTCTGCGCTATTAAGAACCTGTACAACTTTTATACCGACTACGTTCTGTTGCAAGAAAGAATTAAGTTTAGAAAGTTCTCTTCTCGCTTCTAAGTTAGCCTTACGATACATTTCTTGATAATGAGTTGTCATAAAATATATCGGTATTAAGAACATTGACACCGCCAAACTTAATTGCCAATTAAGGTAGAACATAAATAATAAAATCCCAATAATATTGAAAATATCCAATAAAATTAAAACCAAACCACCAACAAAACTCTCAGCAAGTTGCTCCATATCACTCGTAATACGCGACACAGAACGACCAACAGGTGTTCTATCAAAGAAACTCATAGAAAGCTTTTCCAAATGAGTAAACAATGCCAAACGAATGCTACCAACGACATTCTGTCCCACCTTATTCATAATCATAAATTGATAAACCTGTAAAAGAAAATTCAATATTACAGCAAGCAAAAGCACCAATACATAAACCCATAATTGTGAGTAATTATTATGCGCTATTAAATCGTCTATTACTTTTTGTAAAATTAATGGTTGCACCGAATAAGTAAAAGAACTCAATGGTAAAACAATCAAAGCGGAAGCAATCTGCCACCAGTAAGGTTTAAGGAAAGGATAGGCAATTCGTACTAAGTTAGTATTATTCATGCAACAGGCGTGTGTTCAACAAGCTCCTTATATAAAGTTTCACTTTGCATCAATGCTGCATGAGTGCCTGATTCTACGACCTTAAATTTATCCATTACTATAATCTGATCCATATCTTTTACGATAGGGATTTTATGTGTAATAAATATTGTGGTTCTACCTTGGCGCATTGCAAGAATGTTTTTTAGTATCAGAGCTGAACTTGAATTATCCAAGCTGCTTAAAGCATCATCTAGCATTAATATTTCTGGATCTAATGCCAATGCTCTTGCAATAGCGATCCTTTGTCTTTGACCACCAGATAGAGTCACACCTCGCTCACCGACTACACTTTGATATCCGTGTGGAAGCTTCATGATTTCATCATGGATATTAACAAGCTTGGCAAGCTTAATAACTTCCTCTTCTTTTAGATCTTTTGCGTAAGCAATATTTTCATAGATAGAAGTAGAGAACAAAAAATCCTCCTGAAGTACTAAATTAATCATAGTTCTCAGCGAATTAAGTTTAATATCCTTAAGATCTATACCATCTATCAATATCTCATCATCAGCAAGTTCTTTAAGATGCATTAATTTATGAGCAAGTATTGATTTACCAGAACCAATAGTACCAATCACCGCAACATTAGAACCCTTCTTAATAATGACTCCTAGTGACTTGAGCTCAATAGCATCATATAAATGTAATTTCTCTAAAGCATTAGTCCGATCTTTAATAGTAGGTTGAATATCTAAAATACCAGTAATACGCTGATGACTTACTTGCGCGCGATAGACAACGGTTATCATCCAACCTAAAGTAGCAACAGGCCAAATTAATCTCTGAATATAAAGTGAGTAAGCGGCAAAATCACCTGGAGTAAAGCTTAAATCTATTACTGACTTACCACCTATATAAAGTAGTAAAACAAAACCCAACGAAGCTATAACCCTCATCACAGGACCAATGAAGCTCCTGACACTAATTAGTTTCATGTAAGCTTCCTTGAGTTCATCATTATAAGTATTGAAACGCTTTACCTCAGATTCTTCCTGAGCATAAGCTTTAATGATATGAATACCACTTAAATTCTGTTCAATAAAATTACTCATCTGTCCAAGCATTTCTTGTACCAGTGCTTGATAAGATTTAATCTTTCCGCTTAAGGATATAACAAAAAACATTACGATAGGAACTAACGTTAAAAATGCCCAAGTAAGATTAGTATGAAGTTCAAACATCAATGGCAAAATAATTACAAACGAAATAAAAGTATTAGCCATATTCAGCATGGCAAAACCGCTCAGCGCCCTCAATGCTTGCACATCATTAGTAATAATTGAGATCAAGTCTCCTGTACGTCCAGTATTAAAAAAATCTGGCTGTAAAGTTATAAGATGATCAAAAATTTCTTTCTTAAGATCAAATTCTACTTGCCTACCAATACCAAAAATCACCTCTCGAGACCACGCTCGAGTAAAAGCCATAATCACAACCAAAGCCAAAGACCAAAGCAGGATTTGATATAAATGAACTGGATCAATATTTCTCAATAATTCAACAGCCTGCTTAATTAATTGCGGTATATAAGCGCCAAGTAAATTAGTTACTATTAAAAGTAGTGTGCCGAGAATGTAACCAGGATAGTATTTAGTGAGATACTTATACACTATTTTCTATTATACTTGGTGACCACAAGTATGTAAGCGTTAAAGGACTGTCTCGACGTCATCCTGAGGAGCAACCGTAGGTTGCGACGTAAGGATCCACTAGCTTCGAATAGTTTATTAAATAAGAGTGGATCCTTACGGTCGGGCTTCGCCCTCCCTCAGGATGACGAAACAATTAAATCAATAACCACAAACAAAAATATCACCACAGATATCCAACTATTAATAGTAAAGAAAGCGGCTTCGACTTTATTCTCTTTCACAAGCTTCTGTTCATAATATAAAGCAGCAATAGTAAACAAAATTCCAAGCTTGTACCATAAGCCTAAACCTAATTCTTCACCAGCAAGATATAAGAAGATTGGCGTCAGTAAATGAGAAAATCTAGCAATCTTAATTGCGGTAGCGTTACCAAAGCGTGCTGGTATTGAATGAAGCTTTTCACGTAGATCAAACTCTTCATCTTGTGTCGCATAAAATATATCAAAACCACAAACCCAGAAAGTTACCGCAAGTGATAAATATATAGGCGCTAGATTATCCACAGCACCAGTCACTGCAATCCAACCACCAAGAGTTGCTCCACCCAAAGTCATTCCCAGAAATAAATGACACAACCAAGTAACTCGCTTAAGCCAAGAATATGCAAGTAACCAAACTAATGCAATAGGTAAAAGTATTTGACAGAGCCGTGGTAACTGAAACGCCGAATATATAAGAAGTGCAAGCGATGCGACAGCAAATATCCACGCTTGAGTTTTAGAAATTTTACCAGCTGGGATTTCGCGAGTTTGAGTTCTAGGATTCTTAGCGTCTATATCCGCATCAAAGATACGATTTAAGGTCATACCCGCACTACGCGCCCCGACAAGACAGAGAATTATCCAAACAAAAGTCATAGGCTCCCAAACCCAATGTTTATAATAAATAGCAAGCAAAGCAGAACTCAACACAAACGGTAACGAGAATAACGTATGTTCTAGCTTGATCATACGGGACCAGGTTTGGAAGATATCTAGATAGTTTTTAATAACTAAACATCTCCACTAGAATTTTACAAATCTTCTCTCTGGTAATAGCATTAGTTTGTCCGATCTTCTTTACCAATCTACGCTTATCCACTGTACGGATTTGATCTAAAACTACTTCACCTTTTTTCTCTTGGAAATTAATAGAAACACGACTTGGATAAGTTCTAATAGTCGATGTCATTGGAGCAATAATTACAGTACTAAGGTATTGATTCATTTCATCAGGAGAGATAATTATGCAAGGTCTAGTTTTATTAATCTCACAACCTAAAGTTGGATCTAGATTCACCAAACAAATATCAAAACGTTTTACCAAGTCCATTCTTCTTTATCCCAATCATTTTCAATATAGTCAGAATCTAGAATTTTATCATCAGCAATTTTAGTCATGCGGTCGAACACGTTAGCCCAGTCATTACGTACTGACCTACTAGCGCTAAGAATTAAATTGCCATTTTTAATCTCTATATGAATAGTATTCTGAAAACCACAAGTTTCAATTACGGCCTTCGGAATCCGTACACCTTTAGAGTTACCAATATCTATCAAATCCAGCTCCACAGTAATTACATTGTACCTACTTTTGGTTAAGTAAGCACTAAGTAATTACATCTTATTGCGAAACTCTCTCAATAAGCCGATTCCAATCTTGAGAAAAAACTAAAGATTAAGATTCTATAGACAGAAAGCGAGTGATAATTGAATCAGGTCAATGAAAATCACTGCTAATGAAGAATACGGTTTGAGAATCATTTTAAGAGTAGCCAAGCTACTTACTAATGGGATCGAACTCGTTTCACTTCACGATATTGCTCAAGCAGAAGGTATTAGCATAGAAAATACAGCAGCGATACTTTCACATCTGCGCGAGGCTAATCTTATAGAAAGCGTTAGAGGAAAGTATGGTGGTTATAGACTAGCGAAGACTCCTAAACAAATTAATCTATTTGATGTTATCAATGCACTCTCTAAAGGTACTTTTGATTTTGATTTCTGCAATTCACACACTGGACTTATGGATGCTTGTGTGCATAATGGTGATTGCTCAGTAAGACCAGTTTGGTCTAACCTCACTAAGCTAATTAATAACTTCCTTGCAAGCATCACTCTAGAACAATTAATGGAAGACGAAAGTCGTTCAGGGACTAATATACATAGTCATTTCCAAGTCTTACAAGATTTTACGGAGAGAAATTTACAAGGGGTAAACTATGCCGTCTGATTTAGAAACGCTACAAGGGCAAGAATATAAATATGGCTTTAAGAGTGAGATAGAGACCGAGTTCTTTCCTAAAGGCTTGAATGAAGACGTTCTCCAAAAAATCTCCGAGAAAAAAGACGAACCCAAGTTCATGCTTGAGTTTAGGCTCAATGCTTATAAACAATTCTCTAAGATGCAGGAACCGAAATGGTCACGAGTCCATTATCCGCAGATTGATTTCCAGGATATTGTTTACTACTCAGTACCGAAACGTAAAGTAAACAAAGAAAACCTAGACGAAGTAGATCCAGAGATCATTAGAACTTACGAGAAGCTAGGGATACCGATACAAGAACAAAAAATCCTACAAGGCATAGCCGTAGATGCAATCTTTGACAGTGTTTCAGTAGCCAACACTCACAAGAAAGCCCTTGCAGAAATCGGGATAATTTTCTGTTCTATTTCTGAAGCTATTAAAGAACATTCCGAATTAGTTAAAAAATACCTTGGCAGCGTAGTTCCTAATTCTGATAATTTCTATGCAGCACTTAATGGCGCTGTATTCAGTGATGGTACTTTCATTTATATTCCTCCTAATACACGTTGCCCGATAGAGCTATCAACTAATTTTCGTATTAATACTGAAGGCTCTGGACAATTCGAGAGAACCCTGATCATCTGTGACGAGAACAGTTACGTCTCTTACCTTGAAGGCTGCACAGCACCAGCATTTGACACTAATCAGTTGCATGCAGCAGTAGTAGAACTTATCACCATGCGCGATGCTGAGATTAAATATTCTACAGTACAGAACTGGTACGCTGGTGACGAGAATGGTAAGGGTGGAATTTATAACTTTGTGACTAAGCGCGGTAAATGTCTTGGCGCTAATTCAAAAATATCCTGGACTCAAGTAGAGACTGGCTCTGCTATCACTTGGAAATATCCAAGTTGCATCCTACAAGGAGACAACTCTATCGGAGAATTTTATTCAGTAGCATTAACTAATAACTTACAGCAAGCCGATACCGGCACTAAGATGATTCATATTGGACGTAATACTCGCTCAACTATAGTCAGCAAGGGCATCTCAGCAGGCAAATCAGAAAACGCATACAGGGGATTAGTGAAAATACTTCCAAGTGCCGAGAATGCTCGCAATTATACTCAATGTGATTCCATGTTACTCGGCTCTAAATCTTCAGCCAATACCACTCCTTATATAGAAGTATCTAACAACAGTTCTAAAGTAGAACATGAAGCTTCCACTTCCAAGATATCTGAAGAGCAATTATTCTACTTACAACAACGCGGCATCAGCGTAGAAGATGCTATCGCCACTATCATCTCTGGATTCTGCAAGGATGTCTTTAAAGAATTACCAGGAGAGTTTGCAGCAGAAGCTAACGCACTTATGTCACTTAAATTAGAGAATACCGTTGGATAGCTTAAAGGAAACAATATGCCAGAAACAATAATAGAAATTAAAGATTTACATGCCCAAATTAACAGTGATGATGGAACCAAGCAAATAATTAAAGGATTAAACCTCACTATTAATGCTGGTGAAGTACATGCCATCATGGGACCTAATGGTTCTGGCAAAAGCACCTTATCTAAGGTACTTGCAGGACATCCTAGCTATGAAGTAACCAAAGGCTCAGTCCAGTTTGGTGCTAAAGATTTACTTAAAGAAGGCATAGAAGAGCGTGCTAACTCAGGTCTATTCCTAGCGTTCCAATACCCAGTAGAAATCCCTGGTGTTAACAATCTTAACTTCCTTAGAATGGCATATAACTCTAAACAAAAATTTCAAGGACTGGAAGAAATGGATCCTTTAGACTTTGATGATTTCATCGAGGAGAAAATCAATATACTTAAGATGAAAACTGATTTCTTAGATCGCAATCTTAATGAAGGGTTCTCAGGTGGCGAGAAAAAGAAAAACGAAATCCTACAAATGCTAGTGCTTAATCCGAAGCTTGCTATTCTTGATGAAACTGACTCAGGGCTTGATATAGATGCACTACGTATAGTTGCCGATGGAATTAATACGTATAAGAATGAAGGTAATGCTGTACTACTTATAACGCATTATCAACGCTTATTAGATTACGTTAAGCCTGACTATGTTCATGTACTTTCTGAAGGACGCATTATCAAGACTGGCGACGCGTCTCTCGCATTAGAATTAGAGAAAGCTGGATACGCAATAAAATGACAACAATGACCAAACCTAACGACAATAAAGAATCACAGTTCATCGATGGCATCACCAAGTCAAGTTCCTATACTTTATCGTCTATAGATTTCATCAAACGTAAACAAGAACTGGCTCTTAAGAAACTTCAGGAGCTAGGTTTCCCAAACCGTCAAAGCGAAGACTGGAAGTATTTTGACTTCACGGATATTTTAAACAAGGAATATACTATCAGCGGCACACCACAGGTAGAATGCAGCAGTGGACTAAGTATTCAAGAGTTAAATAAATTAGTAGACAAATATGTTTACAGAGAAACCGTTGATCAATTACTAGTAACAGTGAACGGAGCTTATTCACCGCAACTTTCTAATTTCACCTATAGTAAGCCAGGCATGCATATTCTGAATTTCAATGATCCAATAGCACTTACACCTGAAGCTAAAGCTATTACCGAGAAAATATTTGCCGAGAACCTAGAAGGTGAATCTAAATATTTCAAAGCAATCAATACTTTACTCCTAACTAATGGGTTTCTGTTGTATCTAGAGGATAACTTTACTAGCGATAAACCTCTACAGATACTCCATATTTCTAATCAAAACAACTTCAATCAAATGCGCTCACTAATTTGCGCAGGCAAGAACTCGAAGCTAGATATCATTGTTAATTACATTGGACTAGAAGACAGTCAATACCTCACTAATGCAGTTATAGAGCTGCATCTAGATCAAGGCGCTCAAATCAAACTCGATAAAATTCAAAACGAATCCAAGCAAGCATCCTGCCTCTATACACTTGATGCCAAGCTTGATAGAGATAGCAAGTTTGAATTTAATTCTTTCAGCTTTGGTGCTAAATCTAGTCGTGATGATATTACCGTGGATATCAATGCCGAAGGAGCCCATGCTGCTATTAATGGACTCTATGTACTTAACCAAGAACGCAAGTCACACCATAAGGTACAAGTGAATCATAGAGCAGGACACTCCAGTAGTGAACAATTATTCAAGGGTCTCTTACAAGGCAAGTCTAGAGCGGAGTTTAATGGCTTAATAGAAGTTTATAGAGACGCACAGAGAACCGATGCAACCCAACTAAACAAGAATCTCTTGCTATCTAAAGAAGCACATATAGACTCCAGACCTCAATTAAACATACTTGCTGATGATGTGAAATGCTCGCATGGCTCTACCGTAGGTAGTCTTAGCGCTGATGAATTATTCTACTTACAGAGTAGAGGCTTAGACGAGCAGAATGCTAAAGCAATACTTACTTATAGCTTTGCTCGAGAATTGATTAGTAAGATATCCGTAGAATCTGCTCAAAACTATGCTACAAATCTGGCTTTTGCTAGTCTCAAGTCACCGCAAGATGGTGATGAGTCTATTCATACTCTTGAGTCTTTAGCGGATAATAATAAATACAAGAAAGCTCGTTACCAATAATATAATCATGGAAAAATATCGCAAAGACTTTCCTATACTCGACAGTAAAATCAATGGCAAAAAACTCGTCTACCTAGACAGCGCAGCCACTGCTCAGAAACCAATACAAGTAATAGAAGCAATGCGCAAGTTTATGGTGGAATCTAATGGTACTGTGCGTCGCGGAGTTTATGACTTAAGCACCCTCTCCACTCAAGCTTTTGATGCAACGAGGGAACGAGTAAGAACTTTTATTAACGCTAAATCCACTCAAGAAATAATTTTCACACGAGGTACTACTGAAGCGATTAATTTAGTAGCTAGTAGTTTCTGTTCAGCCCTGAAAGGAATTGGTTCTCATCTAAACACAAGCAATGAACCTCGTAGTCCTTTATATACGGAAGAGACTATTGAGATTTTGATCTCTGGGCTAGAGCATCACGCCAATATTATCCCTTGGCAAATACACGCCAGTAGAATCGGAGCCAGTTTAAAAGTTATTCCAGTACTCGATAACGGTGAACTTGACCAAGAAGCTTACCAGAAGTTGATTTCAAGTGGCAAAGTAAAAATTCTAGCCTTAACCCATATCTCCAACTCTATTGGTACTGTTAATCCTATTAAAGAAATGATTGCTCTTGCTCATAAGCATAATGCAGTTGTACTTATAGATGGCGCCCAGGGCATTACGCATAGCAAGGTAGATGTACAAGATCTAGACGCAGATTTCTATGTATTCTCTGGACATAAGCTCTACGGACCGACAGGAGTCGGCATACTCTATGGCAAACAAACATTATTAAATGCCATGCCACCTTATCATGGCGGCGGAGAGATGATAGAGAAAGTTCGGCATGATAAAACCGTGTACGCAGAATTACCGTTTAAGTTTGAAGCAGGCACCCCGCCTATAGTAGAAGTAATTGGGTTAGGGGAGGCTATTAAATATATAGAAAGCATTGGCATAGACGAAATTGTAGTCTACGAAAAGGATTTACATAAATATTGCGAGAATAAATTAAAAGAAATAGAAGGTCTAAGAATCATTGGACAAGCACAGAACAAAGCTAGTATTAGTAGCTTTGTGTTTGACGATATAGGAAGTTTTGATATAGGCACTATGCTAAACGAGCATGGTATCGCTGTCAGAACTGGTCATCATTGCGCTCAGCCTGTAATGGAGCGATTCGGTATTGATTCTACAACACGTATCTCTATTGCTTTCTACAATAATATAGATGATATTGATCGTTGCATTGAAGCGCTAAAACAAACCGTGAAGATATTTAGGACCTGCTGAAAAACGAAGTTTTTCTAGCCAGGTCCATAAAAAAGGTCGGAACCGCGCGAAGCGCGTGTTCCGCGAAGGAGTGAAATGACATTTTCAGTGGGTCATTTGGGGTATAATAA
Organism: uncultured Gammaproteobacteria bacterium; assembly: GCA_964512985.1. GTDB lineage: Bacteria > Cyanobacteriota > Vampirovibrionia > LMEP-6097 > LMEP-6097 > CAYPGT01. The sequence goes on along the minus strand of CAZELI010000008.1, from coordinate 61,807 downwards.
TATATATATGAGCGCTAATCAGATACCTGATTTTGTTAAACCCTGTCTCTGGTCTTATGATCTCAGTAAGATGGATTTAGATGAAGACAAGCAGTCTATTATTTTTTCTGTTTTAAACAATGGTTCAGAGAAAGCTTGTCGTTGGCTCATTTCTACATACCCTAGAGATACTATTAAAAAAATCATAGAAGATTCTATTTCAAGTTCATGGGATCGTAAGTCATTAAAGCTCTGGTCAATTATTTTTGAAACTAATCCGAAGAGGACTACTCGATTCATATGATTCACACAAACATACTGGACGAACAAAGGAAAAATATTTTGCCTTTATTGAAAGTAGTTAATCAATATGGATTCTACTTAGCTGGTGGAACTTCACTCGCTCTACAAATAGGGCACAGAGATAGTGAAGATTTTGATTTTTTTAAGGAAGGTTCATTTAACACCGAAGAGTTATATAAAAAATTAGAAGAATCTTTTAAAGGTCACGTACTTTTTGTGACCAAGGACGAAGAAGACACCCTATATATCGAAATTGACAATCATATTAAATTAAGTTTTTTTAGATACAACTATAAATTAGTTAACCCTTTAATAGAACTAGAATATTTTCCATTGTCATCAATCCTTGACATAGCCTGCATGAAGCTAGCTGCATTACGAAACAGAGCCGTCTTAAAAGACTACGTGGATCTATATTATATTTTACAAGAATACGATTTAGCAACAATACTTAAAGCATGTTCCGAGAAATATCCCCATATGGATAGCAATGTGTTTTTGAGAGGATTAACTTACACTGATGATGTCGAGATCCAAAAAATAATTTTTAAGAATGGTTATCAAATTACCATGAAAGAAATTGATAAATTATTGCAGTCTCAAGTAAAGAATTATTACAAGGTATAAATTATGCTATTAACACACACCGACATAGAACAATTACTAAAAGAGAAGCTAGACGTTAAGTCAGTCGAAGCTATAGACCTAAAGGGTGGCAATCACTGGCAGGTAAACGTCACAGCCACAGAGTTTAATGGACTATCAAGAGTTAAACGCGAGCAGCTAGTGCAGAAGGTTTTGAAAGATCTACTAGCAGACGAGACTATACATGCGCTAGTGGTTAAGGCTAAGAGTACCGATGAATGATATAATTACTTCCTAGAATGTCTGATGATGAAAAGCTGATAATGGGAACGATTTCTTTAGAAGCACTAAAGAAGTTAGAAAAACTCATCACAGAGTCATTACCAGAAGTTGATACGGATCTTGAAAGAGCAGGTCTTATACAGTTTTTTGAGCTTGCATATGAACTTGCCTGGAAAACTTTACGCAAAGTCTTGGAACAACAAGGGTTTACCATTAAAGGCGGGCCACGAGATATTTTCAGAGAAGCTGCGCGAGCTAATATTATCGACAATCCAGATTTATGGTTTGAATTTATTAAAAGACGTAATGAAACTGTTCATGCCTATAATGAAGAAGTTGTTGAAAGGGTAGTTATTGAGGTTCCAATTTTCCTGGCTGAATTAAGAAAATTAATAATCAACCTGGAGTCTTTAAAGTGATTAGCCTTGAACCTAAGCACATGGAAATATTAAAAGTCATACTCAAGCAAGCTGGGATACCATTCTATGCGTTTGGTTCTAGGGTAAAAGGCACTAATCAAAGATTTTCAGATTTAGATCTTGCCTATAAAGATCCCATTGACGAAAAGGTTCTAATAGACATAATTTTTGCTCTTGAAGATTCTGATTTACCAATATTTGTAGATTTAGTAGATTACAATCGTTGCTCTGCAAGCTTTAAAAAAATCATAGATAAAGATGCTGTACCCCTAATGCTATAATTAGTTATTATGACAACCGAACAACTCAGCCCTGAACTTAAACAAAAAATCGACGATATTGTTACTAAAGACAAAGTCGTATTATTCATGAAGGGTAATAAAGAATTTCCTCAATGTGGGTTCTCTGATGCTGTAGTTAAAGCACTTAAATTTAATGATGCCGAGTTTACTACTTACGATGTACTCTCTAGCCCAGACCTTAGATCTGGTATGAAAATATATTCTGAATGGGCAACCTTTCCACAACTCTATATTAATGGTGAATTCGTAGGTGGCTGCGATATAGTCATGGACATGCACCAGAATGGTGAGCTAAAAACAGCTCTAGAGTTTACCAAAGAGTAATTTATAATTCTTTCTTAACTCAGACTTAATCTTCACTTGCTAGCCTATAACCAGAAGGAGTGTCAGATTTTGGCAAGTGTAGTTGCAACGTCAAGTGTCGCAAGAACAGCAATTAGTTCTGTTACTCAGACTACTGTTGCTCAAACTAACTCTTCTAACAAACAAACTACTGGATCTGAAACATCAACAGATAGCAGTTCATCTGAAATTGGTAAGGGACTTACTAAACTATTAGATTTTACAGACCCGAAGAATCCACTAGCTCAAGCAGCCAAAACAGGTCAGCAGGTTGCTAGCGCACTAGGTCCTTATGCTAGCGCGGCTTTCGCAAGTCCAGCGGCAGCCATGCTTCCTCCTGGGGCTGCTCAAGCAGCACAAGCGGCGGCTCAAGGAATAGGAGCAATAGGAGGTGCCTTTGGTGGTGGAGGTGGTGGTGGAAGCTCTGGCGGTGCAGCTCCAACCAAAAACACTAGAAGAAATAACTCAGAGGGAAGTAATTCAGAAAGTGAATCCGGTGGTGGATGCGGACCGGGTGGATGTCGTCCACCACGTGATAGTTTTAATGGAGGTGGTTCGACACCACCTATTAATTTTGGTGGTCGAGGAGATAGATATATACCACCTACTGATTCTGGAAACGGAGTGAATAGTAACGGATCAAAAGTTTATGGAACACTCACTAATATTGATTTTAATACAGGACTTAATAGTATCCAAGGCAATGACGGTGCAGCTCAGGTTGGAGCAACTGCCCAAGCTGCACGAGAGGGTGTTGTTATAAAAAATTTCACAGCAACCTGGTGTGGTCCTTGTCAACAAATGGCTAGCATAGTTAGTAATTTACAAAAGAATACTCCTATCGTTAAAGTTGATGCCGACTTAAATCAAAAGCTTGCCATTCAACACGGTGTTGATAGCTACCCATCGTTTGTTGCTGGATATAAAGATCCAAATACTAATAAATTTGTAGAAACTGGTAGAGTAACGGGAATAGTGAGTGAACAAACTCTTAAAAACCTTTATCTAGGTGCCACTCAAGCACGAGCTGCAGCAATTGAAGACAAAAAGATAGCAGATGCTAAAGCAAAAGAAACTCCAAAAGAAGTCAAAGAAACAAAACCAGAAGAAAAGACGAGTAAGACTCAACCATTTACTCCAATGAAGCTAAGTGAAAAGGAGCCGGAAGGGGTGTCAGTAGGACCAAAACCTAAAGAAAATCCTCAACGACCAGAATCGTCACCAAAGTCTAAAAATGAAGTAGACGAACCCAGTTAATAAATCGGCACACTCACATAAGTATTAAGTCCTAGGGCTTTAGTAACAGAAGCAGCGCCTACTTGGAAGGGATAAGCTAAGACTCTGTTCCATGGCACAGGGATATTTTTAGCAGTGCTAATTTTATTTTTATACTCAAATAAATATTCAAGGTTCGCTTGTCTAGAGAAGTCAGTAACATCAACACTACGCTCTATAGCTTTAATACAAGATGCATCTAGCTCATTATTACCACTACTTTCACTTACTGCATAAAGAGGTTCTTTATCTCTGGAAAGATTCAAACTCACTACAGTGCGATAGTTACCATTGTATTCAGCAGGAAACCAATTAGTATGAATTTCTTTACCGAGTTTACGTGAATAAGTTTCTAAGGATTTATATTCTTGTTTCGTTAAACCAGATTTATGCAAGACTGCAGTTAATTTCTTGGATGCTGCTGCTTGAGCAATAGAAGCGGATAACATCAATAATAGAAACGCTAACCATAGATTTTTAATCATGACAATATTATAGCAATTAAGCTAAAATAACCAGTTGTGGCTTCTTATACACATAAATCTAACCCTCTCAGCATCGATCAGGCGCATATTTGGCATCCATATACTCAACATGCTATCGCAGGTAAACCGCTCTTAGTAAGCAGGGCGCAGGGTGAGTTTATATATGTAATAGATGAGCGTGGTGAAGAGAAAAAAATCATCGATGGAATTAGCTCGTGGTGGGTTAATATTCACGGACATTGTAATCCTTATATCAGCAATCGTATTAAAGAACAGCTAGATAAGCATGAACAAGTGATTTTTGCAGGGTTCACTCATGAGCCTGCTATCCAACTCATAGATAAATTATTACCGTTATTACCTCGCGCAGATATTACCGCAAGCGCTCACAATCCAAGGATTTTAACTAAAGCATTCTTCTCAGATAACGGTTCTACAGCAACAGAGATAGCGATTAAAATGGCAATTCAATATTGGCATAATAATGGACATCCAGAGCGCAAGAGAATCATTGCGTTTAAGGATGGCTATCACGGAGATACAGTGGGAGCGATGTCTGTAAGCAATACCCCAATACTACATCAACCCTTCAAGCAATTAATGTTCCCTGTAGATCTAGTAGATTCCCCAAGCGCGCAACTTGTCAAGCCCAATAGTAGTCTCAATTCTAAGCAACAATTATTAGTGAAAGAAGAAGCCAAGCAACTTGCAGAAGACAATGCACTTAATCAAGTAATAGAACTTATAAATAAATACCCCAATCAAATCGCAGCATTAATAATTGAACCTTTAATACAAGGTGCTGGGGGAATGAAATTTCACCGTAGTCAGTTTCTACAGAAACTACGTAAGATCTGCTCAGATACTGGTGTCATCATGATTGCAGACGAGGTGTTCACGGGCTTTGGGAGAACGGGAATGAACTTTGCATGCTCTAATGCTGTTATAGTACCTGATATAATCTGCCTCTCTAAAGCAATCACTGGCGGCTTTTTACCGATGGGACTTACAGTAACTACTGAAGAAATTTATTCAGCATTTCATTCTGAATCTCCCATGAAGACATTTTTCCATGGACATTCATACACTGGTAACTCATTAGCTTGCACGGCTGCACTTGCTAGCCTAGAACTCTATATGAAGGAAGATCGTCTTAAAGACGTGCAGTACATCAATCTTATAATGAATCAAGAATTCAAGAAGCTAGAAGAGTTAGCGATTATTAGAGATATAAGAATACTAGGAGCGATTGGAGTAATAGAGTTTAACGTAGAAGGAGAATATTTATCTAGTATTGGACCAATATTAGCCAAGGCATTCTTAGAAAAACAAATACTACTGAGACCCTTAGGCAATGTTCTGTATTTCATGCCGCCTTACACTATTAGCGTAGATTCATTGAACTATTGTATGCAAAGCATTAGAGAAGTGATAAGAGAATTAGTTGCGGGACGATACAGCTTCCAAAACAAGCTACAATAAAATCAATGTCCTGGTCTGAGTTTACAATAAATCAATCTAACTCTCAACCGATGGCGTTTCTTATCGCGCTAGTGATAGCATTTATGATTACACCATTAATCAAAGAGCGTGCCAGTAAGCTTAAACTTGAGCCACGAGGGGAAGGCAGGGATACCACTAATATCCCTCGATTAGGTGGGATTGCAATTCTCATAGCTTTAACAGTAACTACTATAATTTATTTAGCGATATTTGGAAGATATACACCGTCTGGAATCAAGCATCTAGAGCTTGAAGGCATATCGGTCGGTGCTTTAATTATTTTCTTTATTGGCTTACTTGACGACATCAAACCCTTACCAGCACCTACCAAATTAGCTGGTCAATTAGTAGCAGCAATAGTAGCTTGGTTAATGAATGTAAGAATTGAATTTCTCATCAATCCTATTCATTACATTGATCATGCTAGAGTTTCGGCTCTTAGGCTCGATGACCTTAGTAGTTTAATTATCACAGTGATATTCTTGGTAGCCATGACTAATGCTATTAATCTTATAGATGGTGTAGATGGTCTCGCTGTTGGCGTTACAGTGATCTGTTGTATAGCTAGCTGGGCGATTAATCTTAGTCCTCTATTAAACCAACCAGCTGGAGCAATACTTTCTGCAACTTTAGCTGGCGCTTGCTTTGGGTTTCTGAGATATAATTTTAATCCCGCTCGAATATTTCTCGGGGACAATGGTGCTTATCTACTGGGTTTCACACTTGCTTGTATTTCTTGTATTGGTCTTACTAAGAAAGTTACGGTAGTTACTTTATCGCCAATTCTAATTTTAATTTTCTTGGTGCCATTAATAGACATGATCTATGCAATCTTTCGCCGTGCTACTAAGAACGAACCTATCATGAAGCCTGATTTGGAACATTTACATCATAAATTATTACGTAAAGGTCTTAGCCCTAAACAGATTAACTACCTTTTTTATAGTATTACTTTCCTGGCTGGACTTATAGGCACTTTCACACTTGGAATAGATATTGGGCAAGAGTATTTATTAATTAGTACCTGTCTTCTAGTGATGTGGTTATTTTTCAGCCTAGTAATTAATGCTCGCAGACAGAAACAAATAAAGTAATATTAGATCTTATGAATATCAATCAAGAAATAAAAATTCGCATTGCAGACCCACGCATTATTCTTAATGAGTTTTTTGGTTATTTATCATTTAGCACAGGTCTTATTACTGCAGCTCTCGTTATCTCTGGCAATGATGCTTTATATCAAATCTTCAATCAAATCATGCTAGCTAGCTGTGGCTTACAGAACGTTCCCCTACTGATGGTCTATGTTCCGCAATGGCGCGTTTTAATTTCCACTGGAATTCTAGGTATAGTTGTCACTAATTATTTTGCTACATTGCCTATTGGTAATGCCTTTCGTGAAGGTTTGTTTGTTGGCATGATTAAAGTAGATTACAGCTATGAAGCTCTAGTAAAGTATCATCCAGAGCAATACTTACATGAATCAGAATTATTACAGAAACCTGATCCTAATAAAAACAAACTCACTCTATCTCAATTCATTCATAATCTTCAAAGCTATCTTCAAACAATAATAAGAGAAATCTTAACTCGCTCTCAGGAGATGCTCGGTGAAATTAAGCGTGGTAATTTTAAGGCTTTTATCAATGATGCTATTCGCTCACAATTCTTCTCATCGTTAATGCGCATCATTTCTGCTACACCTTTATTTGTTATTGCTGGATTTGAATTAGCAGCCTACTTAGATTTATATATTAAAGGATCTACTTATATTGCAGTTGCAGCTCTTGTCACAACTATTTCGATTAGAGCTTTAGCTTTCTCAAGTTTTATCGATGGTCTATCCAAGATTGCATTTGGATTTATGCGCGAAAGTATCATGATGCGTATTGGTGGTACTATCTTTGCAGCAGCGCAATTCTACCTTATGTGTACAGGACCAGAAAGCCTTAAATTAGTCATCCCCTTATCCTTAGCGGGTCTAGCAGCTTACCCAATAGTAGAAGGGGAGAGACTTAGGAAGTTAGCATTAAAAGCATAGTTACTATATACTGTAAAAGTGGCCGCTAATAAAAATATCGCTCAGATCTTCTGGAAGCAAGTGGAGTCAAGAAAGAATGCTCCATTTCTCTCATTTCGCTCATTTAATTTACCTTTACCTGAATACAAGTCAATCAGCTGGCAAGAAGCGGGATCTCAAGTAGCACAATTAGTTAAGTACTTAACTAATTTAGGAGTTAAGCCGGGGACTAAAATAGCTATATTCTCTTCTAATACCTTCAAATGGATAATAATTGACATCGCGATATTATCCACGAAAGCAATTTCTATACCCATTTACCAAAGTTCACGGTCCCAAGACCTTATTAATTACTTTAATATTTGTGAAATTGAAATTATATTTGTGGAAGATGCCAAGAAACTTGAAGAGTTACGCAGCATCAACTCACCACATTTAAAGCACGTTATTATTCTTGATGAAAACTCTACCGAAGCATCATTAAACTTGCAATATCAAATTCATAACTGGAAAGATATCTTCAAGTTCGGAAAGGTTTCTGAAGATTACAGCGAAATCAAAAATCAGACAGAGCTGATTAGCAGTACTGATATAGCAAGCATAATTTTCACTTCAGGTACATCAGGTCTGCCTAAAGCAGTTCAATTAAACCATGGTAACTTAATTGCTGCGATAGAAGCTTTTCAGGAACGTATCAAGCTTGACCATAACGACCAATTCCTTTCTATACTACCTTTAGCACATATCTTTGAACGCACAGCTTGTGAGTTCTATGCGATTGCCATTGGTGCTAATATATTTTTCTGTAATAAGCCTGACTATTATACTCAAGACCTGAAACATGCAAATATAACCTACTCAATGGTGGTGCCAAGACTATTAGAGAAGATCTATCTAGGAATACTCAAAAAGCTAGGATATAAAGCTATATTGCTCAATATACCAATCATAAAAAATCTTCTTGCTAAGAAAATCAAATCTGAGCTTGCACCTCATATCACAGCCTTTATTTCTGGTGGCGCTCCACTCAATCCTCGCATCGCTAAATTCTTCCAGAAGCTTAATATCCCTGTGCTAGAGGGTTACGGACTTACTGAGACGACTGGGGGCATCACTGTTAATCCACCGCAAGCTAATAAACCTGGCACCGTTGGACCAGCTCTTAAGGGAGCAGAGATTAAGATTGCAGATGATAATGAGATACTCTGCCGCGGCACTAGTATTTTTCAAGGATATTATAAAAATGATACAGCTAATATAGAAGCATTTTATGATCCTAAATTTCAAGAATATACTCAATGGAACCCAGAGATAGAAAGCGATACTAAGAAATGGTTTAGAACTGGTGATCTTGGTGCTATAGCTAATGATGGCTACCTAAAAATCACTGGCAGAAAGAAAGAGTTGATAGTTACTTCTTATGGTAAGAAAGTTGCCCTTAATAAAATTGAACAAATGTTTCAAACTAGTAGCATTATTAATCAGATAGTCGTTTGCGGGGACAATAGAAAATACCTTGCAGCACTTATTAGCATTAATCCAGAGCATGTTACACCAGAAAAACAAGAATCTCTCGTCCAAGCTGAGATAGATTCCGCTAATAAACAGTTAGCTAACTTCGAACAAATTAAATGCTTTCGCATTCTAGAACAACCCTTATCTATTGAAAATGGCGAGCTAACTCAAACCTTAAAGATTAAACGTAGTGTAGTTGCTCAGAAATACAAGAAACTTATAGAAGAGATGTATCAAGAATAGAGATTCAATCTCAGATGTAAACATTAGGTTCAAGGATCTTAGCCACTGCTACTTTAATCGCTGGCATTTTCTTTAAAGCTGCTTGGTAACCAATATCTACTAATAAATCAAAATCGTTAAAGTCAAAGTTAGAAAAAGCACGGGTATCAGGATGTAGCGAGATGTCTGCGTGATCTGCTTCAGTCCTTGCTTCAGAGCCAGAAAGTAAATCCCAAGAATAATTAATAATACTTCCTAAATTTAAACCTCTATTTAACTGAAAGGTATGTTCAATATCAGCAATTTTAGCTTCTAAAGAATCAGACAAGAAATCCTCTTCCGCCATAGATCCAGTATACAAGCCCTTAGTCGTAGTTGCATTGATAGCTATCTTAACTGCACAGAGTCGAGATCTGAGTATATCTACAGGAACCTTACTCATCAAAGCACCATCTACCAGCACTCTCCCTGGTTTAAGCAGAGGAGGGAAGATTCCAGGTATCGCAGAAGTTGCAAGCACAGCTTCACGCAACAATCCAGAATTAATTGTAAATTTCTCAGCTCTACCTATATCAGAACTAACAACTTCGACTGGGATTTTCAGGTTACTAAATGTTGCATCTCCAAAGATACGTCTTGCTGATGTTCGAATTTTTCTACCTGCCAGCAGGGAACGTCGAGGAAACAAAGAAAGATCTTGAACTTTATCTTTGGCACCAAGTACAGATTGAATCAGAGACCTAGTCTTAGTAGCCGAGCCAGTAAAGCCATAGACCAAAGCTATAGCACCGCCCATACTAGTACCAGAAAGGAAATCGATAGGAATATTGTTTTCTTCAAGAGCAAGCAAAACACCAATATGCGAGAAACCTCTTGCAGCACCAGCTCCTAGAGCCAACCCAACTTCACGATTCAATAATCTTCTAGTAATACTATCTACTATTCTAGACTTAGCAGACTGATAACCAGAATGAATTACTTTATCATAAATCATTTCAATTCTCTCATCACTAAGCTCATAACAGAATTCTCCATTATCAGTAGACTGAGCAAACTTGAGAATCGACAATTTCGCCATACCACAATTCTGCTTAACACTAAGATCTTGTTGCAAAGCATTATTGAGATAAAGTACAGAATCTTTATCATGAGTCAAATTATAAATTTTACCAAGTCCAAATTTAGTAACAATCGCTATCAATGGATGACCAATAGAACCTTCTTCACGCCAGCGTTTCACTTCTTCTACGATATCAGTGCCATCGTATTCATTTATGACTCTAGCTTGATTAGCATAATAGCCGATAGATTGACAAAACAAATCTGTAATATGCTTACTTATATCATCATGTTGATCACAAGTAATAAAGATACACCTAGTCTCAAATCTATGCATCCCTAACACAGATTTATACTGAATCCTATATATCAATTCTTTCATTATTGATTCATAAAGACGAGGTGCTTTATCATAGATCTGATTAAAATTATTATGACTCAAAGTCAATAAAACAACTTCATCGACACTAGTCAAGGTAGCAAACATTGAAATATTAGCAAGCAAGGACATAGAACCAAATACAGTTCCAGCAGTTAAAACAATCTCCGCTTCAGATGCATGGGAAGTTTCTGATAACCTAGCTCCAATATGACCTTTAATAATGGCATAGAGGGATTTACAATTATCACCACGAGTAGCAATGACGGTATTTTTCGGAATAGTTTGAATTAATAAGTACGGTTCTAAATTTTTCAAATCCATATTGGACAATTTAGAGAAAAAGGGTATTTTATTTAATTCTTCAGAGATATTCATAGATTTCACAGTTCACTTAATTATAGAATAGCGTATGTTAAGTAACTACTCATCCTATATTTTATTTTAAAATCCAATTCTGGAGGGAAGGGGTTCCGCCGCTGCGCGCGGCTTAATGAAATAAATTATTTAGCAGTCCGCAGGACGAACCGCGCCGAAGGCGCGGAACCACAACATAAATGAGATTTTTAATAGACTATTATTTAATAAGCTAAATAATGATTATGTTAGACTTTTAGTAATAGATATGCCTAAGAGAAGAAAACTTTTTGTCAGTAAACGTAAAGAGCTAGGGACTCCGCCTGGCTCTTTACCTGACTCAGTGGATACTAACAAGCAATCTCTCCAATTCCCTATTAACAATATTAATTATGATTCAAACATTTTCAAAAAATCTAAGATAGTTAATTTACAAGAATTAGAAGCAGAAATCCAATCTATAAAAGAATCCTCAACAGATTTAATGCATTGGCTAGATATCAATAGTTTAAATGATCTGAATTCAATTAAGGTCATTGGAGATAAACTCAACATACATCCACTAACTCTTGAAGATATCACACATACTAATCAAAGACCTAAATTCGAAGATTGGGATCACTATATCTACGTAGTAGCAAAAATGATATATGTAAATAGCTCTAATGAGATTATAAACGAGCAAGTTAGTTTTATTCTCGGAAAAAACTACTTAATTAGTTTTCAGGAACATGATGACGGCGATGTGTTTAATATTATTCGCAAACGCCTAGAAGTCAATAAAGGCCGCATTCGCAAAATGAAAACTGATTATTTAATGTATTCTCTACTCGATGCAATCGCTGATAATTATTTCTTGGTCTTAGATACTATTAACGAAAGTTTAATTCATATAGAAGAGCAGATTGAAACTAAACATGAAATGGAGTATGTAAAAGAATTACATGAACTGAAGCAAGAGATCCTCTTTATACGTCGCCATACCTTGCCACTTAAAGAAATGCTTCTCTCATTAATGAAAGAAGAATCTGACTTAATACAGGAGGGGACTGTAGTATTTTTTAAAGATCTTCAAGATCATACTATCCAAATTTTAGATTCTATCGATATGATGCGTGAGATCTCTCTTAGTGTTTTAGAAACTAGCCGTTCTACATTGAATAATAAAATGAACGAGATAATGAAACTACTGACAATTATTTCTGCTATTTTCATTCCAGTAACCTTTATCGCTGGAATTTACGGTATGAATTTTAAACACATGCCTGAGCTAGATTACCCTTGGGCCTATCCAGCAACACTGCTAGTGATGCTCGCAGTAATTCTTGGCATGATAATTTATTTTAAAAATAAGAAGTGGTTGTAAGGGTAATGTTGAACTATGCTGACAGAGAAACGACAACAAAAAATAGAGAGCGTAATTGCCCAAAGACAAAAGACCATAGTGGTTCTAGAAGATATTCATGATCCTCATAATGCACAAGCAGTAATCAGGACTTGTGATTGTTTTGGGGTTCAAACCGTCTATTTTATTTTTGAGAAGGAGAAAGCATTTGATCCGCGGCAAATAGGCAAGCTCACTTCTAGCTCGGCTAATAAATGGATAGATTATAAGATCTTTCCTTCTACAGAAGCCTGCTATCAAGAGCTTAAAGATTTAGCTTATCCAATCTTTGCTACAGTAATTAATGATCAAGCCCAGTCTATCTATAATATTGACTTTACTCTAGAGAAGCTTGCGATAGCTTTTGGGAGTGAGCAACGCGGTCTCTCAGAGATGGCTATCGCTAATGCCGATCACTTATTAACCATACCTATGACTGGCATGATCCAGAGCTTGAATCTATCAGTGACAGCAGCTATCACACTTTTCGAGGTTACTAGACAGAGACGCTTAGCTGGAATGGAGAAATTTACATTAAGCGCGCATGAACAAGAAGCCTTAGTAGAAAGCTTTAGCAAGAGATAAATTCTACTCTCTAAAAGTACTCATAGCAAACACCGTACAGTTCCGCTCTGCCAGCAACTTAGCTAAAGTCCGTAAATGCTTATGCCCTATCACAATAGGATGCACTCCTGATTTAAACTTAAGAAATTCATCAGCTATAAACTGATCACGTAATTCACTCCACTCTTGAGTTTTAATTCTAATCTTAGTAGTGATGAACTCCAGTTCTGGATAACGTTTCGCTTCAAGCGTAGCATAGAGACGAGGAATCCTTATACGCATAGCGACATCTTGTAATGATTTATCTAGCTCAATATTCATAAGCTTATAGAGCGATGATATAGGACTACGACTGATCACTCTTTGGTTTATCAGCGGTTCTAAATTAAGTTCTTTTATAACCTGCTCTACAATTAAATCAATGAACTCAAGCTTCTTATCATCACAGTCACGTAAAAGTATCCTAAGTATTCTGTCATTTTCCTTAGCCGGAATCACAGACTCCGTAATCAACGAATTATAAAGAACTGCATAAATAATAAATTGCAATATTGCACTTAATGGCTCTGAAGCATAGACATTCAGGTAAGGCTTACTACTCTTCAGAAGATGTAGAATAGCTTCTAAGGGATGATGCCCCTGCAATGCAAAATCATCCTTAGAATAATCCTTATACTCATCAGCATAAAATATCTTAGAAGATCCTTCTTTCAATGCATCGCTCAAAGCTAGCTCTGGATTAGAATATAGCGTTATCAAGAAATCAATCAAAGTTCTACTAGTGCGAGAATAACTTAATCCTTTAAAGTTATCTCCCTGATGTTGTTCACCGATTAAGATCGCAATAGGTTTATCATTTTTATCATCATACTTAGCTTCGTGTTTTCCTAGTAAGAATATAGGGAGTGCGTTCTCCTTAGAATAAGAAAAATCTCTAACCAGCTTATCTATAAGCTTAGATAATTGGTGAAAACTTAGATTAGGATTATTAGGAGCATCGTAGTCTTCTGGAATACCATTCTGTGACAGGTATCGAGTATCTATGTCTCTCTTCAGTTCTTCTAGTCTGGTGTTCATGTGTCCTTAATCTCATCTTAACGCAAAACTGTTAAAAACAATAGAGGCTTAAAAAGCCTGGAGTATTTATTATGCAAAGTGCCAACATGTCACCGAACAGTGGCTCCACAAAACCTACTGGTGTTATAAGGTTAGTTGGAGCAGCAAGCAACTTAGTTCCTGGAGCTGGAGTAGTTAATTCAGTAGCCAATGCAACAACAGAAGTTGGCAAAGCATTTGGAGCCCTTGATTGGACTAAAGTACGAAGCAACACAACTTCAGCAGAGACAGCTAGAGCTCTTCAGTTCTCAGTACCTGGTACACCAACTCCGCCTCCACAACAAAACCAAATGGCAGCTATGCTGGCTAGTAGTTTAGGACCATTAACTTCTATGCTCTCAGGTCTTCAGGGTTTAAGAAAAGGTGACAGAAAGAATAAGAAAAAGGGTAATTCAAACAACAGTACAAACCCATCAGTATCACCCCAACCACCATTCCAAAACAAACCACCTCAAACTGCACAAAAGCCTCCTGAGCAAACAGCAGAAACAGCCAAGCCTCCTAAAGAAGAAAAAGCCACTAATTAAAATTTCTAAAAGATCAACTGATTTCTACTTGTAATTTTTTTTCTAATCCTTCTTCTAGTTCTTTTTTTCGTTTCATTTCTATTTCTTTCTTAGTAAGACCTGCCGTTTGAATATCTACTTTTTCAGATTTATGTTCAAGCTTAGACTTATCAACATTAGTAGTACGTTGATCTGCCTGATTAGATTTTTCTCGTCTTATATTACCATCAAGATTCTCAAAGACAGGTTTAAAAGCTTGGTCATATGCTTCAGCCATCTCTGGAAATCTTGTCCTAAATTCAGCATTATTGTTGAAATAATTTTCAGCTGTTGTTGCAAGAACTTCAATTCCACCATCACCTTGCCGATAATTATCATAACCATACTGAATACGAGACATATTTAAACCTTCACCCCTCTCAATACGTCCAATCGTAGTCTGTAATGCTTCCCTAAAACCAGGTACATCAGCATAAATACCATCCATCTGTCCATCTACCAAATGATCTCTAGCATGAGCAAACTCATGTCCAAGAGTATATTTATCTAAACTATTTTTAGAAAAAACAATAGAGCGGCTATTAGGATCATAATATCCAGCAACTCCACCACCAGTATAAGTTTCACCATTTATTTGATCAGCCAGCACTACCTTAAAACCGTTTTGCTGTATATGATTCATAAATTTCTCGTCATTTCCATACATTGCTACGAAATTTTTTACAAAATCTTCCTTGCGTTGATCGTTGATCTCAGTACCTTGTGGTAAACCTCCATTAAAAGTTGCAACACCAACTTCTTCTAATCTAATAGCAGCCATCATAGCTTTAAGTTTAGTACCATCAGTATCAACCTTAGATAAATCAACAGGTCCTAATGGTTGATAGCCAACGTAACCACCATAACCACGTGTATTAGTTGTGGCATCTGAAGAGCCTGAACTACTAGCAACTGATTTATCCCAAGCATCTTTGGAATTACTTCTACCAGCTACACCAAAACCACCAGCATAAGCACTTGCGTAAGGATTATATAAGCCAGCAGCTCCAAACATTCCAGGAGGTAGAGTTGCTCCTAATCCAAACAATCCTGGATTGGCTAAGCTTTTCAGAGCAGTAGTTAACCTTGATTGATCGCTGTTAAGTATTGAATTCTTTTGTTCACCCTTCCCAACTTCTGTAATTTCATTAGCTACGGCATTATCCCCATCTGAAGATTTTGCATCTTTTGACTTAGCATCGGATTTAGCATCAACATTGCTAGACGCTGCAACCCTGGTGATGGCTGTTTTAACACCACCAGTAACATTACTAGCTGAGCTACTACTCGAGCCGATCTTGCCAGCAACTTGTGTTCCACTAAATGTCATTAACTACTAGTCAATAGAACATAGAGAGGTTAAGTTTAGGTTAATAAATTTCTTTGTCTAACTTTATCTGTCTCTAGGACTGTAAATTTATCTATTATTGGAATATTTGTCTCAAAAAATCTTTGCAACATATCTGCTGTATGTTCTGGATAATTTGGGGTGAATCTTAAATAAATTACTCCTGCGGGTAGTAATTGTTTATTCTTATAAATTAACTCTCCATAATCTCTATCAAAAGTAATGATTATCAATCTATCAGAAAATGCTCTCTTTAAAATTTTCAAGTCCGTTTCACCTGGACATTCTTCTAATACAGAGATTACATCAAAACCACTCTGTCTAAGCTTTTTAACACTTGCTACGGGTATGTTTTCGTTTGCAAAAAATCTCACTTATCGCTTCCTGTCTTAAAATAGAAAAAATTCTCTGCACTCAATGCATCACTTGCATAAGAAAACACAGCTTGAATGCTTTGTTTATTTAAATTAGGATAATTATTCAAAACCTGCTCTATAGACCAACCCTGAGAGAAAAGCCCTAGAACAAAATCTACTGAAAGTCTAGTACCTTTTATAATTGGTTTACCAACTAAGACATCAGGATTTGAGTCTATATATTGAGTCCAATTTGTTTGCTGCATACTTTATATTATAGCAATTTTCCCCTAAAAGGGATGCGACCTGCCCTCGGAGTAGAAAGCAGGTCGCGGATGTCAACGGCGAGAATTTTGTTCTAACTATTAGCTAGGGTAAGAGATTGAGTGCCAGTCTGGCATTCATATTAGACTGCTGGCTCAGAGTAGCAGCAGTGCTTCTTAAGATGTAACTCTTAACAATAGCACTTGCTTCAGCAGCATAATCTGTGTCCATTATTCTAGATCTAGCTGTGATTGCTTGTTCTTTCTGGACACTTAAATTTTCAAGCTCTGCAGTAAACGCATTCTCCTTAGCACCCATCTCAGACTGTGCTGCAGAGACATTCTCAAGCGCGTTATCAACGCCAGCGAGTATATCATCTAGGTCGCCATTGACCACATCGATATCGTTTAATACCTCACCAGCACTACCACCAGTGTTACCTTCGTTGATATTGCCACTACTAGTACTAGCAGATGTACTGAAATTATTGCTTAGATCTATTCCTGAAGTATCACCGGCATCGCTGCCGGTTTGTATATTGAGAGTCCCAGAAGAGCCGTTAAGGAGAGACTTCCCGTTGAAACTTGTGTCAGTAGAAATATCATCAATATTACTTAGCTTCTGATTGATCTCATCTTGCAGAGCCTGTTTTTCAACGCCACTTAGAGTACTGTCTCCAGCTTGTACAACTAAAGCTCTTATATCTTGTAGATTACTACTAATAGAACTTAGTCCAGATTCTGCAGTTCGTATAAGGCTTATACCATCCCCAATATTTTTCTCTGCTACTTCATATCCTCTTATAGAAGAACTGAGTGTCTCAGCAATGCTAAGACCGGCAGAATCATCTGCTGCTTTATTAACCTTAAGACCAGTAGCTAAGCGATCAATCGCTTGCCCAATATTTTTATTCTGTTGTGTGTAAACTCTACCAAACCCAGCGCTAACGCTAAATCCTATCCCCTGTAACATCCCTTTATCCCCCGATATAGTATATATACACAATCTGGTGGATAAAATAACGTCCGAAGATTAAATCTGATTAATTTTCATTAACTAAATACTATTATCGGCTTAATTAAGCAAAGCTTTAATGAAATTTTTCTCATTTTTCTATTATTTTGCTATAATATACATACAGATTAATATGTCGATAGCCCGCATTGCAGCCCAATTTGTTTATAAAGCTGTGTCGAAAGTGACAAGTGCGTTTTCTTACGTATTGCAAAAAATAGGCTTGCGCAAAGATGCTAAGGAAATAGAGCGAGAACAAGCAAGAGAATTACATAAGGTAGCAAATGCTGCAAGTAAGCTGCCAGTAAGTACTGAAGAGGGTAGCTCATGGTTAGAACAAATTATTGGTCTTGAAAAAACATTTTATGCAGGATCACCTTATTCTAAGGTGCCATTAATTATTGACGATCTTAAAACTATTAAGGAACGATATGGAACAAGAATACAAGACATCACGATTGAAACTGCACCAGGTAGAAATTTAGTCGCTTATGAACTCAAGCCTGGTAACAGTTCTATGAAACAAGCTTACGTCATACTATCAGGAATCAGAAGTAGCGCAAAGTTTAAAATTCCATTAGTCGAAAAATTAATCCAATCACAAATACCCGTAATCTTAGGCAATTATACTGGAGTAGGCTCAAGCTATGGTCTGAATATCAGTCATTCTACTATCACTAAAGATTCTAAAACCCTTATAGAGAAAGCTCTTGATGAACACAAAAAGCTCGGCGTTATTGGACACTCGCTAGGAAGTGCAGTATCAGCGCGAGTAGTAGCTCAGCTTTCAGAAAGTAGACCAGAGGATTTATTTGGTGACATGATCATGATATCGCCATGGGATAAATTTAATGACGTTATCACAACTTATCCAGGCCCTTGGTTGAAACCTCTCTCTCCGCTTCTAAATCTATATAGTAATCAGGTACTTTATAATAAAAAGACCCAAGCAAATGCTTGGGACACTGGTCTTAATTTAGTGATTGCGATAAACAATATCGCCAAATATTTAGAGAAGCATTCAGTACCAGAAAATCGTAAACTTCGTATTCATCTCTTTCATGGTACAGATGACCCAATCGTACATATAAGCCAAGCAGAAGCCTTAGTAAAAAGACTAGAATCTGTAATATCCAAGCTACCAGAAAGAATTAGGCAACATTTCGAGATTAAACTCCATAAACTCGAAGGAGAAAGGCATTTTAGTGATTATGACAACTCTAATCTACCTTTAGAGCAGATTTTGTCCATTATAAAAACTCGTTAATATTAGTTATTTACCTTCATTTATATGGAATGTTACTAGGGTAGCTTTTAATAAAAGTACCTTTTTAATGGAAAATTTAGGGATCTTAATGATGATTTCTGGTATCTCGGCAGTGAGCTTAGGCTCATGGGCCATGTTTCAGTTTGCACCTAAACTGCAAGGAATGTTAGATGGCAGTAATCTATTAGGTGGGGGTGGAACCGATCGAGAGTCTAGTAATAAATCACTACAACCTCTCTATAATGTTTTTTATAAATTTGCACATAATTCAGCAGATGAATGGATTAATTGGATATTGGTGCAAGACAAGGAAACTCAGAATAAAGCTTTTGAGAAATTAAAATTATACCTAGAAGAGCCGCCCGAAGAATTAGGAATTGCCACACAAGAAGTAATTAAAGCCGTAGTTAGATTCAAAGATCCAGCTAGTTTTAATATGCTAAATGGACTACTAGTAGGTGTTAGACCTTATCTAAGTGTGCTTAAATGTATCGATTTATTTTATGCAGATTTATGTAAAGGAATCCTAGACTTGGATACAAACAATGGTATTAAAGCTCTAACCAATGAACTACAGATGCTAAAACAAAGAGAAAGTAAAGGAGTTAATATAGAAGATTTTAAGATTGCCATTGTCAAAGCTCTTGGTAGTATAAAAGTCGTCAGCAATGAACTCAGAGAAATCTTCACTAAAATTATTACTGATAGGAATTTTAGTGGACTAGTAAGAAAGGAATTAATAAGAGCAATAAAGGATCAAGAGGATAGCGTAACTGAATATATTTATATACAGGCGTTAAAATCGCATCTAGAGTCAAGTGCGCAAGTACTCAATAAAGATCATCAAACTGTTCTAGAAGAATTGTTTTATAGTTTCAAACATTTTATTGCCAAAAACAATCCAGATATCTGGAGCCTATTAATTCAGTCTTGCTACAACGATTCTACTCAAGACTTGTTTGCCAACTTAATTATTAGTCTAGTAATAAATCCAGAAGAAATTTTTCATGAAGATCAACTCTCGGACATACTATATTCAGAAGAACCTCTCAAAGACCGCTTCAGAGGAGCATTGGCTGAAAGATTTAAGGTGAGTAATGATGAACTAAGTTTATTCAAATCAAGACTTAGAACAGAAGAAATAACCTTTGACCAAGGTACTATTATCCTAGAAAAATCCAAAAAAACTAAAGTTGTCACAGCTGAGCTATTACCAATTTATCACAAGCTTGAAATAATTTTGAATCAAGAGATTAACGAGACCAATAAAGCTGAGCGTAAATCTAAACACGCAATCAGCTTAATGACAGGCACTGGTAATGATGAAAAAATATATATCCTAAGAGGTCTGGCTGCCAACACTAATAGAAGTTTTGTTTATATTGATTTAACGCAAATGATTCATTGTTCAACAGAGCTAAACAAACTAATCAGCACCATTAGTAACAGTAAACCTTCAATAGTATACGTTGACAAGGTTCTAGAAATTTTCAAAAAAAACCTAAACACAGAAGAGGAAATTGGATTAAAGCATTTCCTCAAATCAGTTAGGGAGCTGTCTATTCTGCCAACAGTCAGTTTCTTCGGCAGTCTCTCAGTACCAGAACCTCAAATAGCAATGGATAGTGAGCTAACTGAAGCAGTCCACTCTAATGTTAAAGGAAACTATAAAGTATTAATGAATATTGATAAACCTAATCAAGAAGCTAAAGCAACCGTTATTCAAAACGCATTTAAGAAGATTAATCCTGAAAAAATAGATTCATCATTTAGTTTAGATGAGTTACTAGCCAAAACTACGGATTTCTCTCTTTTACAATTCTTATCATTTACCACTAATTTTCTAGAGAAATCCTTAATGCTATATGGCAAGGTTGGAGCGGTACCTAAAGAAACCACAGCCCCTGACCCGAACAGTAGTACAAATACCACTACTAACAGTGAGATTAATAATGACACGAATGCTGGTACTGATATTAGTAATGATGCTAGCACTAACATTAGTAGTGATGAAGTCAGTGATGATATACAGGAAACACAGACAGCTGAACTAGCAAGCTAAATGGGGTTACGCCGCTTCGCGGCATTTGCGCTGCGCGCGGCTTTAATATATAGAGTAAAATATTATTGTGCAAAAACAAGAGTTTATTCACAATCTTTTCAGTCGTATCGCTGGTAAATATGATTTCTTAAATGATCTCATGACTTTATCACTACATCGTCAATGGAAAACAATCCTAGTCAAGGATGCTGCAGCTGGAATTACAACTAAAGGGGCTAAAGTTCTAGATCTTTGTACTGGGACTGGGGATATAGCTGAGATCTGGATTAAGAATCCAAATGTCTCTGAAGTAATTGGATTAGATTCTTGTGCTCCAATGTTAAAAGTCGGTTATACAAACTTAGAAAAAAAATACAATGGCACTCCTCCTAAGCTCAAGATGATAGAAGGAGACGCGCTTGAGATTCCCTTTCCAGAGAATTACTTTGACGCAGTCACAGTGGGATTCGGACTAAGAAATGTGAGTGATTTAGTGAAAGCTATTCAAGAAATACATCGAGTACTCAAGCCTGGTGGCATAGTTGCCAGCCTAGATCTAGGACATCCTAATATTCCCTTGATAGATGCTATTTACAAAAAAGTATTTTTGAAAGTTATTCCGGCATTAGGATCGGGCTTTGCTAGTGATAAAGATGCTTATCAATATCTCGTTAATTCTTTAAACAACTGGCCTCCTCAAAAGCAATTAGCACAAGGCTTCTATGACCTTGGGTTCTCTCGTAGTTATTATAGAGACCTGATGCTGGGAACCATTGCAATAGTCGCTGCACAAAAATAATAAAATTAATCTGGAGAATCACCCACACCAAATTCACCAACACCAGGAATAAATCTTACCGCACGAGAATTCCTGACAAAAGTCAAAACCCTTTCCCATGTCTTCTCAAGATCCCATCCCAGATGCTTGCAAATATCTACTAAATAATCTTTCTTATCTCTGGGTCCAGATGGACACTCTAGAAAATTAATGCCACGTGTAGCTGCCTGCCCTAAGATAACCTTATATCTTTCAAGAAGTATATTTCTATAAGCCTCATCAATACTCGCCGCTGCTGTCTCATGTTCTATACCCCCTTTATCTGCTAGAAACTCTAGAGCTTGACGACCAACTCTATCACTATCATTCGTACCATAGTAGTCACTTACAAATTTTGGAAGCACAGTCCTAAATATATCTTGATAAATAAGTTTGGCTTCTTTAGGTGCTAGTCCATTAGTTTGCATTTTCCTATCGAGATCATCTGTATTCAAGGGTTGACTATTTTCAGCCTGTACTTTAAGCCCTTTAAAAAAATCATGATAATCAAGAGAATGCATTAAAACCAGTTTAACTCTACGAAGTTGTGATTCCGTACTTTCAAGTTGTGATTCTGTACTTTTTTCTTCTATAGCTTTTTTGCGATTAGATTTACAACCCTGCTTTGGTACTCGACCTGTAGATGCTGCTGCTATCGGATTTGTAAATCCATCTTTTGACATGAGGCAAAATAATACCACTACGGTGCTAAAAAGTCAACTGGGGCACTGACATTTTAGAACATTTTTATTACGAAATTAGCTTTTACACCTAAAATATATATTTATAACGAACTTAATCTAACTTTCTCTTCAACCGTCATCTTACTTAATACAGACTCTGTAACATAGGAACCAACAAACTCTCCATTGAGATACTGTTTCACAGTGCCTTTACCAACTATATGACCAGTCTGATCCAATTTAAAATCATTAATAGTTCTTACGAACCAATAATCACCGTCTTTTTCTAATTTACTTTCTATCTCCCAATGTAGAGAATCATCATAACCAAAATCTATAGCTTTATTTCTAACCAGCTCCCAATCATAAGTTTCCCACTCGGGGAATAGCTTACCGCTAATATTATGAATCACAATCTTAGACTCGGATTCAAGACCCTTAGTAACATACTCACAATCAGACCAAATAACCTTAGTCGCTACTTTCCACTCACCAACTAGCTCTGATCTAATTTCAGATTTACTAGCAATTAATTGAAATGCAGTAGCAAGTGATTTATTACTATTAATAGGTAATAAATTCAACGCAAATATAAATGCCAACAAAAATCTACGCATTCATATGAATCTATCGGTATTTGGCTAGGAAGCTGAATAGGTTAAAGGAGGGAACCGTCATCCTGAGGAGGAGCCGAAGGCGACGACGTAAGGATCCACTATAAAAGATCGTAATGAGTGGATCCTTACGGTCGGGCTTCGCCCTCCCTCAGGATGACGAGCTAAGCAATTCCTTAAATACTTCTGGTAATTCTGCCACAAGCCTTAACCGTTTCTTAGTAATAGGATGCTGAAACTCAAGTTTGGCTGCATGTAATAGATGTCTATCTAAAATCTTCTTAAATTTGAAATTCTCTGCATAAATGCTATCACCAAGAATGGGGTACCCTAAATGCGCCATATGCAAGCGTAATTGATGAGTACGTCCCGTTAATGGTTCAAGATGCACATGTGAATATTTATCGTAAGCTTTAATTAGCCTATAATCAGTCACTGCTTGTTTAGCTCCATATTTAGGACTATCTACTACCTGCCAGACCTGCATAGTATTAATTTTTTGTTTGAGCTTCAAATAGTTGTCTATTTTACCTTGCTTAGGGTGTTGCCACTTACCATCTACAATAGCTTCGTAAGATTTCTTGATTTCTTTATCCTTAAACATGCGCGTGAGTTCTCTCAAGGCTTCTTGTTCCTTCGCAAAAATACAAAGTCCACTAGTTTGCCTGTCCAATCTATGAACTGGATTTAAAAATTTATGCCCAGTGAATTTTTTCAACTCATGATGCAAATTAGTTTCTGCTTTAGCTTCTGTTGCCATGATTGGATGTCCGGCTTCCTTGTCATAGACAAGCATATATTCATCTTCATAAACAATTCGTGCTGCTTTAATTTCTAATTTAGCTTGAGCCTCTGTTTTAATATAAGTAAACTCAACTTTATCCTTAGTCGGATCAATCTTGCGTGATGCATAGCGTTCTATCTTTCCGTTTACCAGACAGGCACCACGTTCAAGCGCCCGTTTGATCTCTCGATTAGTTAGGTCAGTATATTTTTCTTTTATATAAAGCAGTAGACGCATTTTCTCAAAGCTGCTATCATTATATCTATAACCTCAACAAAGTCGTTGAGGAGTCGTTAGAAAACAAAGTTTTCACGATGACTATATAAAAAGGAAATTAAAAAATGAATGTAGAAACATTATCTTCTAAGGATATGGGAATAAAAGATATAGACGCTATGAATACGAATGCAGATTGGCCTGAATATACTTTGGAAGGACAGACTTGTTACAACGCAGCTACTTGCTTCATTCTCAATAGAAAACAAGGGTTACATACTAATAAAAAGATCGATGATACTTTGCTGTCCTATCTTAATACCTGCAAGCGTGAAATCATCATGGAGATTCCGTTACGTCGTGATGACGGATCATTAATGCCAGTTAAAGCTTATCGAGTACAGCACAACAATGCTCGCGGCCCTTTTAAGGGTGGAATTCGTTATCACGAAGATGTGGATCTGGCTGAAGTGCGTAATATGGCAAACCTTATGACCTGGAAGACTGCACTGGTGGACATTCCGTTCGGTGGTGCTAAGGGTGGTATTGCTGTCAATCCTAAAGAACTCTCTGAGCATGAACTACGTAGACTAACCAAAGCGCTAGTATCACACCTTGGTGCAAACATCGGACCACATGTAGATATCCCAGCTCCTGACGTTAACACCAATCCACAAATCATGTCATGGATTTATGATGAGTATGCGAAGGCACATCCTGACACATCTCCGCTTGCAGTAGTCACAGGTAAACCTGTAGAGCTTGGCGGTTGCACTGCTAGACTAGAGGCTACTGGACGCGGCGTTGCAATCATGCTTCGCGAATATTGCAAGCTAAAGAAAATTAGTCCTAAAACTTTACGAGTTGCTATTCAGGGATTTGGTAATGTGGGTTACTATGCAGCTCAGATTATAAGTCTTGAGCTTGGCTCAAAGGTAGTCGGTGTGAGTAATGCCATCAGTGCCACCATTAATCCTAATGGGCTTGATATCGAAGCATTGAAGAAGTATGAAGATGAACAGAAGGGTGATCTAGCAGGCTTCGTTGGTGGTAATGATATAGCTCGCGATAGTTTATTAACAATAGACTGTGACGTACTTATACCTGCAGCTCTCTCCTACGCTATCACGAAGGAAGTTGCAACTAAGACTAACGCAACGGTACTCATTGAAGCTGCGAATGCTCCTACCACCGCAGAAGCGAATGCTATTCTTCATGCGAAGGGTGTTTATATCATTCCAAGTATTCTTGCTAACTCCGGTGGTGTGGTCGCGAGCTACTTCGAGTGGACCCAAAACCTACAACAGTTCTATTGGGAATATGCACACACAGTAAGCGAACTGGATAAACGTCTAGTAAAAGCCTTCTGGGAAGTAGCCAACATGTCAGAAGAGAAACATATCTGTCCTCGCCAAGCGGCTTACTTTATCGCGCTTGAAAGAGTCGCTGCGGCTGCTTTGCTTAGAGGATTTTAAGCTTCAGACCATTTCAACTCTAATAATTAGGATGAATCTTAAAATTAATTTATTTTAGGGCTATTGCCACACCCTTACATAAGTGCTAGTATCTTTGTATGAGGCATAAATCAGTAAGAGTAACTACTCTGAAACGTATATTACTCATTAAGTGCAAGACCAAGAGTTAGAATCAAAGGAGAGAAAGATGGCAGCAAAAGAAAACATAGTAATAAAGGATAACAAAGAAATGAACAAAGAATTAAATCGTAAAAATGAAAAACTCAAAACATTGGGTAATACACTTGCACAGATCGAGAAGAATTTTGGTAAAGGCGCAATCATGAGGCTCGGAGATAAGCCAGCGGTGAATCTTGAAGTGATTCCTACCGGCGCGCTTAGTCTGGATATCGCTCTTGGTATCGGTGGTATTCCTCGCGGAAGAATTATTGAGATCTATGGACCAGAGTCATCAGGTAAAACAACTCTTGCTATGACCATCTGCGCGCAAGCACAGAAGAAGGGTGGCATTGCAGCGATAGTAGATGCTGAGCATGCTCTAGATCCTAATTATGCTAAGGCTATTGGTGTTAACACTGACGATCTATTAGTTTCACAACCAGATACTGGTGAACAAGCATTAGAGATAGTAGAACAGTTAGTTCGTTCTGCTGCGGTAGATCTTATAGTAGTAGATTCGGTAGCTGCATTAGTCCCTAAAGCAGAGATAGACGGTGAGATGGGTGATCAGTTACCTGGTCTGCAAGCTAGATTGATGTCACAAGCTTTACGTAAGCTTACAGCAATTACAGCTAAGACTAATACTACGATTATTTTCATTAACCAAATTCGCCACAAGATTGGTGTGATGTTTGGATCTCCAGAGACTACTAGTGGTGGTAATTCACTTAAGTTTTACTCTAGTGTGAGAATGGATATTCGCCGTGTTGAGACTATCAAGAAAGATGGAGAAGGCATTGGTAATAGAGTAAAGGTCAAGATTGTGAAGAACAAAATTGCTCCTCCATTCAAGCTTGCTGAGTTTGACATCATGTTTGGTACTGGAATCAATACTGATGGATGTATCTTTGATGCTGCTGTAGACATGGATATAATCCAGAAGTCTGGTGCATGGTACAGCTACAACGGTGAGAAGATCGGTCAAGGCAGAGAGAACACTCTTGCTGTACTCAAACCTCAACCTAAAATACTTGAAGAAATCGAAGTTAAGGTGAAAGCTGAACTAGAAGCTCGTGCTATAGCGCAAGCTGGAATCAACCCTAAAGATTTCGCTGGTATGGAAGAAGAGATCGACGCAGAATCACCTGATGCTCTAGAAGTAGACGAAGAAGTAGTGGCGTAAACTTATAATACCGCTTTAATCTTTTCTGCTAAATTTTCGTTAACACCCGGTAAAGAAGCTAGTTCCTCCAAGCTAGCTTCTTTTATTTTTGTTAAGCTCGGGAAGGCTTTGAGTATAACTTTCTTTTTCTTAGGACCCAGTCCTGGAACAGTGTCTAAGATACTAGCAAGTGAACGCTTAGATCTAAGCTGACGATGATAAGTTATAGCGAAACGGTGAGCCTCATTACGAATACGTTGCATAAAAAACAATTCTGGAGATTTACGATCAAGAATAATAGGCTTAGATTCACCTGGAAGATATATCTCTTCTTCCTTCTTAGCTAAACCTACTACTTTAATATGATCTAATTCATATTCTTTAAGCACTTGATAAGCAGCATTGAGCTGTCCCTTACCACCATCTATGATAATAAGATTTGGCAAGTCTCCCATTTCATCTAGATGTCCCTGCGAATCTAATACAACATTTGTCTTGTAGCGCCGACTTATCACCTCGCGCATTGAATCAAAGTCATTATTCTGATCACGAGAGATTTTATAACGACGATACTGGCCATTCACTGGCATCCCATCAATAAAGCAAACCATAGAAGCTACAGTAGCAGAGCCTTGAATATGGGATATATCAAAACATTCTATACGTTGTGGTTCAGTTCTCATATCTAAATATTTCTGCAGATTAGTCAGCGCCACATTAATATTCTTAGAAGCCTCTTCCATTTGTTCTAATTTAATTTTCTCTATAATCACCTTACCATTACGTTCAGCTAATTTAAGCTGCGCATACTTATCACCGCGCTGTGGTTTAAACATTTTTATACGAGAGCCCTTACGCTCTGAAAGCCAATCAGAAAAAGCTTCCATAGAATATATTTCTCTATTAAGCAAGATTTCCTTAGGTAATTCAGAGTCAGGTACTTGAGAATAATATTGCATTAGAGCAGACTCATATACTTCTTCATCCAAATCCATTTCATTTAATTCAAGTTCGATAGTTTCACGATTAATCAATCTACCGGCGCGCGTCTTAAACACCTGCACGCAAGCAGTATCTCTATCCTCAGTATATATCAACGCAAATACATCTTGATCTAGATTTATATCATCAGAGATAACGTTTTGTACTTCGTTGAAAGTTTCCAGTGCATTGATACGATCTCTAGCCTTGGCAGCTTTCTCGTATTCCATATCTTCACTGTATCGCTTCATCTCAGTTAAAAGCATAGACTTCAAATCACCGTAATTACCCTTAAGCAGAAGCTCCACTTGATCTAACATATGTGCATAATCTTCTTCAGATACCAGTTGCTGACAAGGTCCCAGGCATTTACCTAAATCATAATTAAGACAGGGTCTATCTTTAAATGGTGGCACTCGCTTCTTACGAAGCGGAAATAATTCATTCACCAGATTTAAGTTCTCATACATTGCAGAGATATTAGTATAAGGACCAAAGAATTTATTTCTAGATTCGCGACCTTTGGTTCTTGCTTTAAATTGCTCAGGATTGCGCACTGGGATTAAGCGTGGATAAGGTTCATCATAAGTAATAACCAACCAAGGGAAAGTTTTATTACTTGCTTTCAGGAGTACATTATACTTAGGTTGATGTTTAAACACTAAATTAGATTCAAGTATTAATGCTTCCTTCTCTGATTTAGTAACAATAGTTTCGATATTAATGATCTTAGGAACCATTACCCTGAGCTTAGGACGATCTGGCCAACAGGATTCATTCCAATAAGATCTCACGCGAGACTTAAGATTAATCGCTTTACCAATATAAATAGTCTTGCCGCTCTGATCCTTAAAGAGATAAACACCTGGACTCGATGATATTTTGGCTATTTGTTGCTCGACGCTCACTTAATAGTAATTATATAGCGATTGCTTTATCTGGTGCAGCTTGCGTTACTTTATGTAAATCAGCTCGTTCTAACTGTACTTTTCTTTCTGGCTTAGTTTCTTTTTCTTTTTGCGCAGTATCATTATCACGCTTAGAGTTCTGTGCCCAATAAGTTAACCCCCAATCATCTAACGCAATAGACATATGGTTAAAAGTCCGAACTAGCTTATCATCCTCTACCCATCTCATTAATATATTTAAGACTGAAGCAAAGCTACAAACTGCACCTACTGTCCTTAGAACATTGGCTCTCAAGGGGTCAAGAACCTTATTAAATATCAATTTACCATCGGCGATAATTCCACCAGCATTTCGCATATTACCAAATAACCTAGCTAACAGAGAATCTCTACTATCTCTGGCAAAAGCTAATCCACCCATACTTCCCACAAGCATAAATATTGTAGCTAATTGTTTAAGTAAATCTTCTTTACTTTGATCACCTCTAAACATATCTTTAAATATGGCTCCAGAAGTTTTCAAAGTTTCTGTAGTATTCTTCCAAGCATTACCTTCTCCTGGGTGTTTGTCTCCGTGCCTATCTTTCACATGCTCAAAAAGATAATTTAATCCAGAACTAATACCAGTAGCCAGATTTAAATTAAAGAAAGGAAGTACAAAAAACAAACTAGCAGGAACCCATCTAGCAATAGCCTCTAAAGGACGCTTACCCATAGCAGCTTCCAAGCCATTCCAAGCAAAAGTAAAAGGAATAATATATTTAGAAAACGCTTCAGATTTCTCATCGAGGAATTTAGTTGTCTTCTCACCAAAAATAGAAGAATTGATCGCAATCACAGCAATAGTATTGAAAACTATCCCAAAAGAATTTAACGACATACAAAAATTATCTCTAAACTTTTGAAACCATTCAGGACCTCTATAGAAAAACTCTTCAAATTTTTCCCAATTAGAAAGCCTCTTATTTGTATTAGGTAGAGAAACCTTGTCATTCTTAAGTTCGGTTAAAACATTCTGTCCATTAGTATGAGTAATAAAATCTGCATTATGATGAATTGGTTCGATTAATTTCTCCCTAAATCCTTGAATATCATTCACCTTATTAGGAGCAGACCTGTGTTCATCTGGCTTTGCTGGAAGCAATGCCGTATCTGGACTAACAGGCTGAGTCACAGCCTGTGGAATTGGGGCCGTAATGGTCTCCATATTTTATCTAATAATAAACACGCTGAAATTAGTCTAGCGTATTTACAGTTATCAATAATAGCAAATATTAGGCCATTAATTCACTAATTAGCTGAGTAAATCTACCTAAATTATCGATTTTTGAGCCCTCTAATAACAATGCTTGTCCGTAAATAAGATCAGCATAATCCTTCAGTTTAGGACTATCAGGATCAGCTTTAAATATCTCATCAAGCTTAGTAATTACTTTGTGATTACTATTCAGTTCTAAAACACGTTTAGACTCAGGTAATTTCTGGTTAGCGTTCTTATAAATACGCTCCATATGCGCGCTGATATCATGCTCACCAGCCACCAAGCAACATAGAGTATTCACTAAACGATCAGAGAACTTAACCGCTGCAACCTTACCTTCAAGAATAGATTCTAATTTAGTAAGTAGGTCTTTATGCTCTTCTTGTTTAGCGTTAGTCTCTTCTTTCGCTTTTTCATCTAGTTCCATCTCACCTTTAGCCACTGATTTAAATTGTTTAGATTGGAATTCAGCACCCGACATCACTACCCACTCATCGATAGCATCTGTCATAAACAAGACTTCAATATCTTTCGCGCAAAGTGATTCTAAGTAAGGAGAGTTCTCAAGCTCAGCTCTAGAATCTCCAGTAATGTAATAAATGTTTTTAGCCTCCAAGCCAGCTCTATCACTGTATTCCTGGAGACTAATATATTCACCATCCTTAGTCTTAGTAGTTTGGAATAGAAGTAAATCTAATATTTTCTCTTTATTAGCATAGTCAGTATGCACACCTTCTTTAATGACCTTACCAAACTCTTGAAAGAAACTTAGATACTCTTCTTTCTTGGTTTTCTTTAAGTTCTCTAGCTCACTCAATATTTTCTTAGTGATATTTTTCTTAATAGCAGAGACTCGAGGATTCTGCTGTAATAATTCACGCGAAACATTTAGCGGAAGATCCTTGGCATCCACCAAACCTTTAACGAATCTAAGATATTGGGGCGCAAGCAATTCAGGCTCAGAGCTAATAAACACTTTATTGATATATAGCTGTAAGCCCTTCTGGTTATCAGGCATAAACATATCGAAAGGAGCTTTCTTCGGTAGATAGAGTAGAGCCGTAAACTCATTAGTACCCTCTGCTTGATAATGAATATGAGTCAAAGGATCATGGTAATCATGACTAACATGTTTATAAAACTCGTTATATTCCTCTTCCTTAATCTCTGACTTATTTCTAGTCCAGATAGCCTTCTGTGAATTAAGTATCTCCCACAATACTTCCTTAGTCTCTGGATCTTTAGTTTCAAGTTTAATAGGATACTCGATGAAGTCAGAATACTTCTTAACAATAGATCTAATCTTCCAATCAGAGAGATAATCATTGACCTCTTCCTCATCTTTCAATGTCAGTATAATCGTTGTGCCTTGCTTAGTGTCTTGTAATTTATACTTCTCTATATCAGCCTCTGCAAGTGCTTCAATCTCGTATTTTCCCTTACCTTGCGATTGCCATAAATAATAATTCTGCTCGCCAGCTTTACGCGATATAACTTTCACATCCTCTGCAACGATAAACGCTGAGTAGAACCCCACACCGAATTGTCCGATTAAATCAGAATTAAAACCTGCATTAGGATTGTCTTTCAAAGCTTGAATAAACTCCTTAGTACCAGATTTAGCAATAGTACCAAGATGACTAATGAGATCCTGCTCATTCATACCAATACCGTTATCTCTAATAGTAATAGTCTTAGCCTCTGGATCAAGAGAGATAGCAATCTTAAGTTCTTCATTATCAGAGATCAATGCACTATTAGTTAAAGACTCAAATCTCAATTTAGCTAAAGCATCAGCAGCATTCGAGATCAACTCTCTAAGAAAAATATCCTTATTAGAATAAAGTGAATTAATTACCAGATCTAAGACCTGGCTTACCTCCGCCTCAAAATTACGTGCAGTACCTTTAGTTTCTGTTGTCATTAGATTATCCTTTAAACTTAAGTTCTCCCTCAGAGCGATACGTGCGTTCCGCACGATCGCTATTTTTTTAATAGACCTCTAATTGAAACCTGCGGTTTCAAAAGAGGTCTACTCGCTGATTGTAGACAAAGTGAGTAGTGGATGTCAAGTTATGAAAATCTAAGTATCATATGGGTTTTATAGGGTTGCTATAATAGTTAACCACTTAATCATTTTATTAAAAGGAGGGAATATGAATATAGAAAAAGCTGAGAAAAACAAACTAGCAATTTTTGAAGGTAAGAAAATCCGTAAGACCTTACACCATGATGAATGGTGGTTTGCTATAGAGGACATTGTTGTGGCATTAACGGACTCTGTACAACCCAAGGGATATATCAAAGATATACGAAGACGGGATAAAGAACTTTCAAAAGGGTGGGGGCAGATTGCCACCCCCCTTCAAATTGAAACGAGCGGTGGCATTCAAAAGTTAAATTGCGCTAATACGGAAGGAGTTTTTAGGATTATTCAGTCTATTCCCTCACCCAAAGCAGAGCCATTTAAGTTATGGCTCGCTCAAGTAGGCTATGACAGAGTAAAAGAAATAGAGAATCCAGAGTTAGCTAGTCAAAGAGCTAGAGAAATATATAAAGCTAAAGGCTATCCAGACAACTGGATTGAAAAACGTATGCGTTCTATTGCTATTCGAGAAGAACTCACAGGGGAATGGAAACAGCGAAAAGTTCAAGAAGGAAAAGAGTACGCGATTCTTACAGCAGAAATATCTCAAGCTACATTTGGAATGACACCAGGTGAATACAAAAAATTCAAGAAGCTTAAACGCGAAAATCTTAGGGATCATATGACAGACTTAGAGCTTATATTCTCAATGCTTGGAGAAGCCGCTACTACAGAAATCACAAGAGAAAAGAATGCTCAAGGTTTTATAGAAAATAAAAAAGCTGCACGAGCAGGAGGAGAAGTAGCAGGCAAAGCTAGACAAGATCTAGAATCTAGAAGTAGTAAATCAGTCATCACCAAAGAAAACTATTTACCAAAAAGTAAGAAGAGAGTGCTAAAATCACCCGAACATGCAGACAGAGCCTAATCATCAAGCTATAGATCAGAAGCGTTATCAGAAGAATATTGACTTCTGGGAGCAGGCTTGGTTACGTGTTAAGAAGGCAAGCACTAAGATTCCTGATGTACTAGACTATATTCCGCAAATTCCAATAACTTTTAAGAAATATAACTGCAAAAATATTCTGGATATAGCATGTGGTTCAGGTTGGTTAAGTTTCTATCTTAATGAACATGGTTTTAGTGTTACCGGCATCGATATATCCAAGTCAGCAATTAGATTAGCTAATGAATTATTAACAGAGCGCAAATCTCATCCAGAAGAAAATCTCTTTAGCACTGGAATAGAGTTCAATCTTAATAATATAAATTTTCAAGTTGCAGATATGTTTGCGATGAATTTTCCTGAGAATCATTTCGATGGAATATTGATCAATGCTTGCTTTGAGCATTTAGATTATGCAAGAGGTAAGGAGTTTTTACAGAAGATTAAAGCTTGCGTTAAACCTAATGGCATAATGTTTGGGGTCTTTGATAAAGTAGCAAGCGGAGAACGTGGGACTTTTGAGCTATTAGAAGATGGTAGTCATCAATACACGGATCAATATAGAGATGGCATGTTATTACGGAACTATCCTGATGAAGAATTAAATGCTTTACTTACTCAGGCTAAATGGCAAGTAGAATCTATTACGAAGAATAGCTATGAGAGCAGAATCATAATTGCCCAGAACATCAAATAAGTCATTAAATAAATGAACCAAGAGTTAAAAAATAATTCCAATCTACTCATCTTAAGTCATAGTTTTATAGCTATAGCAGTTTCCTTCCTGGTATATCTCTATAACACTGAACTTGCTAAAGCCATACTCTTAGGTAGTCTAACTTTCAACATCTATTTGCGCATGTTATGCCATGGTTTTAGCTCAGTAACTGATATTCAAGCTTCTTCTAAAACTACTACCAGCCTGTTTTCAGCTTTAAGAGCCTTAGTAATAGCAATAATCTTATCTATACTAATTGTGAAATTTAAGCTTAATCTTATAGGATTAGGAGTAGCTTTCCTGCTGTATCAGGTTATATTTATAGGGGTAGGAATTTATATAAATGCATCACATAACAGGAGAGCTATTCGGCAAGACAGTCAACATTGATACTTTATTCTTTGCATGGGCATGCATGGGATTCATAGTATTGTTGGGTTTATTTTTTACTATCGGCGTATCAGCAGATACGGCGAAATATGGCATAAGACAACATTTCGCAGAATCTACCTATGATTTTATAAGAAACATAGCCAGAGACCAAATTGGTAAACGCGCTGACCATTATATATTCTTCTTAGGTTCTATTTTTATTTTCATTCTTGTTAACTATTACGCTGGCTTATTACCTTGGAAGATGGGTTCTTTACTAGCATGGTGGCCTCATGCACATGGAGAAGCGTGGCATGGAGCCAGTCCCTGTGCAGATCTCAACGTACCTGCTGGGATGGCGATCTTAGTCATTATTACTTACTTTCTATCTGGCGCCTATGTTGGTGGATTTAAATATGTTCAAAGTTTTTTACCTATCAATTTCAGCTCCAAAGGTATTTCAGTGAACCCAATGTGTTTAATTGAAATCATGGATTTAGCAGTGAGACCACTAACATTATCTCTGCGACTATTTGCCAACACAGTAGCTGGTGAAATCTTGTTAGCTACTTTCGTATCATTAGTAGCCCTTATACTACCTATCGGTATTCTTGGATTTGAGATGGCTGTGGGGTTATTACAAGCATTCTTGTTTACGATTCTATCTACAGTTTATATTGGTACAGCAGTAAAACATGCAGAGCATTTGGTTCATGAACATGAACATCATTAATCACGCCTGGCATCTTTTATTGGAGATACTTCCTATTTTCTTGATTGCTGTTATCACAGCATCTTTAATTGATAGATTTTTACCCGATAACTATATAGAAAAGATCTTTAATCGTGGTAATGAGTTCACCAATATACTTAGTGCAAGTTTCCTAGGTTCACTACTACCTATTTGTACTTGTGGCATGATTCCTCTTGCTATCAAGCTTCATGAAAAGGGTCTAGATTGGAAAACTCTCTGTGCGTTTTTAGTAGCAGGTAATGCTTGTAGCGTACCAGCACTAATACTTACCGAAGTCATGGGCTATGAAGTAGTTTGGATAAGATTGATTAGCTCTGTTGTTTTTGGAATATTAGTTACTTATATTATTAGTATATTTACTCCTAAAAATTTCAAGCTAATTATTGTAGATCCAACATCACATGAAGAACATGATCATGACTGTTGTGATCATAAGCCATCGCTTATTTCAAAAGTGATTGAAGATGTTCGATTAATGAGTGTAAATTTCCTGCCTTGGATTATTCTTGCAATCGCTATCGCTAGCTTAGTTTCAGCCCTGAGTTCAGATACTCATTTAATCAATATTATTCTAGAAGCGGATAATAATATTATTTCTCCCTTAATTTCTACGATAATCGCTTCAGTGATAGCATTTCCGTTTTACTTTTGTGCTGGAGCAGACGTTCCTATTAGCCATGAATTATTTAAGATGGGAGTACCCTTAGGAACTATTATTAGTTTTATGCTTGCTAGTCCTGGCGTGAATCTCACTAGTCTAATGGTTTATAAACAAGCCATAGGCTGGAAGCAGGCTTGGGTATTAATTATGGTATCTATTATCAGCGCAGCTGGGATAGGGATTATAATAAGCTTGGCAGGATTTTAGAGCAATAGTTAAAAATCCTGCCATTGGCAGGATTTTCGAATAGTAGTTAAAAATCCTGCTAGATGTGGTAAAATGGCTATATAGATGGATTTTTTACGTACTATTTATGATAAATTAAGGGGAGAACTTGATAGTAACAAAATCTGTGTGATTTTTGGTGCTAGACAGACTGGTAAAAGTCACCTTATGAATAAGCTTTATAATGAAAACCAGGATAAAGCGGTTTTCTTTGATCTAGAGCAACCCGAAACAATAAGTCAATTTAGTCAATCTGATATCCAAATAAAAAAATTACTAACTCAATCTGGCAAGATTGTCTTCATTGATGAATTTCATTATATAAATAATGCTTCGCATATATTTAAAGCTATTTATGATCAAGGTAAACGAGATAGTAGCCGTAAAATTAAAATCATAGCTTCAGGCTCCTCTGCAATAGAGATGCACAAACACTTAAAAGAAAGCATGGCTGGCAGAACAAGTAGATTTTATCTGAGACCAATGACACTTGAGGAATATATCGACAATAAGATTGGAGATCCTGATGAGTATTTTATTTATGGAGGACTCCCTGAAATATATACGTTAAACAAAAATAAACGATTGGAACTGCTCAATGAGATCATTTCATCCTATATCCAAAAAGATATCAAGAGCTTGATTAAAGAAACTAATATTGGCGCTTTTAATAAATTAATCTTCATGCTGGCACATCTAGAACAAGCTATTGCTGTAAGTAATCTATCAAAAGAACTCGGTTTATCAATGCATATAGTACAAAGTTACCTAGATATCTTAGAGCAAACTTTTGTACTATATTCTCTCCATTCTTATTCAAGCAATCTGAGTAATGAACTCAAGAAATCTAAAAAATACTATCTATATGATTTGGGCATACGGAATAGTTTACTTAAAAATTTTCAAGGTATCAGTCAAAGAAAAGATCGAGGTATTATTTATGAAAGCTATGTAATGCAATACTTGACAAGTATCATCGACAAATCCATTGCTGACCTGTATTTCTGGCGTACAACTAAAAAGGATGAGGTGGATTTTATATGGAAACAAGACCAAACCGTTATACCAATCGAAGTAAAAACAACTATAGAATATGGTGAAGTACCGAACGGTGTTAAAAAATTCATTTCAAATTATCCAGTTACACCATTTGGAATTATCATTTATGCCAAATCTGCAGATCTTGATAATATGAGTATCGCAGACTATAAAGGCAAGAATATTTATTATATCAATATCAAGAAACTTGGATATATTAAAGAGTTACTTAAAATCTAACTATGACAACAACAACCCTAGAAAAAAAATATCGAGAATTAATAGACAAGCTTAAACGCTGGAATGATGCTTACTACCTGAATGATGCTCCAGAAGTAGATGATGCTGTCTATGATGCGCATATGCAAGAGTTACTTGCCATCGAGAAAAAACATCCTGAACTTATAAGCTCAGAAAGTCCTTCACAATATGCAGGAACTAATATAGCTACTACTAAATTCTCCAAGGTAGAACATCTTATCCCGATGATCAGCCTGGCTAATGCCTTCGGTGAGAAGGATATAAGAGACTGGGAAGAGCGCATTAATAGAATCATTGGTGCTGAGACTCCGCGCGAGTATGTATTTGAACTTAAGATAGATGGACTAAGTATCGCGATAGATTATAGTGAAGGTAAATTAGTTAAAGCTGCCACCAGAGGCGACGGTAAGATGGGAGAAGACGTCACCGCCAATGTTTGCACTATTAAAACTCTCCCACAAACCATTAAACACAAGGGTGATATTTCTATTCGTGGTGAAGTTTTCATTAATAAGAAAGACTTTGAGCAGATTAATGAAGAACAGACTAAATTAGGAAAACAAACTTACGCTAACCCACGTAATACTGCAGCTGGTTCCCTGAGGCAACTTGATCCAAAGATTACCGCAACAAGAAACCTTGATGCTATCTTCTATAGTTTGTTTTCAGAAAATGCACTAGGCTCAAACAAACCCAGTCAGTTATTATTACTCACAACTCCAAATAGCGACGAACTTCCTTTCAAGACACACTTTCATAGCCTAGAAATATTAGAGAGCTTAGGTTTCAAGACTAATAGTAAGTTTAATAAACTCTGCAAGAATATAGAAGAAGTTATAACTCTGTATAAAGAATGGGAAGAGAAGAAAGATCGCTTAGACTTCCAGATAGACGGTGCAGTAGTAAAGATCAATGAAATAGCTTTGCAAAACACCCTAGGATCCACAGCTAAAACTCCACGCTGGGCTATTGCACTAAAGTTTAAAGCCCAGGAAGCTGAAACCCAAATAGAGTCTGTATCTTATGAAGTAGGACGTTTAGGAACTATTACTCCTGTCGCTAATCTTAACCCAGTGCAATTAGCAGGCACTACGGTGAAACGAGCTACATTACATAACTTTGATCAAGTTGAAAGATTAAGTGTGAGAATTAAAGATTGGGTAAAAGTACGCAAGGCTGGCGAGATCATCCCAGAAATAATTGCTGTGAATCTTGATAAACGTCCAAGTGATTCAGAGACAATTCAAGTCCCGAATGCTTGTCCTATCTGTGGTTCAGAAATAGAACGAGATGATGTTAGCTATCGCTGTACTAATATAGCTAGCTGCCCAGCTCAAGTATTAAGAAGAATCCAGCATTGGTGTTCTAAAGCAGCTATGGATATTAATGGAGTAGGACCAGCTCTAGTAGCGACCTTGCTTGAAGATGGTTTAATTAAAACTCCGCTAGATTTATATAAACTTAAAGTAGAACAATTAGTAGAGCTAGAACGCATGGCAGAGAAGTCCTCACAAAATGCTATCAAGTCTATCAACAATAGCCGTAGCAGAGACTTCTCAAGATTGCTCTATGCTCTAGGTATTAAACATATAGGAATTAATACAGCAGAATTAATAGCAACTTATTACCCTAATCTTAACTCTCTTGAGAAGGAAATCACCGAGAAGCAAGGAATTAACTTGGTTAAAGTAGATGGGTTAGGTCCTAAAGTTATAGAATCACTTCAAGAGTTTTTCTCTAGTAAACCATACCAAGAATTAAAAAACGAACTCAGCTCTAATCCAAACCTACTTAAGATCCAAGATACAGTCAATAAGCAGCTTGGAACTAAGTTTGAAGGTTTAAGCTTCGTGATAACTGGCACTCTAACTGAAAGCCGTTCTCACTACGAAAAAATCATCAAAGAAAACGGCGGGAAGCTAAGTTCTTCGATATCTGCAAAGACCTCATATCTACTGTGTGGTGATAGCCCAGGTTCTAAATTAGATAAGGCAGAAGAGTTAGGAGTGAAAGTTATCGGCGAGAAGGAGTTAGATGAACTACTATCATGACGTCATCCTGAGGGAGGGCGCAGCCCGACCGTCAGGATCCACTATTATGAATAATCTTAGTAGTGGATCCTTACGGCTGCTTCGCAGCCTCAGGATGACGGGGACTGTCACTAAGGTATCCGCATTACTATTAATCTCTTTACCTGTTACAGCCCAAAACATCTCTGTTGGTCTCTATGACAATATTAATACTCTATATCTAACCGCTAATCAAAACTATCATGTCATTGAAGATCTAACCGAGAAGCCGCTCCCAGAAGAGATCCCAACATATCAAGGCTCAGGAAAAATGATTGATCTAGCTCTCTTAGAATTTGGTCCTCATAAATTGGGATCTCATCAACCCAAAAATTGGGATCCATATTTAAAAAGCATAACTAAGAAAGAATTCACTAATACTCGTACTTTACTAGAGAAGAATATAGGTGATTGGGCATTAATAAGATCATCTCCAGCTATGGCGAACCCTTTATTAATTGCAGCCGAACCAGATCTAGTAACTAGTAGTCGCCTAGTTAAATTTGAATGTGTTAGCAACGATCAAGCTCAAACATTACCTTGCCTATTTAGAATCAAAGTTCCTTATCAACATAGTCAAGTTTACAGAGGCTCAATCATAATTAAATCTTTTAAGGATAGTTTCAGCGTTATCAACAATCTTGATCTAGAAGACTATCTCAAAGGCGTAGTACCTTCTGAGATGCCGTCTACATGGCATATAGAAGCGCTTAAAGCACAAAGCATCGCAGCTCGCACCTATAGCATGGCAATGTTAGGCAGAAGAAAGAATCTAGGCTATGATCTCAAATCCACTGTCGAAGATCAAATGTACTTAGGTTACTTGAAGGAAGATCCTATTACCACTGCTGCTATTAAGGCGACTCAAGGGGAACTGTTAATTAACGATCAGGGACTCTATGTCGATGCTTATTTCTCAAGTCATGGAGGCTCTTATACTAATTCTCCAGAATCTGCCTGGGGACTTAGTTCCGCTGCATATTTAGTACCAGTGAAAGAGTTCCAGCGTCAAACTTCTAATAATCACTGGCAGATAGAATTAACTAAGCCAGAATTAGAAGATAAACTAAAAGACCTGAAATTAGAATCTATTGACTCCATAACAATTCTCAATAGATCTCTAGAAGGTAGAGTAGCTAATATCCTCATCTCTGGTAAAACTTCTTCAAGATTATTAACGGGCGAAGAGTTTCGTCATAAGCTTGGTCTACGTAGCACGAACTTCGATATCACTTATACCCCAGATCTAGTCATCATCAGTGGTTCAGGCTACGGTCACGGCATAGGCATGTCACAGCACGGAGCTAAATACTTAGCTGAACATGGCAGAACCTACGAAGAGATACTTGGATATTATTATCGTGGAGCTAAGTTGTTAAAGCTTTAGAGCTTAGTTAATAGCAATATTTGGTGCCTTAGCAGCAACTTTTTGATCTGCCATAGATAACAGATCCTGAGTATTAGGATTTTTCATCTTCATTATAGCTATTCTCAGAAACGGATTGAATGCCATAGCTTGCTTAATATTCTCTTTCATAGTTTCTAACAATTGAGTCAACAATGCTATAACACCTTCTTTATCTTCCTTACAAAGTGCTTCAATTTGCTCTCCTAAACCTTTAAATATATCTGCTACTGCAGTAAAAGATCCTACAACACGCTTTACCAGCGAGTCTAATACTCCATTCTTAGTAAGCGATTCGCGAATTTTTTCAAGATTCGCTTTATGCTCGGCTTCTAAATCACCATGTATCAACCCCATAAAGATCTTACCAATGCCCTCTACTTGTTCTGTAAGAGATCTCATACTAGGGTCTAATCTTGCTAAAAGCCTTTTTTGAACTTGATCTTCAGTTAAAGTTGGATTTGGATTAACCTTTTTTAATTGATCAAGTAAATCTTTATTACCAGATTTTTCTGCAGTAGCAGATAGATTTTTCAAAAACTCTTGAAAAAGAGCATTGTCAGCTAATGCTGGTTGTGGTGTAGTCACTGTTGTATTAGCAACAGGAACCGGGCCAACAGCTCTATTCACCACAGGAATTGTTTCAACCATAAAAAATACCTCCCAATACGTAAAGTATTATAGCATGTTGAGATAAAGGTCTGTCAACTTGACGCAGTTGTCACCATAGCAATTCAATGCTTCAGTATAGTTAGTGGACTATCAGTGTACTGCTATTATTCTGAGAACTTATAGATTAAATGAATCTGACAAGATTCTGCATCTATATAGTAAAGAACACGGACCAATACAATGTATCGCGAAGGGTGCCTATCGTGTTAATAGTAAGTTCAGTGCTAAGACGCAAGTGTTAAACTGCTTAGATTTATTATTAGCAGGTGGTAGAAACTTAGATATCGTTAAAGAAGCTCGTTTAATACAAGCACTACCTAATATTAATTCTAACTACGAAGCGTTGACTCTTGCTTGTTTTGCTATCGACATACTTGCTCAAGTAGCTATTAATGATGATAGCTATGAAGCACTATTTAATCTAATTTATACTCATTTACAGGAGATGGAGCAAATCAAGGATAATAACTTCTTCCTGAGTACTTGCAAATATCTATGGCAATTAATTTGTATTCTAGGCTACAAGCCAGATCTAGATACCTGTAGTCTAACCAATACTAAACGCAATAGAGATCAGATTCCACAATACTTCGACCTAGAGAATGGCGCTGTCACTAGTAGTCAAGCTTACAGAGAATTATTACGCAGGAACCCTTATCAAGACAGTATTAGAGAACTCAAGCCTGGTGTATTTAACACACTATTACAATTTGAAAACATGAACTTAATCAATGAAGTAGGGCTTGTCCCGCGAAGCTTTAGCGAAGCGGGAAACATCGAACATACCCTTAAATTCCTTCATAAACACTTAGAATACAGACTACATAAGGAATTCAAGTCTTGGAAGCTAGTAGAACAGATACTTAACCCAAGTCTCTCAATGCAAGCCTAATATATTTAGCCTAGTTCACCTACATCATCTAACCGATCTTGAACTAGATACAATTCTTTACTGATTTTTACCAAAGCCACTCTGGGACTAACTTAGAGCATGAGGATTCTTGTCGGGTTAGGTCTATTTCTGGTGCTAAGCTCATTTATTGCAGCTCAAGCTCTAATCTTTATAAACCAAGAAAAAATTAGACTCAATAATGAGATATCAGCATTGCACTCTGAACAGATTGCAGAGCTGGACTCAGGTAAATCAGAAGTAACTAAGCTAATGTCTAGTCTTGAAGAAGAAATCAAGGTTATGGATCAAGAGTTAGACGCGATTAATAGTGATATATCCACTATCCAGAACGAAGTAGCCATATCACGATCAAATATGGATCATACCCTGGAAGAAGCTGCTAGCAAGGTGGCTAAAGCAGATCAAGCAACTCTCGATAAATATG
This sequence comes from uncultured Gammaproteobacteria bacterium, assembly GCA_964512985.1. Lineage (GTDB taxonomy): Bacteria > Cyanobacteriota > Vampirovibrionia > LMEP-6097 > LMEP-6097 > CAYPGT01. The sequence continues at coordinate 19,277 of CAZELI010000008.1, read as the reverse complement.
CAAGTGGCATCGTTGATGTAGCTATCACTGAAATGAAAAACAATATCCCTTATGAGAAAGATATATTTACTCACTCTCTAGAATTAAACAACGAAGCGCCGGTTACAGCCACAGAAGTGATTTCGTTGTAGTTTTATTTTAAGAGAGCCAATACCCGTAATCCGTCATCGCGAGGAGTCCGTCGAAACGTAGTGAAGACGGACGACGTGGCGATCCACTCCTAAGCGTGTTTGATTAAGGCTTTAGAGTGGATTGCTTCGCTTCACTTCGTTTCGCTCGCAATGACGGCTAACGGGTGTCGGTTTACCAATATGTCAATTTTTAATGACAATGTAGATAGTGGTCTAATTCCCACTTTGAAACTTGCGCTCTATAGTCTTGATATTCTTTATACTTCGTCTCAATATAGTGCTTATAAATATGATCTCCTAAAGCTCTACGAACTAAGTCTGAAGTTTCCATATTTTTAAGAGCTTCATCTAGATCTCCAGGAAGCGCATGAATATCTCTTTCTTCCATAGTATGCATTTCTAGGTGATAGATGTTCTCGTTTACTTCTTCAGGTGGTGTAAGTCTATTCTTAATACCATCTAAACCAGCTTCAAGTAAAACAGCAAACGCCAAGTATGGATTAGTTGCTGGATCTGGGCATCTTAATTCAACTCTAGTACCTGATCCTCTAGAAGCAGGGATTCTGATTAAAGCTGAACGATTTAATTGTGACCAAGCAATATACACTGGTGCTTCATAGCCTGGAACTAAACGCTTATAACTATTCACTAGAGGATTAGTTACTGCACTGAAGTCCTTCACATGCTTCAAAATACCAGCAATAAAGTGTCTCATTAGATCAGAGATACCATCAGGTTTACTAGCATCATAAAAAAGATTCTTACCATTAGGATCACTCAAGGACATATTACAATGCATACCGCTACCATTCACTCCCTGAAGAGGTTTCGGCATAAAGGTTGCATAGAGACCATAATCATTAGCGACAGTCTTAGATGCCCATTTAAGAGTAATCACATTATCGGCAGTAACAAGAGCATCATCATACTTAAAGTCAATCTCATGCTGCGATGGAGCCACCTCATGGTGAGAAGCTTCTATCTCAAATCCTAACTCTTCAAGCGTTATTATGATAGATCTACGCACATCAGCACCGAGGTCCGTAGGTTCTACATCATAGTAACCACCTTTGTCACTGAGGTTAGTACTCGGGAAACCTTCTTCATCCAAATCAAAGAGGAAAAACTCACACTCAGGACCAACATTAAACTTATAACCTTGGCTCTCAGCATCTTTCAAAACACGCTTAAGATTATTACGCGGACAACCATCAAACGGCGTACCGTCAGGGTTATAAATATCACAAATGATCCTAGCAACAGAGCCATCACGTGGTCTCCATGGCAAGACTCTAAACGTGCTTATATCAGGAGCAAAAAACATATCAGAAGTTTCAATAGTTCTAAAACCTCGTATTGATGAACCATCCAGCATAACTTTATTGTCTAAAGCCTTCTCCAACTGCCCAATCGGCACAGAAAGGTTCTTCACCAGTCCATGAATATCACAGAACTGCAAACGTATAAACTTGACATCATTGGCGTTACACAGTTTGATTACATCTTCTCTATTTTTAATTTGTTTCATATCACTTTTAATCATACTATATTACCTGATTTCTGATAATTCCTTTCATTGTAATTACTCATCTATTCATATAATATTTTCATTTCAAATCCCTACAACCAGGACGGGGTCTGAGTTCCGCCGCTTCGCGGCGGTTGCGCTGCGCGCGGCTTAATACGATAAATTATTAGCCGTCCGCAGGACAAAACGCGCCGAAGGCGCGTAACCACAACATAAAATGAGATTTAGATAGATTAATTAAATGAGTAGTTACCTTTCATTCAGCCCCTCTTTGTATAGTTTTAAGTGAAAATTTTGGTTTAGCGCCTGTCGAACTTAAATTAAGTTCAATACTCAAAGTACCACTATGCTCAATTCTACTAAATTTAGACTCCGCTATTAAATATTCCATATATGATGATTTATTTTCAGAATATTTCAGTAAGTTAATTACAGGAGTCCAACTTCCTGTATTGCAATAATGTCCAGTCACTCCCAAAGTAGTAACAATAGGAATATGAGTATGCCCAAAAACAATCATACGATATTTTTTTTCGTCATATAATTTTTTGGCCATTTGATTTTGGAAATTATTGGAGTGCGTACGACGAAGCAGCTTGGACATCATAAAAGATAGAGCTGGAAGGAGTGGAGGGTAGCGCATCATCAAATCAAGAGACAAGCTAAGCAAATATTTAGGGAGATGTAATTGCTTCGATAAATATTTAATTGCCCATGGATTATCGTGAAAATTAAGAATAACTTTTCTTACAATGTCTTGAACAGATTCAGTTTTACCTTCACATTCAGGATGATTATGATAAATATTAGCAACAGAGTCTATCCAAAACGGTAACAGAGACAGAGGGCGTATATATTCTATATCGTATAAGTTAGATTTAATATTAGCAATGAGTTCTGCACTGTAACCATTATCCTTTAAACGACTAATAATTTCTTCAACCGAATGATTAACAATCAGAATACTTATCACGTCACCAAAACATGGCTGATAATTATCACTTGTATTTAAGGGATCAAATCTGTGACCATGTTCTACATAGAGTCCCAACTCAGGATATTCAAAAAAATTCACAAAGCTGATTCTGTCATTCTTCAGTTCAGAAGCTAAACCAGCAAGAAGCTTCTCTGTTATCAATTCCTGCGCAACCTGATATTGCCCGATGAGACTATCATGATTCCCTATTACATACACGATTTTTGACATCGGGTGTTTTAGGAATTGCTTTAATTCTTCAATAATGGAAATATTATTTTCTATTATTCTACTAATTATATTTTTTAATATGGCTGTCACTTTATCAGTATCAGTATCCCAAGGAAGCACTGATTCATACCAACAACTAGTCACATCAAAAATATCTCCGTTTAATATTAAAATAACTTGATCATCTAGTGAATAACTTTGATTTAACGAAGTCAAGAATTCACGAAAATGTTTCTTCTTAGGATTCTCTTCAAATTGTTTTTCATCATAGCGCTTGTCATTTAAATGAACATCACTAATAATATGTATTTTTAAATGCTTAAACCCTGCCATAATCATCTTCTAATCTGACGATATCGTCTTCGCCAAAGTACTCTCCCCGCTGGATTTCAATGAAGACTACATTCTCTATATTCTTTTCATTATTGGCAATTCTATGTGCTGATTCTTTAGGAATAAATATACTTTCTCCAGGTTTAAGCTTATATAATTTACCGTCCAAAGTTGCTTCAGCATCCCCATGCACTATCATCCAGAACTCTTCTCTTTTAAAATGTTTCTGATAACTCAATCTATGACCAGGTTTGACCACTACTCGTTTAACTTTATAATCATTAGCATCATCTAATACCTGCCATGAACCCCATGGGGCATTTTGATAAGTATCTTTTGATGTTCTTGTGTTCATAACAGACTTCCTTATCTTCATATTAACAGCTCCATCAATTAAAAATTTGCAACAGATAATATTAACCAAGCTAACCGATTTTTAGTTGGAATTGCTAAATTTAAGTTAATGAAGATCTTCGGAAATTGTAATAGAAAAGTTGCCGGTGCAGAATATTTGTTTGAGATTATTCCTTGTCCCTATGACAAGACTACTAGTTATGGTCATGGAACAGACCAAGGTCCTGATGCAATACTCGAAGCTAGCATGGAGCTTGAGTCTTACGATGATGAGTTTAATATAGATCCTTCTGATTATGGTATTAAAACTCTGGAGCCCGTGGTAATGGAGCTGCAAGATGCTAGTACTGCTAAACCTTTTCAAGCGTTATATGAGAAGTGTGCTGATTCATATAAACGTAGTAAGTTTCCGTTTGTGCTTGGTGGCGAACATTCACTGAGTCTTGGTCCAGTGAAAGCAGCTTACGATCATATGCAATCCCAAGGCAAGGGTCTAACATTATTACACTTCGATGCTCATGCTGATCTACGAAAAGACTTTCGTGGTAATCCTTATAATCATGCTTGTGCAATTCATTCTATATATAAGGCTTGTCCTAAGATTAAGATTATTTCTGTCGGGATTCGTAATATCTCTGAAGGTGAATGCCAGTGGCTGTCTAGCTTACACAAGCAAGCTGATGATCATATGTTAGAAGATATGCCGATTACTATCTTCTATGCGCGCGATGAATTCTATAAGACTTATGCTTATCGTTCTGCAATAAAAGAATTTCGCGAAGAGATTAATCCTAAGGATAGTACTGATACTAAACTAACTCCAGGTGCTTCGATGAAATTCTGGGGTTCTAAGGATGTCTTGGAGACTATGAAGAAATATGGCAATGAAGATTTCTATATTACTTTTGATGTAGATGGATTTGATTCTGGAATTATGCCAAGCACTGGTACTCCAGAACCTGGTGGTTTAGATTGGTATACACCAGTAAATCTTATCCGCGAGACTTGTAAGCATTTTAATCTCATTGGCGCTGATGTAGTAGAACTCGCTCCTATAGCGGGAATGACCGGCCCGGACTTCTTAGTAGCGAAGCTATGCTATAGAATTATGGGGTCGAAGTTGGCTTATAGAGAGAATTCTTAGAATACTGTCATTTTAGTAAACCAATACCCGTAATCCGTCATTGCGAGGAGTGCGCAGCACGACGAAGCAATCCATTCCAGCGCCGGAGTGGATCGCCACGTCGTCCGTCTTCACTTCGTTTCGACGGACTCCTCGCGATGACGGCAAACGGGTACTCGTTCTCTTCGGTTGACAGTTATAAGTGATTCTCTACGTTGTACTAATATATCCACCATCCACCGGCAAACTAGTCCCCGTAATATAACTAGCCTGAGGGCTTGCAAAGAATAAAACAGCTGCTGCTATCTCTTCAGGTCTGCTAAAGCGTTTCATGGGAATCTTAGATAGTATTTTTTCTTGTACTGTAGTTTCATCTACGCTATTTTGTACTGCGCGTGCTGAGATTACTTCCTTAAGCCTTTCAGTTTCGGTGTAACCAGGAAGTACATTGTTAACAGTGATACCACTAGGAGCTAGTTCGTTAGCAAGTGTCTTAGCCCAGTTCAGCATCGCTCCACGTACAGTATTAGAACTTGCCAAGTTATCAGAAGGTACTTTTGCTGAAACCGATACTATGTTAACTATTCTGCCATAGGCTTTAGTCTGCATAGCAGGGATTAAGGCTTGTGCAAGCATTGAATTGGCTAATAGATGTTGAGTGAAGGCTTGTAAATAATCATCATTAGTAGCATTCAAAGCAGTGCAGGGCTTGGGTCCACCAGAATTGTTTACCAATATATCGGGACTGAGGTTTTGTTTCTTTAATTCTTCAATGAGGTTTCGGATAGATTCTATATCAGATAGATCTGCTGTTAAACACTTATGCTGATTAGGATTCGTGAGCTTGGCGAAACTCTCTTCTAGTGTAGTCTTATTACGTGCTATGCCTATCACCCTTGCGCCATATTCTGCCAGCAGCTTCGCCACGGCAAACCCCATACCCTGTGATGCTCCACAGATTAGGGCGGTTTGCTTAGAGAGGTCTAAGAAGGAGGTCATGTGGATATTATAGCTTTGAAAAGTATAGGATATAACTGAATCTTTTTATTATCTACTTGTGAAATATCTGCCACCAAGTTCTTGATTTGGCTTTGGTTGGTGCTGCTGCACTAGGTTCAGCCATAGTGCATCTATTAGCCTTTTGTTGATTTATATCTTCTAATGCCCAGTCTGTAGCTTGAGCATGTCTTGCTTCTCCAATTACCATCTTTGTATGAGCTGTTTTAAATATTTCTACTAAATCATCAGGAGTTAATTTATCTAAGCTTCTTCTTGACATTAATTCACTGGTAACTAGGTCTAAGAACCCAATTGATTGTGGATTAAGCGTGGATTGGGTTTCAGAAGAGTTTTGAGTGGATTGTAAGGCTTGTGTTTTGGTTTCTCTGCGAGCAGCTTTAAATATTGCTGTTAAGGCATCAGGAGTTAATTCATCCAAACTTGCTCTAGACAATAATTCATGGGTAACTATATCTAAGAGTTGAATTGATTGCACATTTAGCGTGGATTTATTTGCAGAGGGATTTTGAGTCTGTTGCAAAGCTTTTGCTTTAGTTTTTTTATGAGCTTCTTGAAATATTTTTACTACAATAGCAGGAGTTAATTTCCTTGAACTTGCTCCTGAAAGTAATTCACCAGCAAATCTGTTTAGAAAATCAGTTGATTCAGAACTTAAATTAGATTGAAGTTTCATCGCGTGGCTTACCAACCAATTCAGAGGAGGTTTAGCACCTGATGTACCCTTAATAGCCTCTATTGTTGGGACAGTTCTTCTTGCAATTTCGATAGGGCTCATTGATTTATAATCAACGATATCTCTTGCTAACTCTGCCACTCCTGTAACCATAATTATTCCAAAACCATTCTAACTCAGTTCTATAATAAAACTAAGAATCTTATATTTTCAGGATCTATTAAGTCAAGACTTACTTAAAACTCGCATTAAGATTCTCAGTACGGAATTTGTTAGGATATATCTTATAAACCCCCCCTGGATTTATTGTAGATAATATGATAAAGTATTATCTATGCTAACAGAACTCAAAGTCGGTGATATCAGCACCCTATATTCAAAAATTAATGAAGAACACACCCAACTTGGAGCTGTGTTGGAATGGCTTACGAGCTTAACTGTTCAAGGAAATTCAAAATTAGTCGATGTCGCAGCTACTACAATCCAAATCCCTGAAGAACATAGAAAGTTTGCAGCAAGGTTCTTACAAGCAAATGAAGTAAAAGTAAATAGAGAAGAAAAAGCCACCGATATAGTTAAGCTTAAAGCAAATTTCAGTCCAGAACAAATTGAAAATGCTCTCAAGAAAGCATTTCTTGAAATTCAACAATATAATGGTGAGATCAAGTCAACTAATCCAAAAAAAGGATATAGTACATTGAAATATTTCTTTGAACAATTAGGGTTAACTCTTAAATCCAACTATGGAGAAATGTCAAGGAATAGGTGCACGAACCATAAATATGCAGTCGTTGATTCTCATTTACCAGACGGTTGCTCTAATTATCTCACTGACTTAAGGAATTCCGAAGTTGAGAATCTTCTTGATATTGCAATGAAAGAAAACTCAGAGACAAATACAAATCTTAAAGATACCCTTCTTTCTCAAACTTTTAGAAACTATTTGAGGTATTCTAAGGATAAAAAGAAGAAATCTGAAGATGAGATTAAGCAATTGCTTGCCAATGTAGATTTAGTAGAAGTATTTTTAAATGGATTGCGTGATTTTAAAGAAGAAGTTATTTATCATAGATTAAAGGATTTGCATAATAAATTGCTTAGTAAAATGACAGCTGATGAAAGGGATACGATTAAGGCCGATCCTGAGAATAAAGATACATATACCAAAACCTTTGGAGCAGTATTAGAAAGAAACAAAGAACTAATTCAAGAATCAGCTAAGAGATTTGCATATTTATTAGCGCTATAGATTCTTTACTTGAAACTAGCCTTAAGCTTTTCAGCACGCTCAGGAGAAATACCAAGCACATGATCACAGATAGGAGTAGATAGAGTATCTTTCTCTGTTTCTTCGTAGCAAGGACGCTCGCTTTGGTAGAAAATACCAGTAGCGATACGGTCTGTAGCATAAGTATCTTTAGCTGCAATCTTATAAGCTGATTCTAGATTATGGATATCGTGTCCTTCAGCTTCTGCATTAAGATCATAAGTATTGTCTCTGTAGAACTGTGCTGTGTTTACTTTATTAAAAGTCACACATGGAGAGAAGGTGTCTATTAGAGAGAATCCTTTATGAGCAATAGCTGCTTTATAGATCTCTACTGCTTGTTTCGGGTTGCCAGAGAAAGCTCTAGCTACGAAACTCGCTCCAGCACCAAGGGCTAGAGTTAATGGATTGAGAGGTACTTCTGGGTTACCAAATGGAGTAGATTTAGTTTTCATCCCAAAGCCACTTGTTGGTGAAGTTTGACCAGTAGTAAGACCATATATAGAGTTGTTCATTACTATATAAGTCATGTCAATGTTACGTCTAAGTGCATGCACTAAGTGACCGACACCGATACCGTAACCATCACCATCACCACCAACTGCAATTACAGTCATATCGTGATGCGCCAGCTTAAAGCCTTGAGCGTTTGGTAATGATCTACCGTGAAGCGTGTGCATACCATAAGTATTGATGAACCCAGGTAAGTTAGATGAACAGCCGATCCCTGAGATCACTGCTACTTGATGTTGCATTAAACCCATCTCTGCAAGGGCTCTCTGTACACAATTAAGCACACCAAAGTCTCCGCAGCCTGGACACCAGTCTGGATGAACATCACCTTTAAAATCTTTTGCTTCTAATACTGTTGTTGTTGTCATAATCGTTGTTCCTTTTTCTGTCTATGAGATTGCCACGTCGCTCACTTCGTTCGCTCCTCGCAATGACGGTCAAACATTAGCTAATTGCTTTTTTACGGCAAGCTTCTTGAATTCCTCCACTATACACTCACCAGTAAACGGCTCGCCGTCCCATCTGTTAATATGCTCTGTTACTTCGTATGCTGTCTCAGCAAGCACTTGACGGCAAAGTGAATTGCACATGTTAGCCTCTACAGAAACGATTCTCTTACACTTGTTCATAAGCTCAAGAGTTTTAGCACGAGGGATAGGATATACATCTGTGAAGTGTAGATGGTTTACCTTGATACCTTCTGCTGCTAATAAATTAATAGCTTCTTTAGCATAGTTATAAGTAGAACCCCAAGTCATAAACGTTGTCTCAGCATTTGCGTCACCTTCGAAGCTTGGTGCTTGAGCGTCTCCACTAGTAACCATAGTCTCCATCTTCTTCATACGTTTAGCATGCATCTTAATACGTGCTTCACGAGCGTGTGGCAGACCAGCTTCTACGTCAGACATAACATGACCATATTCGTTATGCTCATCGCTACAAGGTACATACATAGCACCAGGCGCTCCCGGACGCACTCTGTGAGAGACTCCATCCTCAGTATACTCATAACGCTTATAACGTTCTTTACCTTCCCAAGTAGTAGAGAACTTACCACGATTGATTTGTACTTTCGAGAAGTCTAAATCATCAATAGTCTCAAAATGCTCAGACAAGAAGAAATCACTTAATACTAAAACAGGGATCTGGTACTTCTCAGCAAGATTCAATGCTCTAGCAGCTTGATAGAAACAATCTTCTGGATCTTTAGGCGCAATCACGAATCTAGGAGAGTCACCGTTACCAGCCATACATAGATCTATATCAGATTGTTCTTGCTTAGTAGGTACTCCAGTAGAAGGACCTCCACGAGATACTACTACGCATACTGCAGGAATTTCCATCATTGCAGCTAAGCCCACAGCCTCTACCATTAAACAATAACCACCGCTTGCAGTTGCAGTCGCAGCACGCACTCCAGCTTGCCCAGCACCGACAACCATGTTCATTGCAGCAAGCTCATCTTCTACTTGCTTGATTATAATTTTCTCGCTCTGTCCTACAGTAGCTAAGTAGTGAAGAATACCGGTCGCTGGGCTCATTGGATAAGCTGAATATAGCTTAAGTCCACCAGCTACCAAACCCAATCCTAGAGCCTCATTACCAGTCATGAATATCTTCGCTTTGCCGTCACCCTTCATTTGCATAGATTCTTTCTTAACGTTCTTAGCAGTCCACTCCACACCAAGATTGAAAATCGCCAAGTTAAGATCTAATACTTGTTCACCTTTCTTCGCGAATTTGTGTTTAATGAATTCTCTAGTTACTTCACCATCTAAACCAATCGCTTGAACTAAAGCACCAGAGAGCATAACGTTAAGCATTACTGAGTTAACACCTGTGAGTCCCGCATCATCAGTCATCTTCTTGAAATCTAGACCATGGAAATGTACATCAGATCTGAGACTCTCGATCTCTTCTTTCTTGATAGTACCTGCGTTGTAAAATACAATACCACCAGCTTTCATGTCAGGCACATGCACTGCTGGACTAGTCTTGTTAAATAGAAGTGCGATCTCAGGTTGTTCACCGTGATCTAATTGTTTATCAGGACCAATCGCCATCTGCAACCATACATGTCCACCACGAATCGCTGATTGAAATGAGTTGTATGCAAGTACATGTAAACCCATGCGCGAACAAGTTTTACCTAAAAACTCACCAGTCGAAGCAATACCATCTCCTGCTGCTCCGGCTATTCTTACTATTACGTTATTTTTTTGTCCCATTGATTCAATCGTCCTTATTTAAAATTCTATCCTGCTAATTTCGAAATGATCCCGCCAGAGCCTATTATAAATGCCAAAAGCTAATAAAATCTTATTATAAGTAGTAGATTATGGAATTTATTTAGAATCACCCGAATATTATCTATTGACAGATTGGCTTTTAGACAAGTATTATTCTAGGATATGAGTTATCTGAAGCTACGATCTTTTACACCACTCGTCGGTCCAACAACTATAGCTCAACAACCAAACCATGCAAGAAATCGTGTTGTAGGATTAGAGCATGATTTGGTTGCTTTTCATGCTGATCCTACAATATTTGCTTGTGGTGAGTCTATAGATATTTCAAATATGGACTATATACAAATAGTTAAAGAAGCTAAGCTTACAAGAAAACTACCGAAGAGTTTTTTTAGTGATGATGGACAATTAAAAGATACTGCTTTAATTCGTAAAACCTTAGTTAGATTAGCTGAAGATCCACAATATGTGAATTCACACCAATCTTTGAGACAAGAGGTAACAATTACTGAAGATAGTATAGCCGCAGATCTCGCTAGAATACTACTCAATTCAATACCAGACTTAGCCGCTGATATAAATAAACTAGACTGGGCTGATGATCCCACTAGCCCTCAGCATCGTCCAGCAAATCATTTTGATTGGCAATTGAGAAACTCTGTTTTACAAGCACTTCACTCTGATGATCCATCTCAGGTTTGGGTAGGTGATGGAGTTACAACTTCTACACTTAATAGAATCCGTGCCGATATGAAATCCAGTCCTCTTTTTTATATCGCACATTCTGCATTAAAACTCTTGGGTTCGGAAAAAACAGCTCCAATATTCATTAGGTTTGTTAATAATTTAAAATTAAACGTAAATATTCAACAAGAAAGCTAATCAGCGATTGCTTTTCCGAAAGCAAGCACAGTACCCTTAGCTTTATGTTCTTCAGCAGTTTCTTTATCACCAATCTTCATATAGAAGATCGACAGGTTCATTTGTGCCATTTGGTTTTCGGGGTTAATCATTTCTAACTGATGCATGACCATGATCGCTTCTTGATACTTGCTTTGTTTTGCAAGTAAGACGCCGAGTGATTCCATGGCATCTTCATTACGAGGGTTTTCCTTCAGTGCCTTACGTAGTAGATCTATAGCAGGGTCTAATCCACTAGGGTCTTTTGCGTCTGCCTTAGCAAATATATCTAAGGCTTCATCAAGATAGCTCTGTGAGCGTTCTTCACGCTTCTTCATGCCGATGTTTTTAAATTTAGCCAGTGGCTCTTGTCCTGGAAAACACCCTTTAGTGAAGCTAACATATTTCTCTAGAAGTTTTTTTTCTGGGAATTGCTCGGAGAGTTTGATTAAAGTATCGTCTTCTGAGAATGTTTCAAAGTCAATAGCATTGTCCGTCATTGCGAGGAGCGCCGTAGGCGCGATCCTCACGTCGCTTCGCTCCTCAGGACAGGCTTTGCAATCCAGTCCAGGACTGTTAATATTCACATCTTCAGTAATAATAAATTTCTCTAAGTGTGTTTTTAATTTCTCAGCATCATTGGTAATGAGATATGGTTCTTGCCAATATGCAAGTGCAATAATTTTAGCTTGCGGTGTAAGAAATGCCATGTAACCTTTATTGTTACTAGCTTGTCTTTGTAGAAAACTTAGAGAGTCAGCGCCGGTGATTTTTAAATAGTTCATTATCTATGTATTACAGAGTATAATTATAGTCTATGGAAGGTTTTCAAAGAAAATCAAAGAAACTCCAAAAGAAGAAGTCAAAAAATAAATTAGGCTTCAGTTGGGCTGGAGGACTTAAAGATTTAAAAAATAAATATACCTCAGTTGAATTGCAACATGAGATGCTGAATCTTTGGTCCAAAAAACAAACTAAAATTTGATAAAACAGATTCTAAAAGAGTAGCGCTCTAGAATACTGAGAAACTTTCACCGCAACCACAAGTATTAGTAGCATTAGGATTAGTGAAACTAAAACCCTTACCAGTAAGACTGTCATCAAAGTCTACGGTCATTCCTTTCAGGTAAATTGCACTCTTAGGATCAATAAAAACCTTGAAGCCATCTTGACTCTGTATTAAATCCTTCTCCTTAATCTCATCAAAAGTAAGGTTATAGCTTAAGCCTGAGCAACCACCACCCTTAATTGCTAGGCGTAGCCCATAAGTATGTGGATCTTTAGCCTCTTTATTAAGTAGGCTGCTTACTTGTTTAATAGCGCTTTCAGTTAGCTCTACAATTTTGATATTTGTTATATTGTTTTCAAACATGCGTTTTATTATTACATTGTAGCAAGTTTGGTAACTACTCACCTGTTCATACAACATTTTCATTTCAAATCCCTAAAACTAGGATGGGGTTTGGGTTCCACCGCTTCGCGGCGTTTGCGCTGCGCGCGGCTTAATGTGATAAATATTAGCCGTCCGCAGAACAAAACGCGCCGAAGGCGCGTAACCACAACATAAAATGAGATTTAGAGAAAGTGATGATTATTTAAAAAGGTGAGTAGTCACGTAGTTACGCAAGTTTGGATAAAATCGCAATATATACATAAAGACCTGGGTAGTTACAGTTTAAGCATTACAATAATTATATGAAAAAGATTGGTAATGGCATTATTATCCTTTTATTACTATTCTCGCTTGGCTGCATTGGCTATCTTTTATATCAACAGAGTCTGTTTAATGAGTTTACGGGGACTTTTATACCTGCACAATTAGAGCGAAATATTACTTATCCAGATGATAAAGTATTTGACCCGAAAACTGCATCTACAGAGACTTTAATTAAGTTACCAGAGCCATATTTGCGAGCAGGTAGTTTTCATCCTGAATTATATCCACATGATGCTTCCTATTCTATAAGTGCTATTTTGCGCCTGGTCTCGGCAGGGATATTAGATAGAAAATACCTTAGCTTAGTAAAAAGCATGCTAAATGATTTTTACTTTATGGTGCAACGCTATGGCTATGTACTTAATGGAAACAGAAGCTACTACACAAGTCGGAGTCAAGCAAACGTTCTTGCTACCAATGTTTTAGAGTACTATCAATTAACGAAAGATAGGACTTGGCTTGATGAGGTTGGAGTTAAGCTTGCTGAAGCTAGTTTTAACTATTGGATTCAAGAAAGTGCCAGAGTGGAGATCCCTTCGATCACTCTTTATAAATGGATTGCTGGTGGAAGTGGTCCATGCATTGAGGTTCTTGCTAGTAATCAGGAACATAATTACTACTATGATAAGGTTTTGGAGAAGCTCAAGGATTATGCTTACCAGAAAGACAATGATAGACCGAGTTACGCCAGGGGGTTTGATTACAGCAAGGTTTTAACACAATGTTCTTTAGATGATATTGAGACGCAAGACAGTTGCGTTCTAAGTGATAATTATTACATTAACGATCGTGCAAGTAGGGTTTCGGGTTACGATACTAATCATCTTTATGGTCCCTTTAATGCTTTCACTAATGAGTTTATTCCTGTAGATCACAACGCTAAGCTATATAGAGGTGCCAATGACCTAGCTAGTATTTTGGAGATCGTGGGGAATAATGAGCAAGCTAAAATATACCGAAGTTTAGCTAAGCAAATTAAATCTTCAATGTTTAATCTGCTCTGGGACTGTGATACAGGGATGTTCTTTGAGTATCATGTAACTAGTGGACGACTCAGAACTGATTACGCTTTTGCAAGTGCTGCTTATACTATTTGGGCTCAAATCTTTGATATTCAGCAAGAACAAGAACTCAAACAGTTAATGCGATTGGTTGAATTTTTGCAATTGAATTTAGAAGGTCCTAGTGGGCTCTATGCTAGTAATATTGAAACTGGTATGCATTGGGATAAGCCTTATACTTGGCCAATACAACAGGCAATGCTAGTGGAAGGCCTCATATATTATGCAAAAAAACTCAATAATGAAGGAAAAGTTAGAGAAAGTCGTCAGTTGAAAAAATTTGCAGATCAAATATCAAAAAAATATATAAAAGCTAATTTTAGGGATTGGAAAGATAGTAATGGTAAAAGTATTAAAGAAAAGCATGTAGAGAATAACAAAGAAAATCTTATGACTGGTTACGCCATAGGAGAGAATTATAGTTGGAACCTACTTGCAGTGCTTGATCTATTAAAATTCTCCAAAATCACGATAGATTGAAATACATAATTATTTGTTGCTGAAATATGGTATATTCTACTTCGGTCTTAGGAATCTTGAAGACTTCATGCGCCCGTAGCTCAGCTGGATAGAGCATCTGCCTTCTAAGCAGAGGGTCACAAGTTCGAATCTTGTCGGGCGTGCCATTCGCTAACACAGTCACACACAGCCCCTGAGCCCAGGCTCGGCTCGCTGCGCTCGCCTCGCCTGCCACTCGCCCTAACGGGCTCGTGGACAGCGGTGTGGTGGGCAGGCATCAGCCTGCGGCTTCTGCTCTGCCCACCTACACCGCTCTGTAGCTGGGTTTGACTATAATTATTGAAATGAATTTCTTTAGGGCTGCCGCACCTTCCAGTCAGCATAATAGCTTCACGAAAAAAACTAAAGGGTTTTAAAAAGGTCAAGCTAAGATTTTGGTTGTGTAGAATAGAGTTCGAACCTACTTTTTGCAAAATTTTGAACATGCCAGTAAAATCACTCTCTAAAATTCTATGATGTGCCTCATTACTGGTTTCTAAGGAGGTGCTGAGGAGTTCGAACCACGAACTGCCCTCTTTAGCTATTTTATTAATTTGTCCCTCTAGATGGCTACTAGAGCTTACTATTTCATTCTTCTTGGATTTGTATTCGTCTAGGCTGATTTCTCCATCAAGTTGAAGGTCAAGGAGTCTTTCTAGTCGCTTCTTATTGTCTTCAAGTGTTTTTTTGCAGTTTTTGACCTGCTCTTGGGTGCTTTTAAGCTCTTGATCTCTCCATTCTTTAATTTGAGCCTGGCACCATTCGTGCCAGTCATCATTGATAGCGATCTGGGAGGATAATTTTTCTATTTGTGATGCCAGTTCTTTTTCGTTGATAGCTTTCTGCTGACAGTTGCAAACTTTAGATTTCTTGGAGCATCTGTAGTATTTGTATTCTTTACCTGATTTCTTAATATGAAAATCATTGATAATGCTATAGCCGCATTCACCACATTTACCTAATTCTGAGAATAAAAAATTCTTGTCGTGCTTTTTGTTCTCTGGAATTTTAATTTTTCTTCTTATATTTGCTAAACGTTTTTGAATTTGATCAAAAGTATCTTTAGTTATCATGGCAGGGTGTGAGCCAAGATGCAGTTCACCATTGAGTTTGAAAAGCCCATAGTAGAAGGGATTAGCAAGCATTTCTTTAATAGTGCTGTAGTAGATTGGATTTCCAGTTTTAGTTTTAATGCCTGCTTCATAAAGCTGCTTGCGGATCTCAGGAATACTAATCTCACCATCAGCAAATTTCTCCATGATATTTTTAATTAACTTGAAAGTTTCTGGACAAGCTTCGATGGTGTGATTTTTAAGATTATTAATATAGCCTCTTGGTGCAGGTCCAGGGAACTCACCTCGACGTAATTTTTCTCTAATGCCGCGCTTAACATTTTGCGAGAGATTATCGACATAGAGCTTACTGAAACCAAATGCTAGAGATAGATTAAACTTACCATGTGGACTGAGGTCGAATAAATAAGTAGGAAATTTTAGGTCTTTGATTATCCCCTGATCTATGAGATATATAATCTTCCCACCATCTACGCTGTTACGACTGAGCCTATCTGGTTGCCAGGCTATGATTCCATCTGCTTGACCTTGTTCTAGCTGCGTGAGCATTTGATTGAAGATAGAGCGACCTGGTTCTTTTGCTGTTTTAGATTCGGTGAATTCTTTAACTACTTCTAGGTTTTCTTTCGCAGCAAATTCTCTAAGCTCTTGAAGCTGAGATTCAATAGAGAGTGCTTGTCTATCCTCTGAGTCGGAAGACTTGCGGGCGTATATGAAGTATTTGAGCATAGTTAGATTTTACTAAAAACGCATATAAAAGGCCAGTATAAAAAATTTCATATTTTGTCTCGTTTCCATGTACCAAATATTAACCACTACCGCAGCCTGCTCCACAACCAGCTCCACATCCATGACTTCCGCATCCATGGCTTCCACATGAGTGTGATCCACAGGAATGACTACCATCATGACCATGAGAACCATCATGTGAAGAGCTATCATGACTATGATCAATAGTATCCTTAGGATGTTGGTTTGAAGAAACAAAAGCACCACATCCAAATGTTCCACAATTATGTAAGGGCTCTTTTTTCATGCGGTTACGAGGTGATGGAATTTCTTTTATTTCAAAAATATGTTCTCCACTTTTTTCGTTACCTTTTGCTAGTAATGCTTTAATCTTTCTATCTCTTGGTCGAACTAGCCTAAGTTTTTCACCAATCCATTGAAGTAGATTGCTAATATTTGACCAAATTGTTTTAATAAGACTTGTGTGTTTGTTTGTTGCAGCTGGCTTAGTTGTCTTTATTAGATTCTCTTCAAGAGGGCTAGGTTTACTATTGCCGTCTTTTATATTAACCTTGTCAAACTTTAAAGTGGAAGTTTGAGAGTTTGAATTAATAGAACTTATTGACATAATAAATTAACTTAAAAGTCATAACATTATGACATATTTTGGGTGACTTGGCACTTTTATCGATAAATTGCAAATAGTTAAGTGCTTAACTATTTTTTAGACTTATGGATTCTGAGGACTCTTCTTATTTCCGCTATTTAAATTCAAAATTTTAGATGATATTTAAAGAAGTTTGAGTTATGCTGCTAATTTAGGAAGAGTAACAATAGCATCATAAGCCTGTGAAAGTTTAACACCCTTCCCAATTTGCTCTCCATAGCTTGCAGCTAAGTCAATATTACTCAAACTAGGATGACATTCAGTTTTAAGATACTGAGGTTTAACAGATTCTGGAATTAGAGATAAAGTTGCTTTATCTATCACATGATCTCTCGATGCAAAATGAATACTAATGCTTGGTATTCCATAATCAGTCATTTGCTTAACAACTGAAGGTGTTTGGCCTTCTGGTAATAATTTCATTGTATGCCTACTACCAAAGGCAGTCATAACATTCCCTTCAGTCTGACCAAAAGCGTTCTGTAAGTTAAAAGCCATAGCTACTTCTCTATCATCATCAAACTTCTTAGCTTTTTTTGAAACTTCATTAAATAAAGCTATATAGCTCTCTATGAGTTGTTTTTGTGTATCATCACTTAGTTGTTTAAAGTTTTCAATAAATTTTTGATACCCTTTATTTTTTTTCAAGAACTCTGGCATTTGTGGCAATAAATCTTGTTTATTATGAAGTAAGTATGCAATTGACCATAACTTGCCAAACTCTAACTTAAATTCATCATATAGTGAACCTTTTGTCTTCTCTTTCACAGGTGCATCAATAGGAAACATTTTAATACCCAATTGTTTTGCTTTTTGATAAAGTAAATTTCCAGCATGAAACTCTTCAAAACTGTTACGTTCATTTAATGATGCTTCAAAGAACCTTCCCATTCCTGGTATGCTTCCTAACCAAGGTTTTAATGCATCAGAAACAGCCTTCGCCATCTGATCAATTGATTTAGAAGAACGGTCATTTACACTTTGATGATTATCATTAAAGTGTTCATTCAAAACAGTATCTGCGACGAGGCTTGCCATTCCTAGATCTACTTTATATTGTTGAGCAAGTTCCCCAATCTCTATTACAAACTCTTTTTTTGCTTCCTCTTGCTTCTCAGCCATGACGTGGACAGGTTTATCGATACCTTCAGCAGAAGACTCCATAGCGATAAGAGTTATATTATTAGCTTTTGCTAAGGCTTCTAAATTTTCTGCCAAGTATTTTTCAAATGGAACAACTGCTCCTCTTTGAAAAGGAACAGCAAGATGTGAATAACCGAAACCCAGAACACCTCTCTTACCCTGCAATACTTCTTGGCTATGTTGAGAAATAGCATCTATAGTATTCTCATTTATGAATGATAATAATGGATTGGAAGCTAATTTTATATCTATTGGATTTGTAGAAGAAACTAAAAGAGGAGTGGATACTTGGCCACTGTCTTTGCTGCTAATAGGCAGTCGTAAGTCTTTTTGTTGATCTATAGGCGAAATCATTATTAACCACTAATACCAAATTCTTTGGGCTATCCTTTTTTTCGTTCATCAGGAGTTCTAAGTTTCAAGTCCTCTGGTTGAATTACTCCTTGAGCTGTTTTCATAGACTCTTCAACTCGATTCAATTGCTCCATAACTTTCCTCTTATCATCAGCTGCTAATGTTCTGTTGGTTACAAGTTGTGCGGGATTTCCTTCCTGTGGTGGAACGATACCACCCTCTCCATTTGAGAAAAAAGTGTTTAAGTCATTAATTGCTTGATCAACTCTTCGCAAAGCTGGATGCCGGCCCCAATAGTCTGCATGCTGGGGAGATACAAAAGAATAACCTGGAATATAATGTTTTAAGTTTGCAATAGTTTCTCTCATTTTGTATTACCTCAATGAGTATATTATCAATACTCCCCTTTCTTGTCAATACATTCTATCGATTTGATAAAAAAACTTACTGGAATTTCTGGCAGGCTGAGCCTAGGTCTCAGCCTGGTTCCGTGAGCCCCTTCTGGTCTCACTTCACAAAATCATAGACCCAGATCCTACTTTAAGATGTTAGAAGATTTTACTAAAATGAAAATACCAGTAGTTTGTCGCTCGCTATCGCTCGCGTTCCCCTTTATTTTTTTCGCTCGTTTTTTAGGGCTGACTGGTAGGTGCAGCAGCCCTAAAAAACTTCACTCAAAAAATTTCCTAATTCCCCCTAATTCCTTACCCCTTCACCTTGATTTAGCTGAAAAGCTG
>CAZELI010000007.1:0-75481 GCA_964512985.1 uncultured Gammaproteobacteria bacterium | reverse complement strand
CAGATGAATCGCAGTATTTTCAATGTATCAAGGAAGGACTCATTACTTACCTTGGCGGCGCTGAACCTATGGCAGCCGTTGAAATCGCCCGCCGTTCTATCCAAAGCTTCAATCGACCTTCCTCACTAGAATTAGAAGAAGGGATTGGGGATATTAGACCGCGATAAATATAAATAACCTAAACTTGACAGCCTAAAATATTTACCAAATTCAGGTATTATGATAAACTTCTCTCTATGAGCTGTTCAACAAATCTTACAGCAAATTTATGGGAGTCTTTATATAAGCCATTCACCCAGTACGTAATCCAAGGGTTAACTGGAACAAACAAGAAAGAGTCACCTAGAGAGAACCTTATAAAAATAACTGAAACATTACCTCTTGACGACAAAGCTAAGTTAAGAGATGGACTTAGAAAATTAGCAGGAGCAGTTAGTCAAAATATATCTTCAGAAATTTTAACTCTAATCACAACTCAACTTCCTAGTCTCATTAATAATAGACAAGTATATTATAAGGAGAAATTTGAAGATGAGAAGAGACCAGCGACACTAGCATTTCAACTCAACAGTCCATTATCAAACAGAGTATCTGTTAATATTGGAATCAAAAGACCACGCATTGGAGAACCTTTGGATTTTCAATTTGCTTACTGGGAAGATAAAATAACTGGTAGCAGAATAGAAATAAATCATCCTATGGTAAAAGAAACTATAAAGCAGAATATGAATCAATTACTGGCACTAGTACCAAAGACCGTTAAAACATAATTTCATAGCTATTTTAATATCCAGAATCCAGGAAATCTAGGCTAGGTACCAGCTTATTACTCACTTATTTATATTTGCTATAATATCCAGGATACTGGACAGTAAATATGAAAGCAAATTCCACAGTCGTAGATAGAGATATAAGTCGTAGAAATTGGCTGAAGCTGGCCGCAGGACTGGGAGCTTTAGGGTTAATGTCATCAGAAAAGACAAATATTGTTGGTCAAGTATTAGCGCAAGAAGAATCTCAACTCCACAAGAAAGATTCAGCTAATGATAACGAAAAGCACCGTCAATCTATGCTGCGCAATGCTTATAAATTCAACTAATCAATAAAAATATTTTTTCTAGCTTCGCTAATTTGATCAGGTTCATAAGCAAGCCCCTTAGCACGAGTTGGAGGAGCCGCAAGACCTATAAGATTACCATTCTGATCAAAGTTAAAATTCAATCCATCTACAGTAGCTGTTTTCGCACCATCTGGTCTGTAATTACTCTGTGAAACACTCATAAAACCATATTCTCCAATAGGTAGTTTAAGCTCCCAGAGACTCTTTTTATTAGCTGCAAACATATAGTATTTATCTTCTAACCCGTCTTTTATTTTATAAGCATCAATATTAGCGCGATCAATTCTAATAGCTTGAAGCTCTTGATATTTTTTATTACCACTATCTTCATTAACCGCAAACACTTTAGTAGACTTAGTTTGCTCGTCATAATAAGGAATAATACGACTATTCAGGTAACGTATATCAACTTTATAAGCTTGATAATCATTGTTTTCTTGCTTTTGAATTATGAATCTACTATCAGATTGGAACGGTATATATTTATTACTTGGATCCAGCTTCTCTGCCAGCATATGACCAGAATCTTGGTAAACATTTCCCTGAATATCCTTAGTGTAATAGTTATACTTTCCTCCATTCGGATCTCTCACTAAAGTTCTTGTACCATTAGGCATATCCTTCAGCCAAGCATTAATCTCTTCGCGTGTTCTGAAAGTTCTTTCATTAGGTAATTTTTGGTCTAGTTGAGTTTTAAATGCTCTAAGTTGTGTTAAAGAATATTTACCTTGGTTTTGATCTAGGGGTCCTGATAACTCTTTATAACGTTCTTGCAGCTTAGATAATTCTGGATTCTTAGCATCAGCTGCTAGTTTTTTCATCAGCTTTTCAGTGTCGCCTTGGAGCTTAGTATATTCTGCTTGCTCCGTATCATTCAGTCTCTGAGCCGCATTACGAATTTCGTTAATCTTAGTATCTATAGCAGTATTAGCTTTATTCAGGCTCTCACTTAAAGCTTCTTTATTTTTTACTTCACTAAAACTATAACCATGTTCTGTTACTTTAGCACCAAGTTTAGTTAATTCATTTTCTAAATTTTGTTTTGCATTTGCAAGCTTATCCTCACCAATAATTTTAGAAGCTTTTTCAAGCCTATTTAAAACCAAGTCAGAGACTAACTCTGGATGATCTTGCTTAATCTGATCAAAACCACTTGGATTGGATTTCAAAGCTTCTATTTTAAGCAAGGCTTCTTTACGACTAGTATCTAGGTGAGGGTTGATCTGACCACTAGCATATCGATACAAATCATTAAGATCTTGAATTTCACCAAGTGCTTTTTGATTCAACTTATAATTCACATCGCCTCCCATTTGTTTAATAGACTCAAGCTTATAACTATGCGCTTGGTCTAAAGTCTTCTGTAATTCTACAGGTGCAGCTTTGAGATCTTGCCAAGCCTGATTCGCTTCTTCACTCTTTCTAAAACCATAATAAGTACCAGTAGTATTTTTACTTCTAAAAGCCTGATATTTACTTCCATCCTTACTGGTAAAATTTATAAAAGTGTTTTCTTTATTATCAAGTTGCCCATCAAGCATATGAGCTTTAGCTTCTAAACTATCACGTCCAATATCCTGACTTTTATCAGCAGTAGTATTACTAGTATTAATGTAATCAACGTCTAAATTTATAGAATTTATACCCATAAAGTCCCCACTTTGATATCCAGGATACTGGACAATTAATAACAAGTACAAGTTAAGTTTAAGTTAAAATTCAATTAATAGTCTAATAAATATTTTACTCTTCTTTGGCTTTTCTTTCTAAAACTAGTGTTTGCGTTGGATAAGCAAACTCAATACCAGCCTTCTCAAATTCTTCTTTAATACGCAGATTAACTCTCTCCCTGACGCGCATATATTCTGTATAGTCTCCAGAAAGGTGATAGTAAACTATCTCAAAGTTCAAACTGGAAGCAGCAAACTCCAAAAAATTTACCCTATCTAAATCAGCGTTATCCATCTCCTCAAAAATCCGAGCGATAATTTCTGGAATTAATTTACATTGCTCCAAACTAGTAGAATACACTACTCCAAGTGTGAATAATATGCGACGCTTCTTCATTCTCTTGAAATTTTGAATGCGCGCGGCTGTAAGTTCCTTATTAGAAATAATGATTTCCTCTCCCTGCAAAGCACGTAGGCGAGTGCTTTTGAGCCCAATTCTCTCTACCTCGCCCATGTCTGCACCAACAATAATAAAATCACCTACCCTGAAAGGTTTGTCAAAGTATATAGAGAAAGAACTGAAAATATCTCCTAATATATTCTGCACTGCAAGCGCCACAGCGATACCACCTATACCCAAACCAGTTGTCAGAGAGACTATATTAACTCCCATATTGGAGAGAAATAATAAGAAACCTGTACCCCACAAGGTTAGCTTGATAAACATGCTCAAGCCGCCAAACATCATCTGACCTGCTTCGTCATGAGTCTTGTCATGGAGCATTCTATGTAGAAAATATTCAATAACTTTTTGCGAAGAAATAATAACCTGAACAATAATTACAGCAAGAAATATTCCATCTAGCACAGAGTGTGCTTCTTTAACAAAAAACAATTTATGGAAAGCTATGTATAAAGCAATAAAATCATAAAAACGCGGATGTATTGCTTCCAGTGCCTCAACCAAGTGGTCGTCAAACTGTGTCGCTGTACGTAACGCCAAAGTTTTAAACCTTGCAAGCACTATACTACGAAACACGCGAAAGACCACCACTAAAACCACAAATAAAGCTAGAGCTTGCAAATACTCTTCCACTGTGTTATTGAAAAACTTCTGTACCAGAAAATCTCCGTAGTTCATTCCTATATTATCTCATAACAAAACTTAATATGAGATAATATAGGAATGCATATAGTAATTTATGGTGTTGGAGCTATAGGTGGATTCTATGGAACTAAACTTGCTGCCTATCTTGAAGCCAATCCTAATCAAATTAAACTAAGCTTTGTTGCACGCGGTGAAACTCTTAAAGTTTTAAAACATAATGGTTCAACATTAATCTGCAAGAGAGAAACTCTTGGAGAAATGCAAGAAAGTATTATTAAAGTAAAAAATCTAAATTTATATTCTAACTATGCTGAGATAAATAATATTGATGCTAATGAGTTAACCATAGTATTGCTTTGTGTTAAGTCTAAAGACACCCTTTCAGCCTGCGAAGCAATCAAAAAGAAATTAACTGATAACACAATCGTAGTCTCTGTTCAAAACGGCGTGGAGAACGAAGAGCGCATAGCATCGACCTTAGGAGTCCAATATACTATTGGAGCCTTAACTAATATCGCTGCCGAAGTTCTAGAACCTGGTATCTATCTACAGAAAGGTGACTATGGATTAATCATCGCTGAATTAGATGGGAAAGAATCTGACCGCTTAAAAAAACTTCAGGACTTACTTAAAGCAGCTGATATTCACGTAAAAATAAGTAAACAAATTTACATAGATCTTTGGTCTAAATTAGTTTGGAATGCAGCGTTTAATCCAGCTAGTGTACTCTATGAGATGACCGTAGGACAATTATTAGCTAATCCTGAAATCAGAAATACCATTGCATCAGTTATGGCAGAGACCAAAGCCGTAGCGCATGCTCAGGATTTTAAAATAGCTGATGATGTGGATATCAAGCATATGAAAAGAACCGATGTACCTGAATGGTATGACTTTCGTACTTCCATGCTGCAAGATTATCAAAAAGGTAACGCTATAGAACTCGATGATTTACTAGGAGTAGTAATTAAACGTGGGCAGAAATTCAATGTAGCAACGCCAGCGGCAAATAAGCTCTATATAGATCTAAACAACAAGCTAAACTTGTTTCAAAATCGTCCATAACAAGGCATGCGAGTCCCGAGAACGCAGAGTTGACTAATCGTCAATGAGCAGTTCGAGGGACGAGCATAACACAGTTATGGGCGATTTGGGGACAAGTTTAATTACAAACTTAAAAGGTATCGTAATAATCCTTTCACACCAAATCCAGTCGCACCTTTATAAGCCCATAAACCATCTTTCTCTAAGAAACCTACGCCAGCTATGTCCAAATGTAGCCACTGAGCTGATTCTGGCACAAATTCACGTAAAAATATTCCAGCACAAAGTGCATCAGGTCTAGCATTGCAATGTTTAATATCAGCGATCTCAGATTTGAGTGAATCTTTATAGTATTCAAAGAGTGGCATTTGCCAAATATTTTCACCCTCTTTACTAAAGGATTTCTCTACTGCCTTGAATAATTCATCACTATTACCCATCGCACCAGCAGCTATTTCTCCTAAAGTAGAAACTATAGACCCTGTGAGAGTGGCTAGATCAATAATCTTGTCTGGGTTCAATGTAGCAGCATAACTCAAAGCATCAGCGAGAACCAAACGTCCCTCTGCGTCAGTATCCACTACTTCGACGGTCTTGCCATTCATCACTCTAAGCACATCTCCAGGCTTATAACTACTCGCCCCGAACCCATTCTCAGTCAATGCCATAATCCCAGTAATTTTTATATGTGAGCCTATTCTATTAGCTGATTTAGCCAATGCTCTAAATACTGATAATATAACAGCAGCTCCTGCCATATCAGACTTCATATCAAGCATATACTGAGTAGGTTTGAGGCATAGCCCACCAGTGTCAAAAGTTATACCCTTACCAACTAAAACTATATGTTCTTCTTTCTTAGGCTTGGCTTTAGCAGCCTCAGTCTTAGGAGTTTTATTACCTTTAAACTCCAGCACTACCATACGTGGATGATATTCAGTGCTAGCGTTATTCAAGCTTTCAGCTCCGACTGCAAGCAAACATCCCATACCTAGCTTCTTAGCTTGACTTGAATCTATAACCTTACACTTAATTTGTTTAGAACTAGCGGCCACATCTTCAGCAAACTCTTGCATTTGTCCTGGAGTTATCGAATTAGCATTAGAACTAACGATGTCTCTGCAAAACTTTACAGCATTAATGATCTCATCCCGTAATTCCGAATCAACCCCCTCCGGCTTCTTGGGTTTAAGTGAGACTTTCTTCACTTGTACTTGTCTTTCAGGAGCTGAGGTCTTGTATTTATCAAAAACAAAACTCTTGAGATAAATCATCTCATAAGCAGCTTCTGCTTCATCTGCTTTAAGAGTACCTATATTGAGCTCTACTTCAGTCTCTGAGACTGTCTTCCAGTCCACATCTGAAATACGTTTACGAATTTTAGCCAAGTTTAAATTAGGCTTGGGTCCAAGATATATTTGTAATAATTTACTATCTAGAAAGTATTGCCATTCTTTAGGCTTACGTTCATTCAGTCCTATCTCAGTCTCTGAACCTGGTGGATCTTTAGTTATAAGCTCAACGGTTAATTTGGACATATAAGTATTATACGATGTTATTCTAAGAATGAAAAAATACCCTAGAGAATTATTTCTTTAAGAAACTCGGTCCTATTTTACAAGGCATAACTTCCACTTCTTCCCAGACACCATTAACCATATAAGGCTCTATATCTAGATACTCCTGCACTTCTTCTTCAGACATATTGAGATAAATAGCAGAACCCATCATTTCACCATCTTCATCTAATAAAGCAGCTCCAAGTATAGCCTTACCTTCATCGCGCAATTTATCGATAAGCTTAACATGCTCATCACGACAAGCCATACGCTTCTCTAATACATCTTCACCATCACATGCCAATACCAAAAATTGTGTCATAAACCCATGCGCTCCAGTAACGCTTCTTCACGAGGCTCGCGCCCCATAAAATCCTTAAACAATTCCATCGGAGGCACACTATCACCTCTCTCTAGAATCTTCTCTCTATAATCCTTTCCTACACTTGAGCTCAATACTCCAGCAGCTTTAAATCTAGAAAATGCATCTGCTTCAAGTGCTTCAGCCCATTTGTAACTATAATAACCAGCAGCATAACCACCCGCAAATATATGAGAGAAGGCACAAGGGAAGTTAGTCCCTTCCCAAACTTCAAACAAACCATATTTAGCAACTATCTCTTGAAGAATTTCAAGCGGAGCACGATAGTCCTTATCTGTTTCACGCATGTATATAGCAAGGTCAAACAAACCAAACTCAAGTTGTCTCATGCAAGCCAATCCTTCATTAAAATTACGAGCTGCAAGCATCTTATTCAATAACTCATCAGGAATATTCTTGCCAGTTTGATAATGCTTCGCAAAGGTCTTAAGTGATTCTTCCTCCCAACAGAAATTCTCGTTTAGCTGCGAAGGTAACTCCACAAAATCCCACTCAACATTAGTCCCTGAGAGTGGTTCAAGTTTAACTTTAGAGAATAAATGATGCATTGCATGTCCAAATTCATGGAATAAAGTTACAACTTCTACATGCGTAAGCAAGCTAGGCTGATCAGGATGAGGTTTAGTTAAATTACAAACCAATGCACATTGTGGTAATACTGTTGTACCATCACTACGCTGGCAAGCTGCTACCAGTGGCATAACCCAAGCACCTTGACGCTTAGTATCTCTTGGATAAAGATCCATATAAAAGTAACCTATCCGCAAAGTCCCATCTGCTGTGTTATGCTCGTTCCTCGGACTACTCATTGACGTATCAGTCAACTCCGTGTCCTCGGAACTCGCATGCCTTGCATCTGGGAGCTTTTCGGACAGGTTATTAAGGTCTCGTATTTCATAGACCTCTACATCTGGATGCCAAACTTCCACACCTTGCTTGCCCGGCGAAGCGTCAGCGAAGCTGGGTACTTTTTGTAATTTAATCCCATAAAGGGTTTCAGCGATATGAAACATGCCTTGAATAGTGTTTTTTAATTCAAAGTATGGCTTCAGTAAATTACTATCTAAATCATATCTAGCCTTGCGTAGTTTTTCTGATAAATATTCTTTATCCCAAGGGTAGATTTTATTAGGATTGCTTTCAGTGTTTTGATAATTAATTTCTTTCTGGAATTTTACAAGTTCAGCATATTCTTGTTCAGCTAAAGCTCTTGACTTAGTAGCAATCCTCTCTAAGAAAGTTGTCACCGCTTCAGGACTAGGTGCCATCTTGGTTTCAAGAGATACATGAGCATAACTCTTATAACCTAATAAATTAGACTTACG
This sequence comes from uncultured Gammaproteobacteria bacterium, assembly GCA_964512985.1. Lineage (GTDB taxonomy): Bacteria > Cyanobacteriota > Vampirovibrionia > LMEP-6097 > LMEP-6097 > CAYPGT01. Next base: position 67,273 of record CAZELI010000007.1, on the reverse strand, counting down.
TAATTTAGCTTGAAATATTTCTTTAATTAGCGGTTCATTATTCAGAGAGTCTTTCTTATCAGCACCAAGAATTCCTCTAGTAGCACGCTCCGTACCTTGAGATAAATATTGGATATACATCTGCTTACGTAATGCCCCATTATCAGCAAACTTCATAAAGGGACCATAAGAAGGATAGTCTAAATTAAATACCCAAGCGCCTTCAGGGATCTTCGCTCCTTCTTCGCGAAGCTCATCAGCCTTACGCTTAGCACCTTGTACTATATCTTCAGGTAAACCGCTAAGATCTTTCTTGTCAGTAATAATCAGTTCAAACTTAGAATCAGTAGAATTATCAGAGAATTTTTGACCAAGTTCAGAAAGTTTCAGATTGAGCTTCTTAAACTCTTCCTTCGCTTCACCTTCAAGCTCAGCACCAGAAAGCTTGAAATCGATTAGAGTGTTTCTAAGATGACGCTTCATTTCTCCGGTCAGTGACTTAGCATCAGGGCTTTCTGAATACTTCCTAATAAGCTGATAAACACGGGGATCTAAAGCATAGTTATTAAAAAACTCCACTATGAGCGGCCTGGCTTCATTCGCTGCATCACGGATATCATCACTACCCATAAGACTAAGTAGATTCTGTACTGGAGTCCAAACTCTTTCTACTATCTCTTCCATTTCTATAAGAGCATGAAGAGTATTAGTAAAGTTCAAATCAGTTAAAGGTTTATCGAGAAGCTTTAATATAGTTTCCAGCTCAGCTTGAGCTTTAGTAATAGACTCTTTAACCGCTGGTACTATATGCTCTGCCCTAATCTGCTGGTAAGGTACAAATTCTGTATAAGTAAGCAAAGGGTTAGAAGGCATTAGTTTATTATAACGTAACTACTCACTTCATCAAATAATAATTTTAGACTGAATAATTTATTTCATTAAGCCGCGCGCAGCGCAACCGCCGCGAAGCGGCGGAACCCCATCCCCATCCTGGTTTGAAGGGTTTTAATAGAAAATATTATTTAAATGGGTGAGTAGTTACATTATAACAGAGTCAATATGATTCACTTTCATTTGGAAAATTACCACTCTGAACATCACTAATATATTCTTTAAATGATCGAACCATATCTTCGTATTGATTAGAATAACGACGTAAGAATTTAGGATTAATTAAATTATAACGACCAAGCATATCGTCAGAGACTAATACCTGTCCTGTAGTAGCAGCACCAGCACCAATACCTATAGTAGGAATGTTTCTCTCAGCAAGCAGTTCTGTTATCTCTTTAGCGATATCACTAGGAACCATTTCTAAAACTATTCCCATTACTCCATGCTCCACCAGGCGTGCAGCATCAGCGATAAGTTGATCTCTATCTCGCACTAGGACTGGCTTATCAAAGCTCTGCGGAGTATAGCCTATATGACCCATCACTTCAATCTTCTCTTCTCGTAATTTATCCATAAGCTTTAAAGTTTCCTTCTCAGCGTTTTCTATCTTAACTATATTAGCTCCAGCTTTAATAATTTTATGAGCAGCATCTACAGCATCACTAATAGATTTACTAAGAGCGCGCAGCGGCATATCAGTGATGATCTTAACTTCTGGCGCGCCACGTCTTACCGCTCTAGTACATATAAGCATCTCTCCAAGACTAATACGCTTAGTATCAGCGTAGCCTAAGCCCACCATCGCAGCAGAATCTCCGACCAGAATATAATCTATACCAGCTTCAGCAAGAGCTCTTGCAGTGTTGAAATCATAGGCAGTAAGTACTGTGATCTTCTGGGACATGAATTAATAATTATAACATCGTCAATTTATCCCGAGCAATTTAGTTAACTTATCACTAGCTTTCTTTGCCACTGCTAAAACGCCCTCATGTCCGAGATCTTCAGTCTTACCATAGACATTGGTAATAATACTAACTGCTGTAATCTTTATATTATGCTTTAAAGCAATCTCTAACTCAGGTACAGTCGACATACCCACAGCATCCGCTCCTAGATTACGAAACAAAGCTACTTCAGCATCAGTCTCATAATTAGGACCATGCACTGCTACATAAACTCCATGTCTTATACCAGAAATAAGCGGGCTCTTAAGCATAATTGGCTTTTGTAATAATGCTTCTAAGTTACCTCTCTCTAAACCTGGTTGAATAAAATTGAGATAACCAGTAATTTGCATCAAATCACCAATCTCATATTCTGGATTAATACCACCAGCAGCATTAGTCACCACTAACTCTTGAATACCATTATCTATCAGAAACTGTGTTGGGAAGCAAGCTTGAGGCCATGTGAACCCTTCATATATATGCGCGCGTCCGCGCAGAACCCAAATATCTTCATAGATATCTAGAACACCCTTATGACCCTTAACCTTACCAAGAGGCCAGTTGGCTATATCACTATAAGAAATAGTAGCTATGGGACTCGTACCCTCTCTAACACTGACCCCTGAACCAAGAATGATCGCTTTAGTTGCTTTGCTAGATTTAATTGCGGTCATAGACATAGATGAGATTATAGCGCGTAATTATTAACATATACTATTTCTATTTATAATCCTTCAAACCAGGATGGGGGATGGGTTCCGCCGCTGCGCGGCGGTTGCGCTGCGCGCGGCTTAATGAAATAAATTATTTAGCAGTAGGAAATTTAAAGTGATTAATATTTATAACATACAAGAATCGAGAAACTTGGCTAAAGTAAGTCCATACTGTGCCCAAGAGTCTTCGCTGGTGTATTTATCATCTAGTTCTAAAGTAATGCAAGGGATGTTTTTTTCTTTAGCATAACTACCAAGTGAACCTGGAGTAGGATAACCGATATCTTCTGTAACTGGTAACTCTAATAACTCGCCCAACCTTACTGCTTCGTTATGTCCTTTACTTAAAATCAAACCATCATAATTTACTTGTGGGGGATTAGGGTTGACTACGTAATGATTGGTATGTAGAGAAAGAATTAGATTGAAGTTTCCTTGCTCAATAATTTTCACTAGAGCCTGTGTTTCAAGTTCACTAGCTGGATAGATTCCTGGGGAATATGCTTGGTTACTACAGTTCGGTGACCAATTCGTAGCTGGCATATTGCGGTTTAAATCTACTCCTCTAACATTACCACGAGTATTGTTTTCTAAACCATAGCGATTAAGATCAGGAATCATCGTAAGTTGTAATCCGCTTGGTGTTTGCCCCTTATAGCAATAAAACAAATTATTTAATTCTGGGATTTTTTGTTCTATTAAATTAAAGTGTTTCGCTAAATTTTTAACCACATATGTAGACTGCGGCTCTACTCCATGAGTGCCGCCAATAACGAGGATTTGTTTTATAGCTTGAGCCATAAATATATTCTAACTTAGAAACTCGTTGCCATACTAAATGATAAGACCAAATCTGTTCCTCCTTGAATACCATTAAGTTCTTGTATTACAGGGAAACCTATACTTAAATTATAAACCCAATTATCATTAACTACGATCCTAGTTCCAGGACTAATATAAACAGTAGTTCCTCCATGATTAGGACTCACTATACCTGACACCTCAGGAGCTTCTTGCCATACAGCATTAGCCTCCATAATCAAATCCCAAGCCAAATGATTTCCAAGAACATGCTGCGGAAATATTCTTTCCATAATTCCTTTAGTGCCTTCTTTATGTTGATGGCGAAACTCATCTTCATGACCATGGTTCAGAGCATAACTCACTGCCAAGTTATAATTAGCGACATCTCCAATAACAGTATTCTGGGCATCCTCAGTAGAGATCCTATACATAAAGTTAGAATCTAAACCAACATGCTTTAATTGCTTACTAAAAGCTATACCAAATATCGGATCAAATGAACCAGAGCCTGGTTGACTAGTAGCTTCGAACCTCTCGTTATTATCAGCTTGAACATTAGTAGCTCCAGTAGGTAATTTAATACCTGCCATTAATGCTGATTGGAACTTATGCTTATCATAAAAATTATACTTAGCAAGAATAGTCAAATCACCAAAACCAATACTATTGCCCTGCCCCACTACTCCTTCATCAGTCACCTCTCTGAAATCTAAGCTTTCTATAAACGGTAAAGCTGCAGATAAACTAAACTTGTCGGTTATACCATGTGAGATAGCAAGAGTCTGAGCTAGAGAACCATAATTATCATCAGCATGTTCATGGGAAGATCCAGTAGTAATGGTTCTAATTTGTGAACTATCTAAACGCCCTCTGTTAAGAAATCCAAATCCAACACTAAGAGCTGTAACTCCTTTTTTAATATTATAAGCAGGAATAGTTATGATTGGTCCAGCTAGACCAGTGTCACGAAAAGACGTACAACCGCAAGCACCACCATGAGCTTGAACCGCTGTGACGTTAAAGCTTAGATAAAATAGTAATAAAAAGAAAACTCTCAGCATCATATCCTTCTAATTTAAAAAGAATTAGACACTGCAGAATCTGTTGCCGCAGCGGCACATACAGGAGAACCACAACAACCACACATAGCACCGACAGCAGAAGCAAGCGACTCTTGCCCCAAAGTCTTACCTAATAAACGTAATATAGAATCACTACCCACAAAACTTAGACTAGTAAGAAAAGCCTGGGAACATGTTTTAATGAATTGATTAGTATTTTTACTAAAAAATTTACCAATAATATAACTAACTGTAGGAGCAATCAACTGTACTTTAGCTTCAATATTCAAGAGACTTGGTATAAGTTCTTTCCATTTCTTAGCTTGAGTTAGATTAGAACTAATAGTTTTAATTTCTGAGATAGTATTTTCGTATCTAGACTTCTTGAGATTAGGTTTATGATCTCCTGCAAACTTCTCAATCAGAGCGATACAAGAGGTAGCAAGGAATCTATTAATATTAGACCCGTTAAAACTTGCCAAACCTGAAGCTAAATAAGTAAGCCCTAAACGTCCTAGCTTAGAACTACCACGATTCACTGCATGCATAGCAGTTACTGCAAGCCAAGTTTTAATTAGCTTAGGCAGAGGGATCGCTTTAAGAAAATAATTAGTCAAGAATGCCGGTGTTAAGAAAGAAGTGTTAAGCACTAATTCTCTAAGCCATTGGGGCATAGATTTATTGTTAGCTACTAAAGTTTCTAAAGTATGGTGATGATGCGTATGCTTGTGATTACATTTATGACCATGTTCATGTTTATGAACTTCAGGTTTAACGATGTGACCGTGCGGAGTACCATGTTCTGGACAAGTGTGATCGTGACAAGCATGATCATGTGCATGAAGCTTTTTATTAATAGGAGTTACTCCTCTATCTTCTAATTTCTTATGCTCATGACAAATACCACAATTTTCATGATGATGTCTATAGTCTACCCGCAAAGTCCCATCTGCTGCGTTACGCTCGTCCTTCGCCATCCTCATTGACGTTTTAGTCAACTGCGGTGGCTCAGGACTCGCAAGCCTTGCATCTGGGAGCTTTGCAGGTAGACTATTATGAATTGAACATTTTCCATTTTCGCAGCTCATATTTATTTATAGCCCTCTCTCTATACCTTTAGTAGTAACTACCTTAGCATTATGCGCATGTAAGCTTTCCATATGCTCTACCGAAATTTTATAATCACTTACATTCGCTTCTTGATCTAAGAATAATTTAAGGCGCCTAGCAGCATCTTCACTAAACATCATATTCTTTCCGTTCAGACGCGCAAACTCTTGCTCATCCTCACGCTTCACAGCGGCTTGCACTGGAGTAGTGAGAACATCTTCTATCTTGTTAATCCAATAATCTAAATTAAGCTTAGCTGATACTTCTTTAAAACGTAATTTAAGATCTAGGTTACTTCTCTGAGCATGCGGGACTGCTATCTGCGATTCTTCGGATCCTATCCAGGATAATATTTGTTCTATATTTATATTATCCGCATCTGCAAACTTCTCACGAAAACTCTCTTGCACTAGCTGACGAGCGAGTGCTGCAGAACAAGGACAAGTACTAGAATAGACTAACTGAATGTCTAGCTCATAAACCAACTTCGAATCTTTATCTCTAGTCACAGACAATGTTATAGGGTAGAAACGATAACCACTTACATCACTAATTAATGCTGGCTTACGCATAATATATTCAAAACTTACAATTATAGAAGAGCTGAAACTCATATCCTGATGAGTTTCTATCAAAGCTTCACTAAGGCTCGCTAAAGTAGGAAAACCTAAAGGATAGTTTAGGAAAAATTCTTTAGCTTTGAGATAAAGACGAGACATATGAATGCCCTTAGCATGAGGATCATCCAAGCTCACAAACAAATCAACATGCGCAGGAATAGTTACTAGATTACCTTTCTGATCCGTAATCAATACTGGCAATTCAACCTTGCTCATACCCACACGATCTAAAGTAGTCGCTATCTCTGAACGCGTATCAGAAGCTAGATCTGAAAGACCGTCATTGCGAGGAAGGCTTGAAAAGCCTGACGAAGCAATCCCTTTTGCGCTATCTAGATTCGTATGTTTCTTATAGCTGGGTTGGATTTGGTGCATCTCCATATACCTCCTTAGGGTCAAAAGTTTTTTCGTTTTCTGTATAAGTCAACGTTACTGGCTTACTTGGATCAAAATTCTTTCCATTAGGTACAGTGCGATAGAAACATGATCTATAACCCACATGGCAACTAGCTCCTGACCCACTTACCTTAACTCTTAACCAAACACAGTCCTGGTCATCATCTATGCGCATCTCTACTATATCCTGATAGAGTCCACTAGTAGCACCCTTATGCCAGAGCGCCTTACGCGAACGTGAATAATATACCGCCTGCCCCTTCTCTATAGTCTGTCTTAAAGCTTCAGCATTCATGTAACCGTGCATCAATAATTCACCAGTCACATAATCGGTAGTAACCACTGGAATCAAGCCATGTTCATCAAACTTAGGAGCAAGTTCATTACCCTCTTCCACTTGTTCTATAGTTTTACGCTTTTCAAATAATTCTGACATTTAGCTAAAATATTATAGCAATACCAGTATTTTTGACTCTTGGAGGGGAGAAATTAGACCTTAAAATATGGTATAATATATATACATGTCTAATGACAAGCCTCAATTTTCTAAGGGTATTTTTTGGGATGTAGATTCCAAAAATTTAGATTATGACAAATGTGACAAATATGTTATTGAACGAGTTGTGCAAAGAGGTTTAATGCAGGATTGGCAAGAATTGAAAAATTATTATGGTCTAGAAAAAATCAAAAATATTACTCTACAAAGCAAATATTTAGACAATACCACCCTGAACTTTCTATCATTCTATTTTAATATAACTAAAGAGCAATTCAGATGTTACACACAGAAACAGTTAACGAAAGAACTCTGGCCTTATTAAAGGAATTAATGTCTTTAGATATTTTAAAGGATTACCATTTAGTAGGTGGCACTGCTCTTTCTTTACAATATGGACATAGAATTTCTACAGACTTAGATTTTTTTGGTAAGAGCGATATAGACCTAGAACTATTAGTAGTCACTTTATCGCAATTAGGTGAGGTTAATCTTACCAATAAAAATAAGCCTATTTATCAGATGTACTTAAATCAAATTAAAATTGATATAGTGCAGTATCCGTATGATCCAATTGAAACGATCAGTGTTGTCGACGGAATTAGACTAGCTTCACCGAAAGATATAGCAGCCATGAAAATCACTGCTATTGGAACAAGAACAACCAAAAGGGATTTTTATGACTTATATTTTTTATTAGAGCATTATCAATTAGGGGAAATAATAAATTTTTGCGAACTAAAATTTCCTAACAAAGATATGTTTCATTACATTAGATCTCTTATTTATTTCGATGAAGTAGAAAAAGATATTGAAGTGCCACACTTACTTAAGGAGGTAAGTTGGAAGCAGGTCAAGGACCGTATCTATCAAGAAGCTAAAAAGTTAAAAATTTAGCCAAACCAATGACAGACCCTATAAAAAGTTTCGTAAAACTGTGCATTAAATTTCAAAACCGAAGCTTCAAAGAAATATAAGTAAGCATAAGCTATAAGCCAGCCACCAAGTACATCTTCAATAAAATGCACGCGTAGATATAATCTACTAATACCAAGCAGGAAAGGTAAGGCATAAAGCAAAGCTAAATAAGGCATTGGCACGAAGAAATATTTCGCGATAGACCAGTAAAGTATTAAAGAAACTAAAGAATGTCCCGAAGGGAAACTCCAACCGTTCACATGGGACACTCGCCACTCGCTCCTAGGAGGGCGTTCCTTGCGCACAGTGTTCTTGATTACTAGATTTAATGCATAACCCCAGAACCACAAAGAGCCCACTTGATAGCCAGTCTGGAAATCCAAACATAGAAGTAAACAACAAATTAAAAATTGTGGAAAAATATTTCCAGCAAAAGTAAAATAACGAAAAAGAATTTTGAAGAGTTTAAGCATTAATGAAATGACCCCAAAAGTTTTTTGATTAAACTAGGGGAGATATAAGCTAGTATACTAGCAACTAATAAACCATACCATCTATAATCACCAAGCCTAGCATAGGAGAGCTGTAATGCTTTATATAGTTTGCTTCTTGCTAAGTTTAATTTACCTGAAACTATATACCAATATGCCAGACGTAAATATGCAAGACTGTATGCTTCCTTACTAATTAATGAACTATCATTCGTATTAGCATCCAAAACCTTAAGGGTTACTTCTTCTATCTTCTCTGCTTTAACATTCTGCACTGATTGCCCAGGGTGCAATCTATAAGCACCAAGTGGCTCATTTATATGATAAAACTTACCCATTCTGGATAAACGTAACCAGAAATCCCAATCTTCATATGGGATAAACTCTGTCACTTGCGGAGCTGCTTTAGAAGCAAATTCAGCTCTTATCATTGGAGTGACCGAAGGAATGAAATTACGTTTCAATAACTCTTCATAAACATCACCAGAATAACCTTGATACTGTCTAGGAGCAGATTTAGCAGGTTTACCATCCAAGTCTATCCTATCTACTGCTGCATAACAAAGTATAGTATCTGGATTAGCATACATGATAGTAAGCTGTTTCTCTAATTTATCAGGATACCAAAGATCATCAGAATCCACTAAACATATATAATCACCGCTTGCTAAGCTTATACCATAGGACCTTGCAACCGCTCTCTCTGAATTGCTTTGCTTGAAGTATTTAATTCTAGAATCTTGGCTAATGTAATTAGCAAGAATACTTTCAGTAGTATCAGTGCTACCATCATCTATAAAGATTAATTCCCAGTCTTTGAAACTTTGTTTAATAATACTATCTAAGGTAGCAGGGATATAGTCTGCACGATTATAACTAGGAATTACTATAGATACCTTAGGCAAGAACAAAGTCTCCTAAATCAATATTAGTTTTATTCAGAATTCTAGCTCCAGCAGCAGTATAGGAGTGAATAACACCTGGATAGACTAACATCGGCGCATAGTAAGTATGCACTTCCTTAAAAACCTTAGCTAGATTAGTTCTTGCAGTTTTCAGTTCTTCTTTCTGAAAGAACGGTGAGCCTGATTGCGCGCAAAATATTGCATGTGGTTTCATCACTCTTTGAATATCCTGATAAAACTTCTCTTCTATTAAACCTGCTGCAAATCCCTCTGGATCAGTAGAGTCACACAATATCAAATCATAACTAGCTTCTGGAGCAGATTGTATAAAAGCCAGAGCATCTTCTACTCTTAAATCTAACTTAGAATTATTAAATTCAGAAGCTACTTTAGGGAAATATTTCTTAGACACTTCTATTACTTCCTTATCTATCTCTACCATTGTAACTTTAGTGATATGGCTAGCCCAATTCTGCAGCAGATTACGCACTATACCACCGTCTCCTGCACCTATTACTAGGATATTTAAATCATTGAGCTTAGAGTCAAGGTTTTGCATGCCGTATTGAGTTAAAGCCTTATGATACATATGCTCATCTAAATCACTCAGCATATAACAATCATCTAGCACTAATACTCTTCCGTAATCTTCATTCTCAAATACTAAAATATCTTGGTATTCACTAGGCTTATGATAAAGAACTGCTTTGACATTCATCCCCAAAGCATGTCTATCCTTATGTATTTGTTCAAACCAATTATTGTTTAGGGGCATAAGAATTTATTGTAGCAAAAACTATTAAGGATAAAGTTAATCCTAAAAATATGGGTTCAAGATTAAGATGAAAATAACTATTAATAATATATCCAACAATAGCACCTAACAATCCCATAATAATAGACCAATAAGCCGCTTGGGGACTGGCTTTGATATGAAAATAACTTGCTAATAATGGGACTAGTAAGGCACTGATAGCAAGAGTTCCACGAGTATACATTAGATCCATTAAGGATGTGAAATAAATTGCTATCACCAAACCAAGCAACATGGTAATTATTAAAGCTATCTTATTAACAACAATAATCTCTTGCTCAGAAGCCTGTGGTCGTAAACGACGATAAATATCATAAGAGATAGACATGGCACTAGAAAAACTCAGGGAATCAAGAGTAGACATCACCGTAGCTATAAGTCCAGTTAGAAATATTCCCTTACAAGCTACTGGCAATATACATGAAGCAAAGATAGGCAAGGAGAGCGATGCATCAATCTCAGGCATTGCAGCAAAAGCATATAAACCGATAATGCTAATCATCACGTCAAAAGCAAACCAAAAAACTATAGACCATAAAACTCCACGCCTTGCAGTCTTAAGATCTTCTGCCGCAAAAATTCTTTGGTAGAAACTGGGGTGTACCAAGGTCCAGGTAGCAATTAATAACCAAGCTAGAATTAATTGCCAAGTCCAATTTCCCGCTAAACTGAGATGGGCTGCAGGCAGGTTTAAGGTCAAAAACTCAAATCCACCATATTTACAATATGCAAAAGGTAAAACCAAAGCTATGCCGATAAACATAAATAAGAATTGAATGAAATCTGCATAAACAACTGCTTTGAAGCCACCAGTAAGCATATAAAATAAAGGTACTAAACTACCCAATACTATACATAGATTACGATCCCAACCAAAAATCCACTGTAGAATCAGTCCCAGAGACATAATATAAACAGTAGGTAAGAGCAGCATAAGATTAACAAAAGCTCCTGTAACTGCGGTTTTTTTACCATAGGTTTTCTCCAACTCATCTGGAATAGAAAAGAGCTGTGATTTATGAATCTTCTCCACCAAGAAAAATACTAAGAAGAAATAAATCAAATACCAAAAAAGTCCTTGGGTTAAAAACATCACTAAACCATGTTTAAATGCTATCTCACCAATACCTAAGAGGTTTCCATACCAAGTACTAACTAAAGTAGCTACAAATAAGGGTAAGGTCAATCTACGACCAGCCAAAAAATAATTCTCCAATACCGTACCTTCTTGCTTATGCTTAGTAAAAAAACCAACACATGAGATTGTCAAAAAATAACCAGCTATTATTGCATAATCAATGATATGTAGATGAACTTGCACCAGCTATATTTTAACAGAGCAAATCGCTCTAAGCTCATTTAGATATACTTCTGGTAATTGTCTTTCATATTCATCTCTGAGTGCCACAAACTCATCTACAAAGCGTTTCAGATATTGACCAGCACGTGGATTAAGTAAATAAGCCTTCCAAGCACAAAGTTCATAACTATGATCATCATATTGAGCCCAAGCAGCAGCCTTCACCAGATCCAAGAGTGGTGTATCAGGCTTCTTGTGCAATTCCCAAAACTTAAAGAAATCCTCAACGAACTGTGACAATCTTCTAGACTCTAAATTAAACTCTGGATCGGTAATCTCACGTATAAGGAGCGTCTCTGCATCTTTCACAAAGCTAGGATAAGGCCTAAACAAAGTAGTGAAACCTAGTGATTGATTAATTACACCAATATTATTAAAGCTCATAAATTTTTGTTTTAATTTGTCGGAGTATTGTAATCCAGCTGCTAAGAGCGTTTGATAGCCTTCTATACCTAAAGTGTTAAATGCCATGCAGGTTGCATAGATACCAATAGCACTGCGAGTACACTCTAATGAATATTGTACAGGAGCTATCTTTGCTTCACTTGGATCAAAATATTTAAACTCTTTAGCATCCCACATTAAATACTCGAAGTCATCCTGATTCTTTACTATCAAGAAGCTCGAACTATAAGGGGCAAAGCCTGTCTTATGCACATCAATAGTTATAGAATCAGCAAGATATAAAGATCTACATTTATCCTGGATCATAGGAAGCTTATCTATAAAGGATTCCGAGAAGTGTAAATTATTAGCCTTAACATCGTAATCATTAAAGAAACTCATTGCCCAACCTATAGCTGCATCTATATGAAGATGGGGCTTGTGCATAGTTGGATATTTAGCAGATACTTCATCTATAATTTCACGAACAGCTTTCACATCATCTATGGCGCAAGCATCAGTAGTACCTACAGTGATCAGAATAGTTGGAACTATGATTCCATGCAGATAGCAATTCTCCAGAGTTTCTTTTAGTTTAGCTGTGTTAATGCAACTATCACTATTAGAAGGAATACGAATGGAATTTCTTCTGCCTACACCGATAGCAGCAAGATTAGTGAAGTTAGAGAAGTGTCCAGCTTGTGAATTAATAAACAAGAATTTTTCTTTAATGCCCATTAGCCCATCTTCCTTTACTTGCGGGAAAGCCTTCCGGAGACCGAAGATATAACCGTACATATTGCCCTTAGTGCCACCTTCTAGGGAGAGTCCTCCTACTTTAGAGATATCCTTAAACCCAAGAATTTTAGCCAGTGACTTAACGACTCTTACTTCAAGTTCATTAGCACGCTTACCATACTTACTAGTCACTAAGTTAGGATTAATAAGAACTGCTCCTAGAGCGCCAAGCACAGCAGGTAATAAAGTAATCGGCATAACATTACGCCAATCCAATCCTGATCTACTATCTATAGAATTATAGAAAGGAAGAATATACTCTATCGCTTCTTGCTCTACACCTAATTCCTGCGGCACATGGATTCCATAGTCTAGGTAATTCATGTTCACAGTTTTATTAGGGTTACGTGAATACTCTACCGCTCTACGCAAGAAATCCTCTAAACTCGGAAAAAAATTCTTGAAATGTTCAGTGCGATCTATAACCTCACCGTTTAATCCCCCTGTTTCTATAACATCTAGCTTCTCTTGATACTTTGGATCAAGAGAGAAATCACCATTCAAGCTCAACGAATCTAAAGTCATTTACTAATATTATTCCCTTTATCTATTAATCTAACGACCCTGTGTAAAGCCTCAGCGATATCACCTCTATCTCTAGCTAATTCTAGCTTAGCTGCAGTTATATTTAACCAAGCAGGATTTGCATTATATAATTCCTGTCCAGAAATAAGACGATAAACAGGTAAAGGTTCAGCGCCTAATCTAGGAACTTCAAGTAAACCCAAATGTCTATCATTAGCTCCATCGCCAATACAAACTATAGCCTTAAGAGCATTCACTACTTCAGGAGCTAGAATTTTGAGAATTGCAAAGGGAATAGTTGCTTTAGAGATTTGCTTATCATCATCAGCATGAGTGAAAAAAGCATAACCAAAGTTCTCACCCAAGCCCACTTGATACATAATTCTCTCTGATTCTTGTCCTGATAGGCTAATGGAAATCTGCTTCAGCAGCCTATTACATAAATCTCTCACTAAAAACTCTGCTTCCTCTAGAACATAATTCTTCCTAGTTTCTATAGTTACCAAACTCATTTCACCAGGGCTAATAGATACATCTATATGAGGATATGCACTAGATCTATAAAGCCTATGGCAATTCGGATAAATATAAGCCAGTCTCTCACTATCATTAAGCAATATTTCCTGGAATCCATTCTCTACTAAAACTAATTGCATTAGTTCATAAAATTTCTCTTTATCAAAGAAACCACTAATAAATTTTTCCCAATCAGTATAAGAATTATAAGATTCAGCTGGATTCAGGTTCTCTAAAAATTCATGCGGAGATAAAGAAGATTCATTAACACGCAGATCTAACCCACTGTCATTGGCTAAGAAATCTAATAACTCAAAGCCTCTATAGACATCTAATAGATGCCTGGTCATTCTCACATCTTGACCAGTAACATCTGCAACTAAGAATCTATCTGAATAACAATTAAAAGCCTCTGCATTCCTGCGATTCTGCTCAGTATGATAATTAGACCTAAGTCCGTCAGTAAACTTTCCCCACTTAGAACCATCAAGATCACTGATTACTAAAATATCAGGTAGCTTAGTTAAACCCTCTAGACGTTTAAGTTGAATCGTTTTAGGGTGAAACCGCTCTCTCACCAATTTAGCTGTAGCTTCTGTGTTAAAACTTATCTCAGTCACAAGAATTATAGTACCATTAACTTATGAGTCCTTTTTTATTAACCGTTTCGACGACGATAGTCTGCTTGTATTTTTTTATTATTCTCTTCTCAGTCACCATGAAATACAATGACTGGTTTTGTAAAGCACCAGGACTCGATGTAGCGATTTCAATATTCACTTTTATTCCTTGGGTTATTGGTTATCAATATTATGGTTGGACAGGTAGCTTTTATACTCTAGTTGGTGAGCTTGCTGTATTATATAGTTTCAATTTTATCCACGAAAGATTTATTCACAAGTACGAAGGACCTAAACTACACAAAACTCTAAACAAGATAGTAGGCTTTGTAAGAAATCATTTAGCATTGTTTTTCTGCTTGCTAGCTTTACCAGTGTTTCTTTCTATCAGAGCTGGGCAAATAATTATTTATCCATTACTTCGCTGGACCCTGAGATTCCCTAAATATAAGGCTTCTGACTGGATCAATGTCTCACGTTATAAATTTGACGGACTAGTAGGTCATGATATGGTCTGGTGTCTTTATTGTGATTGGATGACGGGTCTCTATGCCCTCGCTGGCGAGATGCTGCGTAACGTAGAATCTTTCTGGTGTCCTATTCGCTTCTACGAAGGTAAGAAATGCGATAACTGCAAGCTCGACTTCCCTGACTTGGAGAAGTGGGTTCCTGCTGATGGCAAGATGCAAGACGTCGTAGACCTGCTTCTAGACAAGTACCCACCAGAGTCTAAAAACGACAGAACTTGGTTTGGTTATAAGAAGAAATAACCTAAGAATTAGAAATTATGACCTAGGTGCAGTTAATTTTTGGATTTTATTAAAAACACGATTCATATAACCAATAGCTCCCTCAGTCTGGCTTGCATTGCTTTCAATTCCTTTTCTAGCTCTTTGGATGACTCTGAATACATAAGCCAAAGGCCGCTCACATAATCTCTGAACTACATCAGAAGATATATGATCAAGCTTGGTAGGTTGAGCTATTCCATTTGGAGCATCGAGGTCAGCATTAATACGATCTGATCCCTCAATTACGCCTGTTTCAACTTGTCTTGCAATATCAACTAAGTCCTCACGAGAATGGGGTGACGGGTCTTTATCATTTATTACTTGACGCACTTTTGCTTCCATACCATATACTAGATCTCCACCCTCTTGTAACATGGAACTAACTGATATCTTCCGGCGAGCAGCACTTGAGAATTTACTTTCCCAAGAATTCATTTGCAATACAAATGGCTTCTTATCAGTAGTTTCTGGAATAGACAGAGAAACAGAGGATTGACCTGTTCCCATATGCACTGTAGAATTTGTTGATTTTACTCCCATAATATAACCTCCTTGTTATTTATTACAAAGCCTAATTATAGCAAAAATCTTAAGAGCTTCCAAGTATCTAACAAATTCTTGAAAACTCTAGTCAGCACTCAGATCTACAGTACCAGAGAATGCTTCTCCAGTAGTAGTAGCTCCAAATACAAACGCTGTATTGTTAGAACTAATGTTTAGGGCACTAATCATAGAAACTTGATTAGTAGCAGTGACTATCACATCACTAATACCATCTTCATCGATATCACCAACCGCTCCAGCACTAGCTTCGAACACTCCACCACCTGTAGCAATAACCACTCTAAGAGTAGAGATACCACTTAATAAACTGCTATCAGAACTTTCGATAGAAAGAACATCATCTACAAACTCAACTGTAACAATCTTACCTGCCGCTATAGTAAGCTTGCCGCCTTGTTTCTTAGCTGCCTGGAAAGTATCAGTGTTAAAGAAATCTGCTGAACAATAAGTAATCGGCACATCTGCCCCATAAGACACGAGGGTAGATCCTGCAAAGAAGAACGCAAGCTTCTGTCCATCAGTAAGCGTACCTAAATTAATAGGGAATGTTTTATGAATAGAAGCAGTATTAGTTCCAGTCGTAAAATCCCCAGTAGAAATATTTCCAGATGCGCTAAAAGGTCCAGAACCATCTTGAGTAGCAGTTCCAGAGAAATCTAAATCTCCATCAACAATTACATCTGCAGACATTTGTGCAAGTGAGAAGAATGCAGGGATCTCTGGATCAGGAGTTTTACATCTGAGAGTTCCGTTTAAACCTAGATCTATAGTGAAGTCTTCTACTGGATTACCGTCATCAGAGATAAACGTAGCTATACCAGCGAAACTAGAGTTAGCATTGACGTGAGTAAACTCTCCATCACCCGCAGTACCAGCTGAAACTACCTTATTACCATGAGTGATTTTCTTCTTAGTAAAGATTGATCTGGCTGTAGCAGTTGCAATACTTCCGCCTTTCGCCGTAGTGAGAGCAAGTTTATTAACACCCTTAGGACCCTTCTCTGAGACTAAAGACTCTCCATCACTACTACCGCCAGTACTCACTATAACTTTGGCATTGACAGAGTAACTACTTAAACAAAACAAGAAACTTAAAACTAGGACTAGAGAGATCTTTTTCATATTGGACTCCTTTTTCAAAACTCAATTTTAATGATTTTAGCAAATGGACCCGGAGATTCGCCCCATACAAATTAAAACACCCTCCCCTTTTATGGGGAGGGTGTTTTAATTTGTGATAGTGGTGGACCCGGAGGGATTTGAACCCCCGACCTCCTCGGTGCAAGCGAGGCGCTCTACCAACTAAGCTACGAGCCCAAGAACAGAAAAATACTAACATACCTTAGACTTGATAAATCTTGAAAAAGCTAAAGATTTAATTTTCCACGAATAAGTATTACCCATTCATTCTGCTAGTTAATATCTAATAACCAAGTAATTAGATTTTTTTGTTGGATTATAACTGAAGCTCCAGGTATGTTCTCCTCAATAGTACGATCAGTATCATTCATGACTAATAAATGATTCACAGAATTTTTAGTATATGGATCAGAGTAAACTAAAGGATCAAATTCTCTATCTCTATTTTTTTCATTTAACTCTTGGGTTACTTGATATTTCTCAAAAAGATTCTCCCTTCTATTTAAACTAATAAAATCAATTTCTGATTCATCATAACCATAATAGATACTAGTAAAGCGTTTATCTCTTTTAAGTTTCAAGTAGACTAAGTTTTCAAGACGCTTACTAAAATTATTGCCTAAATCATGATACAGATAGCTTAGCGCAACATCTACACTATAATATTTCTTAGAATTATCAAACACTCTTTGACTTTTCCAGCTGAATCTTAAAAGCTCAGAGATAGCAAAAGTTTTTTGCAAATAAGATACATAATCAATAATCGTTGCTAATTTAATTTTATAACCTAATTGCTTAAGATACTTTTCGATTTTTACAAAAGAAATCACATTGCCAATATTTACAAAAAGATAGACTAATATTTTCTCAATTACTGATGCATTTCTAACATTAAAACGCTCTACAACATCATCTAAAATTACCTTGCTAATTAAACCCTCTAAATATGACCTTTTAGCGTCATCACTAGTAATAGAAAAGATTTCTGGCAATCCACCAAAACGAACATACTCATAAAAATGATCTTTAATTTCATCTTCACGTTTCTCATACTCTCGTTGATTTGTAATCTCAATATTTTTATACAGAAGAAATTCTTTAAAGGAAAAAGGTTGGACTTCCAGTGATATAAATCTACCTGCCAAATTAGATCCCAGTTCACTTGAAAGCAACTCGGAATTTGAACCAGTAATAATTATATTGGCTTGGTTCTCAAATTCATAAATAGTTCTAAGTAATTTATCCCAGTTTTTTACCAGTTGAATTTCATCAAAAACTAATAATTTTTTATTTTTATTCTGCTCCAAAAAAAACCTAGTAATTTTTTGCACTTTCTCAGCATTGTGATATTTAATAAGTTGTAAATCTTCAAAATTTAAATATAAAATGTCATTTAGATTATATTCTTTTTTTCTAATTAATTTTTGACATACAGCCCTGACGATGGTGGATTTACCACATCGCCTAAAACCTGTGACGATCTTAATCGGTTTACTCATTACCATACCGAATAACTCATTGATATACGATCTAGACATGAATTTAGATTCTTTTATCCGTTTTTGAGCAAGCTCTATAATATGGAGAATTTCTTGATTATCGATTTCCTTAGTTTTAGCCATAACAATATTATACCCTTATAACGGCATAAGATCAATCAATTCCCCCATAAAGGTATAGATATAAACCGCAGCCCTATAAAGGAATACCTAGGACTCGCAATTATCTACAAGAAACTCTTAATATAGTTCTTCCTGCTAGTAGCTTCAGAAGCATAGTCACCCTTCGGAGCAATGCTTAGGTATTTATCATATAAATTAATCGCTTGCACTAATTGTCTTTGATCTTCTAATATCATCGCCGCAAAGAACATTGCTTCAGTTTGGTTAGTAGCATCTAGACCATAAGCCTTCTGGTAAGCATTAAGTGCGCGTGCATCGTTACCCATCGCCTGGTGAGCCGTGCCTAAGTTATACCAGGCATTGGCATTATCAGGGACCAACGCTACAACCTGCTCATAGAGCTTAATGGCTTCTGTATTTAATCCTTTAGCCTGCAAGTCTATAGCTTTAGCAAGTAGATTATTAGCCTTAGAGATTTCTACAGATCTCATAGCTTCTGAATAGCTTGTATCAGGTTTAATAGCATATGCTTTCTTATAATTCTCCATCGACTTATCGAGGTCACCTGTTGCTTGATAAGCCACTGCTAGATTGTAAAACAGCGAATCATCGCCAGGTTTATCGACTGCAATTCTGTTATAGATTTTAATCGCTTCTGGATAGTTACCAGCTTGCTGAAGCTTCACAGCCTGAGAGAACGCTGCGGCTACTTGCATTTCTTTCTCTTCAGCATGTAAACTTGCCAAGGCTTGTTTAGCTTCCTGATGATTAGGATTCAATTCGCTAGCCTTAAGATAGGCTTTCTCAGCTCTTTCTAGATCACCTTTAGCCTGGAACGCTGTTCCTATATTGTAGTGGATATCAGGATTAGTCGGTTCTAAATTAAGAGCCTTGATATAGTGACTAAGACTTTGATCAAAGTCTCCTTGCTTCTGAAATGCTACTGCTCTATCCAAGAATAAATTAACCTGGGTTCTAACTCTATCTTCTTGTAAACTTGATAACCCCTTCTGCGCAAGTAAACTATTCGGATCTATCTCTAATGCGCGCCTGAAGCTTCTTTCAGCCTGCATAAAATCACCACGTAATTGATAGGCAGTTCCTAATCCTACATGATTGTTAGCAAGATAGGGTGCTATTCTAATTGCTGCAAGCCAACCATTGATCAATGCTGTCTGTGCATCTTTATTATCAGGATCTTTTCTAATAGCTTGCTCATAGTAATCTATACCTTGATTAATTTTACCGATAGCTACATGCACGTCACCAAGCTTGATATATGGTCTAGCATCATTAGGAGCAAGAGTGATAGCTTTATTAAACGCATCTACAGCACTTGCTACATAGACATCATCTTGCGGAGATTTAAGTGAGAGTAAATGATAATTAGTACCTATCTCTAAGTAAGCATCAGCAGTCTCTTTCAGACGATTAGCCTCTCTTAACTCTGCTATAGAAGCAAAGAAATTCTCTCCTAATCTTTCTTGTTTAGCCTGTACAATTCTTTTAGCGTAATCATCAGTTGACTCAGCAAGATCTTTCATCTTAAACTCTAGATTCGCTCTAGCAACACTGTTGTCAGGATTATAATAAAGCGCTGTTCTGAATTCACGTGCAGCACCTTTACCATCGGTTCTTTCAGCGAGATACTTACCGTAATTATTATGAGCGATACTTAAGTTAGCAAGTATCTGTTTATTAGTAGGCTCCAATTCCAAAGCCTTCTTAAAAGATTGAATAGCGAGTAAATAATTTCTATTACTATGATAAGTAATACCTTCATTGATTAACCTAGTTACTTCAGTATCCGCCGCCCAAACCTGAGCCGCCTTAACAGACAAAGTAACATTAAACGAAGTTAATATAAGAGCAAGAGTTAAATAGCTTGCAAATCTCTTCATAAAGCCCATTATATATCCTAATATTATTGAAATGGTTATTTCCCTTAAATGATATATTACACTTTTTTGCTAATTTTTAACTAGATTAATTGTACAGCTAAATTACCAACATAACTTAAATTATGAAAATAATCTAATGAAAATGTTAAGGGAAGCCCTTGCATTATTATCAGTATTGTCTTATTATACTTTCTTAATAATGAAATGTTTAGAACATTTAAATTCAAGTCTTGTCGATTTAGGAGTTAATCGCAAAAAATTAGAGAAGACTCCATTAGTAGAGACCGCCGTTAATAGTTTAAAAGATAGTCTGAAGAGAAACAACATTGGACGCATTATAAACAATCGTTTAGAACCATTAGATAAAAGTAGTTTTCAAGATGCATTAGCTAAGGAACATGGTCAAGCAAGGCATTTCGCCCAAACGGTATTATTTGGAGGTAAACGTCCTACCCCGAAAATACAAGTTTTAAGACAGGCACTTTCTCAGAATGGTTTTAAAGGAAGTTTTTCTCGTCACGGAAGTTCACATGAAACTTTTGAATTAGAAGGTACTGATATTAAGATAGGTTTAGCAAAAAAAAAGGGAGCCGATTTTGAAGGTTCTCTTGATACAGCTGCCGCTTTAATTAGAGCTAAATTACGTATGGATATTGAAGCATTGCACCAGCCTACAAAAGCTACTGCAGCTTAATATTAGTAATTAACAAAGAACTCAATCCATACATATATATTTTCTTGAAAACCATACTTTATATACTCTAGACAAGTTGGGAGAAAGAAAACTATTCACTAGTTAATGTTTTCTTAAAGGATAATGCATAATATTATAGAATAGCGACCAAAATATAAAAGAGGTGTAATGAAATTATTGTTTCATTATAAATTTAATGAGTAGCGATGAATTCTACAATATAGCTAAAGCTCTAATATACGCGCTGGAGATTAAAGACCCTTATACAAGTGGTCATAGTTATCGCGTATTTAAAATGTCTAAGGATCTAGGTTTAATGTTTAATCTTCGTGATGAAGATCAGTTTAATCTAGAAGGCGGTGCATTACTTCATGACATCGGTAAGATAGGAATTAAGGATGATGTACTATTTAAACCTAGCTCACTGAGCGTCGAAGAGTTCACTATCATG
This sequence comes from uncultured Gammaproteobacteria bacterium, assembly GCA_964512985.1. Taxonomy (GTDB): domain Bacteria; phylum Cyanobacteriota; class Vampirovibrionia; order LMEP-6097; family LMEP-6097; genus CAYPGT01. The sequence goes on along the minus strand of CAZELI010000007.1, from coordinate 45,756 downwards.
AAGACTCACGTCATTCTCGGTGCCAATATAGTTTCTCAAGTACCGAATCTTAAACGTTGTCTTGAACCAATTCTCTTCCATCATGAAAGAATTGACGGCAAAGGTTACCCACATGGACTCAGCAGAGACGAGATTCCTTTCATTGCTAAGATCACGACTGTAGCTGATGCTTATGATGCTATGACTACTAACAGAGTCTACATGCCAGCACGCAGCCCGGAAGAAGGTTTAGAAGAAGTTATAAGATTCTCTGGCAGTCAATTCGAACCAGAAGTAGTAGAAGCCTTCGTAGAATGGTGGCACAAGAAATACAGCGAGAAAGATCCAATTATTAATTCAGGTAGTTTGAAAGATCACGCCAAACTAAACATCGATACAACGATGCTGCACTAAGAGAAATTGTGATAAAAAACTAACTGGTAAAACCGCCAAGAAAGTTACAATCAACTTTGTTGGCGGTTTTAACGTTTTTTTTGACAAAAACCGCCAAGAAAGTTACAATCAACTTTGTTGGCGGTTTTTGTCATAAGCGAATTAGTTTATATGAAAATATTTGGGCGTGAAACTGAGTTGAAAACTTTAAAGAATCTCTACGAAAGGCAGGGTTCACAGCTTGTTGCTATCTATGGGAGACGACGAGTTGGTAAGAGCTATTTAGTAGAATATTTTTGTGAAAATATTGCTGATGTATATTTTTCGTTTGAGGGGCTGGAAAGACAAAGCTCACAAGAGCAAATTAACAATTTTATTTCAAGACTAAAAGAACAATTCCAAGGCCCATACCTTGATGACATAAATTTCAAAGACTGGGACACTGTATTTAAATATTTAACTGAATACGTTTTTACAAACAAAAATAAAATCGTTATCTTCTTCGACGAATTTCAATGGATGGCAGCGGGGCAAACTAAACTAATTAGCTTACTTAAGTATTACTGGGATAAGCACTGGTTGAAACAAAACATCATGCTCATTCTCTGTGGCTCAGTAGCCTCATTTATGGTCAATAAAGTAGTCAACTCTAGCGCCCTCTATGGGCGAATTAATGGGGAAATGCTACTAAAAACCCTTGAGCCATGTGCAGCACGTTTGTTTTTCAAAAAATCTCTAAGCGATAGCGAGGTCCTTAAATACTTACTCATCTTTGGTACTATTCCAAAATATCTTAAAACGATTAAAAGTAATAAATCTTTCAATCAAAATATGAATTTAATCTGTTTCAATAAAAATAGCGAGATGATTCTTGAATGTGATCGAATTTTTTTTAGTCAATTCAAAGAAGTTGAGAGATATAAAAAAATAGTTCTAAGTCTCAAACAAGGAATGCTATCTCTAGAACAAATCCGAAATAAACTAAGTCTTAGTTCTGGTGGTAGTCTTAGTCATTACTTGAATAACTTACTTAACGCAGAGATTATTAAAGAATTTTATTCTGTAAGCTTAGACGAAGATAATAAATATCGTAAATATAAGCTTAGTGATGAATTTTTGATTTTTTACTTTAAATACATGGCCCCTAATCTCAAGCTTATCAATGAAGAATTTTCATCAAAACTATTTGAAGAACTCTGTGAGTCTGAGTGGAAGCCTTGGCTAGGATTAGCTTTTGAGAGATTTTGTCTAAAACATGCTGCCTATTTAGCAAAAATCCTGGAGTTCAATGATGAGGTGAGAGATTTTGGTCCTATTTATCAAAGCAAAGATAAAGAATTTCAATTTGACTTAGTATACAAAAGAAAAAACAAACTAATTACTGTTTGTGAGATCAAATTTAGTGATAAACCTATCGATCATAAAATCATCCCCGAAATGGAAAAGAAACTTTCCAAACTAAAAATCCCTCATGGTTTTAGTATAAGCAAAGCTCTAATAAGCTTGAATGGTGCAACACCAAGCCTTAAAGAAACAGAGTATTTTGATTATATATTAGATGCGAAGAATATTTTACAACCTTAATCAGTCGAAAGCATTTCCACTATCTCTACTATCGCCTGCTTGAGAGCCTCTCTACCAATAGCTTCTGTCGAACCAGAATAATCAGCGCGCATTACTCCATCAGGATAGTAGTCTTTAAATTTATTAGGAATAACCCAGCCAGCATTGTCACTAGGAACTTCTTTCTGTGGACATTTGTAACTAGTAGGCATGGTCATAGAACCCGGTATTAGAGCCATAGCTACCGATACTTCGGTAGGAGTCGCATGATAGCCTTCTTTCTCTCCAAAGTATTTAGCAATGATATTTTCCTCTAAACCTGGCAAGACCCACCAATTAATAAAACTAAAATCCATCTCAGAGAACTCGTCAATTCGTTCGGCGAGTGCATTCTGAAAGGGACCCTTATTACCACCATGTCCATTAATAACGATTAACTTCTTAAATCCATGGCGTTTAAGACTTGAAATTAGGTCACAGATTAAGTTTATGTAAGTAGTAGGTCTAATGGCCATAGTGCCAGAGAATCCTAAGTGATGCATTGCCATACCATAGTTCAATGGAGGCGCGCATAGAATACCAGTCAATTGACTTACTGCATAAGCAATGCCTGTAGCAGTAATATGATCGATTCCAGTAATAGCATCAGGACCATGCTGCTCTGTGCTGCCTATAGGAAGAATTATCCTCTGATCTTTCTTAAGGTACTCTGCTACTTGCGGAGAACTCATATTAGCCAGAAGATGCTTCTTATCAGCTGGATTCATTAACAGCTCTGGCTTGTCTAATAATTGAGTAAGTTTATTGATGGAAAATTTCATGTTATTACAATCATACTAAATAAAGCTTGCTTCGGGTTAGCCCGATAATGGTTACATTCTGTCAAGTAAGCTTTGTGCTGATTCGAAGCTAAAGTAATGACAATTAGCATTTCTTCTTCCTATATTAGCTTGATTTTCTTTATATAATTTCTCTAACTTTACCGCTTCTGCTTTCATTCTAGCTAATTGAGCCTTTCTTTCTTCTTTTTCTCGCTTTAGAGCTTCATTGTAACGCTTAGCTTCTACAGACTCCTCGTTGCGTAATTTTATATCAAGCCCAGAGACCACTTTTTCAAATTTCTCTTCACTTGCTAATGCAAAAAATATTTTTGCAATTTCATTTTCGTTAGCAAGCTTTATTAGCTCATCTGAATCTAAAGAGAAAATCTTTTCTAGAATCTTTTTCTTCATAACAGGCTTTGCGTCCCTTAGATTGCAATATGCTCGATAGTCATTAATATAATTTGGTTTCTGATTTTTTATTGCGGCTAAGCGTTCCTCAATTGCTGAGTGTTGTTCAACAGCGTCATTAGCCTGGTCTACGGTATTACAAAGATTTCTAAAATCTAACCCTAAATATGGCGCAACAGAATCATAAGCTTGAGCTGCACTAAATCTTTCAGGGTACGTTAACCTTAGACGAAAGGCGTTATGAAAAACATTTATAATTAGAGAATTAAATAATAGCCTATTGAGACGCTTTGCTGTAATAGGTTTAGGAGTAATTGTTTCTGGAGAAGTAATAGGAAGAAGTTGTTGCTCCATTAAAGCCTCTATAGAATCTTCTAGTTTTAAAGAATCTTTATCCACGTACCTAACTAAACCCCATTCTAATACATGGTTTAATTGATCTCTTTCGTTATAATTCTCTTTTAAATTTTTAATTTTTTCTATATTAAATCCTCCAAGTATATCTTTCCTTAGATCTATCGCTTCTTCATTTAATTCTTCACCTGTCTTGCGTTTCCCATTAGTAAGTTCTTCAGAAGCTTGAATTAAAAAATCACAAGTTTCATTGAATGCATTCATAAGCAAATCTTTAGTTAATGGTCTAATTTGATCACTTGTTGATACTGCTCTAGAAGAACATTGCTCCTTCAAGCTTCTTATTAGATCTCTAAGAGACTTAGTCTTCATACAAAAACGATCTATATTTGTGGAATCGTAATCTTGCCTTTCTTGGCTATCAATAGATTGGATCATTTTTGTAAGTAAAAAACGCTTAAAGAGTCGATTAAAATTAAGACTAGAATCATTGTTTGTTCCAGAGCTATTAGAACTTCCATTACTCTCTTTTATAAGACTTATAACTTGATCTAAAAAACCAGAGAGCTCTTCTCTTGCTCCTGAAGTTTTAAAGGCCTTATTGCTAAGATCGCCAGAGCTTACTGCTTTAAGATCTTCCACTGTTTCAGATTGACCGTCTTTTGATATAACAAATAAACGTTTAGCATGCAATCTCTTTGCTTCTTCTCCAAGTCTTTCAATAATTCTGCTTCTAGCCGCCTGATCTTCCATAGGGTCAGTCGTTATCAATACAACATTACTAGTATTACCGATGTTAGTATCAATAAAATTCCAAACTGCGACGTCATCCTCTCTAAAAGAGAGGCATCTTTGTGTGATATTTTCAAAGCCATTGTCTCTGAATAAGAACCGGACTGCTTTACGTAGCGGCTCACTGGCCGTAGGATTATTGATGACCACAATCTTATCTGGCATGTATTCAATATAACAGAAAGAGTGATAAAAGAGAAGATAATCACTATTCTATAGATAATAAGCCGTAATGCTGAGTAGAAAACTCAGGTCAGATAAGGGCATATAATTATAGTGTTAATGTCCAGAAAACTATATTTATTGTTATTGATCAGCCTGGTCACAGTCAATGCTGCTAATGCTGGAGTAGCAGATCAAAACGCCCGTCTTAAATTACTCATCGAGAGAGCTAAAGCGCGTAAAGCAGGAGAAGCAGTTCCTGCTGGCAGCAGTAGTACTACTACAACCACTACAACAACAACGACCAGTACTCCCGTACAACAACCTATAATAATCAATCGTAGTCCCGTAACACCAGTCGTTCCAATACCTACGACACCAGCTCCAGCGCCTCAAGTAGTAGTACCAGCTCCACCAAGCGTTCCTACTACCACTACACCTACTGCTAAGGAGCGCAAGCCTAAAGTTCTAGAAACACATCCTAAGCATGCTGTAGAGCCTGTTAAGGAAGCTGCACCTATAACTCAACCCCAGGCTCCGACGGCACCAGTATTTCAAGAGAAAGTAATTATCAACGAAAAAACAATTCCAGAACAACCCGTAAAAATTAAAGTGGTTCCTGCAATCCCAGCTACAACTACAACTATTATCGAGAAGAAAACATCAGTAGTACAACCTCCTATACAAACTTTAATCACACCGGCTCTTAGTCCAATTCAAACTAGAGCTACAACACAGACCACTATAGAGTCTATTCAAAACAAACCCGGAGTCCCCGTCCAGAAGCCTAGTATAGAGAACGTCCAAGGTAAATCAATAGATTCTATTCAAACCCAAACTGAGTTTAAAGCTGAACCAAATGCAGGTAACTCTAATTATAATGACGTACTAAATTCAATAGATGCAATACTTCAAGGTCAGCAAGCTGAAGAGAAAGCTAATCAAAAATCAAAAGGTAAAACTCCAGAATTAGATGCTAAACCAGTCACCAAGAAAGATGATCGCAAAGCAACTGAAGCTTTAAAGAAAGAAACTTCCGCAGAAATCAAAGCTCCAACTAAGGCAGATCCTAAAGCTGACGCTGCAGCAAGCTCTCCTAAAGATCTAACTGACAAAACTACCGCTACAGAGACAGCTAGTGCAACTACTGATAAAGATGCTGATTATTTACTAGTAATGCGCAAGAGCCTTAAATCATTAGAAGAAGATTCTTGGGCTAATGTGAAACTCAATATGGGAGAGGCTCTAGACTACTTCGCGAAGGAAAAGAAACTCTATCCTAATAATCCAAAACTCAATACTTACTATAAAGTAATTTTAGGATTCCAGAGATTTAGCGAAGGTGGATTAGAACTAGACGAAGGTGATTTTGCTGATTTTGAGGATGCTGAAGCTTTATACTTAGATACTCAAGACTTACTAGAAGAAGCTAAGAAAGAACTAGGAAAGGATTACAGCGGAGAGCAAGTAAGAGGCGTAGTTGATACTGTACTTAAATATACTGAAGAAGAGCTACAATATATAGAAGAAATGTTAGGAATGTAATCCAGATGCGCACTGCAAAAATCACAAGAGAAAGTAAAGAGACTTCAGTAACTGTTGAATTAAATCTTGATGGTTCAGGTCAAGGTACTATCAGTACTGGCGTAGCTTTCTTTGATCATATGCTTGAGCAGCTCAAGAAACATTCGTTTATGGATTTATCAGTGAAGACTGTTGGTGATCACCAAATCGATGATCATCATAGTGTAGAAGATACTGGTATAGTTATAGGACAAGCTATTAAAGCAGCTCTAGGAGAGCGTCGTGGCATACACCGTTATGCTTCAGCACGTGTAGTCATGGACGAAGCGCTAGTGAGCTGTGATATAGATCTAGGCACTAGACCTTATTTAGTTTATGACGTACCTGTAGATAAAGAACGCATTAATACTTTTGAGACAGAACTCTGCGTAGAGTTTTGGAGAGCCTTAGTTAATCATACGGGAATGGTAATTCACTTCCATAAGATCTCCGGGGTCAATTCACATCATATTATTGAAGCAAGCTTCAAAGCTTTTGCTCTAGCTTTTGATAAAGCTAAAACTATCGACTCACGCGCTGCTAACGAGATAAGAACAACCAAGGGAATTATCTAAAGAAAACTCCGATGTTATAATGCTTCTAGTTGTTTGTATAAACAAAAGGAGAAAACAATTAAATGAAAAAGAAAATTAATATCTCTAAAAAGTTAATGGGTTCAGCTTTAGCGCTTGGTATCGTTACTACGCTAAATGCTAATGCTATTTCTACACCTCAAATGCCAGACCTAGGTTCTACATTTAGCATTTCTGAATTACCTTCTACTGGACTACTTCTAAGCAATGACACTGATCATAAATGCGGAGAAGGCAAGTGTGGTAAAGATCACAAATGCGGTAAAGATCACAAGTGTGGTGCAGACCATAAATGTGGAGCTGATCATAAATGTGGTGCAGATCACAAATGTGGCACAGACAAAAAATAAATTAACTTTTTCAAACATTCTTCTAAAAAGCCCAGCTAATGCTGGGCTTTTTGTTTTAATAGACTAAATTTTGCTATCATTAGAGCAAGTGTCTTTCAACAAACAACTATTAACAAACTACGGTCTGGGACTAGGTCTGAGAAGATCTTTAACACAAGAAACTCTAGAATTTTATTCAAGTCCACAGAACGAAGGGCTTATTAATTGGTTAGAAATAGTGCCAGAGAACTATATTGCTCTGGGTGGTATTAAGGCTAAGCAATTCAAACAAATTCTAGATTCTAAAGTACCTCTAATACCCCATGGTGTGAATCTTAGTATCGGCACTGCTCCAGAGTCAGCAGGGACTCCTTGCTTTGACAAATTTCTTATCCAAGAAATGCACAAGTTATTCGCGAAGATTAATCCACCATGGTTTTCAGATCATCTATCATGTACCCGCATTAATGGTTACTATATGCAAGACCTTATTCCTCTACCGTTCACAAGAGAGACGGTGAATATTGTTAGTGACAATGTGAAATTCTTACAAGATGAATTCCAGTTACCGTTTCTGGTAGAGAACCCAAGCTTCTATAGTACTCTCATAGAACCCGAGATGAGTGAAGCTGAGTTTATTAATGCAATCACCAAGAAGGCTGATTGTGGGATTTTGCTAGACGTAAATAATATTTATGTAAACGCTACCAATCATGGTTTCTACAATCCTGTTCAATTTCTGGATGAGCTTGATTTAGATAGAGTAGTACAAGTACATATCGCTGGTCATTTAGAGGACTATGAATCGCGCAGTGGTAAGAAACTAAAAATTCTTGATACTCATGGTGAGGGCATTAAACAAGAAGTTTATTCAATACTAGAAGAACTATTGAAGCGTACTACTGTAAATGCAATCTTACTTGAACGCGATTCTAATTTTCCTGAGTTTCATGAATTGGTCGAGGAGTTGAAAGCAATCACCGTCATCGCGAGCCGCCAAGAGCACTTGGCAATCTCAACTAACTAATCTATGACAACGCTCTACGATATACAACAAGAGATTTTTAATTATCTATATGGTAAACAGGTTAATTCTGCTGTACTAGATTCTAAAACTCAAGATGAACTTAGTATCTATCAAAGCCTAGTGCTTAGTGGGGCTGAAGCTTTACTAGAAAGTATTTATCCTTACTGTTACAAAATACTTACTGATAACTGGGAGGCTATTATCGAGTCATATTCTGCAAATTATCCTAGTAAATCTCCAATCTATAATCATCAAGCTAGAGATTTTTCTGAATTCTTAGCTAGCAAAAACTTTACAGATAACTATAATTATCCGAATTATTTATCAGAACTAGCACTCTATGAATGGACTGATCTAGAACTGCATAATGCGATTGACCAAGAACCCAAAGCTCATTGTTTGACTCCTGTATACAAAATCTTGGAACTCAAATATCCAATCACCCAAGTTATTGAATACTTGAAGACTACTGAAGATACTATTGAAGAGATTCGCAGTACTGATATAGAAGAAGAGCCTGAGATCATATTTTTATATCGTGACCTTGTATCATGTAAGACAAGATTCTTTAAATTATCAGAAGCGACTCTCTTTGTGATTAAGTCCTTGGAGATGGAACTTGATAGCAAAACTATACATGAAAAATTCTGTAGCAGTTTCAATATGGAGCTAGGTATAGAAGCTATAGAAATTTTACTAAAAGAATTGAAAAATATCGGTATCCTGTTAGAATAAAAATGGGTGCCTGGGCCCAAAGTTGGGCCCGCAAGTTAAAAAATTAAAAACCAACTGGATGTCAATAGAATCTCCACAAGAATCCATCGCGGATAACAATGAAGTCTCAACTCCATCCAAACAGAGTTCGTCTTTCTATTCGAGTATTGGTAATTTTTATCAAGGTGAAACTAAACCTGAACTAGAAAAAGATGTATACCTGGAATATCCCGGGGTTCATGATTTATTAGCTCGCACGAAGCAAGCTATATCCAATAATAATAAGGTCGTTTTTAAACTACCTAAAGTCATGAAGAACACTAATTTCCATGAAGATGGGTTTTTATGTTTTAATGAAGAATATACTCAGCACAATAATAATTTATTTGCGGGCTGTCCAGTAACACATTTCAATAGTTTATTAACGCATGGCATCGCAGGACAAACAATCTTAGGTAACTCTAATCTAGCTTATTTAGAAGCTCGCACCTCTTATCAGTTCCACAAACATTACCATGGTAAAACAGCGGTAGATCATTTTTACTTCACTGAAGGTATCGCTAATATCCATCTGTTTGATGAAACTATTAAAGCTCATGACATAAACAAGAACGAAGTAGCCGTTATACTCATACCTAATAATGCCATCAAAGCCTCTCGTAGAAGTAGATTCAGCGGTTGGCAACTAGTCGAAACTGAAACCAGGGCAGCAAATTTCTCTGCAGCCAAAGTTTATCAAGTAGATGCCAATCGTAATATACTTTCTGAAATCAATCTAGTCGAGCAATTCATTAATAATTTAGAAGCTCCGATTTATAAGGTTAAACTTGGTGAGCGTTGGGTTGTAGCCATACCTTATGCGACTGATTATCAAGCTATTAATAAACCTATAGAACTTAGTCTCAGCAAACCATTAATAGATAGCATCTTAAATCACACTAAACTTGATCAAGCTAAAGAATCAGAATTAGGAGTAGAAATTATTGAAGCTTCTATTGGACAGACTGCGCGCACTATTTTTAATATGCTTGGCGGAGACTATGAACTATTGCCAGAAGCCTTACTTAATCTTGAAGGTGGCTCTTGGTCAGCGCTTGCCACTGAGAAGAGTTCTAGTGGAAAACATACTGGTACTAATAGCATGCATGAAGTGATCAAGAACGGCTGGCATAAGCATCCAGAAGTGGCTATCCCTTGGAACTATCTAAGTTGGGATAAGGCTACAGATGAGTCCATAAACAATCCTAATAATTTTATTTTAGCTTTTCATCCAAGCTCTGATCTTTATATAGAGAGTCCGCAACTTTGGAAAAAAACTCAAGCCGATTTAATACAATACGTACTTAAGACCGTATATCGTGAGTATAGTGTGATTGCTAGCAAAAAATATTTACTTAGCGCTAAAGAACAAGTTCAAGTAGCAGCCAAATATTTAGCTAGTATGACCTTGAAGTCTCAAGGTCAAGATGTGGATCTTCTTGAAAGCTCGCATCTACATGAAGATTTACGAAGCTTTCTACCAATACTATTCTTTGCACATTGTTTCGCTGCAGCTAAGGGAGATTTCTATAGTTCTAAAACCCATCCTTGCTCCCGCAAACGTATAGAATGGTTAAGTTTAATTGAGAAACACCTTGAGAAGTTCTGTCCAGTTACAGCACAGAGCTTTAAGAAGAAGGTTTGGAGTTAATCACTAATACAAACTCTCCTTGTACTTCTTTCGGGAATTGTGTTTGAAGTTCAAGTTGAACTTCTACTATAGAGCCTGAATAGCATTGTTCAAATTTCTTGGTAAGTTCACGAGCGATAAACACTTGTGTCTCTTCTCCAAGAATATTCTTGATATCTTCAAGACATTTTATAATACGATGCGGACTCTCAAATAAAACTATCGGTCTAGTCTCTTCAGTCCAATCTCTAAGAATACGCCTGCGCTTCTGCGGACTATGCGGCAAAAATCCTTCGTAAATAAATCTCTCGGTATTAATCGGGCAGACTGAAAGAGCAGTCGTGAGAGAAGATACACCTGGAATGGGGACGATATGAAATGATGTCAGTTGACTTATCAAACCCAATCCTGGATCTGAGATGAGAGGTGTCCCTGCATCACTACAAATCGCAATATTCTCACCATCGAGTAAACGTCGCTCGATTTCCTTGATTCTAGATCCTTCATTCTCATTATTAAAACTGGTAAGCTTCTTGTCTTTTATTTCGTAGTAATTCAATAACTTACTAGTAACTCTGGTATCTTCACAATAAATAGTGGTGACTTCTTCCCTCAAGATACGCAAAGCCCTTAAAGTTATATCTTCAAGATTTCCTATCGGAGTGGCAATAATATATAGCGTAGACATTAATTTTAGGCAGCAGCTTTCGCAGCTCTAGTCTTGTCAATCTTATCAATTAATCCTAATATAATTTTTCTTACTGGTTCTAAAATAGGGATGCCATCCATATCTTGTACTCTTTTGGCTAAACTTGAACTTAGATTCTCTATAAAGGAATCCTTCTTATTAATCTTATCCTGATAAAAGCGAGCTTCTCTCAAGTTTTCTGAGGTAAGTTGCTTTTGGTTTAAATAGTTATTTAATATAGGCAGATGTAGCAGCATATCATTAATAGGTTTAAGATCTTGTTCATATAATGTAGGAAGCTCTGATTCCACCTCTTTAAGAGTTTGCATTAGTTCTTGATGTTCGGCAGCTGAAACTCTCCCCTTATCTTTTTGTTTTGAAGAACCTTCTAATAAAGATTCCTTATCTGCAAACAATTTTGCGAAGCCTGCAAAAACTGCTAATAAGTAATTAGTAATTGCAAAGCTCAAAGTGGCTACCCGTTCTTTTAAATCTTCCTTTTTTCCAAAAACTGCTCGGCAAAAATACTTATCTTCTTTTTTAGTTCTTTCTTGGGGGACAAAAGATGGAACCAAAGATAGCTTCCTAAAAAAAGATCTGAATACTTTGGGACTTGTTTTATAACCTTTATTTGTTCTTCGTAGCCGCCGTTCTACATTTTCTATTAATCTAGGCGTTAAACTATTCAATGTTAATTGACTAAGATAATCTAACATTGGAATATTATATTACATATAAATTTCTGATTTCTGTAATATACTGCCTTAATTTCTTAAAAAATAATATATATCTACAATTCTTATCCCTCCATGATAAAATAGCGATCTGCGTATGTATATGAAATATAGAAAGAAGAATAGCCCAGAACTAGAGGAGATAACTTATAAAAATATCCCTCTTTTACAGAGTTTTACGGATAGCAGTCATAAGATCATGGGCCGCAAACAAACGGGTCTAGATGCTAAGAAACAACGCAAAATGCAAAAAGCAGTCAAACAAGCTAGATCTTTAGGTCTAATGATGGCTTAGTACTTCTCAAACAAGATATTAGTAAATTAAGGTAAATCAAAATGTCAAAACAATGCGAAATAACAGGTAGAAAAGCAGGTAAAGGTTGGAGATACTCATTCTTAAGATCTCACTTTAACCCAACTGCTAAAAGAAGATTTGAAATTAATCTACAAACTATTACAACTATCATTGATGGTGTAAAACAAAAAATGAAAGTTAGCACTAAAGCTATCAAGACTTATCCAGAACTTAAATCTGGTATCTCAAGTGCCCAATTAAAAAAAGGCAGTCGTAGAAGATTAAACGCTCAAAGAAATAAAGAAGCTCGGGTATAGAAGTCTGATACTATAAGGATAGAATCATGTCTTCCGAACTAATTAGTATAAAAGAACTCGCTTCCAAGCTGAAAGTCACAGATGCTTTACTCAAGAAGCTCATTAAGGATTTTGATATAGTCACTGAAAGAGTTCAGAAGCGTGTCTACCTTAGTGAAAGCTCAGTAACTACTGTAAGAGAAGTTCTGGCTTTAAGAGCTAGTGGTAAGAAAAACAAAGAAATCAAAGAATTATTTGAGGCATCTAAGGCCCCTCCACCAGTAGAACAAGCTCCAGAAGTTGAAAAAATCAAAGCTAAACCCAGCCCAAGAAAAACCAAAACCAAAAAGCCTGATGAAGATCAACAAGTTATTGCTCAAGTTGAAGAACAGGTAGTTAAAGTTCCTGAAGAAACCATCGCAGCCGTAGCCTTAGAATATGAAAATACTGAAGAACATGCTGTCGATATTAGTAGTTATTTAGAAGAAGATCACCAAGCTGAAGATGAACCTAGCATGGCTATGCGTCTTGCTGAAGAGAGCGATGTTTTAGACACCGTTATAGAGTCTACTGAAGATGAGAGTCTAGATTTCGAAGAAACTAATGTTGAAGAAGAAAAAGAAGCTGCTATTATCGAAGAACCTGAAAGAACTCCAGAAAGGGGGCGTCAAGATAGACTTAGTCCACGTAAGATGAGACGTAGACAGTTTAGTTTCAGCTATATCCAAAGACAAATAGCGAATGATTCTAAACGTATCCAATATATTCAACAAAAATTAAAGCGTGGCAGTTTAAGCACTAAAGAAGCCATGAATCTTAAAGACTCATTGGAACATAGATCTAAACTCCTCTCCGGGTGGGTACACTTGCTTCGCTGGGTCAAATCTTAATTCGTCATCCTGAGGAGTACGCGAAGCGTACGACGTCAGGATCCAGTCATAAATATTAAGCTGAGTAAAATGATAGAATATGCTCATGCTGAGATTCTTAACCAGCGGCGAATCACACGGACCCGAGTTGAATATTATCCTCGAAGGTATTCCAGCGAATATGCCTCTTTTAGCTGAAGATATAGATCTAGACCTTAAGCGTCGTCAGGGTGGTTATGGACGTGGCGGCAGAATGAAGATTGAGACTGATAAGGTGATCTTCACTGGTGGGGTACGCCATGGCAGAACTTTTGGTGGCGCGCCAGTAGCCATGAAACTTATTAACAAGGATCATCAGAAGTGGCTTAATGTTATGTCTCCAGCCCCTATAGATGAAAACGATCCTGAAGTAAAGAAACAATTAGATGATAAGTTTATTTCCAAAGTAAGACCAGGTCATGCAGATTTAGCCGGTACATTAAAGTACGATTCTCCAGACGTAAGAGATATACTCGAAAGATCTTCAGCTCGCGAGACTACCTCAAGAGTCGCAGCTGGAGCTGTTTGCAAGAAATTACTTTCATTATTTGGGATAGAGATCTTTTCTCATGTACTAAGAATCGGTGAGCTAGAAGTCTCAGAAGAAGCCAAGACCTGGTGGCAAGATGCATCTGCTACTGAATACCAACAACGCAAAGCTCTAATCGAAGAATCTGAGCTACGTATTTATAAGCAAGATGACCAGAAGTTTAAAGATTACATTGATGCAGTGCGCAAGAAGGGAGATACTGTTGGTGGTCTCATAGAGGTCTTTGCTCTAGGAGTGCCTGTAGGATTAGGTTCCCATGTCCAATGGGATAGACGCATAGACGGACTTATAGCTCAAGCAATGATGAGTACTCATACTGTCAAATCAGTAGAGGTGGGCATTGGCGATAAAGTAGCAGAGATACTCGGCTCTAAAGTACATGATCAAATATACAGAGACGAAAAGAATAAACCTCTCCATTATTCACGTCCAACTAATAATCTTGGTGGCACAGAAGGTGGTATGACCAACGGCATGCCTATCACTTGTCGCATCGGTGTCAAACCCATACCCACCCTTATCTCTAAATTAGATTCTATAGACCTTGCAACTAAAGCTAACGCTGAATCTCACTTCGAGCGTTCTGATATTTGCGTAGTGCCTGCCGCTGGAGTAGTGCTAGAAGCCATGATGGCAATAGTTCTTGCTAAGGCATTTTTAGAGAAGTTTGGTGGTGATAGCATGGAAGAACTAAAACGCAATTACCAAGGCTATTTAGAGCAGATAGCGAAGAGATAGTTAAAAAGTCGTAGCAAAAATTATCAAAATCAACAAAAAGTACTACGAAAAAGTTACCAATTTGACAAAAAGTGGTACAATAAACTTACAATGCGTCGAGATATAGAGCAAAATTTACTTGAATGGAAAAACTCCAAAAATCGTAAACCTTTAATAATCAAAGGGGCTCGTCAAGTTGGAAAAACATATAGCCTCAAAAAGTTTGGAGCTGAAAATTTCAAAAACTTTCACTATATTAACTTTGAAAAACAAATTAATATACAGAAAATTTTCAGCAAAAATCTTGATCCAATAAATATACTTAATGAACTTTCTCTTGAGTTAAGTATTGAAATTAACATTAAGCATGATCTACTAATTTTTGATGAAATTCAAACAGTACCTCAGGCGCTCACTTCTTTAAAATATTTTTGTGAAGAGATGCCTGAGCTGGCAATTTGTGCAGCGGGATCACTACTTGGGTTAAAACTTAGCCCAGTATCTTTCCCAGTAGGTAAGATAGATTACCTTTATATGTATCCCTTATGCTTCAGCGAGTTTCTAGAAGCTGTTGGTAAAAATCAATTTAAAAAAGCCCTGGAATCTAATCTTCACTCACAAACCATATCTGAAACTCTTCATGATAAATTATGGGAGATTCTTAAAGTCTATTTCATCATAGGTGGCTTACCAGAAGTAGTAGAGAACTACACATCATCTACCGAAACACTCTTGTTTAATAAGTTTCAAAAAGCTAGAGAAAAACAAAAACAAATTATTAGTACCTACCTTGATGATATGACTAAACATTGTGGCAAAGAAAATTCCATGCACATTGAAAGATTATGGAAAGATATTCCATCTCAACTCGCAAAAGAGCAAGATAGTTCAGCACCTAAATTTAGCTTTAAGGGTGTTATACCAGGTATCCAAGCCTACTCTAGATTAGTTGGAGTGATTGATTGGCTAGAAGCTACTGGTTTAATCATCAAAGTCAAAATAGTAAAACAGGCTTCTAAACCTTTATCAGCTTTTACGAAAGAAAACCGCTTCAAATTATTTATGTTCGATGTTGGTATTTTAGGCGCACTGAGTTCGCTAAAGATTCCAGATATCTGGGATCAGGATTATGGCAATTATAAAGGTTATTATGCTGAAAATTTTGTGGCACAGGAATTACAATATGGAACTTCCTTGCTTGAGGATTTATATTCTTGGTCTGAAGGAGAAGCCGAGGTGGAATTCTTAAAAGATTTAGATACAGGCATTATTCCAATAGAGGTCAAGTCTGGAGCAAATACTCAAGCTAAAAGCCTTAAATCTTATATCAATAAATATCAACCCGCCTATAGTGTTATACTCAGTGCCAAAAATTATCATATTGATCAAGTTAAAAAAGTTCATTACTACCCACTATATTTAGCTAATCTTATCTCACATAACTCTTAGGCAATCTAAGATTAAGAGTGCAGACTATTTCATAAGTAATGGTGCTCGCTGCTTGCGCCCATTCAGAGACAGGCACATTTGGTCCGATTAATTCTATAACATCACCTACACCTATGTCATAATCTTCTATATCAAACATCACTTGGTCCATAGTTACCAAACCCACTTGCTTCAGCTTATGTCCCTTACAGTAACCATAGATCTTATTAGAAAGCGCACGTGAAACTCCGTCAGCATAACCTAATGGCAGAGTAGCAATGCGCGTTGGTTTATTACTAATCCAACTACGCTTGTAACTTACACTCTCTCCACGTTCCACTTCTTTAATAAAACTAATCCTTGAATACAGAGCTAGTAAAGGCTTGAGTTCAGGATTCTCTAAACCATAGAGTTCAATACCACAACGCACGTAGTCACATTGTAAATCAGGAAGCATCTTAGCAGCTTGGCTAGAAGCTGGATGTTTAGGGCATTTCAGACCTTCGCTAATAGTTCTGAATTGTTGATATTGATAAAGTGAATAATCTATATCACCAGGATCCGAGAAATGAGTGAAAGCCGAACATATCTCAATATTACTCAGCTTAGCTATCTGCATCAAAGCCTCTCTATCAGCATATTTAAAACCAATGCGATTCATACCAGTATCAATCTTAATATGAACTTTGGCTTCCTTCTTCTGTTCTCCAGCTAATTCATTAAGCCTTACAGCTGTTTCATAATCAACGATGGTAATATCTATATCATGCTCTAGAGCCTGTGTCCATGCCCATTCAGGACTGATTCCTAAAACAATTATTTTCTTATCACTTACCTCGCGTAAAGCTAAAGCTTCATCGATACTAGCAACCCCATAAGCATGTACAAACTCATAAGTATCGAGAATTTTAACTAGTACTGTAGCCCCATGTCCATAGGCATCAGCCTTAAGAATAGGAATAAGCGGTCTCTTAAATTCAGAATGGATTGCTTTCAGATTATATTCTAAATTAGCTAGATTAATTTCTATCCAAGCATCTCTTCTATAACCCGTCTTCCTGATAGTCTTAACCATTCAATACCTGCTTTAAGTCTTCTTCAGAGAAATCTGGCCATAACGATTCAATGAAAGCCAGTCTAGAATTAGCTCCTTGCCATAGCAGGTAATTACTTAATCTAGCCTCTCCACCTGTTCTTAAGATCAGTTCTGGATCTGGGACATTTCTTGTATATAAGTATTTAGAGAAAGTTTCTTCATCAAGATTAATAATCTGATCTTCACTAAAGCTTGATTTGATTTGTTTCAAAGCATAACTTAATTCATCAAGTGAACCATAATTCAAGGCTATCTGTAACTTAAGTCCTGTATTAGCTTTAGTAGTCTCAGCAAGCTTCTCTAAATTAGCCTTAATACCGATATCCGAGAACGCTTCTATATCACCAATAAAACTTACTTTAACATTCTCCCTATGAAGGTTCTCTAACTCTCTGACAGCCACCTCCCCTAAAAGTCTAAACAAAAAATCTAACTCATTAGACTCTCTCTTCCAATTCTCAGTAGAGAAAGCATAAACAGTTAAATATTCAATACCATAACTAGGACATAGTTTCACTAAATTACGCAGAGCTTTAACCCCTGCTCTATGCCCTTCTATGGATGGCAATCCACGTCCCTTCGCCCAACGTCTATTACCATCCATAATCACGGCTAGATGTTTAACAGAATGTAGTGTTGTCGCTCCCAATATGTAACTATTCTATCATTTTAAGTTACATAATGAATTACTTAGAAACAACCACTATCTCATTCGGTGACTCAGGGTCGAGCGTATAAAGCACAGGGGCTGTTTGTCCTGTACGAACGGTTTGATTGTATTTAACAACGATCTTACTGTTGTTACCGACATCAATGGTTACAGGGTTAATAGGAGCTAAGAATATTTTGAAAGTAGCAGTATTCTTAAGAGCGTCGCTTATAGGCAACTTGATTCTGTCCCTTGAAGCTCCTAAGCTTTGTGATAAGGCGATCTTAGTATATTTATTTCCTAAAACGCCCTGTCCTTCTATATGATCTATAGTAAAGAGGGTTTTATTATAATAAATATCTATATCTAAAACATTCTCAGGGAAAGCTTCTTGGAAGGTCTTGAAGTTATTCAGCTTGGCTTGATATTCTACATAGCCAGGTGACATGGTGACTCCAGAACTATGTTTGAAAATATTATCGGAACCTTTAACTGGTTTAAAAATATCTGCATCAACTATATTAAGAAACTTTTTGATAAAGTTTACTGTTAGATCAACGCCATCTATAACTTTTTTGATCTGCAAATAAAGTCTTTCTAAATCTGCGAGTCTGCTTAATATTGTAGTTAAGCTAATGGCTTGTTTTTCTAGTGCTTCAAACTCTGATTTCTCAATACGTACATAAATATGCTTGCCTGATCTTACATATGAACGCTTATGAGGTGCATGAGCTTGTTCTGCAACGAGTTCTTCCCCATTTACGAGTTGATCCGTTGCAGCAAGCACTCCTAAAGTATTTGAGCAACTAAGTAATAATACGAGTGTAATTAATAAGGTTTGTTTTAACCAATGCATAATGTTCTCCTTTTCTGCGCTAATTATGATTGAGAGATTTAACAAATGAAAGGGGTCAAAAAACCTCTGAGAAATTATATGGTAATCTAGTCACCATCTTGGTTTTTAGCTTGAATTAAATTCAACATACCTTCCATAGGTTTCTCAAGGGGGTCATTTAACCCCTAGAGATTAAGATCTAGACTAAAAATACTATGCAAGCTCAACAAATAAGGTTAACTACTTGAGGCATAAGGATTATCTAGGTGGAACCTAAGATATAGGGACTTAGTAAAAGTCTAGGAGAAAATCTTGACAACAAGCTTTTTAGGGCTGAATAGTAGTTTTGATTCGGGTGCATTAATTAGCCAATTAATTAATATTGAAACGCAAAACAAAATTGGTCCTCTCGAAAAAAAGAAGACTGATCTTAATACCGAGAATACTTTTCTCAACACTCTCTCTACTCAAATAGGGACAGTTAAAACTTCTATAAATCATAAAGCAATTATTGAAGGTACTACTTCATTAGCTCCCAAACTTATTACTTCTACAGATAGCACTAATAGTTTTCTAAAAGTCACGGCTACTGACGATGCAGTATCTCAAACTTTCAATGTCAGCGTAGATCAACTTGCCACCAATACCATCAGAAAATCTTCTAGTGCCATTAGGAGTACATTAACTGCAGCTTCAGCTGTCACAGACGCCAATTTCAAAGGCGCCATAACACTAAGTGACGGGACTGTAACTATTAATGGAGAAACTTTAACTTATACACAAGACGCTGATCCGACTCTTGGAGAGATGGAGACCTTTCTTAACAGTTTTACAGCAATCACAGCAGCAAGCTTTAACACAGTCACTGGTAAGTTTGATGTTACCTTCGCATCAGCTAGTACTAGTAATCAGTT
The DNA here is from genome assembly GCA_964512985.1 of uncultured Gammaproteobacteria bacterium. Classification (GTDB taxonomy): domain Bacteria; phylum Cyanobacteriota; class Vampirovibrionia; order LMEP-6097; family LMEP-6097; genus CAYPGT01. The sequence continues at coordinate 26,276 of CAZELI010000007.1, read as the reverse complement.
TGGGTCACCTGGAGATACAAGTAATCTTATTGCAGCATTAGGTCTTGATAACGTACAAATCGATGGAGTAGCTACTAATTATTCTGGTATTCAGAATCTAGAAGCTGCCAAAAAAAGCTCTACCTTAACATCGCTAGGTATTACTGGAACTAAAATTACTATTAACGGAACTGATGTAGCATACACCCCTGCTACCACTACTATTAAAACTTTAGTCGATAGCATTAACAATACAGCTGGAGCGGAAGTCAATGCTGCTTATGATGCTCTCAATGGTGAATTAATTCTTACCAATAAAGATACAGGAGCTTTGTCAATTACAGTAAGCTCTGATGGTGATATCAGCCCTCTAAACATTACTGGTCCTAGCGCCGAAACACTTGGTGACAATGCTGAATTTACTATATCCACTCTTAATGGTGGAGCAACACTAGTCAGCAACAGCAATACAGTTACAGGATTACTTGAAGGAGTAACTTTAGAGCTAAAAAAAGTTACTACAGATGAAACCCCAGCTAATAAAACAATAACTATTGCCGAAGATTCTTCGGGCGTGAAGACTAAGATGGACGCCGTACTAACAAATGTAAACAAGATGATTACATCTCTAACTAATAGAAACGATTCTTTTAGTAGAAATTTTATTAGCAGGATTAAAAATTTAATGACTAAGGTAGAAACTGGTGCTACTGATACTTATACTTCGCTCATTGATATTGGACTTAAGAGTCAATTAGACGGTAATAATAAATTCACTGGTTATACTTTTGATAGTACTAGATTTACCGAGAAATTTGCAGCCGACCAAGATGCTTTCTATAAAGTGCTTTATGGAAGCGATGACACTGACTCTATTTATGGCACTTTATCCAACGGTGAAGATGGCATTATCACTCAATTACAGACCTTGCTTGATTCCTACGTAGATCCTAATGTCTCCACTAATGGATTAATTAGCAAGATGCAAGAATCTGTTAACAGTCAAATTAAAACTATTAATGATCGAATTGATAGAACACAAAGTAGCATTGATTCTTATGAAGCAAGAATGAAAAAACAATTTTCACAATTAGATATAACGAACACTCAAATGCAACAACAGCAATCTGCGGTAGCAAGCTTGGCAGCTAGATTAGGTCAACAATAATGCAAAAAGTAATTACGACAATGGATGAAGGCCTTGATCAAGTGGAATTGATCGATAAAAGAATTTCTGAATTCTTAGAGAAGGAAGACTATGGCTCTATTATTGAAATACTTAAAGATAGACTAATAGTAATTAGCCAAATGAATATCATTAAAGAGAAAGAAGGACTAAGTTTTAATATAGAAAAAAGAATTAAGCAGATCTTTGATGGTGGCAATAATATACAGCAGCAGGTTCAAGAAAGAAAAAATAAAATCGGCGAACTACTCAAAAAGCGCCGTACGATTGTAACTCAGAATAAAAAACTTAGATACTAATCTGCTAGAATTAACTCATGCAGTTAATACAGCTAATAGACACGCATGCTCATATTTGTTTTGATTCTTACGATGAAGACAGACCTGCAATGATGAATAGAGCCTATAGCTCTGGGGTCTTTAAAATAGTCCACCCATGTTGCAGCATTAGTGAAATTCCTACTTTATTAAAACTCACAGAAGAATATAACGGAATAAACAAGATTAATCTCTACACTGCTCTTGGAGTGCATCCTAGTGAAATAAGTTCTTGGGATAATAATTCAGCGCAAGAGATAGAACAATATTTAATCTCTAATCTCAAAAACCCTCTTAATAAGATCCGGGCTATCGGGGAAACTGGCTTAGATTACTTTCATGCAAAAGAAGCTGATGAACAAAGCAAGCAGAGAGGAGTATTTAGAGAGCAAATAGCATTAGCAAAGAAATATCAATTACCCTTAATTGTGCATACCAGAGATGCTTGGGAAGACACTCTAAGGATCCTACAAGATGAATATCCTTTAAATCCTCAAGCTCATAACGGTACAATCCACTGCTATACTGGTGATTATGACTTTGCTAGTGACATTATTAAGCATGGATTCTATATTTCCTGGTCAGGGATTGTCACTTACAAGAAGAATGATCATTTCAGAGAAACTGCCAAACGCATACCCATAGAAAGAATACTTATAGAAACCGATTGCCCGTTCTTAGCTCCGCAAGCAATGCGCGGCAAGCGCAATGAACCAAGCTTCGTAAACTATATCGCTGAAACCCTCGCTGAGTGTTATGGCATTAGTAAAGAACAACTCGCAGAAATCTCCACCAAGAATGCAGAAACATTATTTAAAATATAACGCGTTTATTCGCAGTAGCATCCTTGTACTACTCTGGATCCTTATCAATGCATCATGGATGAGCGTTAGTGCTGAACCTGATTATGAAGTAGTTAGAGATTTGTTACTAGCAGGTGATGTAGAAGGGTCACTGACCTTATTAGAGAAAGAACCTATCTTAGACAAGAATGAGAAAATTCGATTGGGGACCAAGGACTCTGAATACTATGGCATAACCCTAATAATGCTTGGTGAAATAAACAAAGCTCAAAGCTTCCTAGAGAAAGCTCTAGAAAAATATCCCAAAAATCAAGAGATAAAGAATATTAGAAAGCATATTGATTTCTATAATAAGTTTTATATCAATAAAAAACTTAACTTCACGCAAGAAGAACTTAATCATATCGAAATCAATGACTTACTTTACTCATATTTCGGCAAGAGTGATCTAGAATCCCCTGCTGCTCGGGAATTGAAGAAGAAAATAATCAAGAATATAGAGAAACTTGATAAGGCTATACCCTACTTCCCAACAGCATTAGACTACTTACTTGAATTTAAAGATCCAGCCCTAGATCCAGAAATCGAAAAACTCGCTCTTAAAACAATCGAAAAAAAACGCAAGCAACTCTTTCCTCAAACCATGGACTTCTATGAACTAGCTTCTGCTTATAAGAGTCTAGCTATTATAAGTATCAAAAACAATGATCTCTTAAAAGCCAAGGATTATATCAAGCTTGCTCAGTTTAATATCTATAAAATGAAATCTATCTGGCTTGAAGAAGATCTTAAAATTTATAGACCTATCCTTAAAATTACCCAACGTTATACCAGCTTCGGTTATGTACTACCACAATGGCTAATACAACTCAGAGAAGAGTATGATGCGTATTTAATTTAACCGTATATTTGATCCTATTTTCCTAGTAGGTGTTTCAAAGCCTCAGCTAGATTAGGATAGCTAAACTTAAATCCTGCTTCCATAAGTACTTCAGGTTTAGCCTTGGTACTGGCGAGTAATAATGCATCTGCCATTTCACCCAGGATAAGCTTAGCAGCGAAACTAGGTAGGGGAAAGACAGCAGGTCTACTAAGAACCTTAGCTAATGTCTTAGTAAAGTCACTATTAGTAGCAGGATTAGGGCTAGTGAAATTCACAGGACCTACAATAGCCTCGTTCATTAACACATAGTTTAAAGCATAAATCACATCATCCAGAGCAATCCAGCTCATGGATTGCTTACCGTTACCAATTATGCCGCCTAATCCTAATTGAAATGGAGTCAGTAGCTTAGACATAGCACCACCCTTCGGGCTCAGTATAACCCCCAAGCGTGGATGAACAACCCTAATACCAGCATCTCTAGCCGCATTAGCAGCTTCTTCCCAAGCTTGGCAAACATCTGATAGATAGTCACCCTTACTTGGCATTGCTCCTTCATGTAACATTTCATTAGGTCTATCACCATAAAACCCAATCGCTGAAGCTGATATAAATACCTTAGGTTTATGGTTTGATCTCGCTAAAGTCTCACTTAATAAAGTTGTAGATTTAATTCTGGAATCACGAATGATCCGTTTCTGCTCTGGCGTCCATCTCTTAGCTGCAATATTCTCACCAGCTAAATTTATCACAGCATCAAAACCTTCTAATTGAGTAGGATTTATTTCTCCAGTTTCTGGATTCCAATATATAGACTTACTATCAATCTTAGCTTTATTTCTAACTAACTTATAAACATCATTTCCTTGATGCTGTAAGAAAGCACACAAGTCCGTACCCACCAAACCACCAGAACCACTCACTAAAACTTTCATTCTCTTAGTAAGTTTAGCAGCTTCTATATCTTGTTTAGTAATTTGATGTCGATATCTGAACAAGCGTTCTAGTTTACGTTTTATAAACCAATATCCCATTGAATCCCCCAACCAACCCATTGGCAATTCAAATTCTAATCTATCAACAAGTAGTGCTCTTGTTTCAGAAACAGTCTCCATAATATGATCATGCTTATAATAATGAAAAGGACCTGTGATTTGTGTATCAGTGAATCTTTCTCCTTGAATACAATCTATATGCTTCAGATGCCAATCAATAGAAACTAATCCTAGATTAATCTCTAACTTAACTTCTTCTGGCAGATCTCCATATATCTTACCTATACGTTCCACCACTTTTACTGGCTCCCAACTAGGCGTAAGCCTTTCAAAAGCCCCATCTTGCATATGCCACTCAAATAATTCACTTGCACTGCAATTAATTTCAGATTTAAATTCTAAAGTTCGTTTCACTAAAGGGATTATAACAGCTACTTCAAACTCCCAATCTTCACCTTAGCGAGTTCACCCGTTTTAATCTTATTAATCACAGGGTTCAAGCAATTCTCTACAACGGAATTAATGGACACTAATTCAGAAAGATTATAAAACTGGCTGGTATTGATACTATCTTGTATTCGCTCTTTAAAAATCTCTAACAATTCTTCTTTAGTAATGTTCTCATCGAGTCCGAGTTTTTGCTTCACACGATAAACGGAATTATTCACACGTTTACGACTAGTATCTAATTCTTCAGCGATTTGGATAGTAGACTTGCCTACAAGCAAGAAAAAAATCACACAAAATTCAAACACGGTTATATTAGCAAGTTCATCTAATTCTATATCTTCAAATATACTAGGGCTAATCCATTTAGAACCGTAGGAAATAGTCTTAATTGCACCTTTGATAATCTCCTTGTCTTTAATAAATTTACCACCAAGCGCAATTCCTTCTATACCTAACTCTTGCGCTTTAGCTAAAATGGCGAGTTCACTAGATGCTGTAAATAAAAAAATCTTAGTCTTAGGACTATGGCTCTTAATCCATTCTGCAAGCAGCAAGCCGCTATTCTTCACTCCCTGATAGGATTCTGAGATCTCACCAAGGTAACAATCCAGCCAAACCAAATCGGGTTTAATCTTCCTAAAAGAGTTTTCCACTTCCATAGTACTAGTACAAAAAGCCTTAATGTTATAACAAGGCTCAACGCAGGATTGTATATAATCCCATATCACTGGTTGATCTTCAACAACTATTGCAGTAGGCTTACTTGCTTCTTTCATAATTCTCTATCAGCTATCAAGGTTACAGTCTTAGATTGTTCTAATTGCTCTTGTCCTAAAAACCTATTAGCAAACAATCCCTTATGATTAAATTTAATCTGATAAATAATATAGTCGCCTTGGTTTTCTCCCAATACTTGATTAATATTAATTCCACCAATAGTCAAATCTTCTAAATCATTCAAAACCTTACTAGGATTAGATCTGCTCACGTCAACGATCTTCTGAGCCCTCTCTAATAATAAATTCTCCTGGTTTAAAGCTAGATGCAAATTTAACATCGGTAAAACCCACTGAACTATTAATAATATAGTAGTGAAAGCAAGAAATATAAGTGAGGGTAAAGTTTGCATTAATGTAGCTCCAGGTTAGCTAGGTCACTATTAGTTAGCTTTTTATTTCTCTCTTGCAAATAACTAACACTCTGCTTAAGCTTAGTAATATCTATATCCAAAATATCCACAGCATAGTTAATATTTCTGATAGCAAAACTAAACAAGAATATAAATGCCGTAACCACTAATAGTAATGTTGATAGTTGCATTAAAGCTCTAAACCCTCCTCGTCTAATGGATCTAGCCGCTGTTGATTCTTACGCAAACTCAAATCAAGAGTATCTGTTACACCGACTTCTCTGAGCTTACTACTATAGTCAGTATAAATATTCTTAGACTGATTCATATCAACATGAGGTAATTGCAAGCCGTTACTTGCTATTTGTTTAGAACTTGGTTCTATTTCTTCTGCTGCAAGCGCGATAAACAATAAATCCTTACTGCGTTTCTTACGCTTAGCTTTGCCAAGTAACGGTATTAATCTACCTAACGGTGTTACAGCTTTAGCTAGGGTCTCGGTCTCGGTCATAAATGCATTCAGTACTACTTCTTGACCACTAGAAAGCAAAGCGCCACTATTAACGTATTCTTCACTGAAGATAGGAATACTAATACCCTGAACTGTTGCTACAGCAGCTTCTGCAGCAGATAAGCGACTAGCAAGTTGCACATCTATAAGATCGTTCTCTAAACCAGTAACTTTTAATTCCCCCTTAAATCCAATAGGAATATACTCAAAACTTATTGCAGTATTCCCGACACCGTTATTCTGCTTAGGCACTGGGAAACGCGTTCCCTTCCCAAGAGACACCATTTCACCAGAATGAGTAATAAGCGAGAACTCATTTACTACTCTTAGTACACCTTCTTGTAATAAATTATTGATATTTACATTCAAGAAAGCATTATCCAGTAATTTAGTAGAGCCGCTAATAATATTACCGCCAACAATTTGACTAGCTAACTTAGTGATGCCAGAACCTGTGAAACTGTCTGTGAGAATGGTACTGCCAAGATCTGCAATCTTAGTGACGTTAGGTGCCACCAAACCAGTAGTCCCTAAGGCACCCTTAAGATCTCCAGCGTTAATAGTGGCATTTATAGAACTAACAAACTCATCTACATACTTGGCATCCATCTCTAAGAACCTAACCTTAACAGCAAAACGTTTAGGCTCTCTAACTTGAATATAGGAAATAACTCTTTCTTTCTCAGAAGCTAGTATTAAATCTCTATATAAATTATTAGTATCAATTAACTTATTAGTAGACTCGTAAAACTCAACAAAACTCGTATCCTTACCGCTACTCTGTGATTTACTGTTTTTAGCAATATCACTGTTCAAATCTTTAAGACGTAATTGCCCACCTGGATTAGAGAAGATCTTCACCCCATGATCACCAACCGCATTTGCCGCAAAGGCTACTGCAAGCAGTGCTTTCTTTGCAGAGTCAACATTACCCTTAAGGTAAATATGTTGGGTGCCATCATTAGGCGTAGATAGATTACTAATCATATTAGCGGATACTACTTGTATCTTCTCATCAGGACTAGCATTAACTATCCCAAAGAGTTTATTCAATTCATCTTCTAAAGCTACGTAGTCATCAGCTACTATAACCTTTACCTTGACAAAATCATCTCCAGATTTAAAAGTTAATTCTCCAGAACCCGCTCGCTTCGCTTTAATCATAAACTTACGATAGCCATTAGCTTCTGGTTCAAGCTTTTCTAATTCTATGTAATCAAGTGACGCCTCACTAGTACCATAATGAGCTAGAGACACAGGGTTCGTAAACTCGATAATCTCTACTTCTCCAACTCTAAGAATCTTCTCATACTTAAGAGCAGCTCTATTAGCGAAACTAAGCACAGGTTCAGCATGCACCGCATTTAGAGCCAAGCTATAAAACATAAACAATATAACGAATGTTTTTTGTATTTTCTGTATTTTTTTCATTCTTATCCCTTCTTTAATTAAATCGATGCTTGCATAGATTCTGTCATCAAGAAACGTATTGCATCCATCATTGGTAGACTGATAATTAACAACATCACTAGAACAGGTCCCATAAGATAGAGCTGAACATTCTCAGTCTTATTCTTTAATTCTTGTTCTCTATTGCCTTCTATCTTTTTAAGAAAATTGTCGAAACTTAATCTGAGTGCATTCTTGCTAGCACCATCATTAATAGAAATAAGCAAGGATATCAAATCTCTATACTTGGCTATATCAGTTTTCCATTCTAATAGAGTCGTCTTAACCCCTGACTTTTTCATTTTTTCTAATAATCTAGTTAATTCTTTTCTAGTTGTTATCAAGTCTACTGGCAAATCCTTAATAATAATTTCTAGGGAATTTATTATTGGTGTCTCTGATTTGATTATTAATATGCGCAAGCATCTCATAATATGCTCAATATTGTTCTCCAGCTCGGTTTTAGCTTTAGTGAGAGCAAAATTAACTTCTAAAACAATTAAAGCTGGAATCAAAAAGCTGAGTAATAATAAAAATACATTATGGCTAAAAATATAAGAACTAAAGCAAAATACAAAGCTCATAACTGCTTCCCCTAAGGTTACATAAAGCTCATGTTCAGAACGATCTAAAGAAAAATAGCTTACCTCTAATTGTTTCAAGGCATTCTCGGGAACTAGCTTTGCTATAAATTTACCAATCTTTTCAAGTAACTCCTTATAACAACTCCTAGCTGTATTCTGGTAAATATGAGTGCCAGAGTGTAGCAATGATTGGTTTTCATAAACTTTATTAAGCCAGAAATATTTGCTATTAAATAATAAAACTAAATAAACTAAGCTAACAGCAATAATTAGAATGAATACTATTCCAGGAAACATCTTATCCTTGCCTCCAAAGTGTTAAAGCTACGGTAATTAAATAGGCTGACCAAACTACAAGAGCCGAAATAAAGACTACAAGCGGTCTAGAAGCTGATTCCCACCACTGTAACTCAGGATCATAACTTATATTAGGAATAATCAAAAACAAGATTCCTAAAAACGCTATCACCATAAAATCCATAGTAAAGAACGTCATCAAGATGGTGTTTTTTTGTTTATCATTAACTTTGATACGATCAGTAATCTGATCAGAAGCATTAATAAAAGCCTCTTCCTGATTAGTAGTATGAGCCAGCTCAAGCTTAAGTATTTGGGAAGCTCGACCAAGCTCCTTAAGTCTAAAAGTTCTCTCTAAACCTTTCAACCATAAGGGGAAATTCTCTATAAAATTAGTCTCAGAAAGTTTAATAAATCTGGCTAAATTAGGTCCTAATGGATACTCTTGATTAAATTTAAGAGTATTAGACACAGCATAATCCAAAGTCATACCAGTACTAAGATTATTACGGATAGAAACAAGAACCCTCTCTATCTGGCTTAATAACTTGGATCGAAAAATACTTGATAAATGATAAAGCAAGCGCAATGAATAAGCTGAGGCAATAATCAAACCTAATAAGAGACCTAATTTGAGGTTAGTTAATAAAGGTCCCACAAAAAACGCACAAACAATAAAAATCACCAAACATGGGATTATAAGCTTAAATACAATCCCTTTACCTATAAAGTTATTCAGCTCTGGAACTGAATCTAATATCTCTGCTTCTAATAACTCAAGCTTGCTTGGAGACTCTTCCCTAGCTTCTAGTAACTCAGCTTCTTTATATAAGGAAGAATAATCACTAGGAGTTTGAAACAAAAGATAAAACATCCAAACACTCGCTAAGCTTATAAAGATTAGTATCGTATAAAACATTAGAACTTATACTCCACTCCTTTAAGCTTAAGATAGTCTTCAAACTCACTACAAACATTAACCTTATGAAAGCCCTTCTCTAAGCTATGGGAAAATAATTCTACTGATTTAAAATGCCCTCCATTCATTTCATCAAAACCTGTTACGTAATAAATTTTAATAATCCTACGTACATTATCAATTGGACTTTGTTCCACAAGGATCAAGATCTGCACCATACTTGCCACTAAATGTTTCATATCGTTAGCTTGCGGTGCTAGTACATGCTGCTTACAGAGCGCAACTAAAGTATTAAGAGCTTGATCCACCAGATACTTATCAGAACGAAGCGTATAGTGAAAGGTCATTAAAGTCCCCAGTATGGATTGCGAGAGCTGCAATATTTCCCAAGCTGAACCATCACGAGCTTCAGAAAGAACTACGTAACGTACACTATGACGCTTACAAGCTTTGGTTAGGCGAGTTACGTCTACATTCTTAAGATCATCTCTATCATATTCAATAGTACGCATCTTAATCAGATCATCTATGCGTGGACGCAATTCTGGAGTGTCTTCTATAGTGGCCTTACGTCCTTTATCATGACCCCAATATTCAGACAATGCACTAAGTAAAGTGGTCTTGCCTGAGCCCATAGTCCCAGCTATAGCGACAGTAGTTCCTGCTTGCTGCGCTGTAATAAGAAATACCTTCATCTCCTCGGAGAGCATCCCAAAATTCACCAGATCGTCTAATACGTATGGTTCACCTGGATGTATACGTAAGGTTAAAATAGGAGCTTCTGATGCTGGTGGCACTATTGCTGAGCCCCGAATGTAACCACAAGGATGTTCAAAATCAGCAATAGGAGATGAAGCATTAATGCTGATACTTGCGTTATTAAGTAAATTATTCTCACTAATAATGCGTTCTATAACATTAATTAGCTGTCCATTAGATAAGAAGGGGACTGGCCATTTATAAATTTTATTAGCAGCTTCATAATAAATATCTCTATGATTATTCACCCTAATCTCTGTAATCTGCTTATAGTGAATGTTCTGGGTGAGTAATTGATATAAAGGATTAGTATTCAAATCTTCAAATTGATTCAGAATAGAAGCAACAGAAAGTAATGTCGTTGGTCCATAATAGATAAAATCATCAATTAAAAGTATCTTCGTCCAAACCTTGTCATTAACTGACGGAGCTTGGTCAAACTTCAAAGCATACTTAGATAAATTAGCAAAAATCTCATCAATGAAAGTACCAAGAATTTTGGATTTATGATTTTTAGCTTTATACAAGTCTGGCTCAATAACTTCTTCAAGCTTCTTCTGTAGTCTCTGGGCTTCAAGGCTAGTGTTTTGTGGGCTTAAGCAATAATCTATCACTGGATACAGTTGTTCTCGATAGTATAAAGCTCTCTCCAAATGCCCTTGCTTAATATCTCGCTTGTAGAGAATCGAGGTATCATAAAACGCATTATTATTGATTAGAGTATTAAGCATTAGACCCCGCTAATAATTTAAGAATATTACGACTAGATTTATAACCTTCTCTGTTAGGATTAATACCTAAACGAAGCAATAAGTCACTAGCAAAAATAAACAATTTCTCTGACTCAGCTATAGGTTCTGCTTCATAGATTATTCTAGCCACCACATCTGGTCTGTAAGGATAAATTAAAGGTACTTCTCCTAGAATCTTGTGCCAGTCTGAGTTTACAAAATTTAAATACTTACTATAATGATAGTAGCCTGGTGCTAAGACAGGAATAACATTGAGCTTATACTTATCTTCTAAGAATTTCTTGTGAGCCCAATATTCTTCTTTAGCTTTATGAACATCCTTAAAAACGATTATTAGATTCTTAGAGAAGCGCAACAACTGTTTATTAATAGAAGACGAAAGATCCGATGATAAATCAAAGAAAATATTCTTGGAAACTTTAGAACCAAGTTGCAAAATTTCATCAAATAATGAAAACGAATCTCCTTCCATATCCTTAGCAAGTAATTTAGTTGAGTTAGCAATATTTAGAATTTTAGATCTAGCTTCCTGAGCTGAATAGAGATGAGTTGTTTCATCATTAAATATAGAAGATTTAGTTACTATCTCTTCAAGATTATTAGCTAAATTTATAGCAAAATCTATTCCTTGATCTAAATAACTCATTCGCTCCGCCACATTAGTAAATAAGTTTAAATATGACATCTTTGGTGCTAGCGCTGGATTAGCAAGAAACCCATTAAACCAATCTAGATCTCTTGCCTGATTAATTTCCTTAGATCTATCTCTACTAAGCAATGCTAAGCCTGGTTCGATTCTCAAGCTATCTCTTATAGAGAAAGTATTAGAGCTTTCTAGTACTAAAGATTCCTGATTATGATAATTAAGAACATACGCAAGTAAAATAGTTATAAAGCTAGAACCCGCTCCACCATTAAGCGAATAAACCGAACTAATATTCTCTTCTAAAATATATTCTCGCTGTTTCTTAGGATTGAGTTTATTTACTATTGTTTTAATACTCAAGTGATCTTCTACCTCAGCATTTAAGAGTCCAAACTTACTACCCTCATTAGGATTAGATTCTGGCAAATACACAAACACCTTAATCGCCCCGCGAAAGACTTCCTTAATATCACGCACCAGATCATAAGCCTCAAGCTTCTTTGAAGCAGCATTAATCAAAACCACATTAATAGAACTAATCCTTAGTAAGTCTATTGCTTTATCAAAACGCACAGCCTGACTAATACTATAACCACAATGAACCATTTCACTTTGTGCTAGCTGTAACTCCGCTTTAATATCAGTTTCAGAGATAAACAATATATCTGTCATTGACCTAATACCTCCTTCTTAGCCCCTTGAATTAAAACCAATGGTTGAAATAAATTAACCGGCTTAACACTTCTAGGCTTAGAAATGCTTCTATGACTTGGTTCTAAAGCTATATACTCAGATTCTTTATTCTTATACGTTATAGCTAAAGTTTTATTCAGCTTCGCCCTAGCTACAGTAGAATAGAACTCCTCTGGAATTGATAAGGTCAAATGCCGCGAAGCTTTAGGACTAACTTCTACTTGTAAGGGTGCCTGACCTAAGGCTAAAGAATCTACCAAAATCACCTTCACCTTACTTGCAAGTAACCGTGAACCTTCTTTAGTTGATTCATACAGATCCACTTGATCATTAGGTTTCACAAAAACATTAAAACCAGACTGAGGCACTTCCACATCCAAGAGAGTATGCTTCTCCTCAATCAAATTAATTAAACCAGGAACTGTACCACGCGGCGCAAAATATTCTCTTCTCAGCATAGAATTAGCATGGATAGGCAGATTGACGACTCTACCAACTACATCATCGAAACCCGAAAGTTTAGCAATACTAGAATTTTTATTATCCGCAAGATAGTCACACTTAATAAAAGATGGGGTACTAACACTAGCACCTGGTTCAGTATAATTAAACTTCTCGTATTCATGTTTATAGAAGATCATTGGACTAAGATCTTCAAGCTTAACGACATCACCAATATTTAGATTCTTATTAACCGCAAGCACATAAATCGGCTCATAGTGACTAAGCTTCTTAAGCTGCATCTCCATTGCGATATACTTCTGCAACAAGAATGCAGCTCCTAGAAGAATCAACACTATAAGTGTTGGTATTAATATTTGACGGTTTTTGAACGACAGAGTCCAGAAGAAGCGGCTAGGTAAACCGCTTCCTCGCTCTAAATGAGCAGTATTCATAATTTAATTCCTTATTTAGTTCTTTAACTTAATTAGGGTGTTCCAGAACCAATAGAATTAACCAAAGATTGCATTTGGTTATTCACACTGGTATTAATAGCAGTTCCCTGCGTTGTGATATTCGCTGTCAAGCCTTGAATCACTGGCACTGATGCTCCGATTACTGCTGCTACCAACGCTCCGTATATCAATACTTCTTTCATTTCTTTTCTCCTCTTTGACTTATTTCACCCGTGTTTACTAAAATCACTTTATCTCCTCTAACTAAGTTAAAAGATAAAAGCTCATCCCTCTCTTTCATTGTTGTACCTGCCATGCTTGTTAGTGCAAGCACTCCAGGTATAATTCCATGACTAGTGATTGAGGCTGTGATACCAGCTCCCAACGCTGAACCAATCCCAGAATTAATAACGGTCGCCAATGTAGAACGAGAATCTTTACTTGGTCTATTAATTCTAAATACCAAGTCTATAAGTTTATCACCAACACGATTAAGTTGAACTAGCATCGCGTTGTTTTGAATATCTACGATATTTGCATAAAGTTTCAAACCCTTATAATGAGAGTCATTCAGTAGAAACACTAAGGTCTCTCCTATATAAGGATAGTCGATATAATTAGGCTTAAAAAGTTCTAGCGCTATATTTGAATTAGTTTGAAAATAATTAAGTAGTTCACTAATATTAATTTCAGTATCGTCCTTGCTTAACTTAGCTTGTGTTGTGTAGTCATGGAGCGGGGCTTGCCCAGCGTAGCCTTGGCGAAGCTGGGTTAGATATGATTCGCTTCTTTCTATATATAAATTCTTAGCATCTAATTTAAATACCATCTCGGGATTAATCTTTCCTGGTAAAGAATTAGCTTCTAAAGTCTGTAATTTAGTAATAAAAATCTGAAACTTATCAAGATCGGTTTCATGTAAATCATTAAGACTAATGGCGCTAATATGTCCATCCTTACCAAAATTCAAAAGTAACTCAGCGTCATAAGTACCTAAATAATTAGGATCAAGCTTAGTATCTAAATCCTTAAGCCATAACAAAATCTCAGGATTAGTAGCTAAATCTATCTCATCAAAGCTTGATGCTGACATAGATACAGAGGGCATAACTTTAGATAAATAAGTAATATGCTCAGAATACCCTAGAGCCTTTACTGGCTCGACAAGCAAAAGAACGAATAACAAGAATAGTAATTTATGCATTAGGCTCCTTGTTATTTGTTATATTTCTTGTTAGCTTAGGCTGGAAGGGGTTACGATTAGCTTCCATTTCTTTCAGTATTGCCAACACTGCTTTACCATCAACGAACTTCTTAAATCCAAGATTCATATACGTAGCACAATATTTAGCCGCATTATCAAAGTCCCCCTGCGCGCTTAAGACTCTAATAAGAGACTCAGTTGAATCGCGTAATAATGGTTCTATAGTTTTATTACCAGCAAGATACTCAGTCTTCGCTAAAGCTGCTGCTTCTAAATAGCGCTTAGTTGCTTGTGACCAGAAGTCCGCACCAGACCTCTCTAAGACCTGCGCGTAGCGATAACGATATTCAGCATTCTTTGGATTCTTTAAGACCGCAAACTGGAACGACACCAGAGCCTTCGCTATAGATTTAAGATCGTGAGACTGATAACCCTGTTCAAACCAATGAGAACCAATCTCCAAGAGAGCTTTATCATTTACACTAGCGAGGTAATTAGTTAATTTCTCAGTTTCATCTTTAGTAATTTCTGCTAAGCCTAACTTCGCATTAATATTCTCAGCATTTAATTCTAATGCACGGCGGTAAGCAGCCAAAGCTTCTTGATCATAACCTTTCTTAGCAAGTGTGTCCCCTAAATGTGCAAGGCTAGTAGAGTCTATCTTACGAAAGGTTGCTTCTTGGAACTCTTTATCAGTTTCTATGGAAGCAACTAATCCATCGTCTAATTTTTCTAAGAATTGATCTATTTCTGGTTTCTGTTTAGTTACCGAAAGTTGATGTAACTCTAGCTCTGACTGAGTTTGTACAGGTTTAGGCAGAGCAGCTACTAAGTCTTCAGTTAAACTATCCTTGAACTGCATATCATCTCCGTTGACACAGGGTTGTTCAGATACTGTTTGCCATTTAGCTAGTCCCTCTACTGGTATTGGTGTATTAAATTCTAGTTCATAAGCCAAGCCATCTAGAATAGTTTTAGGAGTTATGGTACAAGCCTCACCAGACTTGGGCTTGAGAGTAAGCCCCACAATACCATTGCGCTTATTAATTTCTATATCAAAATCCTTATTAGTAATCTTGGATTCTACTTTATGAGCAAGCTTGGAATCAGTAATTTGTATTAAATGCGTATTACCACTGCTTTGTACAGGTAAGAAATTTAACTGAGACTTAGCTTCAGTTTCTATGACGATAGAGTGATCAGTATTAAAGTATATAGATTGGATTGTAGATTTCTTCGCAGATACTCCGTTAATAAATAAACTTAACGCTAGGCCCGAGATAAGTAGGTTCTTCAAACCTTGTGATTGAGAGCTTTTCATCAAAGCTGTAAAATTCATGATAACCCCTATCTTCATTCTTCTCATTTGCACCTCTCCCAGATTGATCTTGCATATTTAAACAATCTCAAATCTTAAAAAAAGATATTAGCAGGCAAAAATCAAAATTACAAAAAAAAGGTGTTAACCTCGCAAAGATTTTTTACTTATGTAATTACACCTAGGTATCCAATATCAATGATTATTCAATGACATCAATTATTTATTATGTATAACGTTTTACAAATTAATAGCAGATTGGTTTTATGAGATTTATTTCATAAATTAGTTAAGTACTTAACTAATTTAATCTGGCGTTTTGACATTACAGATTTACAGAAACTCTTCTTCTTTAATCCTTCTTAATTTTATGCAACTTAGGTACTCCTATATCTGTTACAAAACTATTGAAGCTTTTTAGAATTTCTAATAGTGGTCTATTGGTCAGCTCGAATAAGTTTTGACCGTCTAAAATTTTTGTCATTATTGGAATTTTTCTTTCAGACCACAATCGACTTAAAGAGTTTTGAACAGATGGTTGTTCCGCACTCTTATGAAGATGCCAACAAGCAGGCTTATGCACATGTTTATCTTTTGCTGCAAAATCAAGAATCACATTCGGTGTTTCTTGATTAGGATCAGTATTAGAAACTAATTGATTAAAAGCTCTCTCGGGGAAATGACTCTGAATGACCGTTGCATTGCAGGGAACCTTGTAGCTCTGAATATATTCCAAAGCCTGTCTACCACCTGATTTAGCGTCAGACTTAACCTGTCCAGCCATTGTCACAACTTGTTGCTTAGCTCCATCAATTTCTATCGTTTCTAGTAGATTTGTATTATTGTCTAGAATGTTAAGGAAATTAATATCAGTTTCATCGTATCCATGTTTCTTTAGTCTACAAACAAGTGCTTGATGTCGTCTTTGTAAATCTTGAGGTGATGTTGCCCAAACTACATAAACATCTGAACCTGGAAGAAAAGCTTTAGATTCACTTTCTTTATTCTTAGATTTGAAAAAGTTTTTTATTGTGCTTAAAAAATTCAATAATATGTCTGGTGTATCTTCCAACAGAGAAATAATCACTGGACCATAAGCAATATGTGGTTTCAACATACCACTCTGAAATACTCGATCAGCGTCTCTCTGTTTACGAAAGGCAGCGGGTAACAATGCATTCTTATTAGTAAAACCATAACAGCGTAACTTACTTAAAAACGCATTTTCATAAGCTGGTTCACGCTTTATATCTATCCCTGCCGTAATCATTTATTGGGGTTGATTCTATCAAGAATTCCTATAAAAACTCTTATCAAACTTGATAATTCTGCTTCTTTGTAATCAAATATCTTAATCATAAGTTAACCAGAGGGTAAGATAATAGAATTGTGTCATGAAAGTCGTCGCTTTCATGGATTAGCTCAAGGAGGGAATACTTGGCAGCCAATTTATCATTATCAACTGGTGATTCACCGCGAGATGCTGCTGATCGTTTACGACGAGAACAAGAAGCCGCTGCGAAAGCAAAAAAAATATTAGAGGAAGCAAAAACTAAAGCAGAGCAATCTTCTGAAAAACCAACTGCACCAACTTCTAATGATACAGGGACTAGTCCTAAGTTTGGGACAGCTAACCCTCCACCAAGCCCACCGAGTCGAGCGCAAGCAATAATGAAGAGTACTAGCTCCGAACCTGAAGGGATAGACAAAGGTACTCAAAAATCTATATCAAATTCTAGTGATAATTTAGCAAATGCTCAAAGAGTTCAAACTGTAAGGATCATAAAAAATGCTAGAGCCATTGAAACAATACGTCAAACAATACGTGATAAATATACACCTGAAAATGTCAATGGAGACATTAAAGAATTCAAAGAACTAAAAGAAAATTTAGATGCAAGAACAAAATTATTAGTTCGCCAAGTAGAAGCTAGTGAATTAGCTAGAGCTGGCGAAACAGAGAAAGCGACTGCATTATTGCAAGGTAACTTAACTTTAAAAGAATTAAATAGTACAAAACTTAAACAAGCTAACCTAAATGCTCCAAGGATGTTAGCTGAAAATGGCTCTGAAATTAGCGATCAAGCTTTAATTACTAGAGCAAGATCAGGACTTCAAACAACTATCAACACTAATAGAGCAGCTATTACACAACTTGAAGCACAGAAGAATGCTATAGAGCAAAGAAAAGAAGAGCTAGGAGGCATATATTCACAAGGTAGTCTAAAGCTTATGGAACAAAGTACTCTTCTATCTGTACAACAAGAAAGATTAGTAAGAGAAACTCAAAGATTATTTCAGGCACATGATCGAATTACCAAACTCGCTAACTCTGGAGATCTAAGTGCTGCAAGAGATATTTATGAAGGTAGAAGAGCTATTCTTGCTAGTACTGAGACACCAGAAGCAGAGCAAACTGCTAAAGACCTGTCAGCAAGAGAGTTTACACGTAATGCTACAGAAGAAAAATCATATAAAGAAACTCAGAAAGCTGTGGATAGTTTAAATAAGCAAAAAGATAGATTCGGTACACTTGAAGGTGGGGTACGTAGTAATTTATCTGATACCAATCATGATCTAAAAAACTCTGGATGGGCTGCTAGCTGGGGTGGACATACTAAAGAATTAGAACGTACTAAATCCACAGAAGAAATTAGATTAACAAATTTTCAACAACAAAAAGATAAAATACAAGAAGCCAGAACGGCAGCAGATTCAATGGTAAAACAAGGTCGGTATCAAGAAGCAACTAAGCTTATTAATATGACTCAAACCCTTGCATCGAAAGAATTTCAAGCCAATAATACAGAGTTGCAATCAGCATATAGTAATGTTAATCAAGAGTTAGATAAGTTTCATCAGAAATTTAAAGAGTCTTCTGTGGTGGTGGCTAAAAACGTAGCCATAGGTACTGTAGCAACAGGAGCAGCAATTGCCTTAGCACCAGCTACTGGAGGAATGAGCTTAACAGCTGCTGGTACTATGATTGGCGGTGGCACTCTTTCAGGTTTTGCAGCGGGCACGGCTATAGATATCATGAATGCGGAAGTTGATAGAAATGTTTTTGGAGATAGTGCATCGAAAGCTTATAGTAAAACATTAGACCAGGTAGATGATAATCTTCGTACTGCTTTCTTGAGTGCCTTAGGAGGTGGTTCAGGAATTGGTTTAGCCAAATCTTTAACTAGTAAAGGCTATAGTGCTTTACACTCCACTCTAGGATCAACAGCAGGAGCTTCATTGCTTACCTCTACTACTAGTTTACTAGAACAAAGAGTAAGAGCAGAGATAGAATTTAACAAATCTGGCAGAACCGATAAAGATAAATTTATGGAAGAACGAGATCTTAGCCCTGCCGCGATGGTTAAATCTCTAAGTATCAACACAGGATCTGGCATGCTCGGCGGCTTAATAGGTCTTCAATCTGGCGCTATGAAAGAAGCTGCCAAAGGCATGACCAGACAAGCAGCAATAGAAACAGCCGAAAAATTATCAGATGCAGGAACGGCACTAGCTATTACTTATTTAGAAAAAGGCAAAATTGATTCACATCAACTTGCTGAGACACTCACCCAGGTAGTAATAGGAGACAAGATTGGTAGTTCTCTTGCAAGAAATAGACCTAGAGTCCAAGATACAAAAAATGGATGGGATGGTATTGCTCAACCAGTACCTCGAGATGAAACTAAGCCCAAAATACCAGTCACCGTAGACTCTTCATTACCATCTAATATTCCAGGACAAACTACTGTTGAAATCTCTCCCGAAGGTATTAAGTCGGGTACTGCGAGTATTAATCCACAAACCGCTGAAGCTCTTAAAAAAGGAGATCCTATAGCTAAGAAAATAGCCAGAGAAAAAGTCGCTGAAGAAGAATATCATGCTAATAACGAAAGACCTATAGATCCGATTAGACCTGATGGAACTAAAATGTCTCCCGAAGAATATCATTTAAGACGAGCTAAACAAGAGTTAGTAGCTGAGAGTGTTGCAACTTCTAAAGTTAAACAAGAATCCGGCAGCCCAGTTTCTGAAGCTAAGCAAGCTCATAAAGAAGTATTGAAGAGTCTTATTAAGCAGAAAATAGAAAATGCTAAAACTGACGATGACTATAAACAGGCTTTAGATGAATTACAACAAAAAGGCTTAATTACCGATGAAGATATGGTAAATTTCCATAAAAACTATAAGGATAACGTCAACCGTGATCCCAAGACAGATCCGTTAAAGCAAGTGAGTAATAGTAGTCAAGTTATAGCTCCTCCTAAACTTAGTAATCCACAAGAGATTCAAGCAATGACAGATCTGACAATCGAACAGATAAATCTAGCCATTGCACAAAGCACAGCCACTAATGGAAGTCCAAAAGACTTAGAAGCAACACTAAAAAGTATCCAGGTTGCTCATAAAGAAGAAATTACTGGATTTCATGCACCTCAAGCATCTCAGCAAGTTGATCACCATATCAGACAACAGATGAAAGATTTAGAAACTACTAGGCAAGCGGTAGAGAAAATACGTGCTAAGGAACAAGCTAGACGAGCTCAAGAAGAGCAAGTAAGAATAAAACAACAAGATGTGAACACGACTCTAGCTAACTTACAAAGAATTAATCCTAATATTACCCCGGAAGCAGCAAAAACTTTAGTAGAAGCTGTTAACCGAGTGGTTAAACATGAATCAAATAGAGAAGCCGTATTAAAAGCACTGACATCTGATCAGCTAACTAGAGAGCAAGCAGACACTATAAGTAAAGGATTGAAAGCAAATAAAGAAGGAGATACTATCGGTACTTTTCATGAGTTAAGATTACAAGCTGGCTTAGAAATAGCTAAAGCTTCTGGATTTATTCGTGCTTATGCTCCTACAGAGACTACAGTGAATACGACTTCAGGATTAGATTCTATGGGAATAGATGCGATAGTACAGTTGAATAGTGATGATTATATGGTTATTCAAGCTAAATCATCGAATACAGGAGTTGATAATAATTATGAAACACAAGCTACTTACACAGATAGCGCTGGTCAAAAACAATCGATAAGCAGAAAAGGCAATAATGCAATTAATTTAAGTGGCATGTCCTTATCTGATATTGCTAATGAGATTCCTGTAATGGCACAATATCGCACTATAGATATAAGGTCTGCCGTGATCATACATCACAGTAGAATAGGAGATATTAGGCTAGATAGTAATAGACCAATATTTACACTACCACCACAACAGATGCAGGTATTAGAGCAAGCTATTCTTGTTTACTGAGTTTTTGATTTCAAATTTTTAAGCATTGATTCTAAAAAATTGCTAAGCTCGATATCACTAGACACTTTCGAAGCCTTTAGACTTGAGTTTAAAATTAATCCTAAACTACTATATAAATCAGGAGAATCATTGATTAAAGCCTCAAATATCTCTCGAGTAGACTTTTCCTTGAAGCTTGGATCTAAACCATATAAAGTTATCAACGCTTGATTTCGAAGTTGCTGACTATTGGAACTATCTCTTAACGATTCTAAAACTAGAGGGTAAGCTTCTTTATCTTCCAATCTACAAATAACTTTCAAAGCTTCAATTCTAATATTATCGATACCCTTGACAGCATAACGACGTAATACCTCCAGAGTGTTAATTTTTGGGTCAATTTGCTCTTCAGCTAATAGTCGCATTTGGGTTCTTATTACTTCCTTGGTATCTTTATCGAGAGCTAGCTCAGCAAAATCAATAGAGAGTACCTCGTTCAACCATTGAAGAACTCCTACGATAGGGGCCTTAGAATCGCTAGGATCGTTAATAGCAGCATTGAAAATTTTGGCAATATAATTATTTAATAACATAACAATATATTAACATAATAGCTGTTGGCGCGTCAATGTATTAGGAATACACCAAGAATCCCTTTATCAATTCGCCTAATATTCGTCTAATATTGGTCTATTCCAGGGTATAATAATATAATGTTTAAGCCAAAATATACTATTAGCTCAAAACTCCTAGAAAATATTAAACATATAGCGGTTCTTCGATATGAGCTTAACCATAAAAGTTTTCCTAAACCAATTTTATTAGAGCTAGAGAACATTGCTAACGTAAACTCCTCTTACTCATCTACCTCTATAGAAGGTAACCCCTTACCTTTAACTGAGGTAAAGCGAATTCTGAAAAATAAACCTACTAACATTAGAGATACTGAACAAGAGGTTTTGAATTATAACGGCGCTTTAGAATATTTGAAAAAAATACCTGTATCTAAAAATAATTTATTGGATTTGAAGCTTGTCTTAGAAATACAAAAAATCGTGATGGATAAACTTATCTCTAAAAATAATTTAGGCAAAATTCGCAAAGAGCCTGTGTTTGTGAATAATCCTAATATAGGCAAGACTATCTACTGGCCTCCTGATCATGATGATGTCAAAAATCTTATGACTGAGTTAATTGCTTACATCAATCAAAACCAGTCTAAGATTGACTTTCTAATCTTAAGTGGAATCTTTCATAAACAGTTAGTTATCATTCATCCATTTATTGATGGTAATGGACGCACTACTAGGTTAATGACCAAACATTTACTCGCGAATTTAGGCTTGAATACTTTTAATCTTTTTAGCTTTGAAAATTATTACAACAGAAACGTAAGTAAATATTTCCAAAAAGTAGGTGTGCTAGGAAACTATTATGATGTGAAAGACTCCGTGGATTTTACAGAATGGTTAGAATATTTTACTGATGGAATAATTGATGAATTACTTCGTGTCAGTAAAGAATTAAATAAATTATCCATTAATCCAGAAACCCAACTTGCAATCCATCATAAAAAACTAATCAAATATATTGAAGAGCATGGTTATATCAATGACAAACTTTATTCCAACATAACCGACCGTGCAAAAGCCACTCGCAGTCTTGATTTCAAGAAATTACTTGATTTAGGAATTATAGAAAAACTCGGTAAAGGGAAGCTTACTTACTATAAATTGAAATAATACTTTATTTCGTCATCCACTGGTTTGCCACTTCCTTTGTTTCCAGCTCCAAATCAACCATAGACTCTGGAGTGAATGATAGCTGGTTTGTGCAAGCCAGACAGAGAGTAGACCCCAATGAAAAACAAAAACTAGAATCAAAGCAATAGGAGAGAAGTAAATCCATTGCATAATGAAAGATACTTTTAGAGCAGTCTTAGAATCACCGACCCCTTTAAAGGCATCCATAAAAATAAAGCCAACCATTTCAAGTGGTAAAGTAAAACCCATAATTCTAAGTATCGGAGCAGCGGTACTAATCACAGCTGGATCATTAGTAAAAATCCTAATAATAGCCTCTGGCACAATCGCTAGTGGCAATGACACTACTATAAAACAAAAGAAGCCTAGCTTAGTTACATCCCATCCCCAATTATAAGAATCATCTAAATCACCCTTACCCAAAGCCTGCCCCGCTAAAGTAGCCAAGCTAATACCAAAGCCAATTGCTGGCAGCAAAACAACAAGCATAATACTCATCAATATATTAATAGCAGCAAGCTCAGTGACACCGATCTTACCGATTAGCCAATACTGCGCAATTATATTTGACATAGTAATCATTGACTCAAAGCCACTAACCATGGATATTTGGCTTAATATTTTTATTTCTAAGAAAGTTGGAATCTTAAAATCCAAATTTAATTTCTTGGACTTCTTAAACATACTCCAGAAATATATTAAGGTACCCAAGACCACAGAAATAGCAGTAGCTAAAGATGAACCCTTAACTCCCATAGCAGGAAATCCCCAATTACCAAAAATCAATGCATAATTCAGAATAATATTAACCATATGCATAATGACCAATGCTTTCATATAAGTTTTAGAAGCATCTATCGCCGTCCAAAATCCCCTGAAGGCAAAATTCGCCACCGCAAACACAGTCACTGCCATCCTTATATCGAAGTAATCTTTAGCTAGAATCTTAACTTCAGGGTTATCAATCACCAAGGAAAACAATCCATCAGAAATAAACAAAGATAAAATAGTAACTAGAAGTCCCAGAGTAAAAGAAAAAATCAAACCACCATGTAATGCAGTACCTATTTCATGAAACTTACCTTCACCCTTCTTCCTTGCAGCGATGGCTTGTACACCTGAACTCACTCCTATTATTAAGGACTGGATCAAGAACACCATCATCGAAGAAATACCCACTGCTGCAAGCGAAGCTGCTCCTAAGCGTCCCACCATAGCGGTATCTACTAAGTTGAGGGTATTCTGAGAAATCATGCCAATAATAATTGGTAATGATAAATCAAAGATTCTCTTAGTTCGTTCGGAATTAAATTTCAAAAGCATAAATAAAACTCATATTAACAATAACAGATGATTTTGATGGAATTGATTAGCTATAGGCTTATCAATTCGTCTAATATAAGTATTCAGCTATTTGCTACTGGTTGTTTACTAGTTTCAATCACACCTAAATCATATAAAAGTTCTGCTACTTTGGTAGTACTTAGAGTTACTCCATCACCAATAAATTGATTTGTTCGTGGTCTCTCCCGTAACTTATCCTCTGGATTAGCTACTGCTAGAAGCAATCGAGCCGCAAATTCTAGTCGCAACGCACTATTGTTATTAGCAATCTCTACTGGTTGCTTACCATTATAGATCCAATCTCGCAGTTGTTCATATTGATCTGAATTTAATCTCGCATCACCAGTAGTAACTTTATTCTTTAATTCGTCGGAGACAGGTAACAGAGCTAATACGCCTGGTTTATCTAATATGCCTAAATAATGTATAAACCCCTTAGGATACTGACGTTGAACAGAAACTACTGGCTTTGGTTCTATAGTGCTACTAGAACTATTATTGGTTAGTGTCTGATTTATAGGAGTTGTAATTTCTCTACTTCGATCAGTATAGTCTTTCAGTCGACCCTCTAGCTTAGTAATAAGACGAGTTATAGTAGTCTCTTCACTATTCAAAACTTTATTTATAGAATGAAGATGTCTAATAGCTGGTTGTACCATTTTATTAAACGTATAACTATTCCAGCTCTGCTTGCCATCCACTGATGGAGCTTTAACTAAATCTCCAAGAGTTTCACCATTACAGAATCTTTGTAAGAACCGCTCTCTTTTAGAATCCGCCTGTTGTTGTATAATGCTTTGTTCCTGTTCAGTACAATCCTTAAGCTTGAAATCCAAAAACTTCATATCAAATTCAGGATAAGCAATAATGTTATTTAATAATAATTCGAAACCATCGATTCTTGACCTATCAGTATCATTATCTGTGAAATTGAGAGAGTAGACGGCATTCTTTTCAGCAGCTGTTAGATCTATATCAGAATCATCATCTTTAGCTTTTTTTCCTGGATGCTTATCCTTATTAACATCTACAAAATTCTGTAAAGGGGTTATGGGACTATTTACTATGGAATTTAAAGAAGCAGTGCTAGTTAAAAGCATACAACCCACTTTTCTACCATTCATATTGTTTAAAACATTAGCTACAGAGTTTGCTAAATTTTCTGAATTCCAATCTGAAATTACGATCATATGGTTTCTATGATGTCCTTTAGCAGCAGAATTAGTAACCAATTTATACTTATACAAATCTAAAAAAGCACCTAGCTCAATAGTAGTTCCATGCAAACTCTGCTTACCTCTTAGATCTGGAGGTATAACTATAATTTGAAAACCCGATAAAGCATCTGGCTTCTCTTTACTAACTTTATTTAATGCTATTTTAAATGATTCATATTCTTCTGGAGGAAGATCTATCAGTAAATGGGTTTTATTAGCCTCCCATTGCAGGTCATCCATATTCAAGGTGACCAGGCCTGTATTTAAATATTGTTTTATAAGATCAACTATAGGTTCTAAATTAGTAAACCTTGAGGGATATTTATTCTGAATTGCGCCCAATGAGAGTTCCTCACAAAAGAAATCATGTAGAACACTTGCTGTTTGCCGTTGAGAAGTATCAAGACTCCTATCATCTCGAATCGTTTGCAACTGATTAGTATTACGTTCCTTTAATAAATTCTGCTTGCTCTCATCCAAGTCAGCAACCGTAAAACCAGATTTTAAAGTACCATAACTAATTAATCTATCTAAATGATTTAATACAAAATCCACAACTTTATCAGATTCTAACTTTGTACTATTTGGTTGAGATCTAGGTGTTTTAGATACAAACCTAAAAGGATAATCTGTAACAAGTTGAGATTCAATAGAGATCTGTTGATTAAAGCCATTTACTTGCACTGATAGCCTTGGAGCAGAATATTTTGCAAGTCCCACAGCCGGCACTTTCCTAATAGAGTTAGGATCAGGGTCTTTAATCGTTATCTTAAGATTTGGATCTTTCGATAAATCTTTTAGCGCTTGATTAAGATTCGTAAGTATCCTTTGTCTTGCTTTAGCTTCGGAGGCATCTCTTTTTTGACCTTTTTCATCTTCTTGATGGTAAGTATCCCTTGACAGCACGTAAGTATAATTAAGGTGTGGAAAAGCCTTTA
>CAZELI010000006.1:0-78042 GCA_964512985.1 uncultured Gammaproteobacteria bacterium | reverse complement strand
AATGTAAGTATAGCACGAAGTCCTTATTTATGTAAGGAATTAGGGGGAATTAGGTAATGTTTTGCCTAAGAAGCTTACTAGCTCTTCCTTTGAAGTAGAATTGTTTTTTAGATCTTCTAAGTTAACAGGACTATTAAGATCACTAAGGATTTTTACAAATCGAGTTAGTCTTAATAAAAATCTCTGGTCATCACTAAAAAGTTCTCGTTGTTTGCTTTCATAAAACTCTTTCAGTATCTCTCTATCTTGCAATGAAATATCATTAAAAACAGAAATTTCTTCTGTATAAAGAGCAGGATTTTTCCGTTCTAGTAAACTTGCTACCAAAAACTTATGCACTGGTTCTGCAATTAATTCTAGATTTGCAATAGCAGTGACGTTATCGCTAAGCCAATAGGGAATAACGACCTGTCGTTCTTCGTGCTCTCCGTATTTAGGATCATTAAGCTCTACAATTTGCTCATAGAGAGCAAAAGCTTTGTTAAGAGAGGACTCTAGTTTACTTGAATCTAAGTTCATTGTTGTCAATTTACAGAAGGCTCTGGTGAGGTCATCGGCGTACCAACTTTCAGAGAAATTGACTCGCTTAATATCATTGAATTGCTTAGTATAAACGTGGACTTGTTGAATTAATTGTTCAAGAGACGGTTTTTCTTTTATAATTGCAGCAAATGCTCTGGTGAGGTCATCAGTGTACCAACTTTTAGAGGTAAAGAAATTGACTTGCTTGGTGTAAACGTGGAATTGTTGTGTTAATTGTTCAAGAGATGGTTTTTCTTTTATAATTGCAGCAAAGGTGTCGGTGAGGTAATTGGTGTACCAACCTTTAGAGAGAAACAAATAGGCTTGCTTAGTATAAACGTGGAATTGTTGTGTTAATTGTTTAAGAGACGGTTTTTCTTTTATAATTGCAGCAAAGGCTTTGGTGAAGGGATAGGTGTTCCAACCTTTAAAGAGAAAGAATTTGACTTGCTCGGTATAAACGCGGAGTTGTTGTGTTAATTGTTCAAGAGACGGTTTCTCTTTTATAATTGCAGCAAAGGCTCTAGTGAGGTCATCAGTGTACCAACCTTTAGAGATAAAGGAACTGACTTGCTC
This sequence comes from uncultured Gammaproteobacteria bacterium, assembly GCA_964512985.1. Taxonomy (GTDB): domain Bacteria; phylum Cyanobacteriota; class Vampirovibrionia; order LMEP-6097; family LMEP-6097; genus CAYPGT01. Next base: position 76,944 of record CAZELI010000006.1, on the reverse strand, counting down.
GGCATAAACGTGGAATTGTTCAAGAGACGGCTTTTCTTTTATAACTCTAGCAAAGGCGTCGATGAGGTCATTGGTATACCAACCTTTAGAGAGAAAGAAATTGACTTGCTCGGCATAAACGTGGAATTGTTGTGTTAATTGTTCAAGAGACGGTTTTTCTTTTATAATTGCAGCAAAGGTGTCGGTGAGGTCATCAGTGTTCCGACCTTTAGAGATAAAGGAACTGACTTGCTCGGCATAAACGTGGAATTGTTGTGTTAATTGTTCAAGAGACGGTTTTTCTTTTATAATTGCAGCAAAGGTGTCGGTGAGGTCATCAGTGTTCCGACCTTTAGAGATAAAGGAACTGACTTGCTCGGCATAAACGTGGAATTGTTGTGTTAATTGTTCAAGAGACGGTTTTTCTTTTATAATTGCAGCAAATGCTCTGGTGAGGTCATTGGTGTCCCAACCTTTAGAGATAAAGAAATTGACTTGCTCGGCATAAACGTGGAATTGTTCAAGAGACGGTTTTTCTTTAATAATTGCAGTAAAGGTGTCGGTGAGGCCATAGGTGTGCCAACCTTTAGAGATAAAGAATTTGACTTGCTCGGCATAAACGTGGAATTGTTCAAGAGACGGTTTTTCTTTAATAATTGCAGTAAAGGTGTCGGTGAGGCCATAGGTGTGCCAACCTTTAGAGATAAAGAATTTGACTTGCTCGGCATATGTAGTTAACTGATCGGTTGTAATTGTACAAGTGGTCAATAATTTAGTAAGAGTCTCTCGTTCAGTCCGGGACCCCATTAAAGATTTAAGTTCTGCTATTTGTTCTTTAGCTTCAGTAAAAATATTGTTAGTTTTAGCTCTCTCTCCTTGATGAAGACAACGTAAAAAAGAATGATTTGGATTTGAGCTTTGAGGGAAATTATTCGTGTTCCTATTAGCGGCCCAATCATTAGTTCGGCTTAGTGCTGAATTGAGATCCCCTAGTCGTATTGACATTAATAAGATAATAGCTGCATGTGGGCGAATGTGTCAAGCTGGAATGCTATTAAAGTACCATATTTAGCAGCAATTACTGGCTATAAGTTAAAATTAGTCTCGGAGATTATATTATTATGTCAAAAAGAATTGGTGTACTTACAGGTGGCGGAGATTGTCCAGGACTCAACGCGGTTATTAGAGGTTTACTTTATAAAGCAACTAAGACTTACGGTTACGAAGTCGTAGGTATTAAATACGGCTGGAAAGGCGCTGTAAACAATATTACAACTGAGATTAATTTAGAGAATACAGAAGACATAGTACGCGAAGGTGGCACTATTCTTAAATCATCTCGTACTAATCCTTATAAGATAGAAGGTGGAGTAGATGGTGTTGTGAAGACTATGAAAGATCTTAAACTTGATGCTCTAGTAGCTATCGGTGGCGAAGATACTTGTGGAGTAGCTTCTAAGCTTTATAAAGATAGAGGCATTAACGTTATCGGTGTGCCTAAAACTATCGACAACGATCTTTCTGGTACTGATGTAACTTTTGGATTTGATACTTGCGTTAATATCGCAACTGAGATGATTGATAACTTGCATACTACAGCTAAATCTCACGAAAGGGTTTTAGTTTGTGAAGTGATGGGACGTCATGCTGGCTGGATCGCAAGCTATGCTGGTATCGCTGGAAACGCTGACTACATACTAGTTCCCGAAGAGGAAGTTGATATAGATCACTTATGTAAGACAGTGAAAGAAGCTTTTGAGTGTCAAGATTACGCTATTGTCGTAACTGCTGAAGGCGCAAGACTAGGCGGAGAAGATCTAACTAAAGATCAAGAATTAGATGCCTTTGGACATGTGAAGCTTGGTGGTATTGGTGAGCATTTAGCTAAAATTATTGAAGAGAGAACTGGTTGTGAAACTCGTTCTACGGTACTTGGCCATATTCAACGTGGTGGACGTCCATCAGCTTACGATAGAGTATTAGGTACTCGTTTAGGTTGTAAGGCTGCAGATATGGTTAAGGCTGGCGAATGGGGTAAGATGGCAGCTATCAACGGAACTAAGACAGTTGCTATTCCTCTAGAAGTAGCAGTTGGTTCATTGAAGACCCTAGACATGTCTATCCATGAGGATTCTAAGATATTCTTTGGTGCTAATAAGCTTGGCTGCTGCGCACATTAAGGGTTTTAGGAAAATATACTAGTGGTTTAGAATTCTAAGTTTTTTAGGATTCTAAGGTATATTTGGCTAAAAATTATCATTCCCTGCAAAAATCAACAGATTTGCTGTTTTTTGCAGGGAATAATCAACGGTTTTGTTGTTTTTCGCAGGGAAGGTAATTTTAGTTTGAATTGGATTCTGCTTTTTTCTTAGCGAAATATTCTTGGGGACTCATAGGTTTTGTAACCATAGTGGCAATATCAACAATCCCTGTTTTCTTTTGTGCTTGCGCTAGTTTGGCAAGCTCCTCTCTAAAGGTTACATCTTGGGTGACACAAATTATAGTAGTGTCCTCATAAGGATTAGGATTTGTTGCTGTGCTTGGACGTTTGATGTGTTTGATGATTTCTACGAGACCTTGAGTCGTGTGTTCATCAAGTCCGGCAGAAGGTTCATCGAGTATCAGAACTTTAGGGTTCTTAAGCAAAGCTCTTGCAATACCAATGCGTGCTCTTTCACCACCAGAGAAATGAAAATCATTTGAATCTAATTGATCTGTGAATTTATCTAATCCTAGTTCTTGCAAAACTTCTTGAATCTTTTCGTCACCTGGATTGTGTCCGCTCCAGAGTAATAAATTCTCTCTTAAATTAATGTCATTAAAAATTTCAGGGAATTGATTTGAATAAGCAAGCTTGGTATAGATAGAGTCTTCACCATCTTGTTTAATGTCTGCAAGATTGTGATCACTAATACTCACACTACCCTTGTTTGGTTTGTTAATACCAACAATAGTTTTGATCAAGCTTGATTTACCAGTACCAGAGGTCCCAACTATGCCAATTATATCTCCATTAGGAATTTCTAAATTCACTCCTTTGAGTATGCCTTTCCAATGTAGGTTTTGGATTGAAATATCATGTCCATCTTTGAGGGCATCAGTGGCTGACATTCGTTTCGCTTCTGCAGCGCGATCAGCAGCGTTAAGTGCTTCAACTTGTTCTAAGACTTGATTCATTCTTTGGATGTCTTGGATTAATTTTGGAACCTTGGTGTAATAAGTTTCTAATAGTTGCTTGAAAGGGAATTGCATCCTTTGAGTAAAGAAAGCATTAGCGAGTAGATCAGAGTGTTGAGTATTAGCAGGATTATTTAAATAGAGCAAGCTGCCAGTAGTAAGAGATACACAAGTCGTTAAATAAAACACACTCATTGAAGTATGTTGCAATCCAATTATTTGTTTAGTATTGGTTATATCCAATTGATCAGCTTCGTCTAATCGTTTTTCAATGTCAGCAATTATATCCTCTCGTGTTGGAGATGAGCGAATGGCTTCCTGTCCTTTAACCCTTTCACTAAGTGAGTTTGAACTTTTTGCAGTAGCGGCGGCTTCTTGTCTATTAGTGTCTTGGATTTTTTCTCCGCCTTTTCTGCTAATCGCATAAATTGCTGGCATACTTAATAAACTTATAGCTGCAAGTGTAGGATTAATAGTGCCTAAGGCTCCTAGAGAACTTAAAATATCTATGGCACTAGCTGGGATATCGGTTTGCATGGCCATGATTAATTTTTGTTGGGCTTGTTTGCCTCGCCTCAATACATCGAATATTTCGGTAAAATGTTTATCGCCATCAAATTCAAGTGCTCTTGTTAAAGAGCAGTTAGCTATTCTAGAATTTGTTGTAGTATTAATTTTGCGTACATGTTCTAGAAGAGCCATTAAAGCTGCTTTACCAAGTCTATTGCCCGTATAATTAGCCAAGGGTGCAAGTGTCATTCCTGCTACATCATCAATCTTTTGGATCTTTTGATCAAGCTCAGATAGGGTTGCAGGTTCAACGCCTGATATAGAGCCTAGTGTGGAATTTAGTGAACTTAGCGCAGAGCTTACACCCGTCAGAGCAATGGGACCAGCTGCATGGCATATAGAGCCAAGAAATAATTTGAGACCAACCAGAGCTCGCCAACGGTCTTTGCTAGTGATACCAGCATCATCATAGATTTTATGCATAGTTTTTCTCATTGTGAAATAAGAGAAAGGCTCTGCAACACCAGTAATAGCATTGAATAAACGTAGAAGCTCTTTGGTTTTGAGAGGATATTTAGCTTTATATGATTGTACGAAAAGTTTTCTTAGTTTTTTTTGTTCGGAAATTGTCTGATCTTGGAATTTATGTCGATTAGCAAAAACTTCAACGGTTTTATAGAGTTCGTTAAGATTTACACTATCGGCAAGGGCACCAAAAAATAATCTCGCAGCGTCTTCTATTTTTTTATTGTTCTTTGGGCTTGCTTCTAATTCGTTGTCTGTAAGGCGTTTAAGCCAAAGATCGATATCATGCTTGAGTTCTCCTCTGCTTGGATCAGGATAGCCTGCTTTTTTGCTGCATATACGACTTACTATCTTTTGAAATTCTTTTCTAGCCTCACGACCTACTAGATGTTTTAATTCTTGGGGGATTTCAGGTTCAATACCAGTTTTTACTTCTTCGATAGCACTACGTAAGAATGTCCAATGTGAACGAGGATTTATGCTCGCATAAGCAGGATTTTTTTCAGAGCCAGCAGCTTTGATTTGTTGTTTTCTTTCAAGTTGTTGTTCTAAACCTTTAAAATCAGGGCTTTGACGGCCAAATATTTGCGAGATTTTCATCTATAGAGCTCCTTGAGAGCTCCCTCTTTGACCCAAATGAATCCCGTAGATATATAAAGTCTTATTTTAATAGTTTTTGATAATAGGAGGTTAGATTTTTACCATCTTCATAATCTCATCCCACTGAGCTTTAGTAACAGGTTGTACAGAGAGTCTTGAACCTCTTTGTACGAGCATCATGTTTTTGAGTTTGGGATTGCTTTTGACTTGTTCTAGAGTAAGAATATTTTTAAGTTTGGATTTGAATTTTACTTTCACTGTCATCCAACGAGGATTCTCCGCCGAACTCTTCTCGTCATAATATTGAGACTTAGGATCGAACTGTGTTGGATCAGGGATAGGTTTATCGCTGGCAATCTCTGCAAGTCCAGCAATATGTGGAGGCTTGGCGTTGGAGTGATAGAAGAGCACTTGGTCACCTTGCTTCATTTCATCGCGCATAAGATTACGTGCTTGATAATTACGCACTCCATCCCAGATGCTGGTCTTACTTGGAGATTTAACGAGATCGTCTATAGAAAAACAATCAGGTTCGGATTTCATTAGCCAGTAACGCATGGGGTGATTATAGCTTAGTTAAATTAAAATCTTCTTTGATGGGAATTTTATTTTTGATAAAAGAATTATCATAATAGTGAGAAAAGTATGAGTCATATGATTTCGATTTGTAAATAATTTTTTCTTGATTAGCATCTTCTTTTAGAAAACAATTAGGGTCATATTCTGCTACAAAGATTTCCTTGCGTTGATCGAAATATTTTATAGAATATACTTCTTTTAAATACTTTCTATCTGCATCATTTAATTTAAATCTCTTTTGAGAAAGTGGAGCACAAACTAAGTTTTTCTTATAGTCTGTAAAGCTGTGTTCGACGACTTTTGCGGGTGATAGTATCAAGATCTGTAATTTTTCTCCAGAATCAAAGGGTTGAACTACAAGAAGATTTTTCTCTTCTTGATCTTTTTTAGCTATAGCTTTCTCTAGTTTGTTATTTTTGTTTTTATATTTTTCTATAGTTTCTTGATATTTTGCTAGTTTTTTTAAAGTACTTTTATTTGCTTCAGTTAGTCTGTCGTTTCTATATTTTGGAGTTACATAAATTTTTTCAGAGCCATAAAATATATAACTATCAGTGGCGTAAGTGTAGCCTGCAATCTGGCTTTGGTTGTAAAGTATTGAATATGATCCGTCATCTACGTCTCCTGCAATAAATTCAACCTTGTGTGTATCTCTTTCTAATTTCAAGTTCTCACCAACTTTTGCTTCATATGCTGCCCTTGCATAATCAAAACTTGTAAGAGCTAAAATAACTAGTAAGAGAGAGATTAAATTAATTTTTTTCATGATCTATTTTACTTTTACCCTCTATTAAATTTTTTGGTAGTCTTGCTTGATGGCTTCTTTGTTTTTAGTATAGATGCCATAGTAAAGTATGTAAGGAGATCCAGGTGGAGTCGTTTCATAAGTTACCTCTTCTTGATAAGCTTGTTCTTTCAGAAAGCATTCTAAATCATATTCAACAACAAATGCAGTAGCAAGCCATTTAGGGAAGTCTACTGAATATACCTTTTAAGATAAGTCCTATCCTCGTCATTTAAATTAATTTTGATGCTTTGTAATGGTTCACAGACTAATTTTCTTTTGTAATCTAAAATTCGATGGCGCAAAAATCTATTATTAGGATTTTCTGTGTCTCCTGTTGAAAGTAGAAGGATTTTAAAATTTTCACCTGAGTCAAATGATCTAGGCTTGTACAAACTTGCTTCTGCTTCTGTTTGTTTGACAAGGATTTTTTGAATATTTTTGTTTTGACTTTTATATTGCTCTATTGTCTTTTGATATTTTTCTAGTTTTTTAAAAGTGCTTTTATTTACCTTAGCCAGTCTGTCATTTCTATATTTGGGAGTCACGTAAATTTTTTCAGAATTAAATTGCGTTACACCATTTACTTTTAAATAGGATCCATTTTTTGGATTACCACTTACAAAAAATGTTTTATGCTTATCTAATAACTGTAACCCTGTAGTTTGCCAAACTTGTGTACTATAAGCAGCTACTGGGTGCAGAATAAGGAATAATACAATAACAATTAAAGTTTTTATCGAAAAACAATCAGGCTCAGATTTCATTAGCCAATAGCGCATAAGTATAATTGTAGCCTTAATGAGAAGATGTTTTTATTTTTTTACGTTAGTAGGATCGTAAGGCATAGCTTTATTGCTAGGTTCATTTTGTTTGTTTTTGGTAATATTACGTCCTTCAACTACTCTTTGATTCAAGAATCTAATTATTTTAAGACGAAGTATAAATAGAACAAAAACAAGACCTAATAGAAGCTTGGTGAATTTTAAAATAGGATGAATTGTTGTAGTATTTTTAGTGTTGTTTAGAACGGAGTCAGGTACTGGTAAATTCGTATTATTATCAGTTTGCCTTTCTTGTTTTGTGGCAATTGTTTTGATTGAGTAATCAAAAGTAAATTCAACTTCAATATCTGCTAAAGTTTTTAAACTTTCCGGACGCGTGAAGGGTTCCGAGTTTTTAATTGCATTAATGGCCAATTGGTTTACTTTTTCATCGCTATTGCTTTTGATGAACCCAATATCTTTCACTTTACCAAGCTGATCAATCTTAAATTTTGTAATTACTGTATACGACTTATCACTTTTTTTAGGATGCCAGTTGCTTTTTATACTTTTTTGTACTTCATTTATATATTCTTCAAGGCTTGCGCTACTACTTGAGTTTGCAAATACACAACTAATAGTTAGTGAAAGAAAAAGTAGCGGAAGAATTATTTTATTTTGGAATCGCATATTTCATTAGCTAATAGCGCATAATGTCTATTGTAACTTAGCTTATCTAAAATCCTCTTTAATGGGAATTTTATTTTTGATAAAAGAACTATCATAACAGTGAGAAAAGTATGAGTCGTATGATTTCGATTTGTAAATAATTTTTTCTTGATTAGCATCTTCTTTTAGAAAAACAATTAGGGTCATACTCTGCTACAAAGACTTCCTTGCGTTGATCGAAATATTTTATAGAATATACTTCTTTTAACTTTCACTTTCTTGATGAGATCCAGTAATAGCATATAGGACTTGTCCAGGATTAACAACAGCAGGATCACCTTTCTTAAATGCAAAAAAGATGAGTGGCCATAAAATTATCGCACCAATAATTGGTAGAATGATTCCTGAACTTTTACCTTCACCTTTTTTATTTACTGATAGAGCGCAGGTGTGTTTTTCTCCATTGACATCATTAATTTCAGCAGTAGCTATATGTATGTAACCAGCTCTTCCCCAGGCTCCACCACCTTTTGCTTTTTCAACGTAAGCAACACCGGTAGAGCCTGCTTTAAAAGCTAGGGTTCCACCAATAATTACATTTTCATCAACAATAAGTGATATTACATCTCCAGCTCTAACATCTGAACTATTAACACTATGTTTGAAAGTTACTGGTATTGTTTCACCACTTGGCACAGTTAAAGCCAAGCATGGAGCTTGGTTAAAAATGATGGCAAAAATAGCTAATAGTAATAGAATTTTTTTCATAACTCATATCTTGTACCACTCATTCTTTCATTTCTAACAATTTTTAAAATGTTTCAGGTTTAAGGGATTGGGTATATATTTAGGGTTATGAAGACATTAGTATTGGTATTAGCAAGTTTCTTTATTGCAATTAGCAGTGTATCAGCTTATTCGTTTAGTACGAAAATGCGTGGAAGAATAATTGAGACAAAATATGAAAATGGTTATAGGACTATTAATCTTAAAGTTCTTGAGCACTTAAAAGAATCTAATAATGCATTCCCGGTAGGTACAATTTTTGAATTATCAGTTACTACAATTCAAGACGCTGGGCTTATTGATAATCCAAAAACAACCACGTATATAAATAAAATTATTTTACCGAATGGAGAAAAAATGAAATCTCCAGTAGAGAATATGATTCTTCAACAACTATCATCAATTAAAGCTACCTGGGTGCCTTTTTATAGAACAGGGAAGCTTTTATTTGAGGATGAAAACGATAGGAAAATTAAAGAAGGCAGTATTTTTACAATTAAAAAAGCGAAAGATGGTGCTAAGAAAGTTTATGCGATCCTGGAATAATTTTTAATCTAAAGAGGGTTGATGAATTAGAATTTGAGGCTAATTCTCTATACTCCACCAGCATCTTAGCTTGCTTTTCAGTAACTAAGTTTACTTAGTCCCTCTAACATACTTTTGCTTCGGATGATTAGGACTTTCAGGATATAAAAGCTTTAATTGTTTAGATTTAAGTAGAGGCACAATATATTTTTGATGATTTTTTTGATTTACGCTTAGTTTAAGCATGGTGAAGATTTCCTTCTTAGTTTTAGCGGTTTTACAGAAGTTAAGAATGCGTTTTTCTTGGTTATTAGGTTCTTCATCTTTTTCATTTGGTTTGAGAGTTTCAAATTCGGGATGAATATATATAGTAGTTAAGAAGTAACTTTTACTTTTATCGGTCTCAAATTTAGGAGCAGGAGAACCATTCTGTTTCAGGCTTTTACGGATCTTAGCAATGCCAGTCCCTCTTCCTTCGGTAAGTCTTAGCTCTTTAAGAATATCGCCGATTCTTCTATTTCTATAATTACGAGCTACTATGATATCCTTCTTCAGAGCACTTTGATCTACTGGTGGTAAGGGTCCCGGGAAGGAAAGTATCTCAATATAATTATTCCTAATATTGATTTCTATTGGGTTTGGGAGCTCATAAGAGCGGTGATAAAAAGCATTAACCACAGCTTCCTCAATAGCAGCAAAGGGATAATTATATATTTTTGCTGCTTCGGCTTTACCTTTGAGCTTTTTGGTTTTTTCAACTATAAGCTTCCTTGATATAAAATCCAGAATTTGTTTTATTTGTAAGTGAATTGGTCCGATGAATTTCTTTTCTATGAACTCATCTTCGTTATTGATATATTCAATTAATTCAGTGTAAGCCCCAGGGAAATATTGTTCTGGATTAGGATTAAACATGAGAAGTCCGATATTAGTAGGCTTAAGGTATTCTTTAGCACCTTTAGCGATGTTCATTTTAATAGCGATGTCTTGAGCTTTATGATTATCAATCTCACTTGCTAGCTTACTATTAATTTTTATCAAAAAATCCTTTATCAGATTGAAGTCTAGATCTTGCAAGCTAGCTTGCTGATTGATTCTATCGTCAAAGGGAATTTTTGCAGTGTTTTCGTAAAGTTCTTGCTCCTCACTATGATTTGCTTTAACAGTAGAAGCAAATCTACGAAGATAAAAAGCCAGAGGAGATCCCTTGCTGAGTTTCACAGGAGCTTTATATGGACGATTATCCCCTCCTGGTGCCCAAATAACTAAAACAGTTTTAGTTTGAATTTTTACAAACTCTATTTGCGGAAAATAATTAGGAGACATTTTCTTGCATAACTCAAGAAGTTTTTTTTGAATACCATCGCATTGATTCATGGCAATACCTAAGGGTGGTAATAAAGCCTTACCGTCTTTCTCTTCGATCCCTATGCAAATATAGCCACCACCGATGTTATTGATATCATTGGCAAAAGCACAAATAGTATGTAGAACATCAAGAGGATTCCATGATCTCTTAAATTCAAGTCTATTGGACTCGATTACATCGCCATTTAGAAGTTCATTTATATCTATAGGTAAGGCCATTTGAACTTGGTTACTTAGTTACTTACTTAGTTACTTACTTAGTTACTTACTTATTATACCCTAAAACCCCAAAGATTATAAGATTAATTATGTCATTAACACCGCACTTTGCTTATGTTCTTCCAGCATTTTACTTTGTTTCTCAGTGACTAATAAATGCCACGGATATTCAAAGCCTTCAGCTTCTGGATTCCAGGTATTAAATACGAAGTGTTTATAGGCAGCAGGGTCCATAAACTTCTTATAAACTCCGAAACTAGTATTTTTGCTTTGGTAAACTTGAATCAAGACTTCATTAATACTGCGATCGCCGCGGCTGATAAGTGCCTGTACTTGAGCCCATTTATAACTTTCTTCGCGCACATCTATTCCTTGTGGTTTAAGAGCTTTGATAAGTTTTTGTAATTTCTTCTCACTACTGGGGTCTATGCCATAGTCTTGAAACGGCGTCTGTGCTTTAGGTGTAAAAATACTGCAACCCCAGATAATTTTTAGGCGAGGGTTTTCTTTTTTGAGGCGACTCAATAGATCTATAGTTGCATCTATATCTTCATCAGTTTCATGCGGCAAGCCTACCATGCCATAGAGTTTGAATTGTTTAATACCACCTTCTGTTGCATAGCGAGCAGCTGAGAAAATATATTCTTCAGGAAGTTTCTTGTTAATGATGTCTCTTAGCCTCTGAGAGCCAGTTTCTATGGCGATGGTGAGGTTCTTAGTGCCGCAAGCGACTAGAAGTTCGCACATTTCTTTAGTCACGGTAGAAGCGCGCATAGAGGCTACTTGCACCTCAGCTTTGTTCTCGGCAAGGAATTTAAGTAATTCTATAAACTCAGGATGTTGAGTAACACTGGCTCCGAGTAAACCAATATTATTAGTATATTTAAGTAGTTCTTTAGCCTTGGGAATTAAATCAGTCTCTAGATCAGGTACACGGAACGGAAGAGAAAGATAGCTTGCTAAACAAAACCTACACATCTCTGGACAACTACGAGCTACTTCTAGCAATCCTACATTGCTCCAACAAGAATCTGGTGCAATCACAGAACTCACCAGTAGTTGTTTGTTAGATGATTTTTGACGTTCGACTTTGTTGCGGAGACTTGGTACATAAATGCCAGGAATTTCGGTAAACAGTTGTAATTTATCGTCATCGCGAGGAGCGCGAAGCGCGACGTGGCGATCCAGTATTTCGCCGGAATGGATTGCTTCGTCGGGCTTTGCCCTCCTCGCAATGACGTCATAGTATTCAAGACAAGCATTGATAATCAAATCAGTATTATTCTCTGAATCACCAATAGCAATAATGTCAAAGAAGTCTGCCCAGGGCTCTGGGTTAGCTGTTAACACCGGCCCACCACCAAGTACTAGGGGATGTTCAGGTCCACGCTCACTAGATTTGAAGGGAATATTTAACTGCTTAAGTATTTCTAGTAGGTTGATGAAATCCAATTCCCAGGAGATGGAGAAGGTCATTAAGTGAATTTCTTTGGGTTGTATTTCATGGAAGTTAGTGAAATATCTGAAGGTATGAGTATTCGGGTTAGTCGCATATAGTTTAAAAATATTTTGATAACCAAGTGATGCCATTCCTACTTCATAGGTATTGGGAAAGCAATTAAGCACATTGAGAGGCCCACCGCTAAGACGATTGAAGAGGAGAGTTTCGTTTTTAAGAAAAGTACTCACTATGCTAACGAACTAAAATCCTTATGAGGGTCAGAACTTGCATCAATAAAGGCTCTTAGAGCAAGTAAGTAGCTAGTTGCTCCAAACCCACATATTTGTCCTCTACAAACAGGAGCAGTGATTGATTTATGTCTAAATTCCTCACGTTTATAAACATTGGATAAATGAACTTCTATTGCTATCAATTTAGTTGCTGCGATAGCATCTCTAATAGCGATACTGGTATGAGTGTAGGCTGCAGGATTAATAATTAAACCATCTAGTTTGAGCTTACCTGCTTCTTGTATCTTGGAAACTATCTCCCCTTCTATATTTGATTGGAAGAAAGCTATTTGCATATGGTTGGCTTCAGCCAGATCCTTCATAGCCTTATTAATTTCTTCCATGCTAATAGAACCGTAAGTATCAGGTTCTCTAGTACCTAGAAGATTGATATTAGGTCCATGGATAACGAGGATTTGCATTATTGCTTTGCTTAATTATAACGTAGTTATACGCTCGGCTAGAAGACTCTTAATAGTATCCAGCAACTCTAGCGGGCTGAAAGGCTTGCTGAGAAAGAAGTCCGCTCCTACAGAGTTAGCCCATTCTTTATCAGTTACTTGTCCTTTCGCTGTGAGTATTAGAACAATAATGTCTTTTAATTTATCGTCGCGTTTAATCTTCTCGCAGACCTCAAACCCTGAGAGCCCTGGCATCATCACATCGAGTATTAGTAAGTCTGGTTTATTAGCATTAATTTGAGCTAGAGTATCATTTCCGTCTACTGCTTCAAAGATCTCAAACTCACCCTCTTCAGAGGACATCACTGCTCTAAGTAAAATTCTAAGACTTGATTCGTCGTCTGCTATGAGGATTTTTGGTTTATTTGGCATAATGTAGATCATTTATATTAGACCCAGAATAATGTGTAATACGTGCGATTGTTTTATAGCTAAATAATTATTTAAGATAATTTGGTTCACGATAAATCTATTGTAGTAAATTAGATACATGGTCCTCAAAATCGCTACCGGTCAATTTAAAGGGATCACCCTAGCGTCTACGGATACAGCGCGTGAGCTTAGACCAACTCAGGCTCTTGTGAGAGAGGCGATTATTAACACACTAGGTTCGCTTGGGGTGGACTTTGAAGAATTGGATATATTAGATCTTTATTCGGGGACTGGAAGTATGGGCTTTGAGTTTCTTAGTAATGGAGCTAGTTCTGTTAGCTTTGTAGAGCGTGATCCCAAGTGCCTTAAGCTATTAAGAACTAATAGTATTAAGCTTAAATTGGTAGATCAGGTCAATATAGTTGTGGGTACTTTACCAGCTGTGCTTAAGTCGATCAAACGTAAAAACCCTGTCAAGAACTTCGATCTAGTGTTTTTTGATCCGCCGTTTAAGTTTACTGTGAAGCAGTTTATAGATACCGTTAAGGCAGTACTTGAGAATGATCTCATTAAGCCTGAGGGTTTAATGCTACTTGAATATAAAAATATGGAGCTGGTAAAAGTGCTGGAGGAGAGCTTTTCAGAGGATCTTGTGATACTTAAAACTAAGAAGTATGGCGGCTGCACAGTGGTATTTGTACAGAAGAACTAGAATCCTTACTATAGACTCTATTTTTTGTCAAATTAGCAAACTCAGTAGCTAAGCGGAACTCACATAAAAAATTATTTGCTAGAAGCTTTACATCTGACCTAGAAAGAGTTAGACTTAAATTGTTGCTGAAACAGTGTGAGGCAGTGCCTTTCCCGGGAGGCAAGGATCGTGTAAGGGGGAATACTCTGAAACGCAGTCCTAGAGGGGGTTACGGGAAAAAGGGCCAGCTTTAATTTTAAGGTGAGGTCAAACGAGGGGATATTTAAGTAGTCGATGCTCGCAGGTTGCGGGTATCAAAAGGAGATCAAATAAATGAATAAAGCAGAATTAATCGAATCAGTATCAGGAAACACAGGACTAGCTAAGTCTCAAGTAGATGATGCGCTTAAGTGCATTCTTGCAACTATTACTGAACAATTAGCTAAAGGTGACAAAATCACTTTAGTTGGTTTCGGTACTTTCGAAAGACGTAAACGTAAAGCTCGTATTGGTGTTAACCCACAAAACCCAACTCAAAAGATCAAGATCCCTGCTAAAAATGCACCTGCATTCTCAGCTGGTTCTGAGCTTAAGCAAGCAGTACAAACTGGTAAAGCACCTGCTCTTGCTAAAAAGAAAATAGCTGCTAAAAAACAAGCTGTAGCTAAAGCTAAAACAGCTAAAACAGCTGGCAAAAAGAAAAAAGCAAGAGCGTAAGCCTTGAACTTTTTGAACTGAACTAATATAAAAGCCCCTGAAAAGGGGCTTTTGTTTTTTAAAGAGATTTAGAGGGTCTCTTCATTAAGCTTAAAACCGCATCTACTGCACTAGCTTCTCCGTCTAAGAGTTTTTTAATTTGCTCCACTATCGGCATTTCGATATTTTTGTCATGAGAAATTTGATAAACGGCATTTGTAGTATTGATCCCTTCAGCTACTTCTCCTAAATCACGAATAATTTTAGTTAATTTTTGTCCTTCTGCGAGATGATACCCTACCCTATAATTTCTACTTAAATTACTTGAACAAGTGGCGATAAGATCTCCAATTCCAGCAGGTCCCATTAAAGTTTCTGTTTTACCGCCATATAGACTTAGAAATCTACCCATCTCATGGAGTCCACGCGTAATTAAACTTGCTTTGGCACTGTCTCCAAGCTTCAGAGCATCACTTGCACCTGCAGCTATAGCTATTACATTCTTAAGAGCCCCGCAAAGTTCTACTCCTTTAACATCAGAGTTGATATAAACTCGAAGACTTGCGTTTGCGATTTTTTCTTGGACTAATTTAGCGACATTAAGATCAAGAGCGGCAACTTCTGTCACCATGGGTTTGGCTTTGATAAGTTCTTTAGCTAGGTTGGGTCCTGAGATAACCGCTTTAGGGTGCTTAGGAAGAAACTCGTTCATAATTTCTATCGGTGTTTTAAGATTTTGCGAGTCTATACCTTTAGAACCATTCACAAAAATATGCTCTAAGCTCGGATTGAGCTGCGAAATCTTTTTAAAAGTCTCTTCCATACCTTTTAAAGAGATTGCATTAATAATGATTCGGGACTGAAAAATAGTACTAAGGTCATCGCTAATAACAACATTGTCTGGATATTTTAGAGTGACTGGTTTTTTAAATCTTCGAGTTTTGTTAATTTTACGGACTCTTTTAGAATCATGATCCCAAAGTATCACTGGCATATTTTGCCCTAATACAAAGGCTAGAGTATTACCCCAACTGCCTGCTCCTAATATAGATATACTTTCAATATTGTCCAAGAATTTAATCCTCTAGTTCTTAGCTAGACTATTAGTATACTAAATAAATCTTACTCAAAATGCCGAAACGTAAACCATTTCTTAACCTATATATAGATCAAACGCCATCAGCTTTGTTTGTTGATTCAGATGCGTATTTGTCTAATTTATTTACTGGTGGAGTGATTCAAGTTATTAGTTTGAATCTTGAACAAGTGGTTTTGGCTCAAGATGATCCTGAATATAGAAAGATTATCTCTGAAGCCGAGCTAATAATTCCTGATGGAGTCAGTATTGTTTGGACCTACCGTCTTTTAAACTTTTTCTCTCCAGGTGCTGCTAATTTCCCATTAAAAAAACTTGCTGGTATTGATTTAGCAGCTAAGTTAATGGAATCAAAGCAAAAAATTGCAATTTGGGGAGGCAAAAAAGAAATAATAGAGCTTCTTAAGAAAAAATTGGAGGGTAAATTGGTTTTTGCTGAGCATGGATACTTTAATTTAGATCAAAAAGATGAAATTCTTGAACGTTTGATCAAATCTAAACCAGATTTACTTTTGGTGGGGATGGGTGCCCCTAAGCAAGAACTGCTTATCTATGAATGTAAATCAAAGCTTGATACTTGTGTGTGTATGGGAGTAGGAGGAGCATTGGATGTTTGGTCAGGAAAACTACAGAGAGCTGCTTCATGGATGATTTTCCTTAATTTGGAATGGTTTTTTCGTATAATTCAGGAACCTTCTCGTCTAAAAAGGTTCTTATATAACGTACGGAGATACGTTCTGTTAGTGATCCATCACTTAAATAGAAAACTTACTCGATAGCTTTTCGCTATCACTCCAACTGAGAAAGTTTGAACAAGCTTCTAAAATTGCAATTTAGATACTTGATAAGGAGTAAGAAGAAGTGAAATCGAATTCAGAGAGTTTGATGGGTTAATAATATAGGTTATCTGGGTACAAAAAGTTTGTTGTCGATAATTTACAAATTTGCCTAATTTTAGGAATTCATATATCATTCAGAATAGTGTAAATTTAGTTATCGAGAAAAATTGGAGGAACTAAAAAATGGCAACTAAAAAGAAAAAGGCCCCGGCGAAAAAAGCAACTGCTAAAAAACCAGCGGCTAAAAAACCTGCAGCTAAGAAAAAAGCGCCTGCTAAGAAAAAAGTAGCAGCGAAAAAGCCTGCAGCAAAGAAAAAAACAGCTACTAAGAAAAAGTAAGTTTGTTTATTCAAAGATAAAATTAAGAGCTTGCAAGTCGCGGGCTCTTTTTTTTTGTGGCCACAGTTTGGCCGCATAAAATCAAAACCCGCTATAATAACTAATATGAAAGTAAGTTTAGATAAATTTTTAATAGCTACCAAATTTACTACCGATGCTTTAGCCTTAGTTATAGCTAGTCCCGAAAAAAAAGCTAAAGCAAAAAATTATTCTAAAACCCTATTAGATCTAGATAAATGCTTCAAGGGTTTGATTATAGAGGCTATAGAAGCAGAAGAGTTTGATTTCTCGGCAGCTTCGACACTACTTATTACTCTAAATTCTCATAATAAAGTTGCGCCGAATGTTAACACTGTGAAAAAAATTATTCTAGTTGGTTTAGGAGAGGAATCTAAAATCGATAATAAAGTACTGCGAAAAGCATCTGCTTCACTTATTCGAGCAGCTAAATCCAATAAAGTAGAAAGATTAACCGCGATATTCCCTAAAAACCCTGATATTTTGGCAGAAGCTGCTGTTTTAATCAATTATGAGTTTGATAAATATAAATCAGTTGATAAAAAAACCGATAAGACTGAGAAAAAAGTTAAAAAGCTTAGTGAAGTAAAGATTCTAGTGGAGTCTTTGGAGAAAACTGACAAGGAAACAGTAAAAAATGCAGTGATTAAAGCAGAAGCTACTTGTATTAGTCGTGATTTAATTTGGGAACCACCTTGTGTGATGACACCAAGTTATTTAGCTGAAGAAGCGAAGAAAATTGCTAATTCTAAAAACACTACTATTAAAGTTAAAGTTTTAGAACAGAAGGATTGTGAAAAACTAGGCATGGGTGCCTATCTTGCCGTGTCTCAAGGTTCAGATCAGCCACCTAAATTTATTGAGATAACTTATACTCCCGTGGGCAAAGTCAAAAAACATATAGCGCTTATTGGTAAGGGAGTGACTTTTGATAGTGGTGGTTTAAGTCTTAAACCAGCTAAGGCTATGGAAATGATGAAAGAGGATATGTCTGGAGCCGCCGCCATTATCGGTATCATGAATGCTGTTGCACAAATCCAACCTAAAGGTGTTCAAATCACTGCAATCATTGCTGCAACGGAAAATATGCCAAGTGGTAGAGCTTATAGACCGGGTGATGTAATTATTGCTATGAATGGTAAGACTATTGAAGTGAATAACACAGATGCAGAAGGACGCCTTACCTTGGCAGATGCTGTTGCTTATGTATCTAAGAAAGACCCAGATGAGATTATTGATTTTGCGACGCTTACAGGAGCTTGTGTGGTGGCTCTCGGGAATGTTTGTGCTGGACTAATGACTAATAATCAAGAATTATTAGATAGAGTGAAAGCATCTGCAGATCGTACTGGTGAATTAATGTGGCAATTACCTCTTTATGAAGAGTATAAAGAAGGACTTAAATCTACTATTGCTGATCTAATTAACGCGGGTTCTGGTGGTAAAGCTGGAGCCCAGAATGGTGGACTATTTATTCAGGAGTTTATTGGTAAGCAAAAAAATAGTGAACAGCAGATTCCTTGGTTACATATTGATATTGCTGGTCCTTGTTGGTTTGAACAGGATATGGACTGGGCACCTAAAGGTGCTTCTGGGATTCCAGTGAGAACTATACTAGATTATATTTCTACTTACGGATAAATCTATCTGCAAACAGACTTTTTTTCGCTATAGTTACCGCCGCCGCGGCGTTTACCAGTCCGCCAATATCACGGTCGGTGCTTATACGTTCAGCACTAGAGACAAGAATTTGTTGCACTTGCTTATTAGTTAGTTTAGGGTTTGCAGATAGTATCAGTGCCGCAACTCCCGCTACAAACGGACTGGCTATAGAAGTCCCAGAGTTATACCAATACTGATATGTAGGTCCATATCCGACAAAGTTACCAGCATTATCGTTTCTTAGGCTTGAGAGAGTTGAAGTTATATATGCGCCAGGTGCCGCGATGTCTACCGAAGAGCCGTAATTAGAAAAACTAGCGCGACTGTCATCCATTGGATTAATCGCTCCCACACTAATAGTAGTAGCGAGATTAGCAGGGGTATAATATATTGCATCATTATCATTATTTCCTGCTGCGGTAATATTTATTAATCCTCTATTATAAGCGTACCCGAAAGCCCTACTTAAAGTACGACTAGGTTTGCCTCCCCAAGCGCTATTGGTAATATGCGCGCCTCTGTCTGCTGCTGAAATAATAGCCTTAGCTAGATCGCTATAGCGTCCAGTACCATTATCATTAAACCCTTTAAGCACCATGATCTTAGATTTAAAAGCAACTCCAATAACACCTTCATTATTGTTACCAGTGGCTGCAATAATGCCAGCTAAGTGAGTTCCATGTCTATTATAATCTTCTGGTATAGAATCTTTCGCAGCAAAGTCATGTCCTATATAATCACGGTCTAATTCAGCATCTTCTATTATATGGTTGTGATTGGTATCAATATCATCTAAATTGATTTGTCCATCGTGGTTAAGATCAGAGCAAAGCTTGGGATCAACCCAAATATTATCCCAAAGATCTGGATGGTTATAATCTACGCCAGTATCAATCAAAGCTATAACAACACCCTGTCCTTGACTATTATTCCAGGCTTGATCGGCAGAGATACGTTTAGCACCCCACATTTCATCAAAGGGAAAGCTCCAAGTAGAACCCGTTGTATTATAGAGTGGGTCATTAGGATTAGAGTTAAGTTTGGCAATTAAATCAAGCTCGGCATATTCTACTTGAGGATCAGCATTTAATTGTTTAACTAAGTTTTTTATTTGCGAGCAGTCTTGTTTAAGTGATAATTTATAAGTTCTATCTAAGCCCAAGTTATTTTTTGGAAGATAGTCATCAACGAGACTTTCCGCTACAAAACTTCCTTGGCTAGTTTGGAATTTCCGAGTTTTACTTTTAGGTTTAGAGTCTTTAAATTTAACTATAATAGATTCGCTACTATATTCTTGATTAGCGTCTTTACAATTTATGTTGGTTTGTATTTGGGCATAAACCCGAACTCCAGAGAAAATATAAAAGAGAATGATGATTAAGCGATACATTAAGCTGTATTCTAGCAAACCCTTTGCTTATTTTGTTGAATTGGTTTTCTTCTGCTAGAATCCTTATTATTATGGGTTTTGCAGCATTAACGTTATTGTTCTTTATAGTTGTAGCTTTTATGCTATTTTTTGGTGCTTTTGTCATTGTTAAACAAGGGCATTGTGCTTTGATCACTAGATTGGGGAGCTACACCCAAACCCTAAGCCCTGGTTTGCATGTAATAATGCCTTTCGTTGATTCCCTAGATCGAGTGGTTGATCTGCGAGAGCAAGTATTACCGCTAGCATCTCAATCAGTTATTACTCGCGATAACGTGGTGATTAATGTGGATGCGGTGATTTATTACCAGGTGATTAATCCTTATGCAGCAATTTATGAAATTAATAATCTAGTTTTTGCTGTTGAACAGTTAGCCTTAACTTCTTTGCGCAATATTATCGGTGAGATGACTCTCGATGAAACCTTCGCTAGTCGTGATCTAATCAATGCTAAATTACAGAAAATTATTGATGCGGTAGCAAGCAAATGGGGAGTGAAAACTAACAGAATAGAGTTAAAGGATATTAGTCCTCCACTAGAAATCCAACGCGCGATGAATGTACAGATGGAAGCAGAGCGTAATAAGCGTGCGGCGATACTTACTGCTGAAGGTGCCCGTGAAGCAGCGATATTAGAAGCAGATGGCTTGAAGCAGGCGGTGATTAAAGGTGCGGAAGCTCATGCCCAGAAGTTACGCCTTGAAGTAGAAGCGCAAGCTATGACTACTAAGACTTATATCGAGAAAGTAAAAGAAGCTGGTGCAACTAAAGAAGTTTTACAACTTATTTATATGGATACCCTCCAGAAGCTTGCTAATGGTCCAGCGAATAAGATCTTCATTCCAACTGAGTCTATGACAGCACTCGGTGGCTTAGCAGCGGCTGGGGAATTGTTTAAAGATAAAGCAGAGCGGAATTAGTATGCTTTTTTTGTTGAGGATTTTTGCGGAATGCAGCATAAGAAGCAATAAAAGCTGGTAAGCCAATTAAAAAAGCACCTAGGATAACAAAAAGATTTTCTTCTATTGTCATAATTTTATTCCTTTCTTTATTATATACCCTGCACTAATAAAATACAGCCCAATTATTGCTAATAGTATGCATGGTATAAGATTTATATCATCAAATTCCATTTCACCTGATACTGTTTTTAATATAGAGGTGGCGAAGGGTGTTTCAAAAACACTACCTGCAAGAAAGCATAATTGTGATAGATATTTTGTAGGAGTGTCCATTTAGTAAGATTATGCAGAATTGCTTGCTATATTGAAAGGGGTCAAAAAACCTCTGGGAATTTATTTTATATCTCAGTATTTATGCGGGTTTGCGAAGGTTATTGACGATAATATAGTGGATCAAAAATTTTCAAGGGGGTCATTTAACCTCTCTAGGTTAAGAAATGAAAAAATGCGATAAAATTATGCAATGCCCCTGCACTTACTACTTTATGTTATCGCTGGTTTACTTTTATTGATAGAAGCCTTTACCCCAGGGACTTTTATTTTTGTTTGTTTTGCTGTAGCTACTTTGATAACA
Organism: uncultured Gammaproteobacteria bacterium; assembly: GCA_964512985.1. Lineage (GTDB taxonomy): Bacteria > Cyanobacteriota > Vampirovibrionia > LMEP-6097 > LMEP-6097 > CAYPGT01. The sequence continues at coordinate 55,589 of CAZELI010000006.1, read as the reverse complement.
GGGTTGGTTGTTAATTTTATTACTATAGATATAACTTATGTTCTTGCTTTGGAATTAATTCTCAGTGTAATTTGTTTATTTACTGTAAGACCATTACTGAAGATGATAGTAAAAATCCCTGCTGAATATGATCCCAAGAATTACGGTACTTACGCAGAGAAACTTATTGGTAGAGAAGCTATGGTATTCAAGACTATAACTAGAGGAGAACCTGGTGTAGTCAAGCTTCTAGACTTCGATGAAACCTGGCTTGCTAATAGTGTTGATGGATCTGAGATCGGGCAAGGAAGCTCTGTGAAGATAGAAAAGCTAGATGGGAATCATTTGGTAGTTAAAATGATTTAGAAGCTAAGCACTCTTTTTATAAATTGCATATTTCTTATAGTCTGGCTTACTATCATCTTCAGCTATTTTGGTTAATCCATGATTACTGAATTTCCATTGCTTTTTATCATAATCAGTTGAAACTACTAGGTAATCATTTTCTCCTATAGCATCGAGTAGTTTTTTCCTTAATGGTTCAATTTTAATTGGATCATGACAATCGACACCTAAGAAGAAAAAGACTCTGCCTTGTTTGACTGGTCTAATAGGATTTAAGAAATCATCAATATCACTATTAAAAAAAATTGATTGAAATCTATCGCCAAGATGAAACTCATCTTTAATACTTTCATTTGGAGCATTTATATCTACACCGAGGTAATTTTTAGCTTGAAAGAGTTGAGCTAGTAAACGTACTTGAAAAGAAGCGTGTACATGACCACAGCATAAATCTATAATCTCTCGATCTTTCATAACTTCTTCCAGTCTCTTTCCAAATTCAGATCTTGGAGCTTGTTTTAGTTCCATTATTTTTTTAGTACCTGGTGGAAAATCTTCTCTAAAACTTTTCAAATCAGACCAATGAGTTAAAGAAGGATAAATGATAGTTGTTTTTAACAAGGAGTCAGAATATGGGCTTGGACTCCCATAAAGACCACTTATACATCCTGCGCTGTGACTTAGTCGCCCGTATCGCATTTCATTATCAATTTTTGTTTGTATTTCTATATAAGGAATTGGAGGAGAATTTATTAATAGTGGTTCATCCTCACTAAAACAGCACATATAATCCCAGTAATCTTCTACATGTGGTTCTTTAACCTGGTCAGTTTTTCCATCTGGATAGAAGAAGAATTGATACCCTGCTATTACTGGACAGACTGCAGCTAACTGACTAGGTAATTTTTGAGTTGGTACATTAGCTGTTTTAGCAGTATCTGGTGAACTTTCAGATACTAAGCTTACAGGTGTGTTCTGAGCTTTATGCATTGCATGCATATGTAGTCCTATATTCATACCTGGCTGCACGTATATTATCTTAGCATTTTTGAAGTCTAGCCTCATATCTATAGATTTTGGTCAAAATTGGGGGTATAATATAGCCATGTTTAGTCGAAAAATAGGGGGGTATTTTAGCCAATGGATGCAAGAAGTTCATCCTCATCCCTTACTTCTGAGAGGGGCCAGGCAAATCGGTAAGTCTTATGCAGTTAAGGCCTTTGCGCTACAGCATTTTGGTGAGAATAGTTTTGTAGAAGTTAATTTTGAAAAAGAACCAAACCTCAAAAAATGTTTTGATGATTTAAACCCACAAACGATGCTTGAGAAAATTTATGCAAGTACCGGCAAGAGAGTATTTATAGGTAAAACTTTATTATTCTTGGATGAAATACAACAATGTCCGCAAGCGATCTTAGCACTGAGATATTTTTATGAGGATATGCCTGGTTTACATATTATTGCGGCAGGTTCGTTGTTGGACTTTGTATTGCATTCAGGTGAAATTAGTATCCCAGTAGGTCGCGTACATTATATCTATATGAAACCCACTAGCTTTGATGAATATTTACAAGCTGGTTCACAAGAGGCGCTTCAGAACTGGGTTGCTTCTATTAGTCTCAAGAAAGAGTTTGATGATTTTTACCATGAGTTACTTTTAAAAGAGTTAAAGAAGTATTTTCACTTTGGTGGTATGCCAGAAGTTATAGAGAAATTTATTACTGGAGCCAGTTTAGATCAGATTCTCACCATACAACAATCTATCCTTGCAAATTATAGAGATGACTTTGGTAAATATGCTTCAAAAGCAAAACATAAATATCTAGAAGATACTCTAAGTAGCATCCCAAAACAAATCTGTAAGAAATTTAAATATTCAACTGTTAATCCAGATGCTAAATCTAGAGACATTAAGGAAGCTCTGGAACTTTTAATCCAAGCTGGCATTGTTCATAAAATTAAAAGAGCTAATGCTACAGGATTGCCACTTGAAGCCGGTGCCTCAGATAAACATTTTAAAGCTATTTTTCTTGATATTGGATTAGTACAAAGCATGTTAGGTTTAGACAAAGATATGATATTAGCTGAAGACCTACATTCAATTGCTTCAGGTGCACTTGCTGAGCAGTTTGTGGGGCAGGAGCTGCTTAGTAATGCTGAATTTTATAGAGAGACAAAGTTATATTATTGGGATAGAGAAGATGTTACAGATGGTGCTGAAATTGATTACTTACTTGCTGTGAATGGTTTGCAAATCCCCGTTGAAGTTAAATCTGCTAAAAGAGGTAGTTTGAGAAGTTTAAGATATTTTATGGATAAATTTAAATCACCAATTGGCTTAAGGATTTCAACTAATAAACTTGATTTTCAAGACAAAATTTTAAGCGTGCCTTTATATGCGATATCTCAAATACCTAGATTGGTAAAAGAGGTTATTTAGAAGCTTTGGGGTAATATTAGATAAATGGTAAGTCCGAAAAACAACCTAATAATTTTTACTGGTCCTTCTGGAGTGGGGAAGGGGACTATCGTTAATAGATTGTTTGAAGAGCTAACTGATATAGAGTTTTCTATAAGCTGCACTACGCGTGAGAAGCGTCCTGGTGAGAAGGAAGGCGAAGACTATTTTTATAAAACCCGCGAAGAGTTTCAACAGATGATAGAGCAGGATGCGTTTTTAGAATGGGCAGAGTTTGTTGGTAATTACTATGGCACTCCGCGTAACTTTGTCGTAGATACTTTAGCATCGGGTAAGGATGTGTTTCTAGAGATAGAAGTGCAAGGTGCTTTGCAGGTGATGCAGAAGTGTCCAGAAGCTTTAAGTATATTTCTAATACCACCAAGCTTAGAAGAATTAGAAGCACGCCTACGCAAGCGTGGTACTGAGAAAGAAGATGTACTGCAAAAACGCCTTGCTAAAGCCCAAGAAGAAATGAAGTTTACTGGTAAGTTTAAATATACTGTTGTTAATGATGATGTGGATCAGGCAGTAGCTAAGCTGAAGAAATTGATTTTAGAAGCAAGAGCCTAGGCTTTAGCAGTCTCAGCTACCGCATCTTCCAGTGATTCTACATAGCCTATCGCCATAGTCGCGGCAAGCGATCCGTCAGAAGCTGCTGTGATAGCTTGTTTAAGTATTGTGTTGCGGATGTCGCCAGCAGCATAGACACCAGGAACACTGGTTTCCATTCTCTCGTTGGTGATAATTTTTCCTGCTCCGTCTACTTTAATCTTACCCTCAAGGAATTGCGTATTAGGATCTAAACCTACATAAATAAACACACCTTCACAAGGGAAGTCTTTAGTCTCACCTGTTTTAGCATCTTTAATAGTCACAGAAGTAACACCAAGCATATCACCGTTGATCTTTTCTATAGTAGTATCCCAGATGATTTCGGTCTTAGGATTCTTCTTGAAACGATCTTGGAGAATACGTTCTGCGCGCAGTTCATTACGACGGTGAATCAGTGTAACTTTCTTAGCATACTTAGTAAGGAAGTTTCCTTCTTCTACTGCTGACGATCCACCACCGATAACCACCAGTTCCCTCTCTTTAAAAAACGCTCCATCACATACCGCACAATAACTTACACCTTTACCCGAAAGCTCTAGCTCGCCAGGCACGCCTAAGCGTCTATGTTCTGAGCCACTTGCAATAATTACAGTCTTAGCTTTATAAGTAGTACCAGTAGAGGTCTTAATAATTTTAGGTTGCGCTTCTAGATCTACTTCTGTTACTCCGCAGTTAGTAATGATCTCACAACCAAAGCGCTTAGTCTGTGCTTCCATCGCATCTGAGACCTGCGGTCCGGTCATATGATCCATACCTGGATAGTTTTCTATATCTTCAGTGATTTGTAGTTGACCACCTACTATGCCCTTCTCAAGGATGGCAGTTTTCAAGTTACCGCGTGATGCGTAGAGACCAGCGCCTAGCCCTGCTGGACCTGCACCGATAATAAGACAGTCATAGATTGTTTCTGGCATGGGTATATATTGTAGCAACTCCTTACCAAACAACTTTACAAGGTTTGAATTTACTTATTCTTTCATCTTTAGTGATCAAAGCTAATTCCATTCGTATTGCAGTTGCAACAATCAGTCTGTCAAAGGGATCATTATTTACTTCTAAACTACTAGCAAGTAAGACATCTTCTAATGTGGTTTCTACAAAATATATATTAGGATGACTAAGTATAGTTCCCCTGAACCATTGTTCAAAACTGCTATGAGTTTTGACTTTTAGTCTACCTGTTTTGAATAAGTTACCTAATTCCCAAACCACAGGTGCTGGTATATATAGATTATCCTTGCCATGGTCTAGATTTTTGAAAATCTTTTTCACTCTTGCAGAGAGTTTTTTGTGTTCGCTGGAATCCTCTTTCCAAGCCAAGGGATGGGTATCTATTACAAAGCTAGTCATCTAACAGCTTATCCCACTTAGCTTCCCATTCATCTTTATATTCATTCCATACACTATAATTTTCATCAAGTCCACCAACAAGTTCAATGCTATCTCCGAAGATGCTTACTTTTTTCTTGCTAGAGTTTTCCGTATTTTTAAGCCTGGCTTTTATAGACTGATATTCTTCGTATGGCAATATTACAGCCTGTGCCTTACCATGATCAGTTACTAAAATAGGCCGCGAAACACCTTGTGTAAATCCATTTAGAATACCAAGAAAATTTTTTCGTGCCTCAGCTTTTCCTAGTGATTGCAAATGATCCATAAATATATTGTACACTATTTCTGTACATATTTATCATCTTATTTAACTAATTAGGCTTAATAGTAACTACTCAGCTAATCAAATAATCATTTATTTATCTAAATCTCATTTTAGGTTGTGATTACGCGCCTTCGGCGCGTTTTGTCCTGCGGACTGCTAATAATTTATCGTACTAAGCTGCGCGCAGCGCAAACGCCGCGCAGCGGCGGAACCCCACCCCATCCCTGTTCTAGGGATAAAATAGAAATATATAAAGATCTGAGTAGTTACGTTTAATAATCTTTTTATTGCAATAGATTCTCATTTAGAGAAGAAAAGAGTTAAAATATACATATTAATTGAGAATTATTCTCAATAGGAGCAATATAAATACTACTGCTATTAATTTACATACTCCTAGTGCTTTTAGCCAAAGTATAGAGCCAGCACGTATACTACCAGAAGTTATTGAGAAGACCCCTGAATTTGATCAGCGGCATGCTATGGAACGACTATCTGAGCAAGCTCGCAAAACTGGAGAAGCGATGGAGAAACTTTCAGCGCTAGAGTTAGGTATCTATACTGCACTTGCTGCTAAAGATGTTGTGTTTAATCGCAGATTCCCCAAGGCAGTGATATTAGCGAATGCGTTTGAATCAGTTGTAGAATGGCTTACTAATAAGATGATAGGCGGAGAAGAGAAGGGCGGTACTTTAGCTAAGCCTTTCGAGATAATTGGTAATCTTGCTGCTCAGGTCTGCGGAGTGAAAAACGCATCAGGTGCTATTGTAAAAAACTCTAAAGAACTTTTAGAGAATAGAGGTAAAGTTACAGGTGCTTTAGTCACCAGTATTAATGGCATTGGATTACTTAATTCACTAGCAACTATTTATTCAGGATTTTTCTCGCGCAAACAACACACTAAAGAAAACGGATTTCTTTCAGCAATCTCAATTTTTGCTCCTGCTTTAAATGCTGTATCTATGCTGGTTTGCTCAGTTTTGAAGGAAGCATTTGGTAAAGCTCTTGAACTTAATTCAGCACCCAAACAAGAAAAAGACCATCAACTGATTAATAGTTTACTTACTGCTGCTAATGAAGATGGTAGATGCGCACTTAAGTCGGGACTTGCAATGGTGGTAGATATTTTAGATGCTGCTGGCTTTAAATATGCTGTAGCTATTGATGGCATAGCAGGATTACTGTTAAATGTTTTTGGTTTGCAAAATGGCTTCAGTAGTCTCAAGGGACATGCTGAAGAAGAACAAGGTTTCTCTCTTAATCTTATGAAGTCGGTTCTTGCTAAGCCACTTTATAAGCTAGGTGAAATATTTACTCAAATCAGCGGTGTACCAATACCTGACTTCCAGGCTATCAAGAAGCATTTACATACTGCGGCTTAAGTAGTGGTTTATTTTTTTATTTTATTTAAATCCTGATTGTAATGGAAGGTTCCGCCGCTTCGCGGCGTTTGCGCTGCGCGCGGCTGAATTAAAGTACATGAAATACCTTATAAATAAGTTTCGGTTTAATTATTAGAAGCCTAGTTATGTATTTTTAGTCATTTGAAGAGCTTCTTGGGAAGCTTTCTTCGCCATCTCAACTATACTCAAGTTAGCTTTATATTGTCTAACTGCATCCATCATCTTCAGCATTTCTGCTGCACCATCTACGTTAGACATCTCTACGTTACCATCAGCGTCAGCAAGTGGATGACCTGGGATATAAACCTTAGGACCAGGACGCTTATCTATGACGATCTTAGCGACCATTGCTCCCGAACCGCGATGCTCACCTTTAAGTAATCTACTAGTACTGATATCACTTCCTAGTGCAGCGACTATATCAGAGAAGCTTTCATTATCTGCTCTTGCTGTTAATACTCCAGTTTTAGCTTTATAGCCTGGTGTAAGCATGTTGGCGACGTTTTCTGATGCCAAATGCATAGTATCACGCATAGCGTTAAGCCCGTTTTGTGCTGTATCATAAATATCAAATATACTCATTATGCTGCCCTTCCTGATTGTGTTGCTTCTTCCATGTGTTGGTACATGTGTCCATTAATTCTTGTTAGTAGAACATACTTCAGATGGTTTTCTGCCATTTCTGATAGTTCTTTCTCGTAACTTGGTTTGACAAGATCATCTTCATAGATCGCATCATCAATAATTCTGTCTTTGCTTTTGGTGCTAGTTTCTTTATTTACATCTTTTAGTACAGAGCAAAAGTCTAAGTCTTTGCGAATAAAACCTGGTGTATTAACGTTGGTCAGGTTGTTTGCTAGTATATGCTGTCTCTCACTGACAGTGTCTATCAGCATATTTAGAACTTTTTCTTCATGACTTTGTAACATTTATTGCTCCTAATTCCCCTCAGGGTCCCCTCGATGTTTTTAATATAATGTTTTGGTATTAAGATTCGGTTAAAGCCCGACTTAAAACCAGAAACTCTAGTGCTACAATGAGATTTTATGAGCGAATGTACCGAAACTCAGATGGCTGATATTAGCCCTGAAATAATAGAAGCACTTAATAATCAAATTCGCAAAGCTAAACAAGCTTCAGTGCAGATGGCCATTGCATCTGCCTCTGATAAGAACCTTACTCTTGAATTAATTGAGAGAGAATTAAGAGAGTCTATTAATTACATTATAGAAGCGAACAAGAAGGATCTTAGTAATCCAGAGAACGCTGATTTAACTACTGCCCTTAGAGATAGATTGATGCTTGATTCTGAGCGTATCATGTCTATGGCTAGTAGCATTCGCAAGATCATTAATATGCCAGATCCAGTAGGTAATGTCCTAGATGGTTGGCTGCATCCTAATGGTATGCGCATCACTAGGATGAGAGTGCCGCTTGGTGTGATTGGTATTATTTATGAAGCTCGTCCCAATGTTACCACTGATGCGATCGCGCTTGCAATCAAGTCAGGTAACAGTGTGGTACTCAAAGGCTCTCGTCAAGCTTGGTACACTAATAATGCGATTATGGATGTGGTGGGTAGAGTTTTAAAACAAACTAATATCCCTACAGATGCTATTCAATATCTTAATGATAGAACGAGAAGTGGTTGTAAAGTTTTACTTGGAGCTGTTGGTTTGATTGATCTGGTGATTCCGCGTGGTGGAGAGACTCTCAATAAATTTGTTACTGATAATTCTTTGATACCAGTACTTGGTGCTGGTGGAGGAGTTTGCCATACTTACATAGATGCATATGCGGATATTACTAAGGCTATAGCTATTGCTGTCAATGCCAAGGTTTCAAGGCCTAGTGTTTGTAATTCTTGTGAGACAATTCTGGTTCATTCTAAAATAGCTGATAAAGTTTTGGCTTCTCTTGTTGATGCTTTAACTAGTAAGAAGGTAGAAATTATCGGCGATCAAGCTATCTGTGCTAAATTCCCAATCGCTATCCCTGCTACAGAGCAGTCTTGGTCTACAGAGTACCTTGATCTTAAAGTTTCCATGAAAGTAGTCGGTGATATTAAAGAAGCAATCGAACACATTAATCGATATTCGACTGGTCATTCAGAAGCTATTATTACGGAAGATCTTGCTAATGCAGAGCTTTTTAAGCGTATGATTGGTTCAGCTTGTGTTTATATTAATGCAAGTACCAGATTTACTGATGGGGAGGAGTTTGGCTTTGGAGCGGAGATGGGCATTAGTACTCAGAAGCTACATGCACGCGGTCCTATTGGCGCTAAAGAACTTTGTACTTATAAGTTTATAATTGAAGGTAATGGACAAATCCGCTAAAAAACTTGGACTGCTTGGCGGCACTTTTGATCCTATTCATAACGCTCATATCGAGATAGCATTATTAGCTAAGCAACGACATGATCTTGATGAAGTTCATTTTATTGTGGCTAAAGATCCACCACTAAAAGAACATGTTGTTTTGGATGCAGAGAATAGATTCCAATTAGCAGTTAAAGCATTAGAATCATATACTGGACTTATTGCTTCAAGAGTAGAATTAGATAGACCTGGCAAATCTTATACTTATCTAACCATAGAGGATTATAAGAAATTATTTCCTGAAGCAGAGTTATTTTGGATTATGGGTGAGGATGCTTTTAGTAATTTAGAAAAGTGGAAGAATTATGACTATTTGAAAGAGAATTTGAATTTTCTAGTATTTCCAAGAACAACTTGTGATGGTTTATCCTCTACTCAGATAAAAGAACGAATTAAGAATAAACTGAGCTTAAAGGGTTTAGTGTCAGCAGAAATTGAGCAATTAATTGTAGAATATTATTGCTAGAGATAGGTTGTTTGGTCTATTCTAGTGACTGAAATTTTTCACTGGGTATAATTAAAGTTATGGCAGACGATAAGAAGAAAGAAGACCCTAAGGCTAAAGATAAAGAAGACAAGAAAGCTACGGGTGGTAATCCACCAAATATGATCCTTATCATATTGTTTATTTTCGTAGCCGCTTTTGGTGGTACTTTTCTTGCGTTTCAATTAGCTCCTAAAACTATTACAGTAAACCAAACTGTGAAGGAAGCTAGAGAACCCACTGAGCAAGACCATTTGCCAATATACCCTTTAGGTGATTTTGTGGTGAACCTTGCTGATGTAAGCGGTAGCCGTTTCCTTAAAGTTTCTATTACAGCTAAACTTTATTCTGAAGATTTTGAAGAGTTCTCTAAGCTAGAAGGTGAAGAGAAAGCCGGTTATACAGCTAAGATCGAAGAAGATTTACATCCATTAATGCCAGCGATTAAAGATGTGGTTATTACTTCCTTATCACGTAAGACTTCTGATGAAGTTATAGGCTACGAGAACAAACTAGCTCTTAAAGTAGAACTTAAAGAACACCTGAATGAAATAATGCATGGTGAGTTTAAGATTTATGATATTTACTTTACTGATTTTATAGTTCAATAAAGACCTAAATTCGTTAAATAAGTTTGTATCTATTGAAAAACGAATGCATACAAAATGCTATACTTTGTATGCATTCTGGGAAGAATAGATACAAACCATGAAGTTTATTAAAATTGGTGAAAATATTGAACAGAAAGATGGGTTTGAAGCTTTTATACCAGCTTCATTTCCTCCTAAAGATGGTTTTGATTTTGATGCAAAAACTTTTAAAAAGAATGATGAAGCAGTAAGACTTCTAGGAAAACTAGATGGTATTACTAAACTTTTACCAGATGCAGATTTTTTCTTATTAATGTATCTTCGAAAAGATGCAGCCTCTTCAAGTCAAATTGAAGGTACTCAAGCAACATTAATTGATGCGATAGAGGCTGATGCAAAAATAAATTCTCATATTCCATCAGATGTTGATGATATTTTACATTACATACAAGCTTTAAATTATGGAATGAAGCATATTACCAAGAAAAATTTCTCTCTTAATCTAGAGTTTATAAAAGAATTGCACAAAAAACTAATGGATCAAGCTCGTTCATCATATTTTCCTGATCCAGGCCAATTCCGGAAAAAACAAAATTGGATAGGTGGTACAAAGATTAGTAATGCACGCTTTATCCCTCCTCCAGTACAAGAAATGAATGTGGCTCTCAAGGAGCTTGAAAAATTTATACAAACTGATGATTTAACATTGACTCTTATTAAAGCTGCTTTAATACATGCTCAATTCGAAACAATACATCCATTCCTTGATGGCAATGGTAGAACGGGTAGAATGCTTATAACATTTTTTTTATGGCAAGAGGCATTTTTAGAAAAGCCAGTTTTGTTTTTATCATCCTATTTTAAAAAACATCAAGAAATTTATTACGAAAAACTTTTTGGTTATCATTATGGTATGGTTTCGGATTGGGTTAATTTTTTTCTTGATGGTGTAATTGAGATTGCAAATGAAGCTATAGAAATAGTTCAAAAAATTACTGCATTACGAGAACGGGATGTTCTAAAAATACAGAAACTATCAACTCGTGCATCGGAAAGTGCAGCTATGGTTTTAACAAAACTTTATGCACAACCAATAATAAATGTTGCAACCATTGAGCAATGGACAGGTTTTACTAAAGCAGGCGCACAAAGAGTTGTAGATCGTTTTGTGAAATTAAAGATTTTGTTGCCTAGAAAGCAAGAAAAAAAATACGATCAAACCTATGCCTATGAAGCTTACCTTAGTATTTTTTCAGACAAAATCTAATATCTAATATATTTAACCTAGACCATCAAACCGAGACTAGCACTAAAACCCAGGGGAATAAATTTGATACTGGAAGTGAATTAATTGAATAATCTCATGCCGCTCTATGGCCAAAACCTACCGAATAAAAGACACAGAGAAAATGATGCTCTCCCTCTTATAATTCGTGATAAACCTAAGAAGGTTAAAGACTATAACTTTAAAAACCCCGATAAATTCAGTAAGGATCACTTACGAGTTTTGGGTTCTATTCATGAACACTTTTGTAGACAAGTTAGTATTTCTCTCAACTCTGCTTTAAGAATGCCGATTGAGTTTTCTGTAGCGAATGTTCAGCAGCTTACCTATGGTGACTTCATAGATTCAATGCCTGAGGATCTTTTAACAGGTGTATTGAATATGTATCCATTAGTGACACAATTTTGTATGGGTATTGAGCGTCATTTAATTGGTGCCATGATAGATCGTTTCTTAGGAGGTATCGGAGTTTCTTCTATTAGTACAGAAGAATTGACCGATGTAGAAGTGGGAATCATTAAAGATACTCTTAGAAGAATTTTGCATTTTCTTCCAGAAGGTTGGCAAGCTCTTATACCTGCGACTGATGAAGTAGAATTGGTTGCTTTAGAGAGTAGCCCACAATCAGCTCAAGTAGCGTCTTTCTCTGATATAGTAGCCTTGATAACTATTAATATTGAAATAGGTGCAGATCTAGGTTTGATGAGTATTTGTATCCCGTATGCTGCGCTTGAAGATATCATTATGACTTTGACACGTCAGTCAAGTTATCGTAATGATAAAACAGCCACAGAAGATTCTAAGGATTTTATTATAACGAAACTCTCTGTTAGTCCATTACCAGTGAAGATAGTTTTAGCACGAGGTGAATTAAACTTAGATGATTTGATGGACTTACAAATCGGAGATGTGATTAAGTTCAATACTCAACTTAGCGAGAAATCGGAGATCTGGATAGGCGAAGAACTTAAGTTCCTCGGTAGACCAGGCCAGGTTAATAATAATTTCTCAGTAGCGATTAGCGAAGAATATGTAGAAGTTTAGCTAAGCGCTTTAGTGCGCTCGTGGGCCAAAAAATCCATTTGCCCTCTAAGGCTATGACCTACGGACTCGATCTTATGAGCTGCTTCGATAGCACGGGTAGCCTTGAAACTAGCTTGGTTAGCTTGATTCTCCAGAATCCAATCACGAGCAAACTTACCAGTCTGTATATCATTAAGCACTTCTTTCATGCGTGCTTTCACACCAGCATCGATAACTCTTGGACCAGAAACGTAATCACCATACTCTGCAGTATTAGAGATACTATCTCTCATCTTCGCTAATCCACCTTCATAGATCAGGTCTACGATTAGCTTCACTTCATGTAAGCATTCGAAGTAAGCCATCTCCTCTGAGTAACCAGCTTCTATTAGAGTCTCAAAGCCAGCTTTGATAAGGGCTGATAGTCCACCACAAAGAACAGCTTGCTCACCAAATAAATCAGTCTCAGTCTCTTCTTTAAAATTAGTTTCAAATACTCCAGCACGCGTTCCACCAATGGCTTTCGCGTAACTTAGTGCAACTTCTTTAGCTTTGCCGCTAACGTTTTGTCTTACTGCTATTAAGGCTGGTACTCCAAACCCTTGCTCAAAGACGATTCTAACCCTATGACCAGGCCCTTTAGGAGCAATCATAATTACATCCACACCTTCAGGAGCTACGATTTGATTGAAGTGCAGTGAGAAGCCATGTGCTACAGCAAGAGTCTTACCCTTAGTAAGATTAGGTTTGATTTGTGAATTATAAACCTCGGCGTGTTTTTCATCAGGAAGAAGAATCATGATTAGGTCTGCTTCTTTGGCAGCTTCTTCTACAGTATTAACTTTTAATCCAGCAGCTTCAGCCTTTGCCCAGCTTAAAGAGCCCTTATAAAGGCCCACTCTGACATCTACGCCGCTTTCTTGTAAGTTAAGCGCATGTGCGTGCCCTTGGGAACCATAGCCAATAATGGCTACTTTCTTGGATTGGATTAGCTTTAAATCAGCATCTATTTCGTAATAAACTTTGGTCATAAGGAGCTATTCTAACATGTATAGCTCTAAATAACCATTTTAAGTATAAAACTTATTTTTATGGGAACCCATATACCATACTGGGTTTAAGAATATTAATAAAAATATTATTTAATAAAGTGTGAGTTCTATATTAAACCATTGGGTACAAATCTGAGGTTGTCTCTTTCTGACCCTAAATTAAATTTATTGCGTAAAAGGTAGATGCCGACGCCACTTGGGGGCACTCCATAATTTTTTTTATAAAGATTTGCTATATATTTATATGCTTCGTCATCGCTCTTTATTGCTTCAATGCAAAGCATTTCCTCTTCTTCAATGGATTCTATAAAATTTTGAATTATCCCCTCTGATAAGAACATAAATTGTATATGCCCGTTAGTGGGTTAAAATTATCTTAAGAGCAAATTAACAGCTTGAGATATAGGCGGCATATACGTAAAACGCCCTCTGGCAGTCCAAATGATGGCATAGACTGCTACTACTTTAATGAATATAAAATATATCTCTATAAACCAATTAGTGAAGGATTTAAGTAACAAAATACTATTATCAAAGATGACAAGCAGGCTCAGCATTGTTGAAAGAAAATTGATTAATAAACTTAGTAACTGAGGAAGGAAGAGCGCGATCATATTAAAGAGTATTGCTTGATAACAGTGATACTTAACGAAATCCTTGAGATAGCTTTTTTTGATATTACTAATTACTATCCAAATGATAGGAACCCAGGTCATCAACGGAAAAAACAGTCCAGTATATAATGCTGCACAAATAAATTTATCTTTGGTATTAGGCAGGGAGTAAGACATGCGTACATTATAGCTTAAGTTTATTTATAAGCTCTTCATAGCTTAGATCACTAATTTCCTTTGCATTTTTCAAATCTTTGATTTTAAACTTTCCAGATTGTCTTTCATCATTCATATAGAATACAACCCAATCACAGGATTTTTTGACTGCTCGTTCTAGTTGTTTCTTGAACTTAGAGTTCTCATAATCATATTCAATAATCATTTCATGATTGGTATCAATTCTCAGTCTATGAGCAAGCTTCTGAGCTTCGCTGCTACTATCAGAAATAATATAGATACTAGTATTTGTTATTTCTGGCTCTTTAATTATTAGGACTAGTCTTTCCATGCCGATTGCCCAGCCTACCGCTGGAGTGCTGGGTCCGCCGAGAATCTCTACTAGATTGTCGTATCTGCCACCAGCTAGCACTGTGCTTTGTGTGCCTAAGAAAGTAGAGTTACTCTTCACTTCAAAGACACAGTGAGAGTAATAATCTAATCCTCTGACTAATTTAGGATCTACAATATATTTAATTCCAAGCTCGGTTAATCCTGTTTGCATTTGTGACCAAATGCTTTGAGACTCTTCATCAAAGTAATCATGAATTATAGGAGCTTGGCTATATAGTTTTTGGTCTTCAGGAACTTTGCAATCCAAGCATCTAAGCGGGTTTTGCAAGAATCTGCGTTTGCAATCATCGCAGACTTGATCTTGTATCTGAGCTAGAAATTCTTTCAATGCGCTAATGTAATTTTGGCGAGAGGATTTATTGCCAATGGAGTTGATATATAAAGTTAAATCCTCTAATCCTAAGTTTTCCAATAAATCTATTCCCAGACGAATAATTTCCAGATCTATATATGGGGCGGGTGTTCCTAGGGCTTCTATGCCAATCTGATGAAACTGTCTGTAGCGCCCAGTTTGGGGTCTTTCGTATCTAAACATCGGACCACGATACCAAAGCTTCTGCGGTTTACCTTCTCTATCTAGAGAGTTTTCAATAAAAGCTCTTGCAATACTAGCGGTAGCTTCGGGTCTTAAGGTTAGAGAGCGATCACTACGATCATTGAAGGTATACATTTCTTTATTTACGATGTCAGAATCTTCACCTACTGCTCTATTAAAGAGTTCACTTGCTTCGAATATTGGTGTGCGAATCTCTGCAAATCCTGCGCTGGAGAAGATCTTAATAGCTTCAGCTTCTATCCTTTGCCAGATGCTAGATCTGTTTGGTAATGTATCCTGAGTTCCACGTGGAGCAGCAATTTTCATATGGATTGTTACTCTGTTGGTGTTTGGCTTGGGATTCCAGTATAAGCAAATAAAGTAAAGCTAACACTTAATTGAGTGTTTCTTGCATCTGCTAGCGGATCTTTACTGCGGTTTTGACTGAAGCGTTTATCCTCTCCAAGTCCTGAGGCTGCTCCTTTGGCGATAATTAAATCAGAAACTTCTACTGCTCTATAATACATAAGTACATCAGCAAAGAATTTATTATAGTCTTCAAATCTACCTTTAGAATCAATGGTGATAACAGTTTTGAGAACTTTAGCATGCATTTCTTCTAGGCTTTGATTTTTGTTGCGTCTTGCAGTTCTAGAGCGCGGGGTGATTTCTTTGCCAGACATAGTTACAGGGATAGCTTCTTTGGGTAAAAAACTAATCAATTCAATATTATTTTTCTTAGCTAATTGTTCTAGATCTCTTATAAGAAACCCACGTTCTTGATGTTCGGGTATCTGAGCCTGTAAGGAAACTATTTCCTTATTAAGTAACTCTACGGTTTCTTCAAGTTTTTGGAGTTTTTCTGGAGTTACATCTGGTTCTCTCAGTTCTCTTTGTAATCTGGTGATATCAGTTTTAATTTGGTGATTTTCTGCTTGGCTAGGTTTAAGTAAGAACCAATAGATACAAATGACAGCAATTACGCTTAAAATAGCGAGAATAGTTTTTTCTCGTTCTTGAAGTATCATCATTACTTAGCCATTATATGTTCATTCTCTTTCTATATCAAGAGTAGGTATAGGAAGTCTAACCTTAACCTCATTTTAATTTTTGCTAGTTACCCTAAGATCGAGGGGAGCAAATTATGAGTCTAGAAGGATCACAAATACCAGCAGAGGCTAGAATTGGCCAGTTAATGGCTAGGATAGATCATTTATCTGGTGATAGCACTGGTATACCTAGCGGCCCTGTTTCTGATAGTCAAGCTAAGAATTTTCAAGCCATGGTCTCCATGATGCAAAGTCAAATGTATGGAGAGGCTTTAGCTAGTCCTGATGACAAAGATTCTAATCCTATGGGTTCTATGATGGGCATGATGGGTTCTATGAATCCAGAAATCATGACTCGTTTAATGCAAGCCGGCATGATGGGTGGTAATTCTGAAATCAACCCAGCGATGATGGGTATGGGATTTAATCCTGCAATGCAGGCTCCTAATACTCAAAGATCAGGTCAGCCAGCACAAACAATGTTATTCCCTCTTAAGGGACAAATCTCTAGTGAATATGGTGAACGTACGCATCCTATGACAGGTCATAAACATTTTCATAGTGGAGTAGATATAGCTGCTGCTAAAGGCTCTCCAATACGCATGCCCTGGGACGGTAGAGTGGTCTATGTTGGTCAGGTAGATGGTTTTGGTAAGAATACGGTAATAGTTGCTCATGAGAATCAAGTGCAGCCTGATGGTAAGATTCTTTATTCGGTTTTTGGTCACAATGATAATGTTTTTATTGGACGTGGTGAATATATCAAGCAAGGAGAAGTGTTCGCTTCAGTAGGTTCTGATGGTCACTCTACTGGTCCGCATTTACATTGGGAGACACGAGTTGCACCGATGGGCTTAGCTGGCAAGGAAGTATTTAATAGAAACCTATCTATGACCACTAATCCGTTGAATTTAGCGTAAGCACCTACTATCAAATAATTGTTAATCTATCTAAATCTCATTTTTAAAGGTGGTTACGCGCCTTCGGCGCGTTTTGTCCTGCGGACGGCTAAAAAATTTTTTCATTCAGCCGCGCGCAGCGCAAACGCCGCGAAGCGGCGGAACCCAACCCCCATCCTGATTTAAGGATTTAAAAATGTTATATATAAGGTGAATAGTTACCGTAATTATCAATCTCTTAGTTAAGCTTGCTTTATATATTAAGCATTTGAACTTCATTGTTTGATTTGGGAAGGACAATGGGAGCAGGGAATAAATGTCAACGATCGCTGGGTCCTTATTTGGATCATCTATAGCAAGTTTCATTGATCAGGCTAGATCATGGATTAAACCTTTACTTACAAGTGGTCCACTATGGTGGTTATTTGCTTATGGAAAAACCCGTGAAGAGGCTGCGTTATCAACAATTGACGAAAAATTTTCTCCAAATAAATCTTCCAGTGAGATTGGTCAACATCTCAGTAATTTAGAAAAACAGGGTACTTATCAATTTATTAAAGGTCAAGGAGAAGGTCCTCAACCTCTAGTGGTATTCACTTTAGGCACTAGGCAAAATGATTTTAATAATAAAAAAGAAGTGGGTTTATTAGAAATCGCAGAGCATATTTCTAATAAACATCCTCATGCACATGTTCTGGTTCTTAAGGCACCAGACGCTTCTAAAGCGGCTCAACATTTGTTTTGTTTGAGCGAGGATGCAAGTGCTAACACCGATGTGAGAACTAGAGAGAATTGTAAGATAATCGAGAATTTAGAAAAGGGCTTTGGTATACAAATCTCAGGGGTTTGTCCTGTAGGATTTAGTTGGGGAGCTGGAATGAACTGTGACATGCGTAAAAAAGGAGATGGTTTTGCTAAATTAAACGTTCCTATTTTAGGTACCGTAACCATTGATGCCATTAAACCTGGTCTTAGTAATATGGGCGAAGCCGTTACTGAACTTGGATGTAATAAAGAGCCTAATTTACATATATATCAAAAAGGAACTTATTATGGTCTCAATGGTGCTTGTGCGCGGGATTTGGGAGATGGAGATAAGGCTATAGAACTAAGTGAAACGGATCATAGTGAAATAGATAATGATGTAAGAACTAAATCTGAGGTTTGCAGGTTTTTAGATGGGATTTTGAGTAAAGAATTTACTAAGCCAGAAAAGAATCAACCTAAAAACTCTAAAACTTTAACCAGCGCTTGAGCCCTATGACTGAGTTTGCTCTTAATCTCATCATCTAATTCAGCAACAGTTTTATTTTCACTACTATATTCATTAGGTACAAGTATAGGGTCATAGCCAAAGCCATTAGTGCCGCGTGCTGCATATGTAACGGTACCATTCCAGTATTGTTCGGTCTCAAATACCACTTCACCATTGAGATTCACTAAAGTTATATGGCAAACGAAACGTGCTTGACGATTAGGGTTGTCGCCAAGTTCTTTTAACACACCTGCTATGCCATTAGCTTTAAGGTAACGTGCAGAATATATTCCTGGTCGATTATTGAGCGCAGAGATCTCCGCGCCAGAATCATCAGCAAGAATAAGCCATTCGTCATCCTGAGAAGCAGCCCCACTGCGACGTAAGGATCCACTTCTCAGGACCTCCGCCGCTGCCTTAGCTTTGATTAGAGCGTTTTCTTGATAAGTAGAACCAGTTTCTTCGGGATCAAATTCTCCAGAATATACATCAGCTATAGTTTGGAAAACTAATTTTGATTTTTTACTATTGATTGCTGATAAACGACTAATACTTTCAAATTCTTTCACTTTTCCCTTATTAGACGTGGCAATTATGATAGTTTGATTCATTTGCTAGAATTGTAACAAAATGTTCCGCACTATTATAAGAGAAATAAATAACGTTAAACGCAAAGACCCATCTTGTGAGTTTACACTTGGGATATTTTTGTATTATCCAGGTTTTCAGGCAGTTTTAGCACATCGTTTATTTCACTATCTTTGGAATTTAGATTTAGGTATATTGTCATGCCCACTAAAAATTATTATTAGATTTTTGGCTTATATAATTAGAATCATTACTAATATTGAGATTCATCCTGCTGCTACTCTTGGTAAGAACGTCTTTATAGATCATGGTTCTGGAGTGGTGATTGGAGAGACTACTATTATTGGTGACAACGTTACTATTTATCAAGGTGTAACGTTAGGTGGAGTTTCTATTAAGCGTGAGAAGCGTCATCCCACTCTAGGCGATAATATTATTGTTGGTGCTGGTGCTAAGATACTTGGCAATATTAATATAGGTGACTATGTGCAGATTGGTGCTAATTCAGTGGTAGTGAAGGATGTACCATCTAATAGTACTGTTGTAGGTATTCCTGGGCGCATTATTAAGATGAATGGTGATTTAAGAGATGCCATAGATAATTTAGACCATCATAAGGCACCAGATTATATTGGAGCTACTCTAGAGCTGATGCAGAAACGGATTGAAGAATTAGAAGCTCGTCATCGCGAGGAGCGAACGAAGTGAGTGACGTGGCGATCTCATTAGCGTTAATGGGATTGCCACGCCGCTTCGCGGCTCGCAATGACAGTGGCATCTACATAAATAAACCAAGAATTAGCGAAGCTATTTTTTACTAAGGAATCTACTACATGAGATAAGGTTGAGATCTCTCTTAATTCTCCATCATTACCTTCTACAAAGATCGCTTTAGAACCAGTCCGCAAAGTCCCATCTGCTGCGTTACGCTCGTCCCTCGCCATCCTCATTGACGTTTTAGTCAACTCCGGTGGCTCGGGACTCGCAAGCCTTGCATCTGGGAGCTTTTCGGACTGGTTCTTGATTCCAAAATTTTCTTGACTTGGATTATAGAAACTATAAGGATTAGAAGCAATAGTAATAGAATCTAGATAGTAATCAGGATCTAGGTTACGTTTTCTTAATTCTTGCGATTTAATTGCCGTAATTTCGGCAATCTTCTCTTCCATTGTGCCTTCGGTGGGCTTGTCTATTTTCATAGCTTTGAAGATATCACGTTCTATAAACCTTCTAGCTAAGTCTCTAAGTATAATGTCTTTCTCATTCATCCAATGCTTAATATGGTGCATGATATTAATATCATCGACTAATAAGAAGTCTGCCACTGTTAGCTTCTCAGGCTGTGCAAGCCAATTATAGACCGGCTCTTCGATAAACGACATGCGTTTACCTTTGATAAGAATTTTGGCGCGTTTAAAAAGTTTCAGTAATAGAGAATCACTCGCTAAGCATTTCTTGTGTTGATAGATTTGCATGTACATAGAATAACGAGCGTATAAGTAATCTTCTACCGCTAGCATACCCTTCTCGCCGCTTACTACTAAGCAATCATGTTCTTGATTGACTTTGATACTACTTATAACCCTATTAAGATCAAAGTGTCCGTAAGATGTTCCAGTATAAAAACTATCTCTAATCAAGTAATCAAAGCGATCACAATCTAGCTGACTATTAACGATACTAGAAATAAATTTAACTGGATAAGTTTTATTCAGTACAGAAATCACCTTCTCACTCAAGCCAACTTGATAGCTTTCTAATATTTTATGGATTTGGGTTTGCTCGCTACTAATTAGAGTCTGGGTCCAGCTTTCATGCATTATATTATTTACTTTCTCGGTGCTGTGAGAGAAAGGTCCATGACCAATATCATGCAGAAGTGCAGCTATAAGCACAAGAGCTTTGTATTCCATTGTTGTAGCTTCATCAAGAACTAAATCTTGAGAGATCTTTTCGAACATTAGCTTAGCGACATACATCGCTCCGAGTGAATGCTGGAAGCGTGAAGCCTCTGCACCATGAAAAGTAAACCAACCAGTACCGAGTTGTCTCAACCAACGTAACCTCTGGAATTCTTTGCAGTCGATTAATTGGATAATCAAATTTTCGACCAGATCTTCGCTGTTTAAAGTTATCTCTTGGTGTACAGGGTCTCTATAGGTACGACTCATATTTATATATTAACTTCTTCTAAGTAATTTGCTTCTAGCTCATAACCTGAGCTTAATAGTTTTCTGATACATATACATCAGCTTGGGGAAATGATAGCCCAGATTTATTCCCAGAGCTTATGTAGGACTAGTTAAATCCAAGATCGCTGCGTGTTGTATATGGTGTAAGTCGATCTTGGTCTAGTCTCTTTTTTACACACTTGACGTCGTACGCTTCTGCGTATCCTTTTAATATAACAAGCTTTTGGGAAAGATTAAAAAAATATTACTAAAATATTGATGTAATACGCATTAATTTCTTAATATTTTTGTTATAATGCAGTTATAAATTAAGTATATATCAATGAGAAACTGTTAATACATTCCATTTTGTGGAATAAAGTTAAGGTAGGGTTAACATATTCTCAGGGCCAATTAAGCACTTTAAGGTCGAAATTTCAGGTATATCAAGGAAAAAAGAATTTTGAAAATATTTTGAAATTCGCTATCAACTATAAGAAACTAATAACGTTGTAACTTTAAGGAGAACTTGGATGAGCTACATAAACAGAACTGGTGGAGGATTTGGAGACGATAGAGTTTCTAAAAACTTTAACAAGGAAGTTGCTAGAAGAGAGAAAGCAAGTAAGCCTACAGACTTTTTTACTCGTGCCAAAGATCTTTTCACTGATCGTTTTGATAAACCTATTGCTAATAGTGATAAAAATAGATTAGCTCTAGTGAATTTTCATAAACCTGGGGACGTAGGTTTTAGTGATCCAGATCAATCTGGTAGCATCCGTGATGCCATTAAACAAAGAACTTTTACGCCTGAACTTGTAGCACAAGCTAAACAGCAATTCATGGATTCTGCGCCTGCACAATATAGAAACCTATTTACTCCATAAAAATCTTTCTTAGACTCAAATTTACATCCTATTTGTAAAAGACCTAGCAGTAATGCTGGGTCTTTTGTTTTTATCAAAAACATTGCAAGTACTACTTTATATAGTTAAGAGGGAACCAGTGAAGGAGTTTATTTATGAATAATTGTGTAGGAGGAGTAGGTTTAGGTGGTGTTAATCCTGGAGAAGATTCTAATAAAGTAACTCAGCCAACTGCTAAACAAGTTAGGAAATTTGATGCTGATGCATCAGTATCAAATCAATCAGCATGGCAAGCTAGAAGTTTGCATGCAAAGCATAAGCCTGCTGAACTAGCTGCTATAAATATGGCAAGTCTCAGCCCAGCGCAATTACTAGGTTTCCAAAGAAGAGTAGAAAATGCCATAGTAAAACAAGAAGCAGATATGCTTAAAGCAGTTAATACCTTTGCGGGTAATGACCAAACTCTCAGACCTGCTGTTAGTTCTATGTTACTAAGTTTCTAAATATATTTTCTATTAACTAATTCATCTGGCATATATTGCTGCTCAACCCAGTTACCAGGATAATCATGAGGGTATTTGTAGCCCGTTTGAGGATTGACTCCCACGTTATTAGATTTAGCAGGACAGCTATGTATATGAATATTGCGTAGGTGTTCAGGTACTGGATATGGTGGATGATTTTCACAATCATTCATAGCTTTAGTGAGTGCTTTATAACTAGTATTAGATTTAGGTGCTTGAGCGATATATACTACTGCTTCGGCAAGTGGAATGCGTGCCTCGGGCATGCCAAGCTTAAGAGCCGTATCATGAGCTGCGTTGGCGATAATGAGGGCTTGTGGGTCAGCGATACCGACATCTTCTGCTGCGGTGACTAAAATCCTGCGACAGATAGCTTCTAGTTCTGCACCTGCATGTAGTAATCTTGCTAACCAATATAGAGAAGCCGTGACATCCGAACCGCGCATGGATTTTTGGAGGGCTGAAACACAATCATAGTAAGTATTAGGGTCGCCTGAGAAAAATTTCTTACTGATGATTTCTTTACATAGTTCTTCGGTGATAGTTTCGGTAGAATTATTAACTAAAAGTTCTAAATTAGTGAGTAAGTGACGAGCATCTCCGTAACTGGATTTGATGAGATAATCCTGGGCTTTTTCATCAATGGTTTTATTGGAGAGCTTAAGAGCTCTTTCTATAAGAGCAGCTAAGTCTGCATATCTATGGGGTTTGAGCTCAAAGCAGATAGTTCTGCTTAATAGAGCTTTATTTATACTAATCGCTGGATTTTCGGTGGTAGCACCGATAAAAACTAATATGCCACGCTCGACTGCGTTAAGTAATATATCCTGTTGGTTTTTGTTGAAGCTATGAACCTCATCGACAAAGAGCAATATAGTATTAGGCATACGCTCAGCACGTTCGACGATCTCACGAAGATCCTTCACTCCTGAATTAAAAGCTTGAAGCTTGATGAACTCTCGCTTAGAGTGTTTAGCAGCGAGATGCGCAATGCTAGTCTTACCAGTACCTGGAGGTCCCCAGAATATAGCGGATTGTTTAACACCAGATCGCAGCCAATTATTAAATGCAGGATTAGATTTGATAGTACCTACTAACTTTTCAAGCGTATTTGGTCTAAGTCTATAAGCTAGTGGCTCAAACTCGGTGCTATCTGAGTAGAAGATATTGGACTGGGAGAGCATTTAGGTTAATTATAGCCTTTCTTGAAAATGCACAGATAGTTTTACCACTTTGTGTGCATTTTTAGGGTATAATTTTACTGTCAAATGCACAGATAGTTTTACCACTTTGTGTGCATTTTCAAGGAGTTGAGAATGAAGTTTTGTGGCAGGGAGCGGGAAGTAGCTAGATTTAAAGAACACTATACTTCAAAAGGAAGTAATTTGCTTTGTTTGTATGGTAGAAGGCGAGTTGGGAAAAGTGCCTTGATCAGAGAGTTTGCTATTCAAACTAAAGCACCTCTATTTGTGTTTGAGGGTTTAGAAGATCAACGTACCAGAGAACAAATTAGGCATTTTCGTAATACTTTAGCTAAGTATCTCAATGATGATGTTATAGCTAAAGCTGAGTTTAATACTTGGGATGAGATTTTTAATTTGCTAAGCAAAAAACTGTTGGAGAGGAAAAATAAACAGAAAAAACTGATTATTGCTTTTGATGAACTGCAATGGATGGCAGCGAAAAGAACACAATTAATTTCTCTTATAAAATATTTTTGGGATAATGTTTGGAAAGAGCATAACGTGGTTTTAATACTTTGTGGTTCAGTTGCTACTTTCATGGTTGATAAAGTAATTCACTCTAAAGCTTTGTATGGGAGGATTGATTTAGAAATTTTACTAAAACCGATGGGTATTAGAGAATCAAAACAATTTTTTCTTGCCAAGCGAAGTAACGAAGAGATAATTAAATATTTTATGATTTTTGGTGGTATCCCAAAATATTTTGAAGAAATAAATATGAATCAGTCTTTGAAACAAAATTTACAGCGATTGTGTTTTGAACCTAATGGATTTTTTGTCGAAGAATTTGCCAAAGTATTTAATAGCCAGTTTAAAGAACCTAGAATTTATATGCGGATAGTTGAGCTTTTAAACAGTCAGAAATTATCCTTTAATGAGATTGCAGCAAAGCTAAAAATGAATAAGGGAGGAGGTTTGCAAAGATATCTAATCAATTTAGAAAAAGCACAAATTATATCTAGTTATTGTCCGAGTACCTTAATTTATAAATCTGGTAAGAATAAAAAATACGCTATTGTTGATGAGTATTTGAGTTTTTATTTTAAATTTATTCAGCCAAATTTAACAATAATTAAAAAAAATGACACGGAAAATCTTTTTCATAAATTATGTGAGTCTAAGTGGCAGCCTTGGCTTGGTTTAGCGTTTGAAAGATTCGTTTTTAGAAATGCGATCTTTATTGCTGAGCTTATGGGTTTTGCGGAAGAAGTTATTGATTATTCACCATACTTCAATAGAGAAGAAAAGATACAGATAGATTTGATGTATGTTAGACAGGATAAGGTGATTACTATTTGTGAGGTTAAATTTCATGAACAGGTAATTGATACTAAGGTTATTGCAGAGATGGAAAGTAAAATTAATAAATTTCAAATTCCGAAAGGTTATACTCTTGAAAGAGCCTTGATTTCATTCTCAGGGCAATCTAAGGCACTTAAAGACTCAGATTATTTTCATCATAGTCTTAGTTTGAAAGAGATTATAAATTAAAGAAGTTTAGTAATATACTTCTTCCAAATCTTATAATTTTCATCTAGGTTGGTTTGTGGCTGGAACACTCTCTCTGCCTTGAGTTTCAGCTCGATACCACCGGTCATTTTAGCGACGCCTAGAGCGGTCATTTCAGTTTCGGTATAGCGTTTAATAGGGATTTGTAATAGGTCAGCTTGGAATTGCATAAGAGTATCATTCTTGGTTGCACCGCCATCGACATTGAGCTGAGTGATTTTACTACGTAGGGCTGGGTCTAGTGCTTCAATGATATCTCGCACGCTATAAGCGATGGCTTCAATAGCTGCTCTTGCTATATGTCCCCTATTAGTGCCTCTGGTGATGCCAAATATAGTTCCTCTGACATCTCCTCGCCAATAAGGCGCCCCTAGACCAGCAAGCGCTGGTATTAAATACACTCCGCCATTATCAGGGACTGATTTAGCTAGAGCTTCTACCTCTGAACTTTTCTCGATAAACTTCATCTCGTCTCTTAACCACTGTACTATAGAGCCACCCACAAAAATACTACCCTCCAATACTAAGGCTTTCTCTGATTGGGTTTTATAGCCAGAGCTTTTTAGTAATCCCTCATTATCATTTTTAATAGCAAAAGACATTGCATCTCTTTCATTACCGATTTGTGATTTACTTTGTTCATTGGTTTCGAGCTTCAAGCTTCTAACTTCTTGCTTGCTTCCGTAAGGTAGCATCACAAAGGTTCCTGTGCCATAAGTACATTTCGCTTCTCCGTCATAAGCATAGAAAGCTGCTTGTTGGTCTCCTAGAACGGCTTTGATAGGTAATTCATATCCAAGTAAATCACTGAATAAAGGACTTGCTCCAAAATCACCATTGCTTTCTATCACCTTAGGTAAAATACTTGTAGAAATATTTAAGTGTTTAAGTATCTCAGTATCCCATTGATCTTCATAAATATCATAGAGCATGGTTCTAGAAGCGTTACTAGTGTCAGTAAGATGTTCTCTTCCAAGAGTTAAATTCCAGATTAACCAAGTATCGATGGTACCGAACATTAGTTCCTGCTGAGTCCCGCGTCCGTCATCCTGAGGAGTCCGTCGAAACGAAGTGAAGACGGACGACGTAAGGATCCACTGAATTTTAGTTGCAGAGAAATACGCATCAACTAATAGTCCAGTTTTACTCTTGATATAATCCGTAAAATTTACACCAGAAATTTTAGTTTTTTTAAGTTCTTCACACCGCTCGGCGGTTCTGCGACATTGCCATACGATAGCGTTGTAGACTGGTTTACCAGTTTTAGGGTCCCAGATTATAGTAGTTTCTCTTTGATTTGTTATAGCAATGCTAGTGACAGAATCTTTAGAGATTTTTCCTGCTGCTAAATTTTTGGTAATGATCTCTCTACAACAAGCGAGAGTTTTATTCCAGATCTCTAATGGATCATGTTCTACCCAGCCTGGTTGTGGGTAGTATTGAGTGATGTCTTTTTGCACTATGTCAAGAATCTCACCAGATGAGCTTATTAATAAAGCTCTAGTACTGGTAGTGCCTTCATCGATAGTGAGTACATAGTCCATATTACAATTATGAATTATAACCCTGAGCAAGTACTTCTTCTATAGCTTTATCTCGTTGTCTTGCCATTAATTCGAATTCTTCGCTTAAGTGGTAGCGTATAGTCTTAATGATAGCCTTATCTATTCGATCACTGCAGAGTCCTATCGTGAGTCTTCTTTCGAGTATATCTTCTACTGTATAAGCTTGCTCGTATCTTATGGCGTAGACTATCTGTGCTTCTATATCTTCAAAGTCCTTATTTATTTTATTCTTGAGTAAAGGATTCTCTAGAGTTAAGTCTAGGACCTTAGAAGTATTGGTTCCGTATAGCATTAATAAATGCAAGATGGTATGTGCGTCTACGCCGTATTTAGCATTATAGTTTCTAGCAGCTTCTTGTACATAACTATAGAAGTCCATACTTTCGGGGTAATTACAACCAATAGTTCTTCTGCTTGCCGTATATGATCTATGTGAACTGAATTTATTTACTAGTTCCTCTGCAAGACTTCTAAACGTAGTGAGCTTACCGCCTACTACTGAATAATAATTCGCTAGACCTTCTTTATCATGATTAATTGCGAAGTGTTTTCTGGTAACCTTGCCTGCTGCTCCTGATTCTTTAGCAACGTAAGGCAGTGGCCTAACTCCACAAAAAGTCTTCACTATCTTATCCTCTGTTAGAGCAGCTTGTGGAAATAGGTCATTGACTTCGTTTAATAGATATGTAATTTCTCGCTCAGTGATATGCACCTTATCAATATCTTCATCCTTGTCTAAAAATATATCAGTGGTACCAATCAAATATAGGTCTTCATTCATACCTAATTTAAACGGTAATATGAAGAAAGGTCTGCCATCTAATTTAGCTTCGTTATAGATTCCGAATTGACTTGGCGCTCCAGTAAAGGGTTTGACTACTATATGTGAGCCTTTAGTACCACCGATTCTGCGCTTAAGTTTAGTTGAGATAGGGAATTGATCCTTCTCTTTAAGCCATTTGATATCGTCATCTAGCCAAGGTCCTGTAAGGTTAACAATGTTCTTACCATAAACAGTAAAGGGTCTGCGACCATTAAGCGTATCTTTAAACTTCACTCCTTGAGCGTGATACTTACCATGTATTTTAGAACATATCACTTCTGTTACTTCGCAATGATTCAAACAAATAGCACCTTTGGACTCTGCGGTAAGTATATTCTCTAATACAAGCCTCTCAGCAATAGGTACTTGAGCATCATAGTAAAATACAGCGCCTTCTAATCCAGTAGTTTTAATTCCTAATTCAAGAGTTGGGATTTGCTCTTGAGTTATCTTTTGATAAGATTTAAGACTTTTCTCTGCTGAAAGCCAATCATAGAGCCACATTCCAATGTTAAGCTTAAATAGGTTAAATTTATTGCCCTCATAGGCAGGGACAAGTAAGCCTAGAGGATTAACGAGGTGAGGATAATTTTTAAGTAAAATCTCTCTTTCCTGAAGACTTTCATAAACCAGATTAAACTCAAGATGCTCTAAGTAACGCAATCCGCCATGAATAAGCCTGGTAGAATGAGCTGAACAACCAGAAGCAAAATCATTCTTCTCCAGTAATAGCACCTTCAAGCCACGTTCCGAAGCATCCCTTGCTATACCAGCACCATTAATACCCCCACCGATAATAATGAGGTCAAAATTTTGTTTTAGGTCATATTGATCTAAGCGAAATTCTATACGCATGAGGGTACGCCCTTGTAAATTCTTTATGCCCTATAGTTTTTCAGGAGAATGGGGGATATGTTGTAATTTTATGGATGTTATAACAATAAAATAGAAAGATTTGGGGCTAAAACAGGTCAAAAGATAATATCCATAATCTTTGTATTTTAAGAGAAAGTGTCATTAGATAGTCCTAAAGTTTATATTAGTCATGCTGGCCCTAATGAGGCCAATATTTTATTACGCCAACATAGAGAGATGCTTGCTAAGGGAGACTATGAAACTCCACTTCAACAAGCAATGATAGTTCATGCTATTAACGATCTAACTAATTTAGTTGGTGATTTACAACAAGGAAAAGCTATATATCAAGCTCGAATAGGTTTATCATCATCGGAACAAAATTCAACTTCAGCAAGTAATGTGGAAATTGGTAATGAAGAAATTTGTTATAAGTCTAAAAAAGCGCCTATTCCTAAAGAAATGCAGAGTTCTGAACGAGTACGCATTTCCAAGATGAATTTTGAAGCTTTAAAACGTAATGAACCATTTGGTTCTATTAAACCAGCAATGCCAGGAGCTTTTTTTATAAGTGAAGAATTATTAGTACCCAGAGCTGATGGATTAAGTTCAAGTTTAGGCTATGCAGAAGATTACAAGGCTGCTCCTTTCCGAGCTTTACAAACTAGTATCCAAGCAAGTTCTGAAGAAATAAACATTCATTATCCTAGGCTTTCAAGACAAGTTCCAATGCCGATTAAAGGAGAATTACTTAATGCAAATGGATTAAACCTTAAAGTTGCTAAACCCTGTGATTTTGATCCAGCAGTTTGGAGACTTAAAGACGAGGATGGTAGTTTACCAGAAATTAAATATTCAATGCAACAAAGTCAGGGAGAAGAATTTTTAATTGTTGATGCCGCACAATTTAAGCCAAGTGAAGCTGAATCAAAATATTGGCTTCAATCAATGCCACTACCTAAATCCTTAGAATCTAGGATTAAAGAATCACCTGAAGATTTATTAAGCTTACTGGTTTCATATTTAGGACGATTTAATAAAGAAACCAATCTTACTAATTTCAGATATATTGCTCATCCAAATTTTAGTGAGTTTTTAGAATCTAATAAAGAGTTCATGCCAATGATAGTTAATGAACTTAAAGTAGCCCATTGTGATTTATTGAGTTGGTTTCTGGCAGCTCAAATCAGAGCGCATGGTAAACCTGCATGGGTAGCGCGCGGAGAGGTTACTACAGACCAAGGTAAAGCATTTCAAGGAGCTTGCGGACATAGCATTGTTCTTACAATAGATCAGAATAATAGATTAATTCAGATAGATCCTACTAAATACATAGAATTAGATAAAGCTTATCACCCTGAAGTGATGCCCGTATCTATGATTGCTAAGCTTGATGATGATTTTAAAGCGGCTCGTAATAATAGTCAAAGAGTAGAGCTACTAAGGAAATTTAATGAAGGATTAGTAGAGCTAAGAACCAGTCAGAAAGCTCGTTCTGCAGGAGTTATTAAAGATTCCCAAGCTTTAGCTCAAGTATACTTTTCTAACTTATCATCTGAAACTAGTAAGTTTAATAATACTGATACTCAATTAAATGCGAGAGTCGTTAATTGGGATTATCTACCTTCTGTGGAAGAATGTGATCCACTTTATTTATTTGATCTATTGTTTAATTTACATGGAAATAAGTATCCATTTATAGATAGATCTTCAAGAGATGTAAGCGTAGATACTCTCACAGGAGATACTCTTATTCATTTAAGAACACAAGCTGAAAAAGAACAAGCTTTTTTAGCTGTGGAATTAGCTGCAAATCATAAAATACCTATTTTAGAGAGTTCATTTATTCCTGATCGTTCACAGGCATGCTCAATTCAATTAGGTTTCATAGAATATTGTCTGAAACAAAAGGATTTAGACCATCAATTATATGAAGATTTATTAGGAGTCCCATCCACTTTATTATTAGGACATTTAGATGACTATCTTTCTCATATACCAGATTTAGCTATTTTGATAGAAACTTTGTCTCGTATAGATTTAAGGCGAATTTATGATAGGGACCTTCTATGGACTTATTGTGCATCTTATAAAATTGATTATCATAAAGACCTGGAGAAACATCAATATTCAAAGGTTTTTAAAGAAAATATTCCTTTCAGTGATAATCAATACAAACCCCTTGCTGATAAGATAGAATCTTTTGATATCAATTCGAAGATGGCTTTTTGTATAGATGCATTAGTTTTCTCTGCTCAATTTCAAAAAGCTTGTCAGGATGCTTCTTATAGAAAAACTTTTTTGGCTAAATTCTCTAAAGATGAAAACTTCTTTCGAACAGTTGTAAAAAATATATTGCGATATGATTGGAAGAAAGTAAGTACGGTCAATCTAGGAGTAACTTTTGCTAAACCTTCTGCTAACTATACTAGCGCACTATTATATATACCAGAAAAAGAACGATCTTTGTTACAGCGTAGTTTTCTTAGGGCAATCAAATCTTTAGATAATCAAGATACCAATGCTAGAGTTTCTGAAGGTACAGAGCTTGCAGAATATACCAAAGGAGATTCATTTGGACGTATAGATTGGAAAAGTTCAGGTAGAACAGATAAAATCTATGTTAAAAAAGAACCTTATCTACAAAAAGGTATTAACTCTCCTCTGTACGTAATTTATGATCATAATTTTGATAAAACGTATACTAATGAAACTGAAAGATTAAAACTATTAGAGTTGATAAAAACTATTCAAGCAGAAAGTAAACACTCTCATAGAGAAGTTTATATTGCTGGTTCAGGATCTAGTGCATATATTAAAGTGAAAATTAATGTCTCTGCTCAAGTTATTGCAGAGTCTTTAATCGAAGATCAATCAGGAGCAATTACCCCAATGGTTCATTTAAATGGTCACACACAGCCAGCCCCTAATTTGCTTTATTTAAGTCGTGACTATACTAATATATCTGCAATGGAATATATTTATGGTGGTTTACCAAGATCTAATCTAAGAACTATATTTTTAAAAGACCCAGAGTATATGGTTTATCCAAGAATTAAACCAGAGTGGTTAAATGAAAGTTCAGCTAAACATCCTCTAATTGAGTCTTAAGTTTGATGGAGGAGTATCCCTGGTAACTCACTTGTTAAATACAGCGGTATCTTATAAACATTAGTTCTAGTGTCGATGTTGAGATTTTGGGCACTCACGATAGTGTTGATTTTATTCTTGTACTTTTCTCTAAAGAGATAGATACTTTTAGATTTAACAACTTTACCTGATTTGACTTCAATAGGCATGATCTCACCATCGAGGTCTAAAACAAATTCTAATTCTTTTTGGTTTTCATGCCAAGCAACGATAGTCTTACGACTAGTAAGAGTTTTACGTAATTCTTGTGCTACAAAATTCTCCGCAAAAAATCCTTTATAAGTACCATAGTCATAATTAAAAATAGATTTGGGACTCAGATCCATCATCGCTCCTAAAATACCAATATCAAAAACAAATAATTTAAAAGAACTCGCTTTGATATTAGCTTTAAGTGGAATAGAAATATTGTCTAAAACAGGAATCTTGATGATTAATCCAGCAGCTTCAAGCCAATCTATAGTTGAAATTAATCTAGAATATCTATCCTTCTCTGAAATGGCTGATTTGAATTTAAACTTAGCTGCATTACCATCTTGAACAGCTGAGAGCTGGTCTGCAACATTATTCCAGAGTTTTTGTAAATGTACAGCGTTCTCTTTGCCAGCATGTTTGGACATATCACTAAGGTAATCGTCAATTAAATCTTGTTGTTTAAGGCGAACTTTTTCAAATGCAGTCTGTAATTGATCTTGATGATTAATATATTCTAGGACTACTTCTGGTAATCCTCCAGTAATAAAATAAATTTTTAGTAGTTCCCACAATTTACTATGCAATTCTGAATAGATCTCTAGTTTAGCTAAGCCAGTCTCTAACGCTTCGATAAGAATACTTTTTTCTAGTGCTTGTAAAAATTCCATAAAGTTCATTGGATACATTTCTAAGTGATCTACTTTACCAACTGGATATGAAAGTTCATTGAGTTTTACTCCAAGCAAGGAACCTGCTGAGATTAACGCTTGTTCTGGCATCTGTTCACAAAAATATTTCAGACTGGTAAGCGCGCGAGGGCATTCTTGTATCTCATCAAAAATTATCAAATCATTTTTTGAGATAGGTTTTTCTAAACTTACTGAGAGTTTTTGTATGATGATTTGAGGATCTAGATTATGATCAAAAATTTCTTTTAATTCTTTTTGCCTTTCGAAGTTTAAATATATATAGTTGGGGAAATTGTTAGTTGCAAATTCAAGTAGACTATAGGTTTTGCCTATTTGCCTGGCCCCTTTAATTATTAAAGGTTTTCGATTAGATTTTTGCTTCCAGTCCAATAATTTGACTAAAATGTCACGTTTCATATACAAATTATGCCATAAATGTCATTATTTATGCAAATATTCTGACATGTGGGGCGGATTTACGGATTTACAGTTTATTTCTCTCAAACATCGGTATATTTTTTAAATCCACTTCAAGCTTAATAACTTGTCCACCTTGAAACTTCTCACCACTAAAATAATGTGTCCAAGTAGTATCAGGTCCAGGTAAATAAATTTCACGTATATTAGTTTCGGACTCTGGTTTATAAATAGGAGCTACTAAATATTTATCTCCAAACATATATTCAAAGCTTTGTTCATAAGTATTAGGATCATATTGGAAGTCGTAGACAGTAGGACGCATGATAGGGATGCCTTGCTCGGCAGATAATTTAGCGGCGTTCTCTATATAAGGGATTAATTCAGTGCGTAATTGCATGAAGTGTTGAATGATCTTGAAATGTTCTGGATGACTGGCTTCATACATATCAGGTTCAGTTGGAATTGGTTTATAAGAGTGAATACAGAGGCGAGGTGTGAAGACTCCATTCTGAATCCAACGCAATAGTAATTCTGAGTCTGGAGTGTCTCCCCAGAAGCCGCCTATATCTACTCCCATATGAATTAAACCAGAGAGTCCGCATGAGGAGAGAATGGCATTATCGTATTGAAGAGATTTCCAAGAAGAATAATTATCACCAGTCCAGCTTTGTGCGTATTTCTGAATGCCAGCATAACCACTGCGGGAGAGAACCCAATCAGAGCCTGTTTCTTTAGCAAGTTTAGACATGATGATTTGCATCTCCATAGTATGACCGTAAGCAGAGTGAGGTTCAAAAATCTCATATTCATTATTATCGTTCCATACACCGCGTATGCCATTGCCCAAAATATATTGCTGAAGTTTTTCTTTCCACCAAGTTTGGGTTGTTGATTTGCGATAGTCAAGATAGCTACCTTGTCCTCCCCAATAATCGATGACTAATGGTTTGGATTCTTTGCTATCTATAAATAAACCTTTATCTGCTGCTTCTTGATACCAAGGATGAGTTGTAAGTAAGACTGGTTTAACATTGGCACATAGCTCTACACCTAAATCTTTTGCTTGTTTGGCAAATCCTTTTGGATTAGGGAATTTTTCTTTATTCCAGATGAACTGTTGTCTTTGTCCATTAGCGTCTTGAATATAGCCTGATGAGAGATGAAATGCTGTTGCTGAGATGTTTTTAGCTTGGAATTTTTTAAAGACATTCAGTAAATTACTCTCAACTCTCGACTGGATTGCCACGTCGCAGGCTTCGCCTGCTCCTCGCAATGACGTGTTTGTATTCTCGTTGACTGCATTATTTTCTGTATAGCTCATGCCGCTGGCTAAATAGCCATAAGTAAAGCTTGGCCATTCAGGTGGTTTGCCAGTGATTTCTAGATATCTACTAACTACATCTTTAATCGCAGGACCTTGAATGAAGTAATAATTTAATTCCCCTCCACTAGCTCCGAAATAATAATAAGGACTAGGTTTACGCTCCTTCCCAAAGTCAAAGAACTTCTCATGAAAATTATCAAAGAATATTCCATGAGCTTGTTTAGATACTCTATCCATCTGGATAAAAAACGGTATATCCTTATACAATGGATCAGTATACTCTGAATCATAGCCAAGGGCATCTATAGGGGCATTACGAAACCTTCTTCCCCAGCGGTTTATAGAGCCAGTCTTATCTCCTAAGCCATAAATCAATGGAGGGTTTTTGAGGTCAGTATATTGTTTATAACAACGTAGTTCCTGTAAACCATAATCTAATTCTTCACTCCAAAATCCCAGACCTGCTTCATCGCTACTAATAAGGGTTTCATGGATATCGTAAATTTTGATTTGTAATAAATTAGGAATAATTTCTACTCTTAAATTCTTGGTTTTGAGTGAAAACTTATCTTCTTGAATAATATTGTTATTCTTCTGAAAATTAAAATTATGGAAATCTAGATGTTCATTAGGTTTCTTGAGATCAAAATTCTTGCTAAACGAATAGTGAAAGCGGATAATATCCGCGGATAATATAAGGATATAGAGATAGAGTGTTTTACCAGAGATATGGGTTAATTTAGATCTATATAAATTAATATCGAGCTTTTCTAGGCTAGAAGCTTCCAGTCGATTCTTTAATCCATATTGAGTGTTTTCCTGTGGCAAGGTGAGAGCTATATAATATTTACCCAAATTTGCTACAATGAGTTTTAATGCAGAAAATAAGCCAAAAAGCAGAGTCTTTACTAATTGCCAAAGAGGTCTTTGAGATTGAGATAGACTCACTTAATGCTGTTAAGGATAGTCTTGGCGAAGAGTTTAATAAAGCTGTAGAACTTATACTTAAAGTAGAGGGCAGAGTAGTGGTGACGGGCATGGGTAAGTCAGGTCACATTGGAGCGAAAATAGCTGCGACTCTAGCGAGTACTGGTACGCCAGCGTTCTTTGTGCATCCAGCGGAGATGGGGCATGGAGATCTCGGGATGCTTAAGCCATCTGATTTAGTAATAGCCCTAAGCTTTAGTGGTAACACCGAAGAATTACGTAAGATTCTTTCTCCTATTAAGAAGCTTGGAGTACCCTTAGTTGCGATTACTGGTCGTAAAGAGAGTACACTTGCTGGTTTTGCGGATGTGGTGTTGCATACCCCTATCACGAAAGAAGCTTGCCCACTCGAGTTGGCGCCGACTTCTAGTACGACAGTAGCATTAGTGATGGGTGATGCTTTAGCTGTAGCTTTAATGAGGCATAAGAATTTTCAAGAACAAGATTTTGCGCGTTCGCATCCACTAGGCGCTCTTGGTAGAAGTTTTGTGCAGATATCAGAAATAATGCATGTTAAAGAAATTCCACAAGTCTCTGCAGGAGCAGATTTCAAAGTAGTTTTAACAGAGATCAATGAAAGGAAATTTGGTTTCACTACTGTGACGGATGAGAAACAACAAATCATCGGTATTATTACGGATGGAGATTTACGTCGCGCGCAGATTAAATATGGCCCAGAAACTTTTAATAAGAAGGCTACAGACATAATGAACTCACAACCTAAACTTGTTCGGTCAGATACTTTAGCTACTAGAGCCGCTGAAATAATGAAAGAACATAGGATATCTAGCTTAGTAGTAGTAGATAGTGATTCTCGACCTATTGGCATATTGGACTTAAAAGATATGCTTGCAGAGGGTTTCGTCATCTAAATAATATATGGTGAAAAACACTTCGATTCTTGGTAAAATGTAATTAGATGAAACTCTTTCAACTAAATTTCTTCGGAATATTAATTTTGCTAGCATCCATAACCCTCTTAATAGGGGTCCCAAGCTTCCTTATTCAATCGGTTTGGAATGCTACCTGCGCGACTAATATGGAACGCGATTTAAGCATCGACTTATGGCAAGCTGCACTACTTTGGGGTGCGATAATGAGCTTGCTTTATATGAGTGGAATTTTTCAATTTAAGCTTGATTTTCGTACTATAGATACTATTGATTTAGATGCTATCAGTGACCCTAGTCTTAAGGAAGAAATAGAACAACTTAAACTCAAAGCTGCTAAAGCTAAGTCAGAACAACCGAAGACTAAAAAAGTTAAGCAAAAAGACTCTTCAGAAGATTTTAGAATATAAAAAAGCAGTTCTGTTAAGCAATCATTGCGGTTTCTTTTTTAAGATTGGTTTTGATCGCACTCGTTTTAAATTGAAACTCAATATGATTAGTAAGATTCTTAGAAACTAGACCAGCGGTGCTAGTACCAAAATCTATATTAGCTTCGCTCAATCCAGCGATGCGTTTATAAATCTCATTAATCTTGAAATTATTGGCGCTCGCATCTACAGGAGTACCTTCGTAGCTAATTCTAAATTTCAGTTTCCCGTTAGCGCTGCTATGAATATTAATAGATATAACCATTCCAGAGTTTGCTTTACTTTCATTAATAGTTTTAATAAGCTCAATTAATCTCTGGATGATTCTATAACTATTGATTTTTTGATCGAGTTCAAGCTTAAGGCTCGGAAACTGAGTCTCTATGCTGATTTGCAGCTTACCTCTACTAAGTAAGAAAATCTTACTAGCATAAAGTTCTATTAATCCTACTAGACCTTTATCGTTTTCAAATCTAAAAGGTACTAGATTAAACAGGATAGCATCCATCTCTTCGATCATATGCTCAAAGTTATGTTTTAGTAAGCTTAGTTTATTTCTATCTCTTTCACTAAGAGTCTCTGATTCAGTTAGCTCGTCGATTTTTTCTTGTACAGAGTTGACAGAACGAATAGTTTTCTCTTGGAATTCTAGAGCTATATCTTCAAAGTTACTTTCTTGTTCATGGAAAAATTTGGCTCTAGTTTCTTTAATGGTTTCAGGATAAGGGTTGGTCATTACTACTGCTGGGTTAGTAAGATCATTAACATTCTCATCTTTGCTCTGAAAGAACTTACGTTGATTCATAGCTGCGTTGAGATTTAGGTCAAACAGATTAGACAAGAGCAAGATAGAAATCAAAGCCACAATAAATGAGACGGTCTCCATTTGGATATTGAATATGGTTAAAGCTAATTGTCCGATAACCATTGCGATGATACTTAATGCAAAGAAAGTTACAATTCTTGCCCAATATACTAAGGCTGCCATAAAGATGCCAATAGCAACGAATAGAATAAACTTTATTATTGAATGTATTGGTATATAAGTTACCCATCTGTCTGAAAGGTGGTTAACGACTAGGTTTAGATCTTCGTCTGATAATTCAAGGCGAGGCGAAATGATAATAATGTTTTGGTTGCCAATAGAATCTTGAGGGATAATATCATTCAATAAATCATTAATACTATGTCTCTTAAGATTATGCTGCTTACGATCTAACCATAATGCTGGACCTGATTCTTGCTGAATGATAGTTTCTATATCGTTTACTTTAATAGTTTTAGCTTGGGAGTTTAAAACTCCGACAGCTGTCTCTAAATCTATATTATCTATGTCTAACGGGTTACTTTTATTAATAGCGATAGTAATAGATTTGGCTTCTCTTGCAGCTAGCTCAGAGACTAAACTCATAAGAGTTTCTTTTTGTTCAGTAGAGGATTTATTCTCAAACTCAGATTGAGTATCGTTATTGAGTTCTATTACTAGGTAGTTAACTTTAGCGAAGGGATTAAATAACCTAAGTTGCGATCTACCTTGTAGTAATTGTGATTCAAGAACATTCCAAGTATTAGGACTTACCCAACTTAATAAAGTGAAGGTAAGTATGCCAATCATGCTACCAATAAGAATACGACGTTGGTTCATATTAGTTATTATAGGGGTTTTTGAAAAATTTGTCTTACAAGCTCAACGCTTATTCTGAGCAATTCTGCATATACTTAGACCCTAGCTCAGTCACCATCCTACCTCGTTGGGTCCTTAGTAAAAACCCTGATTGTAAGAGGAAGGGTTCGTAATAGTCCTCGATAGTGGTTTTATCCTCGCCTGTGAGTGCTGCGATAGTCTCTAAGCCGACAGGACCTCCCTTGTATTTATCGATCATTAGCTGCAGTATTCTTCTGTCCATATGATCCAGTCCTGCTTTATCAATACGATAGAGATCTAGAGCCTCGTTGGTTCTTGCCTCGTTTAGACTATCAAGGCTCTTGTGATGAGCATAGTCTCGTACGAGTCGGAGTAAACGATTAACAATACGCGGAGTACCTCTACTACGTGCTGCTAGAGCGAGCGAGCCAGAGTGATCGATATCGATATTCAGAAGCTTAGAGTTTTGCAATGCTATTTCAGCGAGTTCCTCCTTCTTATAATATTCCATGCGATGAATATGAATGAAGCGATCTCTAAGTGGGGCACTGATGAAACCTAATTTAGTAGTGGCTCCTACCAGAATGAATTTATTAATGTTAATGCGCATGGCTCTAGAGTTAGCATCCTTGCCACTGGTAAGGTCTATCTGATAGTCTTCTAGAGCGGGATACAAGAGTTCTTCGGTGATCTTGTTCAAGCGATGAATCTCATCAATGAAAACTATATCTCCATCGTTAATAGACATAAGTATGCCGAGTATATCCTTAGGGCGGTCTAACGCTGGTGCTGAGAAGATCTTAGCCTCAGTGCCAAGTTCATTAGCAAGTAAATATGCAAGTGAAGTCTTACCTAAACCTGGCGGTCCATAGAGTAGTATATGACCCATACTTGCTAGGTCCTTGCGTTTCTGTGCAGCACTGATAGAAATCTTGAGAGTGTTGAGTAAATTGCTTTGTCCAATGTAAGAATCGAAGCTTGTAGGTCTAAGATTCTTGTCGCGAGGGCCTTCTTCGTATTCTAGGTCTGATTTATTGGGATAAGGTTTAAGTACGCTACTACTGCTAGTATCTTGTTTATCTTCTTCTTGTTGTGAGGAGATTATTGTCATCTACGTACAAGCGTAAGTATAGCATGGTTATGGAAATAAGGTCTTTTGAATATTTGACTATGCCTTTATATAGCTAACGCCAGCTCCCTTACCAACGCGTTTTACAAGTTTTTTCTCAATCAGTTTGTTCATTTTCCTTGTGGCGGTATTCCTTGAGATTGCTAAATTGTTTACTAAATCTTTAATAGTCAATTTTTTTTTGAATTTAAATAGTTTCATAATTTCATCTTCATCATAATTACTTAAATCAATATTTGGACTGAAGAAAAATATTAATTTTACAAAATCACCATTCTCTTGATAAAGAGGTTTCTTTAAACCCGCTTTTAAGCAAGATTCAAAAATCATGCGTATACCAGATCCGAGCCTTTCAATTAAACCAAGTTTTCTAAAGGCTTGAGCAAGGCTTGGATTTCTTAAATAAGTAATTCCTTCACCTAGATTATTGATATCAACTAAACCTGGAAAATTACCAGGACTGAAAATTTCCAACCTGTCATCATAGAGAGCTATTTTTACTGCGCCAGGAATGGAATATTTTCTATGTACTAAAGCATTAATAATACCTTCTCTCAAAGCTTCTGATGGAATAATGGATTTAGATTGAAGTTTGGTTTTAATAAGAATATAATCTCTTTGTAGCCAAGAAGACACCAAATTAAAACTTAGATCAAGTTGTTTTTCAAGATTACCATTGATTTCTTCTTTTTGAATAATTTCCCTACCATCCATACCATTGAATCTTGTACACAGAATATGTGCTTCAGGGATATATTGTTCAGGTTCTTTATTGAAGAGTAAGGTACCTACTATAGTGGGATAGTAATCACGTTGCTTGTTAGATTGTTTGTTTATGAAGTTGTTTGATAGTAATTGTTTTTTGTTTGGTATCACACCATAGAAATTCTTTAATAAATCTTCGTCAAAGTTAATATTGTTGTCAAAAAGAATTTCTTCGTCATAATAAAATCGTTTATTTTCTTTTAGTAATTCTTCTACATATTCTAGGTTTGCTTTTCTAGTACTCGAACCAACCCGAACATAAACTCCAGTACTTGAACCTTCACTGATTAAAAAACAAGGTTTTTTGTTAGCATGTCCAATTTCTATTACTATGACACTCTGCTTACCAAAATTTTTCTCATAGATATCTGCAAATAAATTG
This sequence comes from uncultured Gammaproteobacteria bacterium, assembly GCA_964512985.1. Classification (GTDB taxonomy): domain Bacteria; phylum Cyanobacteriota; class Vampirovibrionia; order LMEP-6097; family LMEP-6097; genus CAYPGT01. Next base: position 15,246 of record CAZELI010000006.1, on the reverse strand, counting down.
GGGCAAGTTGAATCATATAGGCTATTGGGAAAATCATGGTAGATTTTTTGCCTATCGGATTCAGTGTAGCCAATAATTTTTTTTGTCTTATCTTCTATACCGATTAATATTTGTCCGCCAGAACCGTTAGCGAAGGCGATACAGGTTTTAATTAAGTTCTCGAATTTTGATAATTGAGATTTAAACTCAAGGTTCTTAGATTCTTCACCATTGAAATATTGCACCATTTGCACCAATTATATCAGAATTGCACCAATTGCACCAGTAAACTTAAATTTGCACCATTTGCATTCTTGGTTTTTGTATGTAAAAACCTTAGAATCCATATGTTTATTATGCAAATTTTGGATGTGATTTTACATATTTAAAAAACTTTGCAAAAGGAGCTTGACAAAATACCCCCCCCCGTTGATATTATTATCTTTATTATGGCAATTGAAATGAACAGACAAGAATGGAATGACTTTATGCGGAGATCGCAAGGTCTTTGTGAAGGTGTTGCTGCAGCTAAATGGGGACTCGGTAATCAAGGATTTTTTGTTAATCCTCAGTCAGCAATCCCTTGGGCTAAGGAAGTTGCTGCGTCCAACCCTGGGATTAGGTCTGATGCTCATCTATATGAACTCCAGCATATGAGACGACTTTTTCAAGATGAAGCTGCTATGGCTGGATTGAATTTTACTCGTGATGAAGTTTTCAAGCTATTAAATAAACCTTCAGCAGAACTTAAAGAACAAGAACAAAACAGATTAAAACAAATAGCTAGTATGGTTTTTGGCGAAACAGAACTTTATTCAACTTTTGGAGAGGGTTTTGTATTGAATTTTCCTAATGATTTCATTGCTAAACTAATGGATTATGCACCTGATCAGAAGAAAGCTAGTTCTAAATTAGAGCAGTGGCAGAAAACAGATGCAGCAAAGCAAGCTAATGTATTTTGGGAAAGAAATGTATCAGAAGAATCTCCATTTGATCCCACCAGAAAAGTTACAGTACCTACTAAAGATGATTTAAGGGCAACTATGACTCAGGCTATGCCTAGACTAACGTGTGGTAAGAATAAATTAGAAGATGTACTTGAAGTTGCTTATCAAATTGCTTTATCGCGGGGTTATGAAGAGATGTCTAAAGTTGGCAGATATGAGAGAGCTCCTGGGTACGCCGTTGGTAAATATGAAGTCATTAATACTCCCAGTCGCATAAAAGATTTTTTTAATGGTAATGTTTTGCGTAGCTTACAAGAGTTATTACAACAATCAGAAAAGTATAATTTACCAGTTCGGAGTATTTATTTACTACATTCTATTGTTTATACGAACGGACGTCGATTAAGAGATCAGCAGCCATATGATATGGCAAAGGCTCTGATTGAAGCTTTGCACAAAGCAGATTTTATTGATGCAGAAAAGGATTCAGCTTCGGCCGTTAGTTCTAGAGTGCAGCAATGTATAATTGATTTAGTCAAAACTATCCGTAATTATGTTCACGAAGACAACGCTATTTATAACTATAACGGAGTTGGCAGAGAAATAAATCGTGCTAATAGTGCCTATCAATTTACTAAGCTTAATTATGATACGAGTCAGTATGGGCGGAATGATGACAGAATTATACTATCCTTCGAAAGGTTATAGAAACGGAATATATTTTATAGTTATATCTTCATCAAATCCCTATCAATAAGCTCTTTAAATTGATTAGTGCATTTATTATAATCAGCTAAATCTACCTTGAAGGGTAAATCTGATTCCTCAAAATCATCCATTAATCTATAGAGGATTTCCTGACTAAGATTTTGTTTATAACAGAGGTCAAGGTCTGAAAATTTTTTATTAGTTCCCTTGGCTCTTGAGCCATAAGCATAAAAATCTATGGGAGCTTGTTTCAGAATATTTACAACAATCTCTAAATCCTCTTGGTCAATTGAAAATTTTTTATCAGGAGATTGATGGTTCATGATTCATATAGCTATTTTAACAGAAATAATCGCAAATACGCTATTATCTACGTAGTATCTATGCTTCAAACTATTGAAACAATCAACCCTCAGCAAGTGAATACCAGCTCCGCTTTTTTTGTACAAGAGCTGGCTAAATCAACACATGATTTTGCAAAGATCGCCAAGAAAGTTTTAAATCACGAACGAATTTCTTATGAAGATGGTTGTCAGCTTATTAATTCTAATGAGCTTTTTATACTTGGGCATCTGGCGAATTTTATGCGTGAGCGTAAGTCTTATGAAGTGGCTATAACTAAGGGTTTTGATCAAGATACTGCTACTAAGCGTATGACTCAGGTTTGGTGGAATACTAACCTACATCTTAATCCTACTAATGTTTGTATTGGTACTTGTGATTTTTGTTCTTTTGCAAGGCGTCCAGGTGAAGAAGGTGCTTATACTATGACTATAGAGCAAGCTTTAGAACGCGTGAAAGCTGCTCGTGCAGAAGGTGCTACAGAAGTACATATAGTAGGAGGACTTAATCCTAAAACTTTGATTGAATACTATTCAGATTTGATACGAGCTATCAAAGAAGAGGTGCCAGCTATTCATGTTAAGGCTTTTACTGCTGTGGAAATAGAGTTCTTTCAGAAGTTTGCGCGCAAGGATAATGGTGAGCATCTAAGTTATGAAGAGATATTCGCTGAACTAATGGAAGCTGGACTAGATAGTATGCCTGGCGGTGGTGCAGAAATATTCTCTCGCCAAGTACGTGATGAAATGTGCCCTGATAAAATTCCAGCAGATGAATGGGTGAAGATTCATCAAGTCGCTCATAGACTAGGTTTGCGAACTAACGCTACTATGCTAGCGGGAATTGGTGAAGAGCCAGAAGAAAGAGTAGAACATTTAGATATACTACGTAAAGCACAAGATACTTCTATGTTGTTTCCTGGCGGAGGTTTCCAAACTTTTATACCGTTATCCTGCCACTACGAGGGTAATAATTTATTAGAACGTGGAGTGAAGCCGCTGACTGGTTATGATCAACTCAAGAACATCGCAGTCTCAAGATTAATGCTCGATAACTTTGACAACATTAAGGCTTATTGGATTCAGCTTGGTGAAAAGATGGCACAGATTGCTTTGAACTTTGGAGCTAATGATTTAGATGGTACTGTTATGGCGGAGCGTATTACTCGTGCTGCTGGTGCTAAGAAGCGCTCACTTGCAGAAGATACCCTTGTTAATCTTATTCAGGGAGCGGGTTATGAGGCAGTAGAGCGTGATACTCTGTATAACCCCATAGAATTAAGCACTCATAAAATTTGAAAATATATAAACCAGTTTTTATTATAGGTTCATACCGTGGTGGTACTAGCTTACTATTTCGCTTACTAAGTGAAAGCAAACAACTTTGGTCATTATATAGAGAGTCTGATCATATGTGGCAACCATGGTTTAGGAATGCAAAAGAAAAAGCTGATAATCGCTATATGAATGCAAGTGATCTCAAGCTTAGTGATAGAGAACATTTCGATAAGCATTATCACTATTCGGCTTATGACAATTATGTTCTGGGTTATTTAGGCAGAGTGAAATTTTTACGTGAAGGGCTACCTTGTATCTTAGGGCTAATTAATTCCTTAAATTATTTTTGGAAATTTATGGTTCATGGTAGTTATCGGATCATTGATAAAACCCCACCAAACGCTTATAGAGTGAGCTATCTAGAAGCTTTATATCCTGATGCTAAGTTTATTTACCTTACTCGTAATAAGGCTGATAATGTGCGCTCATTGAAGAATGCATGGACTCATAAGCGTAAGTTTAAATTCCCTTATCGTAAGTATTTAACCAAAGATCATAAACTTAATATAGAAGGTTATACAGGCGATGTTTGGAAATTTAATATACCTGAAGACTGGCAAGATTATATAAACAAGCCCTTAGAACAAATTTGTGAGCATCAGTATGATGATTTACATCAGAAAGCTAGAACAGCTTTCAATCAAATGAACCAATCGAAATGGATAGAGGTTAGCTTTGAAGATTTACTTGCTAATCCTGAAGCTGAAATTAAGCAGCTTTGTGAGTTTGTTGAAATTAAATATACTCCTGCAATGCAGAAGATAGTGCAGGAGATGCCCTTAGTAAACGAAACGTAGGTTTCGATTTCGTCAAATCAAGAGAACCGATGACGTATAACGGGTGCTAGTCTGCTTTAAGTTGACGTACTCAGGATTACGATTGATACTAGCTTCTTTGCTATAATCAATGTCTATGCCTGCTCCAGAATTACATATAAATATCGATCACATTGCTACTGTACGTCAGGCACGTAAAACTATAGAACCTAGCCCTTTAGAGGCTGTGAAGTTGCTGGAGTCTACTAAGGCATCTGGTGTTACTATGCATCTTCGGGAAGATCGTAGACATGTAAATGATGAGGATATTAGAGAAGTAGATGGATACTTAAGAGCTGGTTCTAGATTGACTTTGACCTTTGAGATGGGAGCGACAGAAGGGATTAGAACCATATGTCTAAATACTAAAGCTAAGCTTGCTACTTTGGTTCCAGAGAAACGTGAAGAATTAACTACCGAGGGTGGACTTGATGTAATTGCGCAGAAAGTATATTTAGCAGAGTTTATTAAACCAATTAAAGACAATGGTACTAAGATATCTATGTTTGTGGATCCAGTTATAGAACAGATCGAAGCTAGTAAGGAGATAGGAGCTAGTTTTGTAGAATTGCATACAGGTACTTATGCTAATTTATTTATTAAATACCATGCTGATATAGCGGCTATAGGTTCGCAATATATTCCAGGTTCTAAGTTAAGTTTTACAGAGTTGGTAACTCCAGTTCAAGAAGAAGTTTTAAGATTAAAGCAAGCTGTCGAACATGCACAAAGTATAGGTTTAAAAACCAATCTAGGGCATGGTTTAGCTATTCCTAATCTGCCACCATTATTAGAGCAGCTTATAAGAGTACAAGAATTGCATATAGGGCATTCTATAGTTGCTAATGCACTTTATTATGGAATTTCTAGTATTATCAATGATTTTTATTGTATATTATAACTTTTTGGTTGATAAAAGTTATAATATATGTAACTTTTTGGTACAATAAAGTTAATGAAACGGAAAATAATAGGAAGCTTGCAAGCTTGGAAAGATAAATTAGGACGAAAACCATTAATTATTAAAGGGCCTCGTCAAGTAGGTAAAACTTACATTCTTAAAGAGTTTGGACAAAAATATTTTAAAAACTATCACTATATAAATTTTGAGTTAGATAACGATGAAGAGATAAAAAAGATTTTTGATAAATCTCTTGAACCTAAAACTATTTTGGCTGAGATTAGTTTAAAAACGCAAAGGATGATTGATAAAGAAAATGATTTATTGATTTTTGATGAAATCCAATTTGCACCTAAAGCTTTAACTGCTTTGAAATATTTTTGTGAAAATATGCCAGAGTTAAGAGTTTGTGCCGCTGGTTCTTTATTAGGTTTGCAGTTATCAGAAGATTCATTTCCAGTGGGAAAGGTTGAATATTTACATATGTTTCCAATGAATTTTGAGGAATTTCTTGAAGGAATTGGTGATAATCAAGCATCTGAATTATTTCGGAATGTAGACTTTAGTAAATCTTTTAGTGATGTGGTGCATAAGCATTTTTGGGAACGATTAAAATTGTATTTTGTTGTGGGTGGTTTACCAGAAGTAGTCCAAACATATGCTAATAATAGAAAGGATTTTTACCAAGCTATTACTCAAGCAAGAGAGGTGCAAAGAAATATAATTGATGACTATATTTCTGATATAGCAAAACATTCTGGCAAGGTTAATGCAATGCATATAGAAAGGGTTTGGAAACAGGTTCCTATGCAGCTTTCACAGACTCAAGATGGTTCTAGTCCAAGATTTAAATTTAAGGATGTTGTTCCTGGAGTAAGGACGTATTCTCGAATGGTTGGTGCTATAGATTGGCTGCTTAAAGCTGGTTTGATTATTAAAGTTCCTATTGTTAATAAATCTCAACAGCCGCTTTTAGCTTTTACTAAAGAAAATATGTTCAAACTTTTTCTTTTTGATATTGGAATTTTAGGGGCACTAGCTAGAATTAATCCAGATACTATTTTGAATTATAATTTTGGGTCTTATCAGGGTTTTTTTGTTGAGAATTTTGTTTTGCAAGAGTTTCATTTTATTGATTCTGGTTCAGAAAATCTTTACTCTTGGATGGAAGGACATGCAGAAATAGAGTTATTACGAGAATACGGTACTAATATTGTCCCTTATGAGGTGAAATCAGGACAGGTAACTAGATCTAAGAGTCTAGGATCGTTTATTGATAGATATAATCCTAAGTATAAGGTAGTTCTTAGTGCTAATAATTTACAAATCAATCTAGAGAAAGGATTGTATAAAGTGCCATTGTATTTAGTGAATAGTTTAGATAAGGTTTTAGTTGCTGATTCTAAGTCCCGCAATTAGCACAATTAAAATCCTTCATCACATCTAACATTTCATCTGATGCTAAGTGTTCTGGATAAATACTAATTCCTGCATTGACTCCTAGTTCCTGAGCAGCTTTGAGGCTAATTTGTACCTCTTTAGAATGAGTTCTATCGCCATCAGTAATTAAGTGGATCTTGAGATCATCTTTCTTAGTAAGCTTTCTTAAGCTGACTATGCTGTTTTTTACAAAGTTGTAAACTCTTTCATCGTCACGAGCTTTAATTCCATGCCAGTAAGTCATAGGCATTAGCACATCCCAATTATTAGCGATATATTCCCATGGATAATTAGCTTTGATCTCTGGTGAGAATACTATAGCGATAAGAGGATAGTTTCTTGGAAGCTTAGCTCTAATCTTATCAGTATAAGACTTGACTGTTGCTTGACTATAGTTCTCTTCTATATCAGCAGCCATGCCATCAAGCCTCTCACCATCGGGACTCACATAGAGAGCTGGTTCCACAAACTTACGAACGTCAGTATTGATATCACGAAGATAGCAATAGCTCCAACCAATGATTTTAATATTTTTTTGGTGAGCTGCTTTGAGGATATTGTTCAGTTCTTTTTGGTTACTAAAAACTCCAGTAGTAGAACGATTGATCTGAAGGTATACAGTATCTACTTTAAATTTATTGAGACGAGTGGTGAATGCGTTGATGTCTTTAGGATAGTTCCAAATATTTACCCAAACGCCCTTTCCTTCGGTAATGAATTTTTCAGTTTCTTTTTTACGTTCTTCTTTATCATTAAGCCTTATATCTTCTAACCTTTGTTTTATAGACGATGGATCTACTACTTCTGTTGGTGGAGGAATAACTATTGCTTGGAGCGAACCAAAACCAAAGCCTAATAAAAGAAAAAATAATGCGATTCTGAACATATATTGTTAATTATATTCCCTTTTTCATACTAATTCACTAATGAATTTGGTTATTAAGGTTAGGTAAACAAAAAACGAGATCATATCTATAGCTGTGGTTATTAGGGGTCCACTCGCAGTAGCTGGGTCTAATTGTAATTTTTTAAACACAAATGGTGTGATAGTTCCGAATGCTACAGCAAGCATCATGGAAGCAATAAGTGATGAACCTATGAGTATGGATAAGGTTAGATTATGATAAACCCAATAGGACATAATGCCCGTGAGCAATGCACAAGTTAGGCCAATAGTGAAACTAACCGCTAATTCATGAAATAAAATCTTAGCACTTCTATCCATTTGTACTTCTCCAGTGGAAAGACCGCGGACTATTATAGTAGAACTTTGATTACCAATATTACCTGATAGACCAGAGAGTAAGGGCATAAACGAGATGGCAATAGGGATGGCGGCTATAGTAGTGTCATAGCGAGCAATCATTGAAGCTGCTATATATTGTCCAATTAAGGTGATAATTAACCAAGGAGTGCGAGCCTTATAGGCACTAAAATACTCACGGATTAATGATTGTGAGATGAGAGTATTGCCTTCTGCTTCGACGTTAATACCACTAGACTGATACATGTCTTCTGTAGTCTCTTCTTCCATGACTTCCACGACGTCATCGATGGTAATGATTCCAACTAATTGATCATTATCATTAACAACTGGTATCGCTAAGAATCTATACTTAGAAATCAAATCAGCAGGGAGTTCCTGATCGTCAGTAACTTTTACAGAAATAACTTCTGTATTCATATGGGCGCCGACAGGGTCTTTATCGGGAGCAAGAAATAATTCACGTAAACTTATTACACCTACTAGTTCGCCAAATTTCTTAGTGACGAAAATATACATGATCTCATTGTCGTAAGATCGTGCTTTAAGTCTTAGATAGCGTAGAGCAGCTCCAATATTCAAATCTTCTCGCACACTAATAAAACTAGGTTTCATGATACCGCCGCAGGTATCAACTTCATAACTTAGTAGTTCTTTGATCTCAAAAGGTCTTTGAATATTTTCTAAGACACGAATCATACGTGAGTCATCTAGTAATCCGATGATATCTGCTGCATCATCTAATTCCATGTGATTTGCAAGTTTAGTTATTTGCTCATCAGAAAGATACTCAAAAATTTCATTGATATCACGACTTTCTAATTCAACGACAACAGCCGCACCTTGTTCTGGTGAGAGAATATCAAAAAGTAAATGTTTTAATGCAGGTTCTAAATTCTTATATTCTTCTGCAATATCTTGCGGAAAATACTCATTAAGCGTCTCACGTAATTCTCCGATACGAGAGTCATCTATCTCGCTGAGGATATTCTTTAAATCTAGTGAGCCAGTTGTCATTTATTAATAAGCATTACTTATCTTAGCAAAGAGCAATTAGGACTTGAGAAATTCTTAGGTTTCGACGGAAAGTAATTATTCAGTTTATATTTTTAAAATCCTGATTCGGGATGGGAAGGGGTCCCGGCGCTTCGCGGCGTCTGCGCTGCGCGCGGCTTTAATTAAATTATTTAGTTTAGCTGTCCGCAGGACGAACCGCGCCGAAGGCGCGGAACCCCAACATAAATGAGATTTAGAAGGATTGTTATTGATAAATTGAGTACTTTCGAAGGAGATCTAATGTTAAGATAAGGAATTGTATTCAGGCGAGAGTGAAGGAGATCGGGGTTCTGAAAAATTTTATTAATAGAGTTTTTATTGGCTTTGGATTATTGGCACTAGCTTACTTATGTAACTATTATAGTGCGAATCTATGGGCAATAGCAGTCTTAGTAGTTAGTATTTTAGGATTTAAAGAATTCAAAGCTCTCTGTAATAATATGGGAGTCTATCCTTTAGCTTCATGGATCTATGTCTTTATCGCTGTTTTCACTATATCACCGCTATTAATTTCTTTCTTGGTTACCAGAGAATATACACGGGAATTGGTTTACACCTTTATGCTCACAGTAATTATTGCTTCATACGTGATAATTTTTCCGAGAGTTTTACTTAAGAGTACTTATACTAAATTTGAAGATTTAACAGCATCACTCTGGGCAGTATTTCAGTTTGGATTATTAGCTTCATTCTTTACTTGGATTCGTATTATGGATCATGGTTTTGCTTACACGATGCTGATGCTGCTAACTGTTTCTGCTAATGACACAGGTTCTTTATTAATAGGTAAACAGTTTGGTAAAACTCAATTAATGCCACAAATTAGTCCTAAGAAAACTGTCGCTGGTAGCGTTGGTGGTATAGTCTGTGCGGCGGCGGCTTTCTATGGCTTTGCTAATTTTTTTCATATTGGCTTAGAGCCTGATTTACTAAGGACAATAAGCCTGTTTAATCTACAAGCAGACTTACATTGTTTGAGATCCTGGATTCTAATTGTTTCAGGTGTTTTGCTTGCTATTGTTGCACAAATAGGTGATTTAATGGTTAGTGCCTTGAAACGTGCTGCTGGAGTGAAAGACTCTGGGACTTTGTTACTTTCTCATGGTGGGGTCTTAGATAGAGTAGATAGTCATCTTTTTGCGGTTTGGTTTGCTTATTTTATCTTCGCGTATCTTTTAGACTAGTTAATACAAAATTAGCTATAATACATAATGACGAATTTGGATAATACCAATCCATTTTTGTTATTTGCTCTGGAGTTGAGGATTTATGGCCTCAGCTATATCTGGTCATGGTTGAAACAATACACTCTAATATACAAACTACGCAAGATGTTCAACATCAGGCAGATTCGCGTATGCCTAGGTTTGATTTTAGTGAAGTACCTAAGCATGAAGAAGTTCATTTGTTAGAAACTTTGCATGCAAATGAAGAAGTGCCTAAACCAGAACCGAAACCAGAACAAAATAAAAAATATGATAACCCATTGGATAGGTTTCTAAATGATGCTAACTATAGAAACATTAGTTTAGGTTCTATTAATGCAGTCTTACATACTCTAGCTACTATTACTTCCTTTGGCTCTCATGACAACAAAATCTCTTGGCTTAAATCAATAAATAAAATAGTTGATCATGCTGCATTCCTTTGTACGCGCTGGATTGCACCAATAATTTCTTATGGCTTTGCTGCTTATAAAGCATTGTTAAACAAGGAAGGCTTTAAGGCTCTTAATAAATTAATACCACCCTTATTCTTGCCTTTTGTGGGTGATGCTAATATTGATACAGTTTATGGATTAAGCTGTGCAATAAATCAACCTAGTGATTTGGCTGAAGATCGTATTAAGTTTCTTGTAGAACAGCATCCAGAATTAGCAGTTCATGTTAAAGAAGCGAATAAAACTTTCTCGGGAAATTTTAAATTAATGACAGGTGTTTTAAAACAAATGTTGAAGGAGTTTATACAAGGTCGCATGCCTAAAGAAGAAGCGGTATTTTTTATCAACTGTAGTTTAATACTTGCAGGATCTCTTCCTATGCTGCTTTTTGCAAGGCATGCGCGTGATACTACTTTCGCGAAGGTTATGGGCTTTATACGTAATATCGGCGGGATTTTAGGAGATATAGGCTTCTTCTGGTTTGATAGAGAGAACATGCATAAGCTTATGATCGGTACTATGTGTACTATTTCTGCCTTTAGCAGTATTATGAAACGTTGGGTTAAGAGTGATGCTGTCGCACGTACTCTAATTCACTTAGGTGCTGCTCTGGATGTCTCTGCTTATGCATTGTGGAATGCTTATAATGATAAATCGCAGGACAAGAAAGGAAAAACTGTTAAACCAGAAGTAGTTCAAACTAAACTAGCTCAATTAGCAGATACCAAGAAGATTATTCTAGCTACAACGGCTGCATAATGTACCCTAGTCCTGGACTGCTAGGTAGGGTAATTTGGTTAGCTTTAAATAAATCTATTTTATAAGGGTCTTCTTTAAGTAATAAAGATCCATCTAAGTCAGCATAATCTACTAAGGGACTTATATGGCAAAACGCAGCAATAGAAATAGAGGTCTCAGCAAAACAACCAAGCATGATTTTTAATTTATGCTTGCGCGCTTCTTTAATCATACGCAGAGCTTCGGTAATACCACCACACTTAGTATGTTTGATATTGATTGAGTGGAAGTATCTGGCACAATGTTCTATATCCTTGGTGCTATGGCAGCTTTCATCAGCCATCAGTGGTAGAGGGCTTTTACGGTATAGTTTCTCGTAGTCTCTTGGACTAGAATCTAGCTTCAAGGGCTCTTCCACAAACTCTATATTAAGATCTTTAATGTCGTTAAGTACGTTTAACGCATCATCCACTGTCCAAGCGGCATTGGCATCCAGTCTAATACGTGCTTGAGGAGCTAGTTCACGGATCATCTTTACTATAGCGGCATCTTCCGTAGTTCCAAGCTTAACCTTAAGTATGTCATAGCCACGTTCTAAGGCTACTAAGGTTTTCATCTTCATTGTCTCTAGATCAGCGATACCAATAGTATAAGAAGTCTTAGGAGCCTTATGGGCACTTAATCCTAGAAACTTATAGAGTGGTAGTTTTTTGATCTGCGCACGTAGGTCATATAGTGCGATGTCTAAGCCAGCCTTGGCAGCCATATTTTTCTCGTAACGATTAATTCTCTTCTCGAATTCATTGAGGTTAAAAGGATCTAAACCATCAAAGAATTTATCTGCTATAAGCTTCTCATAGAAAGCACTTACGGTATCCTCATCTTCACCGTAGAATCTAGAGAATACTGCTTCTCCGTGGGCAATATAATCTATGCCTTGATACTTAGTCTCTAGTGTAAGAATAATGGTCTTAGAGATATCTTTAGAACTTCGCGATATTGCGAAGGTGAATTCAAAGGGGACGGTAAGTACTTGGTAGGATAGTTTCATCGGATAATTTTTATTAACTCACTAACCCCATACCTAATCGGATCTGTTGCGCGTAATCCTGTGTCTGCTTCTGCTTGTTTAACTAGCTTAAGTGCTTCGTCATCTGTGTAAGCACTAGTATTTAATGCGATACCCACAACTTTAGCAGAGGCTTGTTTCTCATGTGAAATCCAACTAGCGGCAGTTTCATAAAGCTCTATTAATTTAGTTAAAGATGGAATAGTGACATCGTATTTATCATGTACTTTAGTTCTGCCAGGTTTATGGCAAAGTATCATGGCGTCAGGGTTAGAACCATGTAATAAGGAGAGAGTTACACCAGAATAACCTGGATGGATTAATGAACCTTGACCTTCAACGAAGATATATTTATGACCTTTGTCGATTTCTTCGAAGATCGCATTCTCCATCGCTCCTGCCGCAAAGTCTATAATCACTCTATCTAGTGGTACACCATTGCCGCTAATCATAATCCCTGTCTGCCCTGTAGCTACAAATGTAGAATCATGACCTTGTTTCTTAGCTTCCTTGTCTAATTCAAGTGCGCTGCACATCTTGCCTATGTTGCAATCACTGCCGACAAGCGTTATAACCTTGGTACCTTCTGGTCTGGGTTTTTGTTTAGACACAGTTCTAGCAGCGCTAGCAGGATACAGCTCAGGATCACGCACATCCCAAAGTATCACTTGATGCTGTTTAGCGAGTTGTTTTAATTCTGGATCCTCGTTTAAAAATAAATGTAATCCGCTAATAATATTGAGACCATTAGTAATTGCTTCTTTAATTATTACTCGCCATGCTGGAGGTAGGTTCCCACCTACAGGAGCTATACCAAGGATGAGGGTTTTAGGTTTAGGATCGCAATTAAGAGCATGTTCTAAGCTAGCTACTATAGGAGCAGGATGATTAATGCCAGTAGTCTCTAAAATACTTTGACCTTGTTTCCCTGAATCAATTATGGAGCTGATATGCCAGTCTCCATAACGAATGATTCCAGTAGCTGTTTTAGCGTGACTAGTCCCGAAATAGCCTTCTGCAAGTATGGTTATAGGGTGTTTGGTGGAGGGGATCATTTGTGGTTATTGGTTAACGGGGGAATATTATTTGAGTGTAACATTTAGAAGGAGGGATTTGCGTTGCTAAGAAAGTTATCCTATATTATTCTCCTCGGCATAAGTTTATTCTTCCCTAATTCAGCTCAGGCTAATAAATTTACTAAGGTAGCTGTGACTATCGTTGCTGTACCTGTGTGCCTTGTTGGAGGAGCCATCGTTGGTGGCGTTAGAGGTGCTGCTAAGGGTGCATATAAAGGATTGACTATGATGCGTAAACCTAAGCCCAAGCCCAAACCTAAGTCGGTGCCAGCTCAAGGGTTTGATCTGTTTACTAAAATATTAAAAAACGCCCCTTATCAGTTTTTGCCAGCTTTATAATCTTAGATTATTATTTAAGTAGTAATGAAAGTATTGAATATGGATCTACAAAAAATAGTTATTGATAGCATTCGTGAGGTTGTGAATGCTAATCACGATCCCGACATCAATATTTCTATTTGGTTTGAGAAGCTTGGCAATGAACCTTTGATTTATCATCACTTTCCTACGACGGTTTATCATTCGGCTAGTTTGATTAAACTGTTTAATGCTTATTTAGCTAAGTATAAATTACAAACAGGAGCTGCTCATTTACTCAACGAACATTTAAGAGGTTCTAATACTTTCGGACAGAAGACACATATGGACGATGTCTATGATGCGATAGATGCTGCTCTAAGACTCTCTGATAATGATGCTTTGAGCTATTTAGTGGATTTTAATACTGGAGCTTATTCTGGTCCGCGCTTAGATGCTGCAGAGTTTGCATTATTTAAACGTGATAGAAATGCGATCAGTGAATTTTTCAGAAAAAAACCAGGCTATAGTCGCTCTCTTAATATTCCTGGTAAGTGTTTTAGCTTTGCGCCTTATGGTAGAGAAGTGCAGCTGAGTCTTGAGGAAGGCGGTCTGGGACGGAATTCTATGGAGATCAATGATGCTGTGCAAATAATGAAAGATATCATTAGTGACTATCCAGAGTTATTACAATCTATAAGACGTAAGATTGATAATCCAGCAGATGAACAGTGTCAGTTTATTGCTAAAGGTTTAATTCCATACCAAGACAAAATTAACTACTATGCTTCTAAAGCTGGCTGGACATCTAGGGTGAGACATGATGTCGCATATATCAAAATAGCAGAGCAAGAATATTTCTTAGCTATCATGACGCGTGGTTTAAGTGAATATACTGAATTGATACCATGCATTAGCAGGAAGTTATTAGGTTTGTATGAATGAGAAAACGCTTCTAGCTCGTTTTTCTATAGATTCTGCCTCTTGAAATGCCCTGTCTCGTAAACTATCCGGAAGTTTCTTCCAGTCATCGGGAGTCAGTTTTCCACCTATTATTCCAGACATAGCTTCCATTGCTATTGTGCTTTTTGTCTCTTCATCAAAATTCTCAAAATTAATTTCTCCGCTGATAATCTTTCTACCTAATTCATTTATGTCATCACCAGGTTTAAAAAGAGCTTGAATTACTGTTCCATCTCTGTCTAAGATTGCTACCCTTTCAGGGGGGATGGTTTTAGATGTCTTCTTTCCAACATCATCCAAACTAGCTTTGGCAGGGACACTTGTTGTTTCTGTAGTTCTTTCGATCATAATTAGCTCCTTGGACTGGCGCTTAGTGATGTCAATAACAAATAATACCCCCCCCCCGAATGATTTGTCAAGACTCTATAAGAAAGATTGGTAAAAGTTAATATTAACGGGGATAAATCACTTATTTACGTTTTTCCTATGAATAAAGTGAATAACTCTTACATTATTCCTATGAAAAAGGTGAATACTATTCATATTTTTGGTATGAATAAAGTGAATTGGGTACATTATGTTAACTTAAAACTTCTGAAAGCCTTATCAACTTTCAAACGCAACACTTTTTTAAGTGGTCATAGTCTTCAAATC
>CAZELI010000005.1:0-81411 GCA_964512985.1 uncultured Gammaproteobacteria bacterium | reverse complement strand
TCCTAATATGCCTGTTAAGAAATCAGAAGTTGTTAAAGCTGTAGTAGTAAGAACTGTAAAAAGCAACAAACGTAAAGATGGCAGCTGGATTAGTTTTGATCAGAATGCTTGCGTAATTATCGATAAGGATGGCAATCCACGTGGTTCTCGTGTGTTTGGTCCTGTGGCTCGTGAATTACGTGATAAAGGTTACATGAAGATCATCTCTCTAGCACAGGAAGTTGTATAAATTTTAAGGATAAGAAAATGAAAACACAAGAAGGAAAAAAAATCAGATACACTAAAGCAGCTAAGTCGACTAAGACTAAGAAGAATGGTGTGCGTTTGGTTTCAATGGCTTTAGTTAAAAAAGGTCGCACTAATATTCAAGCTAAGACTAACGTTAATCGTGGTGATGAAGTAGTAGTTATCAGCGGTGACGACAAGGGCAAGATCGCTAAAGTTTTAGAAGTGTTTCGTGACACAGGTAAGATTATTGTAGAGGGCGTTAACATCATCAAGAAACACCGTCGTGCAATGGGTGCTGGTCAAGAAGGTGAGATCGTTGAGATGGAAGCTCCGATATTCGCTTCTAAAGTAATGCTTTGGGATGAAGCTAATAAGAAAGCTTCTAGAGTTGGACACAAGGTCTTAGACAACGGTAAAAAAGTTAGAACCCTTAAATCAAGTGGAGAGCAGATAGTTTAATACTAAGAATCTGGAGAAATAATTATGGCAACATCGATGAAAGATAGATACGAAACAGAAGCTAAGAAGAAGATCAAAGATAAGCTTGGCGTTACTAATGAGTATGCTATTCCTAAACTTGACAAGATCGTTATTAATTTTGGTCTTGGTGAGTCAGCATCTAATGGTAAAGCTCTTGAGAATGCTATTGATGATTTGACTAATATTTCTGGACAAAAGCCTATCGTTACTAGAGCTAAGAAATCTATTGCAGGATTTAAGCTTAGAGAGAATTCAGCTGTAGGTCTGAAAGTCACTCTACGTAAGCAACGTATGTATGATTTCTTTTCTAAGTTGGTTAATATTGCTTTACCTCGTGTAAGAGACTTTGGTGGATTACCCACTAAGAGTTTTGATGGCAAGGGTAACTATGCATTTGGTCTTAAGGAGCAATTAGTGTTTCCTGAGATCAAGTACGACAAGGTTGATGCTGTAAGAGGTATGGATATCATTGTTTGTACTACTGCTACTGATGATGCTGGAGCAAAAGTTTTACTTGAAGAATTAGGTCTTCCATTCAGAAAACCAACGAAGAGATAGTATTAGTAAGGAATTAAGGAATAATATGGCAAAAAAATCATCAACAGAGAAAACCCAAAGAAAGAAAAAGCTTGTGGCTAAGTACGCTAAGAAACGTGCTGAATATAAAAAAGCTATGGCTGTTCCTGGCTTGGATTTTGAAGCAAGAATGTCTATCCAAAGACAGTTAGAGAGCCTTCCTCTCAACTCAAGCAGAGTGCGTGAACGTAATCGTTGTTGGTTAACTGGTAGAGCTAGAGGCTATCACCGTGATTTAGGACTCTGTCGTAATGCTTTACGTCTAATGGCTCACCAAGGATTGGTACCAGGAATGACCAAAGCTAGTTGGTAAGTGGTTTATAAAGTTTAAAGAAGAAGGAATCTAAAATGTCAAACGAAACAGCGGTAATAAAAAACAATAAAACTACAAACGATCCAGTTGCGGATTTTTTGACTAGAGTTAGAAATGCTACTATCGCCAAGAAAGCTACTGTATTAGTGCCGTTCAGTAAGCTTAAATTAGAGCTTGCAAACCTACTTGACGCTGAAGGTTATATTTCTGGTGTGAAGATTGTTAATGACGAGAATGTTGCTACTAAATCACTTGAGATTGGAATCAAATATCTTGTTAATGGCGATTCTGTAATTAAAGGACTTAAGAAAGTATCTAAGCCTGGTTTACGTAAGTATTCTAAAGCTAAATACTCTCCAAGAGTTCTTAGTGGTTTGGGAGTGAGCATTCTCACTACTAGTCAAGGTTTGAAGACTGACCGTAAAGCAAGAAAGGATAAAGTTGGGGGCGAAATTCTCTGTCAGATTTGGTAGACTCTCGTCATTGCGAGGAGCCGCAGGTGACGTCGCAATCCAGTAAAAGTTTAGTGCAGAAAAAGGAAAACTAAAATGTCAAGGATCGGTAAAAAAGAAATAAATATCCCAGAAGGAGTAGTAGTAACTATTCAGGATACTGAGCATGGTCAATTGATCAAGGTTAAAGGTCCTAAGGGCGAACTAAGTCGTGTTGTTAGAAATGAGATTGCAGTTAGCCAAGAAGGCAATGTTATATCAGTTAAGCGTAAGGCTGAGAATCGTCAATCAAGAGCATTGCATGGTCTTACTCGTACCCTTATCAGTAACATGGTTTTAGGTGTTAAAGATGGCTTTAAGAAAGAATTAGAAATCGTAGGAGTTGGTTACAGAGCGACTCTTAAAGGTGCTAATTTAGATTTCCAGATTGGTAAATCACACCCAGTAATTGTTGAACCACCTAGTGGTATCAGTTTCTTGGTTACAGAAAACACTAAGTTAACTGTATCTGGTCCTGATAAACAATTAGTAGGTCAAGTAGCAGCTAATATCATTGCACTCAGACCACCAGAGCCATACAAGGGTAAAGGTATTAGAGTTAAGGGTCAGAGAATCAAGCGTAAAGCTGGTAAGTCTGGTACAGCGAAGTGATAGTTTGAATTTTGGAGAAAAGAAATGGCACAATTAACTAGAAAAGAAAGAACAGGCAAAAGACACTTCAGAGCAAGAAAGAAGATCAATGGTAGTAATGAGAGACCAAGATTGGCTGTTTGCAGATCTAATAAGCATATCTCTGCTCAGATCATTAACGATATCGAGTCTAAGACTATCTGTGCTGTAACGTCTTACTCAGTAGATCTTAAAGAGAGAATTAAGGGCTCAGATAAAGCTGGTGCTGAAGCTGTAGGTAAGGCTATCGCTGAGAAAGCTAAAGCTCTAGGAGTTGAGAAGGTAGTGTTTGATTGTGGTGGAAATTTATACCATGGTAGAGTACAGGCATTAGCGGATGCAGCTAGGAAAGCAGGTTTGGAGTTTTAATAAATATGTCAAAAGAAGATAAAGATTTAGAGAAAAAAATAGACGAAGTCATTGAAGAAGCTAAGGCTGAAGAAGTGGCAACTGAAGAAGGTATGCCTGAAAGTCCTGAAGCCAAAGCAGAAGAGACTATCGTTGATGCTCCTGTAGCGTTTGATGGTACGCCTAAAGCGCCTACTAAGAATCCTCTAGATGCAGATCGTAATAAACGTAAAGGCGCTCCTCAATCAAGAGATGGCGGTAACAGAGATGCTGGTGGTGGTAGAGATGGTGGAAACCGTAAACCAGGCGGACCTGGTGGTCATGCTAAGCGTGGTAGAGGTAGACAAGAACAGGCAGAACAACCGTCTGAGTTTACTGAGAAAGTAGTTCAAGTACGTCGTGTAACTAAAGTTGTTAAAGGTGGTAAGAAATTAAGTTTCAGAACTACTGTAATTATTGGAAACGAGAAAGGTAAAGTAGGAGTTGGTGTAGGTAAGGCTGCTGAAGTACTTATCGCTATTAAGAAAGCTATCTCTGATGCTAAGAAGAACTTAGTAGATATTCAAACTGTATCTAAGACTAATACTATTTCTCACTCGGTTGTAGGTGAAGCTGGTGGTGGAATAGTACTACTTAAGCCTGCTGCAGATGGTACTGGTATTATCGCTGGTGGTACCGCGCGTATCGTGTTAGAGCTTGCTGGAGTTGGTGATATTCTCGCTAAGTCTAAAGGTTCTAAGTCACCGCTTAACGTGGCTCGTGCTACTGTTAACGCTTTACAGCAACTAAGAAGCTTCCAAGAAGTAGCAAGTTCTAGAGGTATTACTGTTAAGAATATGCTTTTCTAAGAGTGAATTGAATAAAGGTAAATTATCATGGCAACAGAAACAAAAAAGAAAAAATTATCAATCAAGCTAGTGCGCGGTATCGCTAAAGCTGACAAGAAACAAACGAAAGTGCTTGAGGCACTAGGTTTGCGTAAGAGCGGCAGAGTGGTACAGCACGATGATGGTCCTACTATAATGGGTATGCTTGTTAAAGTTGCACACTTAGTTGAGGTAACTAAGAATTAAGATTAAACAAACAAGGTAGAGAATTATGACTGAAGCAGTAAAAACATTAGAGAATTTAAAACCAGCGACTGGGGCTACGAAACGCCGTCGTAGAGTGGGTCGTGGTATACCATCTGGCGCAGGTAAGACTTGCGGAAGAGGTCACCGTGGTCAAAAATGTCGTTCAGGTTATTCTCGCAAATCATGGCGCGAAGGTGGTCAGACACCTATGTACAGAAGATTACCTAAGCACCAGGTAAACACTCGTGTTAATCGTAAAATTTTCACTGAGATCAATCTTTCTGATCTTCAATTATTGGCTGATGCAGGTATCAAAGAAATCGATGCTGTAACTTTAATCGAGCAAGGAAATCTTAAAACTATCGAAGCTTGGGGTATTAAGATCCTTGGCAACGGTGAACTTAAAGCTGCTCTAACTGTTACTGCTGAGAGATTCTCTGCTGCTGCTAAAGAAGCAATCGAGAAAGCTGGTGGTAAAGCTGTAGTGGTTGGTGCTGAGCTAGAGTAATTCTTTTCTTTGTCTATATCAACTTAAGAGAACCAGTACCCGTAATCCGTCATCCTGAGGGAGGGCGAAGCCCGACCGTAAGGATCCACTAAACAACAGTAGTCATAGTGGATCCTTACGTCGTCGCCTACGGCTCCTCCTCAGGATGACAAACCCAAAACCTAATAAACACCAGTGAAATTGGAAATTGATTAACTACTTAACTAATTTAACTTGCTTTTCCTTTATATTTACTTTATAATAATATGTATTGCTTTTTAGGGAACTTAAAAAAGATTCTAAGGGTCTTGAGATTAAAGTAGGTAATTAATATGCTAAAAGAAATCATCAAAGTCAAATTTAACTCATCAGTAGAGTCTGAGTTAGACCTAGGTAAATTAGATCCTAGTTTTGATGCTGTTTTGGCGAGAGCTGACTATCATATTAATTTTGCTGGTCATGACCAAGCTTTGGTGTTTGAGAATTTTAAAGCAAGAGATATTAAGAGTATCCCTGATCTTGCTCTTGCTATGAAGCATAGTATAGAAGAGCATGAGATAGAGGGTATTCAAAGCCTTATTTTTACATTTATTGGTGATGCAATGGACTATGCTTCAGAGCCTGTGAACTATGAATTTTGTGTCGAGATAAAGTAAGTATCTGTACTAAGTATATTGTGAGTACGAGCGTCATCCTGAGGAGCCTGCGAAGCAGGCGACGTCAGGATCCACTACTAATTGAGAACAATTTGTTAAGAGTGGATCCTTACGGTCGGGCTTCGCCCTCCCTCAGGATGACGGCGCGAAGTATACTCCTAAGTTATTTGCTATCATAGAAGCTTATGGCACAGAACGATAGCAAGAGTAGTCACGGTTTTAGTTTTAACGATATTATGGCAGCGAGTGGTTTGCCAGAGAAGATTGGTTTCACGGTAATGATGCTAGCGATTTATCGTCTAGGGGTTCATATTCCTATGAGTGGTGTTGATCAAGATGCTCTTAGATCTAACCCAACTCTTAGTTCTGGTTTGCTTGGTTTAGTGGATATGTTTGCTGGTGGTGCCCTTAGCGCTTTGTCGATTTTTGCATTAGGTGTTGGTCCATATATCACGGCAAGTATCATGATGCAGCTTCTTGTTGAAGTTATTCCTGCATTGAAAGATTTACAACGTCATCAAGGAGAAGAAGGACGTAAGAAATATCAGCAAATCAATCGTTACTCCACCTTTATTCTTGCTGGGGTACAAAGTTTTGCTTTAGCACGATTCTTAGATGTAGCAAGGATTGCAGAGAACCCAGGAACTTGGTTCTATCTCAGTACTATATTTATTCTTTCAGTTTCTGCTGTACTTGTGATGTGGATCGGTGAAATCATCACTGAGAAAGGCATTGGTAATGGTGCTAGTTTATTGATTTTTATCGGTATCGCTTCTAAGCTACCAGTAATGATTAAAGATACTGCTACTGCAGTAAGAATCGGTTCTAGTCCGCAGTGGGGTGTATTCACTCTATTAGCGGTCTTCGTGGTTATGACTATCTTGATTATTCTACTGCAAGAGGGTGCCCGTAATTTACTGATAGTCGGTGCTAAGAGAGTAGGAATGAATACTAAGGGACATTTTCTTCCCTTGAAGATCAATCCAGCAGGCGTTCTTCCGATAATTTTTGCTTCTGCTGTTTTATTTATGCCAGTTCAACTTCTTACTTTTGCTGGGATTCAAGACAAGTCAGTGTCTATGATAGTAAGGGATGCATTCTCTGCTATTCCTGGAATGTCTGCTTTAGGAAGCACTCCCCTAGGCAGCTTGGGGACTTGGTTGTCAATGCGTTTAGAGTATATGTTCTCTTATACGAAGATCGAACATTCTATCGCTTACTTCTTACTTATTATTGCTTTCACTTTTTTCTATGCGACTATAGTTACTAATCCTCGCGAGATGGCAGACAACCTAAAGAAAGGTGGTTCAGCTATCGAGGGTGTTAAGCCTGGTAAGCCAACTACAGACTACTTAGAGAAAATACTTTCACGTATAGTTTTCATTGGAGCGATTGCTATTGGACTTATCGCGGTAGTGCCAATTCACGCTGAGCAATGGTGTCAAGTGAACACCCTTGGTGGATTAGGTTCTACGTCGTTAATCATTCTTGTGGGTGTTGCTATCGACACTCGTAATCAGATTCTTGCTTACGTCCATTCGCATAGATATCAGGCTAAGAGTTTGTTGAAGAGGACTTAGAGAGCCTATCCGAAAAGTCCTATTAGCTTGGATCTATTTTGAGGAGCAGCTTTCATGGATCGTTTGTCATATGAATTAGTAATAGGATTTTCTAAGAATTTATTAGAGCGATCTAAATCATGGTTACCTAATTTTGATATAAAATCAAATGTTTTAAATTCGCTTGGAATAACAACTGAAAATCAAAAAGAATTACGAAAAGAGTTTAAACTTGGTACTAAAATCAATTTTAATGAATTAGCAAAAAAATGGAAATCAACATCAACAACAAATATTGCTGACCTGTATTACTTCCTTGCAGCTCCTGATCAACGTTTAGCGATTTTATACTTTTTACCAGAATTATTTAAGGTGGCTCAGCCCAACTCAAAATGTAAAGAAATGTTGATAAACATTATTTCATATGGCTGTACGATTAAAGAGGTAAGAGATACATGCATGGGTAGAGAATATTCTTCTGGTGGTTTAGGCAAGATTCCTAGTCCACAGATTCTTGGCATTAGTATTTTAACCTTAATTGCAGCTAAGGCAAAATTGAAGGCTAATCCAGATAAAGAATGCCAAGCTTTCATAGAAGATTGCTTAGATACTCTTTGTTATGGACTTATACAAGGTGATTTAGAGAGAATAGCTACTCCACATACATTCTTGGAAAATTTCTTATTTACCTATGGGAAAACTCTTGATTCTAAGTCTACGGAGAAAGCTGCATTAACTGAGTTTATACAATCAATTCATGATTCTCAATCTATTCATCAACGTTCACAAAGAGCTTCTCGTTTAATTACAGCTGTCAGTGTCGCAGAGATGTTCAGTGATGTCTTCACATCATCTATTGCTGATTTAGATTCAAGACAAAGTTGTCAAACTTCAATTAAAGATGCAAGTTGGATTAGTTTATTTGCAAATATTTTCAAACCAAATTCATATGGCGGTGAAGCTACAGATAAAGCTTGGGAGCATCCAATAAATGCACTAGCTGAATCAATAACAAAAAAGCAAAAAGAAAAAGCAAACTTGATTATAGTTAATCAAAATAGATCCTATGCACTTTTGCCTTTATCTAAGTTAATAGAGAAGCTTGTAGACAGATTGAAATTCAAAACTATTGTTATAAATGACTCAAATACTCAAACGATGTTGGAAGATTTATATGATCTAACTAAACCACTGGCTAAAGATGATATAGAATTTCCAGCTTTTATTAATTCAATAAATTCTGACTTTTTAGGATCTCCTAACACTAATCAATCTTTTGAGGCCTTCTTATTGAAGCGATTTAACCTTCCTGATCAAGATTTAAGTACAAGACTTAGGAGGCGAACTTTGATTGATGCCTGGACGAAGGGACACCTTACTGAAGCAGACAGAAGAGAATTAATTGATTTCATAAATAATTTAAATGAGCTACGCAGAAATAATCTTCAATTAAAAATAATGCTTTATCCTGAAGAGGAGGAATTCACAGGGAAAGAGGAACCTAAGTTAGAAATTATAGACTCTCAAAATTCAAGCCTAGATCATTACTTAAGCTCTCGTGATTATAGATTAAATTTTAATTTTGAACATTTGCCCACTGATTTTTCAAGCCTTAATTTACTTACCCAAAGTTTGTTAAAAGCTGCAAGTGATATTAATTACTGTAATTCTACTTACAATCAATGGAATAATGAGAATCCAAATGTTTTTATACCAACTGATTTAAAAGGGTTTAGTCGTTTATGTGAAGACTTTTCGAAACATCTTGACTCGTATGATCGACAAAAATTTAGATTTAGAGAGATTCCTGATCGGTATGATGGAATCTGGTTTAATTTTATGAATAGTCACGATGATGATGGTGGTGATGGCAAGATTAAATCACCTAGTACTTCACCTGAAAAAGTTTTAGTTTAGTGAAAGTACAGTTTGAGTTTGAGTCTTAATTTTCAAATTTATCTTTGATTCAATAAGTTTCAACCAAAATTCACGTTTTACCATATGCAACTATACTTGCAAAAAGTTGAACTATATGCAAGTATGGTTGCAAAAAGTTAGATAGTTTCAGGAAAATAGTTACAATCCTACTAAGTTCATTTTATGGAAGGGAAATATCCAGTAAAATTTCATTCTATAAAATGAATATCTACTTTCTCTTGTTAGTTTTGAGCCGATAGGACTAATTAATCGGCTCAAAAATAGGGTATAATTGAGCCGATTAATTTAAGGAATTTGGTTGTCTAGATACGTTAAACGTGGTCCTGGAGCTGGATCTGAGGTTGGTTATGATTTGAAAATTTAGGAAGTATTAGACTTGTATACTGCAAAATCCATGGTAAGATAAGTGGGCTATGAAAACATCCTTAAATTATTTACTAGTTAGCCGCATGCCTCCCAGACTACCACTACCACCATCACCCGATCGTAATCCTTTACCTACTGAAAAGAGTAGTAATAAGTAAAAATGTAAACATTTCATTGTATAGAAGAAATTTTTAGTTAAGAAGGATTTAGGCTACAAGTCTTGGATCTAAATTTAAATCATGGTCTTTCCAAATCTGTTTGAGTCTAGAAAGAAAGCCACTAGAGACGCCTTTAGTATGAAGCTTCTTGCCACTATCGCTTTTGCTATGAAGAGCTTGGCTTCTTAGTTCTAATTCCTTGCGCAAAGTTCGAATAACATTTTCAGAAAGATCATTGATTGTAGCTGCAGATACTCGCTTAAGGCTTTGTTTAAGAGGTTGGTATTTTGCATTTAATAACTCGGTTCTTCTTTGAAAAAATTTATCGCTATCAAATCCATTTTGTTTATTTAAACCTAGAACTTTAAACATTACTCTAAAAAAATCTTCTGGGCATGAAACCGTAAAAGCTTCTATCAATTCAGATTTTTTCAATTCACTAAGATCAAGATCTGAACTTTTTTGGTCACCTTCTTGCCTTACTACTGTTGAGTCAGTTAATGTTCTTGCTTCATTACCTAGATATGCACCATAGACATTATGAGGACTATAATTCTTTCCTTGAAGCTTTAGAAATAAGTTTGACAAGGGTTCTAAGATACCAGTTCTAATAGAGTTCATTTGCCCTAAAGCTTCGGTGATGCTTGTTTGAGTTTCTCGTTTAACTTGTGCGCGCTTGAAACTAGTTGATTTTGATTTTTGATCATTTACAGTGGGTTCAGGAGTTTCCGTTGAATTTATATTGGGAATTAGTTGTTGATGCATTAATCTGACTATTGGCGCATTCACATGGGAAAAATTTCTTATGGCTTTAAGTTCATCTATTCCCTGTTGAAGAATACTAATTAGTTGATCAGTAGAAAGCCTTTTTAATACGTCTTCATTTATTCCAAGTCGATGGCACAATCGAGCTTCTATAGCTAGTCTAATTTGCTTTTCTTGATCTCTACTAACGTCCTCTGGATTAGCTCCAGGTCTCTGCATGGTAATAAGCTCTTGAACATCTAGGTTATGTTCTCCATAAAGAATAGATTCTTTTTGTATTTTAGTAGTGTTTGGAGGTGGAATAATTAATTCAGTCATTTGATCATCAATTTAGTTTTTACTCTAATATTATTTAGACATAATATATCCGATATAATTAAACAACATATTTAAATTTATAGGGTTAAAGTTTTTTTAATTTTAATAGTTACCAATTAGGTGTTTCAGCTAAATTGTGGTACTTCTGAACCAATTACCTAGTTTATCAATAAGAGAGGTTCGAGGATTGATCTTTTCCTTATTATTACAATCAAAACTTCTACCAAGGATATAAATTAACTCTGTGGCATTTTTTAGATTAATTGCACTATATTTTAAAGCTGCTGAATATATGTCATCAAGTATAGAGAGTAGCTCTTTATTACTCTTTGCTTGATCTAATTTTTCTAATCGCTCATGCCCAATTTCTGATTTTATAAAAATAACTTTATAAGCTTTATGATGATAAAGACTATATATTGCTGATGCTTGTTTTCCTAGGTTCTTAGCGATACCATCTTGAGTAAATTCTTTCGTTAATCCATCAATCGTAGAAATTATGGAAGCATTTGTTGACAGAGATTTTGTATCCAGTGACGTAAAAGATGCTCTATTTAATTTAGGATCTATATATTTTTTGATTTCATCTAGAATAACTTTCAATGATTGAATTTCAGTAGAGGGTATTCTATCATTAACTATTAAGCTATTAGTCTCTTGTGCTTGTTCAAATTCATACGCATATATAGGAACTTCTTTTACAGTTCCTGTCTTAATAGTCTCGATAGAAACTTTTGTAGGAATTTCACTCTGATGTTTCATTCTTAAAGCATGTAATGTTAGAAGAGATTTAATTACATCGCTTAATTTTATATTTGAGTCTTTTTCAAAAACTTTGTTCATGAACATTGCTATTGATTTTTTATATTCCGCATCAGATCCACTTGTAATAGCGGCAAATATTTGGGCTGGGCTTAGATGTAATATATTGAGTGACTGGATAAATTTCTTTAAAGAAGCTGCTTCACCTAATGTTTGATTATTTAAAACTTTTGCTATATCAGAATGTATTAGATTAACTTCAGCTCTTAAACTTACACTCAATTCAGCAAGCTGAGAAGAATATAGTCTGAAGGTTTTTTCATCTACTCGGATAGTATGTAGGTTCAAATATCCAAAAAGACTCCAATATAGATTTTGATCTTGAGCCTTTTGGGATTGTAAAACTAATGGATCTATGAAATTAATTAAAGCAGCCATCATTAGACGTCGATGTGTTTCAGAATAGTCACAAGGTCTTACTGAATCAAAATGTAAGAGATCTGCTGCTGGAATATCTAACGTCTCAAGATCGACTTCTTGATGTGGAGCAATTTCTGAAAAAATATTTATAAGAGAATTAAAGTAATCACATAAATGATCAAAATCATCAGAGACAGAAAGAGAACCAGATTTACTATAATTCAACTTTTGTATCGCTTCTCTGGCTTTAATCAAAGATTTATGAGATAGGTTCATAAGAACTCTAAGACACTCTTGTTTTTCTGAATCATCAAGAGTTTGTCTTCGAAGCTTTACTATATCGTCAAAATCTCTCAGAACTCCTAAGAGCTGGGTTCTAATGAGATTAAAAATAGATTTGGCCTCTTGATTATCATCATTGAATTCTATAGAAGATAAGCCATTGTCTATGCTTCTTCTCTCATAACAATGATATTGTAAATTACAAGCTATATTGCGAGCATCCATTGGTTTTAGTCTCTTTTCACGATTCTGTATGATCTCTTAGAGTCTTCATAGCTTTGTTGTTTACTAATAACCGTTGGCGTTGATCACCTTTGGGAGCTTGATGCATAGAGAAAGATGATCCCACCGTTGATGGATCTTTCAATGAATCATTAATCTCCCTGATAGTAGAATCTGAAGATATCCCCTTCCATTTAGAACTCTTAATAAAATTTTGAAAATCAAAAGCAGACCATATCGCTTGCTCATCCACTTGAATCTCCGATTCTAATTTCAATAAATTAACTTTATGTATATTGAAATAATCAATGAAAGAACAAGCAAGTGATTCAGCTTCTTCGATTAACTTTGGTAACTCAAATATCTCTGATTTATGCAATTCTCCTATTGTAAAAGTATCATTAATAACTTTTAATTGCATACTAGTTAGTCTTGATAAACCCTCTGCTATTTTAAGCAATTTATTTTTTTTCCCATTATCAGTTTCACTCTTATAAAGACACTCAATTTCTTTAAAAAGTTGTTTGGCACTGCCATGTTTACTTAAACAATGACTTTCCAGCGCGTTCTCTAATCCAGTTCTATTAACTAAAGCTTTAATTACAGAAACTAATTGAGATGATTGCTCAAGAATTTTATCAATAAAAGTATCTTTAAATAAAGTAAAAATGCCATCTCGACGTTCGTAGGTTCTAAATATACTCATTCCTATCTTTGGTTGTTGCGGATCCAACTGTTTCTTAATATCAAAGAAGCTAGCAAATCTTATGATGAGATTTGGTTTAATAGGTCTGTCTAATCCAAGTTGTGCCATAAAAAAATTCCGAAATTGAATTAAGAATTCTCTTGTTAAATCTATCATTCTAATCCTTAGAGATTCTTCTTCAGTGATTCCTTCTGTACGGCAGTGTTTAGATGCACTAGGCGAAGATTGCTCAGCTATAATAGAGTCCAAAGGCTTACCAGCAAATGAATGTTGGGCCAGAGTTAATGAAATTGCTAAAAATTTATTTAACTCAGTGTTTTTATTTTTATTTATTGGAGCTTGTCCTAATTTTTGTTCTAATCTTTCAGCAATCCTTTGAAATAAAATTGTAGTTTTTTTAAATGTTTTTATAAGTAACTCATTAATTTTTGCGATATCTTGCAGTGTATTTTTGGATCGAGTTTTTTTAGATTGTTTTAGGACACTCTTTACTAAATATTGGTAGCGAGTTATTAAATCAGCAATAGTAGGGGTATGCTTAACTCCGTTCACTCGCTCTTTCTCACTTTCATTGACTGGAAGATTTGTTTTTAAGAGGTATGGTTTTCTATTTACTGCTTTTGCCGCAGTGGTAAGTAAGAATGGAGATTGAAATATGGTACTCATTAATTTAAAGATAATAACATGCATCTATTTAGTTAGCTAGTAAATGATATAATAGTAGTTATGAACAACCTAAACTACGACCCTACTAATGCTGGATCTGGCTTTACAGGTTCTGGACAAAGTAACTGGCAAGCAGCAGAGCAAGGCTTTGTGACCAGGGTTTTTAATTGGATGTTTATGGGCTTGGCAGCGACGGCGGTGCTTAGCTATATAGTGGCCAGTAATGAAATTATACTCAGAGCGGTATTTAGTAACTCTTGGGTAATGATAATTCTATGTATTGGTTTGTTTGGTTTGGTTATCAATATCAGCGCTAATATCACGAAGATGTCTCCCCAAGCGGCTGCCCTGAATTTCTTTATATATTCTGCGCTTAATGGTGTTTTGCTTAGTTCGATCTTTGTTGTATATACAACAGCTTCTATATTCTCTACCTTCTGTGTTGCAGCGGCTACCTTCGGAGTGATGGCACTTTATGGTTCTACGACTAAGAAGGATCTTACTGGAATGGGTTCACTTTGTTTTATGGCTTTGATTGGTTTAATTATTGCTCAAGTGGTTAATATGTTCTTACACAATGAAGGCTTTGCTAGTCTTCTAAATTATGCTGGTGTTTTGATATTTGTTGGGCTCACAGCTTATGATGTACAGAAGATCAAACAAATAGGACAGTCTACTAATTACCATCCTAATATGGCTATCTCTGGAGCGCTTGCTCTGTATCTTGATTTTATTAACTTGTTTCTTAGCCTATTAAGAATTATGGGAAATCGTAGAGACTAATTTAAATAAGCTTATAGTCTCGTCATCCTGAGGAGCCTGCGAAGCAGGCGACGTAAGGATCCACTATTGACTACTGTAGGTTTAGTGGATCCTTACGGTCGGGCTTCGCCCTCCCTCAGGATGACGGTGATGTAGCTCCTTACTACGCATACAAACCTTGTTGAAAATTCATCTCTCTATAGGGTATAATATTTAACGTATAATCTTAGTCCTTTTAGATAAGCGGGCCTATGCCTGCTTTTTGCTTAGAAGGGACTGACGGAGAATAAAAATGTATAAGATAGGAACTCAATTAGTAGAAGCGGCCGAAGAAATGGAAAAGCTTAAGAATATCCCTAAGGATACTTTTATCAGGGCTATTTGTGACGCTATTGCAGGTGCTTACCGTAAGAAGATGAAATTACTTTCAACTGACTCTATTAATGTTCAGTTTGATGAAGAAGCTGGTGAGATAGGGGTGTTTATACCTAAGACTGTCGTTGCTGAGCTAACAGATCCACTAAGAGAGATCTCGCTTGTAGAAGCGCAAGAGTATATTGGTGACGTGGTTGAGGGTGAGATCCTTGAATTAGATGTGACTCCAGATGATTTTGCTGAATTTGGTAGGATTGCTGCATCAACAGCTAAACAAATTATCACTCAGAGAATACGTGAAGCAGAGAAGCTAAATCTTAGAGAAGAGTTTGAATCTAAGAAGCACTCTACTATGGCTGGAACAATTAAGCGTATTGAATACACTATTCGTGGACAACCTAGTGTAGTAGTGGATCTTGGTAGTTTCGATGTTCATATCCCTCTTAAGTTCCAATTACCAAGAGAGAATTATAGAGTTGCTAACCGTATCCGTGTTTATATCCTTGAATATAGAGAAGATCGTAGAGTACCAATGATTATTGGTTCTCATACACACGAAGATCTCGTTAGAGAACTTTTTGAAATCGAAGTACCAGAGATCGAAGATGGTACTGTTGAAATCCGTTCTATTGCAAGGGAAGCTGGACAAAGAACCAAGGTGGCTGTCATCTCTACTAGTGATGATATAGATCCTGTGGGTGCTTGTATCGGTGCTAGAGGTTCTCGTATTCAGAATGTTCTTGCGGAACTAAGAAACGAGAAGATAGATATAGTTCGCTATTCAGAAGATCCTGTGGACTATATTTCTAATGCTCTTAGCCCTGCTGAAATTCTTACTGTAGCGCTCTTTAATGATGAGCATGGTAAGCGTGCAGAAGTGGCTGTAGCTTCTGATCAACTCTCTCTAGCGATAGGGCGTGGTGGTCAGAATGTAAGATTAGCTGCGAAGCTCACTGGATGGAAGATTGACATCAAGGGAGCTAATAATGACAATCGTAATTCTACTGGATCGGAAACTCCTGAGGAAACTCAAGTAGCTGAAACAGAGACGGCGGCATAAGGAGGTGCTTAGTAGGGAGATAGTTCGTAAGTGTGTTGCTTGTGGTACTAAACAAGATAGAAGCAATTTTATTAGAGTACTTCAAGATTACAAGACTAGCGAGTTTATTGTTGAGCCTAGTAAGCAGCAATTCGGGAGATCTATATATCTGTGTAAACAAGCAGAATGTATAGCGAAGATCAGGAAACACAAAAAATACAAGGATAAAGTTAATTTTGATTTGCAGGCACAAATCAATCCTCAACAAACAAAATATGACAGTAGGTGGAAAAATTAGAATTTATGATTTGGCAAGAGCCAATGTTCCTGATGACCTTGATGAAAAAGATAAAAAGAAAGTTCAAGCTGAGTTAACAAGAAGAATTTTACAATTTGCAAATGACTATGGACAAAATGCTAAGACGGCTTCAAGTTCAATAGATAGTGGTGCTTCAGAAGCCATTATGACTAAGGTAAATCTAGCTGAAGTTTTGCGAGATTTTAGTTCATCTTCTAAAACTAGCTCTAGTGGTGCAAGTAAGGTAGTAAGAAGAACGCCTAGCTCAGGTTCGGCTTCAACACAGGGTTCTAGTGCCAGCGATGCTGATAAGAAGGATGATAAGCCTAGATTAAAGATTGTCAGAAGAATTACTAAAGTAGAGCAAGAAGAAGAGAAAGAAAGAGAAGAAGGTAAATTACAAGAAAATACAGCTCCTCAAGAAGTACAAGTATCTAAGCCTGATATTGAAGAAGATGAAGAGCAAGAAGAAGCCTCTGATGGCATCCAGGAAAATATTCAAGAGATGATTGAGGCGACTAAGAAGCCTACGGTAAGACGTAGTACTGGTGCGTTGAAGGACATGACTAATGTTAGGTCTATTCCACTTAAGCCTGTGAGCGGACCATTGCCTGCTCATGATGCAGGACAACCTTATAGAGTAGCTAGACCAACAATAGTATCTCAGGGTATAGGACGTAAGAAGAAACGTTCACAAGGCAATGAGCGTCCTCAGGTTTCTAGACCGCGTAGAGAAGTAGAAGTAGATCAAGGACCTAAAGAGATCACTATTACTAAGCCAATGACTGTCAGAGAGTTGTCTCAGACTATAGCTGTTCCAGAAACACAAATTATCACTTATTTCTTTATGAAGAGAATTCTTAAAACAGTAAATGATTTACTTGAGAAGGATCTCATTATTGAATATATGGAGTCACTTGGCTATATAGTTCATACTGAAGAATTGGATGAAGGTCACGTAGAGTTGGCTTCAACTTTAAAGCAAGATGAGTCTGAAGGTAACTTAGAGAAGCGTCCACCGGTAGTAACTATTATGGGTCACGTTGACCATGGTAAGACTACGCTAGTGGATACTATTCGTAAGACTAAGTCTAAAGTAGTAGACCAAGAGTCTGGTGGTATCACTCAGCATATTAGTACTTATAGAATAGAGGCTGAAGATTTTGATGGTAATATGCGTAAGATTACTATCCTGGATACTCCTGGTCATGAGGCTTTCACGGCAATGCGTAAGCGTGGTGCTAATGTTACCGATATTATAGTTTTGATTGTTGCAGCTGACGACGGTGTGATGCCGCAGACTAAAGAATGTATTAAGCATATCAAGGATAGTAATATTCCTTTCTTAGTAGCTATTAATAAGATAGATAAGCCAGGAGCTAATCCTGATAAGGTTTTGGGGCAGTTGTCTGAGTACGACATTGTTACTGAAGAATATGGCGGCAAGGTAGAATGTGCGCGTATTAGTGCTTTGAATAATATTGGTATCGATGATTTATTGATGAAGATCATGTTGGTTGCTGATGCAGAGCTAGCTGATAAGATTCAATCTAACCCTAATCGTTTAGCGGTAGGTACTGTTATAGAAGCAGAGATGTCTCGTAGTAAGGGTCCTATGGCGACTATATTAATTCAGAACGGAACCATGAAGATAGGTGATTATGTCGCTGCTGGTGCTGTTTGGGGACGTGTTAAAGCGATGATAGATGAAACTGGTGCTAGTGTTAAAACAGCCTCTCCTTCTACAGCTGTAACTGTCTTAGGTTTATCATCTGTACCTAAAGCGGGAGATACTTGTAAAGCCTATGGCACTATCAAGGAAGCTAGGGGTGAAGCTGAAACCCTTGCTAATAAAGAATTAGAGACTAAGAGATTCAAGGGTATATCCAGCTTCGCATCTGACATCAGAGAAGGACAGAAGACAGAATTAAGAATCATTATTAAAGCTGATGTCCAAGGTTCTGCAGAAGCTATCTCTCATGAGTTAAATAAACTTTCAAGTGATGAAGTATTAGTTAAACCAATTCATATCGAATCTGGTTCTATTACTGCTCATGACGTTAGTCTAGCTGAGCGTACCGGTGCAGTGATCGTAGGATTCCACGTAGGTGCGGATACAGCGTCTACTGCTAAATTAGCTGAGAAGCATGGTATTAAGATTAAAACTTATGAAGTGATTTATAAACTTACAGAAGACTTAGAGAGAGCGGTTCTGGGTATGCATGAACCAGATCTAGAAGAACAAAAACTTGGTGAAGTAGAGATACGTAAGATCTTCTCTATTGATGGACGTAGTGTTGCTGGTTGTCATGTGACACGCGGTAAGATGGTTCGTAATGAGATTGCTAAGGTTATGCGTGAAGGTGCGAAGATCTATGAAGGTAAGGTAGATTACCTCAAGAGATTCAAGGATGATGCGAAAGAAGTTAGAGAAGGCTTTGAATGTGGACTTAGCTTTGAGAAGTATAACGACCTCCAAGAAGGCGATACTGTTGAATGTTGGACTGTAAGAGAAGTGGCGAGAGTTAAGCTCTAAAGGAAAGGTACTAAGCTCAGATGAAAAGCTACGAACGAAGAACCAAGGTAGCCAAAGCTCTTCAACGAGAGATAGCTAGCTTTATACAACAAGGTGGAGTCAAGGATGATAGGCTTGATAAATTTATTTCTATTGTTGAAGTAGATATTAATCCAGCCTTGAGTAGTGCGAAGGTTCTTTATTCAGTAATGAATGAAATTACTGGTGACAATGTAGATCATGCTGGTACCAAAGCTGCTCTTAATGAGCATTCTGGCTACATTAGAGGTGTAGTGGGCAGAAAGCTTAATCTTCGATATGCTCCCAAACTTATTTTTATTGAGAGTAGTTCTTTAGCTGAAGCTGTAGATATGGTTGATTTAATTAATCGTACTGTTGCTGCTGATATTTCTCACCATGACAACGGCGATGAAAATGAGTGAACTAAGCGGATTTATAAATATTGATAAACCGGTAGACTGGACTTCTCATGATGTTGTCGCTAAGTTGCGCCGAGTTTTGAATATGAAGCGTATTGGGCATACCGGGACTCTGGATCCCTTTGCTACAGGGGTTTTGCCGATAGCGATTGGTTCGGCTACAAGATTAATTAGATTCTTGAGTAAGTCTAAGCGTTATTTAGCGGAGATAGACTTACGTAATACTACTGACACTGATGATTTGACGGGTGAAGCGTTAAGACAGAGAGCTGGTACTATTAGCGAGGAAGAATTTCGTATTAAGCTGATGGCATTGCAAGGTACTTATGATCAGATACCTCCTCTCTATAGTGCTAAAAAAATCAAAGGTAAAAAATTATACGAGTTGATGAGAGCTGGTGAGACTATAGATCTTAGTGAACTTAAGCCTAAGACTATTACTATTAGTGAAATTCATCTTTTGGATTTTAATTATCCCTTTGCTAAGTTTGAGGTAGCCTGTTCAGAAGGGACATATATCAGATCTATTGCTAGAGATCTTGGTGGACATCTTATTGCTTTAAGACGCACGGAGTCTAATGGTTTTGATATTAAATCTGCTGTTAGATTTGAAGATCTAGAAGATGCTGAGCTTAACCCTGAAGATTTAGTCTTAAAATCTGCGGATTATTTAGATTTACCAGAGTTTGAATTTGAGCGTAAAGATGTGATCGCATTACAGCAAGGTCGCAAGGTTGCAGTTAATGATGTGAAGATATCTGATAAATATCTTAAATGTCTTGATTCTGACAAAAGCTTGATAGGATTGGCTAGTATCCTTCCTCAGCAAGATGATTTGTGTATAGCACAACCTTTAGTTATACTCTAGTAGGACATCTAATTTAAAAATGGCAAACCAAGAACCTTTAAAAAAAATAGGGCTGATCATTAAAGCTGGTCGCGAAGAGCGTGGACTTAGTCAAGAAGAATTAGCTTATGAATCTAGAGTTTCAGTTACACATCTTAAAAATATCGAAGAAGCTAATCGCAAGGAACTACCAGAAGAAGCTTATTTACTAGGTTTTATCGGTAAGCTTTTAAAAACATTGAACTTTGAGAACCCGAGTGAGATTATCGAAAGATATAAGAAGGAAGAGGGTTCTTACGTTGTTCAGTCAATCGTTAATTCTTATGAGACTAATGAGGG
This sequence comes from uncultured Gammaproteobacteria bacterium, assembly GCA_964512985.1. Lineage (GTDB taxonomy): Bacteria > Cyanobacteriota > Vampirovibrionia > LMEP-6097 > LMEP-6097 > CAYPGT01. The sequence goes on along the minus strand of CAZELI010000005.1, from coordinate 61,352 downwards.
TAAGCTGGGATTTGCTTTAATTGATTTTAAGATTTACCATCTCTATACGATTTTTATTATCTGCTTGCTAGTTTTAGCTTGGCTTACCATTACTAATTACGGTAAGAATAATATTGACTTAAATGAACTCAAACCTAGTATTAAGAAAATTAATAGTCAATTCAACCAACAGCAAGAACCTACTCTTAATGGGGCTGTAAATGGTCTTGAGCTAGAAGCTAACCAGAGTCTCCTTGATAATGCTCCTAATGCAACTAAACAAGTTATATCTAATGGTGTTGGTTCTAAACTACTTTCAATAGAAGCTACGAATAATGCTTGGTACCAAATTATTGGAGTCGCTCAGCAGAAGATTCTCTATGAGGGCGATGTCGGTCCGAGCAATGCAGCTGATCATTTCAAATTCTATGATGATCAGGGTTTTGTTTTAGCAACAGGTGATGCAGGTGCTTTCTTGGTTGATACTGGTAATGGACCTTTCAAGCTTGGTAAACCTAATGAGACTATCAAGTGGTACTATCCACAAACCGCTCGTAGAATCTATAAAACATGGAGTGAGACAACCTCAGTCACTAAACTTGATCCAACTACATTGGAGGGTTCTGAGTCAGCGCTAATCGCAGGCAGCGATGTAATGGGTGTTAAGCCTTTTGAGAGTAATGGTAATAAGAGTGAAGCTTTAGTAGAGAGTCCAACGACATACAATCTACAAGAACAACAATTAAGTGAGAGCCCTATACTGAAGAAGTATATTAGTCCAGAACCTGTTAATGGTGAAGTCATTGTTCCTCCTATTAAAAAAACTCCCATAGCACAACCTGCATATCAACCTAGACCTATCATTACTAGAGTAGATACCAAAATAGATAGTAAAAAAGAAGCTAAGAAGAAAAAAAAGAATAAGAAAAAAGAGAATCAAAAGAACAAAGATGATTAATCAAAAAAGTAACTATTCCACTTATATTTTATTTAAGAATCCCTATTCGGGATGGGAGGCGGGTTCCGCCGCTGCGCGGCGGTTGCGCTGCGCGCGGCTTAATTATTTTTTTTTTGCTGTCCGCAGGACAAGCCGCGCCGAAGGCGCGGAACCATGACAAGTGAGGTTTAGAAATAATATATTATATGAAAATAGATCCTTACTTTAAACCCATATTAGTTTCTGCTTTAATCGTTATACTTCTCAATACCGTCTTTATCTTGCCTATTAACGGAGCCCCCTTATTCACTTATTTCTTAGGTGGTGTGATTGCTGCTTTATTATTTAAGCGTGAATTAAAAGATGAGTTTAAAGAATTAACCGCCTGGGATTCGGCTGTATTAGGCTTAGGGAGTGGTTCTATGGTCGGTGCTATTCTAACCCTCATTATTTCTGTTAAACTTCAAGATCTTGATATGCAGAAGTTTGTAATAGACACTATTAACGAAGCCATGAAAATGCACTCTGATATGGAGTTTCGAGCCTTAGAACAATTAGGTCCTGGTTTCTACATGATCATTGCTATTACTACTATTATGCTTTGTTGTTTTATGAGTTTATTTGGGAGCCTTGCGGCGATACCGTTTGTGAATAAAGGGAAGAAGTAAGATTTGAATTGGTCGGTCAGTGACCGACCTTTTTGAAATGAGAAAGGCATCAAGTATATTCAATTTAAGCGAACCGATACCCGTTCGCCGTCATCCTGAGGAGGAGCCGAAGGCGACGACGTAAGGATCCACTTCGTTTTATTGCAGCATTCATTGTTTCATAAACTTCGTAATAAACAAGCAAGTCACAATCGTACTTAGAAGTGAATCCAGGTACTAATTTATTCTTATGTTCATAAGTTCTTTTGATTAGATTTGAAGTAACACCTATATATAATGTTCCGTTATATTGGTTTGTCATAATGTATACGATTGGTTGTTTCATAGTTAATAGTGGATCCTGACGTCGTCGCCTTCGGCTCCTCCTCAGGATGACGGATTGTGGTTACAGGTTGACTTGAAGTTCACTTAAAATTCCTCCCCGTTAATGTCAAAAATACAACTTCATTCCAGCAAGTATTCTGTTCTAAATTTAAGCTTCTATATATTTCCATCGCTGTAGCTCCAGTAGTACTGATGTCATCGATAATAAGGAGAATGTTTTGCTGAGTTGGGTCGTAAGTAAGATTAGCTTCTAAGCTAGTGCTAGAGAAGGCTCCACGAAGTATCTCTAATCTTTCTTGTTTAGATTTATCATAGAGGCTCTCGGTGTTTTTAATTCTTCTAATTAAATTAGGTAATAATTTATACTCTGCTACTCTCGTATAAGCTAAACCTTCTGAACTTTGGTAGAGGTATTTTACTGGGGATTTTTCTAGTGAGTTATTTAATATCTTCGTGAAGTCTCTGGCGATTAATTCTGCTTGATTATAAGTTCTGGTTTTAAGTTTTGCTTCGTTCATTGGTACATAAGTAACCCAGAACCTAAGTGAGATATCAGAGCGTTCTTGCGGAATAAATTTCTCTACTTCATTACTACTAAGATCGCTTAGAATCCAATTAGCATGCAGCTTCCAGTAATCCACTAGGAAACTAGACCAAAACTCGGAGATATAAGGTTTGCGATATTTGAAATGTCGCATTAGTGATTTGGTCAGTGGACCATATTCAGTCGCGAAATATATCTTGGGGTATAGTGGAATACTGTCATCGTAGAATTCGGCAAGTTCTGCATAACTAAAATCCAAATACTTACGACTATAATTTTTATTAAGCCAACTATTTTTAAGATTAGTAAAACAATAATTGCAATAGTATTTATTAGCAGGGCTTGCCGAAGCTTTCTTACAACCATAACAAAGCCGTACAGAAATGACATCTAATAGACAATTAAAAAAACCTTCTAATAGCTTCCCCCAAGCATTAAACATGGAGAAAATCCTAGCTTGTGAAGATTAAGGAAAAGGTGTATACACCTTTCTTGTTGTGTGTCTAAAACTTATAAAATTGTGTAAATTTGTCATCCTGAGGGAGGGCGAAGCCCGACCGTAAGGATCCACTAAACAACGGTAATAGTGGATCCTTACGTCGTCGCCTTCGGCTCCTCCTCAGGATGACGACTAACCCTTATCCCATCCATATTATGTAGTAGAATAATAATCGTTATGCTTACCCCTACAGATTTTAAGAATGGATTGACCGTCAGATGGAAAGGACAAATTTGGCAAGTTGCTGAGTTCTTGCATGTTAAGCCTGGTAAAGGTGCGGCGTTTGTTAGATCGAAACTAAGAAATGTTGAGACTGGTTCTTTGCGCGAAGAATGCTTCCGTATGAATGAGCAGTTTGAGCCTGTGTTTGTGGAGAGAAAAGAAATGCAATACCTCTACCAAAGTGGTGATAACTATGCATTTATGGATATGAAGAGCTACGAGCAAATGGAGCTTACTAAGGCTGAAGTGGGCCAAGATGTGATTGACTTCTTAAAAGAAGAAATTATTTGTTCAATAATAGTTTGTGAAGGCAAAATTATTAGCGTAGACTTGCCTAATTCTATTGAACTTAAGATAATCGATACTGCGCCTAATGAGAAAGGTAATACATCTTCTGGTGGCGGTGGTAAACCAGCTACACTAGAGACTGGTGCTGTTATTCAAATCCCTTTCTTTGTAGATGTAGGTGAAACTATTAGAGTGAACCCTAAAACTAGAGAGTATCAAGATCGCGTGAAATCATAAATTAGGACAAGTTTTATTATGAAAGAAAAATCAGACATCCCTGTAGAAAAAATCAACACGCTTGCCGAAATTCTTAAAGAGCAAGGACTTACAGAGATAGAAGTAGAATTAGATGGTCTTAAGATCAAAGTACGTAAAGAACCAGAAGGGGTTACTTATGCTGCTCCAATAGCAAACACTGTTAATTCTTCTGCTACACCTAGCAACGCTCCTGTAGCTAAAGACGCAGGTTCTAATCTTTATGAGCTTAAATCACCGATGGTAGGTACTTTCTATGCATCTTCATCTCCTGACTCTGATCCCTTCGTTAAAGCTGGTGACAAAATTAATAAAGGTGAGACTGTAGGTATAGTTGAAGCAATGAAACTCATGAATGAATTACCTGCTGATGTGAGCGGTGAAATAGTAGAGATCTGTGTGCAGAACGCTGAAGCGGTGTCTTATGGTCAAGTTATAATGAAGATTCGTTTAGCCTAGAACCCTTATGCAGAGTAAGCTTTCAGTAAATATTTCCGATCCGAATCTTCTTAAATTAGCTTTAACTCATAGCTCTTGTACTAAGGATGATCCTACTCTGAGTAATAATCAACGACTAGAGTTCTATGGTGATGCTGTATTGAAACTAATTTTTAGTAAGTATCTTTTCAATCGTTTCCCGAATTCTGATGAAGGTCTCTTAACCAAATATAGAGCTAGATTGATTTCTGATAATCTTCTTGGACAAATTGCAGATGAACTTGGTCTAGCTGCTGATATTAAAGTAGGTAGTTCTATGTTGAGTAAAAAACCTCTACCCATGTCACTTCTTGGTGACTGCCTAGAAGCTATTATTGGAGCGGTTTACATTGATCAAGGTTTTCAAGCTGCTGAAGAATTAGTGATGTTGCATTGGCAGAAGTACATCAACGAAGCTATCAAAGATTCAATGGAGAAAGATTACAAATCCTTACTTCAAGAAGCTATCCAGAAAGAATACAAAGAACCTCCTAATTATCGAACCATTGCTACCTTTGGTTTGGACCATGATAAACAGTTTGAAGTCGGTGTTTATATCGCTGATAAATTACTTGGCAGCGCCCGCGGCAATTCTAAGAAGGACGCCGGACAAAACGCTGCTAAAGTAGCGCTAGAGAATTTATAGTGAAAGATTAAATTCAATCAATTAAGTTGACAAACCTAAAAGCATCTTGTTACTATCTAAGCTGTTTCAGGAATCTCCTGAATTATTTAGTTATGATTGATCTGGAATTTAGAGAGTTACCACATTTAGCAGCATTAATTCAACGTGCGACTGAAAGGCGTAATGCCCCAAAAACTCAAGTAGTAGATCCGGGAACAGAACTTACTCCTAGTCCTGAAGATTTAGCTCGTCCAAGTGTAGAATCAGAAAATCCATTAATGAAGATTCCTCCTAGAGATGTAGAATCTTTTTTAATTGCTGAAATTGAGAGGATGGCCTCCATATTAAAAGATCCTTCTCAGTTTCAAATTAAACTGGCTGGCAAGGGGGTAAAAATTAATAATGTGGGCATTCAATGCTTTCTCATAGACCATCCAAAGGATGAATATAGCGGAACTTTGTCAATGCGTTACCCGGATAATGAACCAGCAACAGCTAAGATCTTTTCTTTCCCATCACAGATAGAATTGGGTGGGAAGCGAAGAACAATAGATTGTGATTTTTTTAGCCGGAGACTTATTATAGACTCTGGGAAAGAAGATAGTCTTGATGTTGTTCATGACGAAAATCAGTTTGACTATAGTAAAGAACCTTATAATCAGTTTAGAGATGCCCTTAATCAAGCAATAGCTTCTAAATCGAAGCAGCTTAATTGAGGCTGAACTTTCTATGATAAAATTCGATAAATGAACTACGACCGTCTTCAGCATTTATCAGAAGCCCTACCCTATATTCAGAAATATACTGGTAAGGTTTTTGTGGTGAAGTATGGTGGAGCTGCTTTAACTAATAAGGCTATATCAGAGAGTACTATTAAGGATCTGGTGCTGCTTAACAGCGTTGGTATCAAAGTTATATTAGTGCATGGTGGTGGACCTGAGATCAATGAATTACTAACTAAGCTTGGTAAAGAAATTAAATTCGAGAATGGTTTGCGCACTACTGATCCAGAGACTATGGAAGTAGTAGAGATGGTACTTCATGGTAAGGTGCAACGTCGCTTGGTGACTATGATTAACTGTGCTGGTGCTAGGGCCATTGGTATTAGTGGACGTGATGGACGTATTGTAGTGGCACAGCGTCATGCTGGTGCCAGTGACGATAATATGGTGGGTGATATTAAATCTGCTAACCTCAAGCTTGTTTATCAAATCCTAGACCTAGGTTTAATTCCTGTAATCAGCTCTATTGCACCAGATGAGCAAGGTAATGCTTATAACATTAATGCTGACACTATGACAGCAGAGCTTGCTGTCGGTATGGGCGCAGAGAAGATGCTACTGATGACCGACACTCCTGGAGTACTTAGAGATAAAAACGATAAATCATCTTTAATTAGTGAGCTAAGCTTAACGAAAGCCAGTGAGCTAATCACTGAGAAGAAAGTAGATGGTGGCATGATCCCTAAGCTTGAGTGCTGTATTAAGGCCGTGAAGAATGGTGTAGAAGAAGCGATTATTCTTAATGGACTTGTGGAGCATAGTTTATTACTGGAAGTCTTTACTGATCAAGGTTCTGGTACAAGAATTAAGAGGTAACATTCTGACTTCGCACGCTCCTGTTACTTGTTTAAAATAATTACTTAAACTCTCGTTCTCTAACCCACTTTGTTGCTATCCACTTCTCTCCAGATTCTACGGGCAGCCCAGCATGTAAGGAATCATAGTTAGGTATACCGTTAATATAATTCTTCCAGATTAGCATTCTTGCTTTCTTAGGGATGATAGCTAGGTCTATCTTGGGGAAATAAGTTTGTCCTCCTAAGAAATCATCATTAAGATAGAAGATGGCGGTATATAATCTATCGCCGCCTCGCTCTATCTCTCCAGGAACCTGATGCAAGAAATCATAATGCTCTTTATATTCTTGACCCACAGTGTACTTGATAATAGATAGACCTTCTTGGTTCTCCAGAGGTAAGGATGTGAACTTTGCTATTAGCTCTTCTATGGTTTGAGTTAATGCAGTTCTACCATCTAAGAAAATATCCCAGCTGGTTCTATAATTATGAATTTGATTGCCTAAAATTCCTGAAGCTTTAAGATGTGCTTTATTCTTAGCAATTAAATCATCACAAAGCCTCTCTGGCAGAGCCTTGTCTAGCACTATCATCCAATCGTTAAGCACATGCAAATTATTCGCCATAAAATATTCTCCTAAGAAAAACTGGAGCTATTAGCTCCAGTTTACTGTTGATGATTATCTACTTGGTGATGGAGGAGGTGGTGGAGGTGGCGGTGGAAATACAATATGCTTAATAACAGTTCCAGCAGCTCCTAGGGCGGCACCTAAAATTATTTCACCGATAATAGGGAGTAGTAATATCTCTGGGCATTTAATATCCCTAATTACTGCCAAAATACCATCTGGAGACATCTTGCCTTTAAGCGCAAGGTCCTTGATGTTTTGTCCAAAGATTTCTACTTGTTTTGTCATCGTTGGATCTTTATCCATATCCAGCAATAACTTGATGATAGTTGGAATTTGTTCTTTAACAGAAGATTCATTCTCGGGTGTTAGCTTGATGCTATTTCTTCTCAAGTAATTTAGTATAGATTTTTGAAAATCTATTACCGTTGATTCTAGTTTTGAGAATGATACTGCATCATGCAATCCTTCAGTCTTAGCTGGACTAAGCTTACTTGCTACGGCACTTGTATTGGTTCCTATTGAATTTTTAGCTCGATGTACTACTTTGTCAAATAAACTAACTGGTGGGGTAAGAGCAATGTCCATAAATATCTCCTTTTAAACTAATTAGTTAAGCACTTAACTAATTTATCAAGATCGTACAGTATCCTGGAAATAAAAGTCAAATTAAAGATGCTTAATATAACAGGATTTAGGCCTATATCGTACAGAATAGTGGATATAATATTGTAATTATGGCGTTAAATAGCCATGTTTAGCCCCTCATCTCAAAAATTAATTTGTTAATAGCCTCATAGCCTTGTTCTTTAACTAAGCTTATAAATCTCTCTTCTAGCATGGGTTTAATGAACTGTAACTCGTTTGCAATAACTGCAGATTTGACTCCAATAACTAAGGCGCGCTCTGGAGTTACTCTATGAGCAGAGGTGAATTTTTGTAATTTAGCTGCTAGCTCTGGATTTGCTGCACTAGCCAAGAATTCATTCCAGAGCAAGATGATTTTATAATCTTGCATTTTCTCATCTAGATTCAGGTTCTTGAATACCTGTTCAAGAATGCCCTTCACTTGAATAGGGTCATCTAATTTTATTTTTTTAGCCATATTGCTTTGTCCACAAATTGCTGGTTGGGTTATTAGTAGAAATTGTACCCTCTTCTATTTCTAGTATCTGTGCATTGTCCGACCATTTCTCTAAATGCTTACCTATATGAGTAGTAGTGATGATTACCTGGGTCTCTGGGCTAATGCTTTCTAGGAGATAATCCTGTCTACTTTCATCTAACTCGGCTAATACATCATCTAGTAATAATATTGGATACTCGCCATGCTTAGATCTGTGTAGTTCTAATTCTGCAAGCTTCAGAGCTAGGGTTATAGTCCTACGTTCTCCTTGAGAAGCATAGCTACTGGCATCATTGTCGTTGAGTGTGAACTTGATATCATCTCGATGCGGACCTAGGTTGGAATAGCTTCTGCCTAAATCCTTAGCGCGGTTTTCGTCTAATTCTGCTTGGCTAATTTCTTGCCCTTGATAAATTACTTGCAAATTCATGTTAGATCCAGAGATCTCTTGATAGTAGCGAGCAGCGTAAGGTTGCAACTCTTGAATGAACTCTGCACGGCAGCGGCTTAGTGGATTAGCAGCATCTATATACATGCTGTCCCAGATGGCAAGCTGCTCTCTCTGAGCTGCATTGAAGCTGCTGTAGTGGTATATTCCTTTGTCGGTGAGATCCTTGAGGAAGGAATTACGCTGCGATAAAATTTTCTCGAATTTACTTAAGTCGTTATCATAATTGAGGTTGAGCTGAGATATCACAGAATCCAGCCATTCGCGTCTGCGTGAAGGACTGCCAGTGATAATCTCTATATCATTTACCATGAAAGCTACTGAATATATATGATGTAATAATTCTTTGGGTTTCTTGGAGACATCATTAATTTTCACTGTACGTCTACCACTCTTCCTAATAAGCAAAGCGATTTCTAGATTTTCACTTGGCGTTGAGTCCTGAGTTTTGAGAGATACAGTCGCATGCACTATACTTTGATCCAGATTAAAATTAATGAGCTCGGCATCTTTAGCAGCGCGGCGTGATTTAAGATGACTGAGGATTTGGATTACTTCTAATAGATTGCTCTTGCCCTGTGCGTTTTTACCAATGATGATAGTCTTAGCAGCAGAGAATTCTATATCTGCTTCTATATAGTTTCGAAAGCCAATTAGTTTAAGGGATTTAACGAACACTTTTATTTATTATAACAGCAATTATCTGTGCATTCGTCATCCTGAGGAGGAGCCAAAGGCGACGACGTCAGGATCCACTCACATTCTCTTAGTAGTGGATCCTGACGGTCGGGCTTCGCCCTCCCTCAGGATGACGGCATCGTCCTTAAGTTGACGCCTATGCTCAGGATGACAATATGGCAATGTGGCTAAATGGTTATATAATCTTAAAGGTGCCCTTAACCGTGCGAATAATTTTATGTTTAATAATATGGATAAGTTTCTATTATCCTGTTCATGCTGCGGAGAATTTACCTACAGCAGAAGAAATAACTCAACAGAAAAAACAAGGCACAGATGTAGTAGATGATTTATTACCAACACCCGTAGTAGATAAATTAAACAAGAAAGGTCTAAATGAAAAAGTGCCGCCTACTACGCCTGGGACAACTCAAGGGGAACCAACTGAAGATGGGGAGAAGGTCATAGAAGAAGAACCTGAGAATGAATTGCTTTATGCTCCAATCGAGAAGAAGATTATAGAAGAGAAGACCTCCAAAACCTTACCCCAAGAGGTTTTTGTGGATATAGTGGCTGATGAAGTGTTTTATAATCAAGCGCAAAATCACTATGATGCTAAGGGTAATGCAGAAACTTATTTACCTGGTAAAAACGCTAAGTTATTTGCTGATTATATAAGTTATGATTCGGAGTCTGAACTACTAGAGGCCTTTGGTAATATTAAGATTATTCAAGCTCCTGAAACCCTGTCGCTGGCTAATGTTACGAGTAATTCTAAAGTTCCATTAGGAGCGAATGTTATTTATGGTACTTATATATCGTTTAATACTACTAATAATGAATATCAGTTAGATGAGCCGCGTCTCTATGTTAATGGACTGAAGCTTAAGGCGCGTAAAGCTGTATCGACTTATGTGCCACCGACTAAGAAGAAAGAAGCCGTTAATATTATTAACTTTGAGAATGGTGTGGCTGCTTTTGATCAACCGATCACGGTATATTCTCACGGTAATAATATTTATACTCGCTATAGTTCTGAGCAAGCGAGATTCAACGCTAATCGTAAGTATGACTGGGATGAGATCTCTGATAAACAGACTCTGCACTATTCAGCCAAGGAGATTTATTACGACAACACTCGTAAAACTAATAACCTAAGAATTAAAGGCGCGCGTGTTTGGATGAACGATAAGTTTAGCTTGCCTGCGCCGTTTGATATAAATACTACTGTGGGTGAAGCTGCTGATACTAAGTTCAAGGGTCCAGTAATAGGTACTAGAGAGCGTATTGGTGGATTTGCTTTAGGTCCAAGATACTTCTTTGATGTAGAGAAGGGTGTATTTTCGCTGGTGCCTGTAGTGCAGTTGGGTAATGGTCCGAAGGTTGGTGTAGGTTTAATCGGTACTTTCAATACACCTGGTGATACTACTGCAATCATGGCTGGTTATGGAACGCTTTACCAGCGTCCGATATTTAGTGTTCATCAGGAAATATTCGATAAATATTTGCAACTTAATGTGCTTGTAAATCAGTTTAAGAGAGACAGTGTTTTTGGAACCAGCTTAGTTGGACAGTTGTATGAGTTATCTAGTGATTGGAAGGCTAAGTTACCATTTATGGATGAGCGTGGTATGCGTATTAGAGCTGCTGCTGGCTGGGCTAAGGACAATAATGAATTGTTTAGTGATCAGCGTAGAGAGCAATTAGCAGCAGAAAGGCCAGGAGATAATTTGGCTATCGAGCATAGTGGTTTTAGATCTGATATAGAGACCTCGTTCTATACGCAGCCAATGATTCGTCGTGGTAATGAACTATATAATTTTTCTTTGCGTGCTAAAGCTCAAGCAGCGGCACGTTACTATGGCACTGGTGATTTTATGACTATTGCGAGGTTTGGTCCTTCGATAGAAGCCAGAATTGATAATTTAAGTTTTGAAGTTGCTTATTTATTTGCTTCTGTTACTGGCGAGTCACCGTTCTTGTTTGATCAGTTTATTGATGGTAGTCAGTCTGTTGTCTTTGATGGAGACTATCGCGTTAATAAGTGGCTTAGTTTAGGTACCTTGTTTACTTATAACTTAAGCAGAGAACAATTCGCGCGTAATGAAGTGCGCACTGAGTTTGGATCTCATGACATGAAGCTGAGACTAAGCTACGACACTATTCTAAATCAGCTTGCTATAGGCTTCAATGCGATCTATGGTGAGCCTGTTAAATACGATAAGTTGAAAGTTAAGATGTAGAATCTTCAATCTTTAGAAGTCCCATTATTTATTGCCTGAAACTACCTAATCTTAGAAATTAAAAAACTTTAAGAAAACTTTCTATAAAAACCTATCAAAGATCTATATGTACTTACTTTATATAGGCATCATTCAAGGAAGTCCCCCCGAATCGAACACAAAAGCCACACGAAAGTGTGGCTTTTACTTTTTAGATATTTATATGAGAATTAGATTTTATTATTATGATTTTGCTAACATTTTTAGGAATGTTGATAAATAATAGGTCACCTTATGAAAATGCATCTGGAGTAGCTTCTAGTTCTGGAACAGGAATAACTACATCTGAAAAATTATTTGTGGGTATGGTATTAAGTATTCTAGTTCCACTGCATAACCAGGCTGTTACACTAAATAAAAAACATAAAATTTCTGCAGCAGATCCTAATAGAATAGTATCTATATTATCTTTGAAAAGAGATGAGATAAGGCTAGATCATAGACTACGCGAAGATTTAGGGCTCGACTCTATGGATATGTCTGCTGTACAGCTAGATATAAGTAGGGACCTTAATGTAGATATTGAAGATGACGATCTACCTGCTATTCAGACTGTTGGAGACCTTACAACTTATGTAATTGAGAAAATGAGGTCCTAATTAAAGTCGTAGATCTTGCTTTGTCTCAAATTTTAAACTACCCTTCCTTCAGCCCAGACATCGCAATCCCTTTCACAAAGTACTTTTGAGTAATTAAGAATAGTATTACTACTGGTACTACCATGATGACAACGGATGCCATAAGTGGTCCCCATTCTGCGCCGCCGAGTTTCGATTGGAATTGTTGGAGAGCAAGAGATAGGGTGTATTGGGATTCGTCGATAAGAAAGATACTAGGCTTAAGCAAATCATTCCAGCTAATAAGGAATTGAAACAAGCCTACTACCATTAAAGCTGGCTTAGCAAGCGGCATGTAGATGTCTTTCCAGATGATAAACTCAGAAGCTCCATCAATGCGAGCAGAGTCAGCAAGGTCCTTAGGAATGCCAAGGAAGAATTGTCTTAGCAGAAATATATAGAAAGGCAATCCACAAAAGTAAGGGACTATGAGAGGTAGCATGGTTCCATACCAGCCTAAACTTTTAAATAATATAAATTGCGGCACCATTAAGACCATGTCAGGGAGCATAATAGTCGCTAGAGTCAGCATAAATAGTGGCTCTCGCCATTTCCAATTAAGAGCGCTAAATGCATAAGCTGCTAACGATGAAGCAATAATCACCCCAAAGATATTAAAAACAGCAATATAAATAGTATTAAGAAAACAATGTAAGAAATTAATCTTGGTCACAGCTTCTATATAGTTAGTCCAGACTATAGGATTAGGAAGCCACTGGAAATCTGGGCTGTAAATTTGCTCCGAGCCTTTTAGGCTGGTAGAGAGCATCCCTGCTATAGGTACTAGGAAAACGATACAGATAGCAATTAAGGTTAGATGTGTGATGGTTCTTTTCATAGTGGCTCCTCAGGATGACGGAGACTTTATGAACCAATCACCAGAAGCTTTAGCAATGAGTTGTCCTTCTTTATTCTTAATACCACCTTCGACATAGCATATAGTCCGGCCTTTCTTGATGACCTCTCCCCAAGCGATTAGCGTATCGTCTGGCTTCCCAGCTTTCAGGAAGTTTACATTCATTTGCATAGTTACTACCGACTCAGCCTTATCTATAAAATCACAAGTGACAGCTCCTGATAGCGCAATATCACAAAGCCCATTAATTATGCCACCGTGAACTGAACCACCGATATTTAAATATTCTGGTTTGATTTTAAGTTCTATCTCACAATAACCTTTCTCATATTTATTGAACGTCACCCCCAGGTAGTTTTCATAAGAACTTTTATATCTACCCTTAGTGACTTTTGTTACGACATCGTCAGAGACCATGATTTAATTGTATACGCATAATGATGAGGGTTCAACCTTAATTTCGTCATCCTGAGGAGGAGCCGAAGGCGACGACGTAAGGATCCACTACTACGAATAATCTATTAGTAAGAGTGGATCCTTACGACCGCTTCGCGGTCTCAGGATGACGGATAACGGGTATCGGTTCTCCTAAGTTGACGCCGATGTTCAGGATGACGAAAAGTAGACTCTTAACAGAGCATTGAATACTTGCTAGATAATAACCATGCTAGAATTAGCATCGCTATGCAAGTTACCAATAAATCCAAAACAATCATGAGACAGCCTGACCTTAGTATTTCTAAGGCTAATGAAGAGAAGGGTATTAAGGTCTTTGATAATTATATGAACGGAGCTGTAAGGCAAGTGGCTCGTGATGCAAGTTCTTTCTCTACTTGGTCTCAAGTGCGTAGGTTAGTTAGTAAAACTAAGATAGATCCTAGTGAGAAACATATTTTTGAGATAGTTAAGAGAATGGAGAAGGATAAAGTGCATTCTCAAGTAGCTTTGCAGCTTACGGAGATGACTACCACTAAGGCTCAGAACTTACAGAAGATAACGTTGATTAAAATGATCCCTTTCTTTATTGCGATACTTGGTTTAATTGTTCTTACAGTATTGATTCTTATGGCAAGGCCACTTGCATTCACTAACCCAATAGTACAAAGATACTTAATCGCTGCGGCGATATTTGTTCCATTACTTGTTTGGGGCTTGAAGAGTCGTGCTGAGGCTAAGATGGATATGATTGCTACTAATATATTGCTCCAAGCATCATCTGCATTTGCTTCTGCTAAACTTCAAGGTAAGGGACAGATAGCAGCAATGCAGAATCTAGACGAGATGAGACGTAAAGCTAAGACCATGGAAGCGAAAGCTAAGAAAGATGATAAGAAGTCTGAGAAAACAGATAGCAAGAAAGCTTCTAAAAACGAAACTAAGTGATAATCAAAATTCTTACTATCCTCTTCATTATAGTGATTGATCAGGTCTCTAAGTTTTGGGCTTTGACACATTTGAAAGGACAAGCAGCCCTGACGCTTATCCCTAATGTTCTAGAATTGCATTACACCGAAAATACTGGTATCGCTTTTAGCATGATGAATGATAGACCAGAAATCTTAGTTGTTCTTAATAGCCTAATAATTATTGTTTTAATTGTTTGGTCTATTAAAAACTCTAGTCTAGGATTGCTTTGTATTATCGCTGGTGGCATTGGTAATCTATTAGATCGTTTTATTTATGGTCATGTTATCGATTTTATTAATCCATTGTTTGTTAATTTTGCGGTGTTTAATTTAGCAGATGTAGCATTGAATGTGGGAGTGTTGTTATTAGTTTTAAAGAATGTTAAAGCTCGTCATCCTGAGGAGGAGCCGCAGGCGACAAGCCTGTCCTGAGCGTAGCGTGAGGATAAGGATCCACTATTTATGAAATTTATAATTGATGATGAAGAATATATTGACACTCGCTTAGACGCTTATTTAAGTACACTTAGTGATCTAGGATTGTCACGTAGTTATATTAAGAAACTGATTGACTCTGAGAATGTCTCAGTGAATGGTAAATTAGCGAAGGCTAGTTATAAATTACGTGCTGATGACGAGATAAATATAGAAGTACCAGAAGCTGTACCTCTAAATATAGTGGCAGAGAATATTCCCTTAGATGTGGTATACGAAGATGATGAGCTGATGGTTATTAATAAACCAATTAACATGGTGACGCATCCAGCTCCTGGAGCCTATTCTGGGACTCTGGTTAACGCCGTGATGTTTCATGTGCAGGCTAATAATTCTAAGCTTTCTGATATTAATGGTGTATTGCGTCCTGGTATAGTTCATAGATTAGACAAGGATACCTCTGGCTTAATAGTAGTAGCTAAGAGCAATGCTGCGCATGCAAGTCTCTCTGAGCAAATCCAAGATCGTACTTGTAAGCGTTTATATAAGGCTCTGGTGCATGAGAATATCAAGGAAGATAGAGGCACCATCGATAAACCTATAGGACGTAATCCTACTGAGCGTCATAAGATGGCAGTTCTAGCCCTTGGTGCTAATGGTACTAGAGAAGCTAGAACACATTTCACTGTGCTTGAAAGATTTCAGTTTACGCATAAGAATTTTACTTTAGTAGAGTGTCAGCTTGATACCGGCAGAACTCATCAGATCCGCGTGCATATGTCCTGGTTTAAGCATCCGATTATGGGAGATGTCACTTACCTTGCCAATAAAAACAGCCCATTTAATATTAGTCGTCCTATGTTACATGCTTATAAGCTAAGCTTCAAACACCCCATTAGCGGACTGGATTTGAGCTTCGAAGCCCCTATACCAGATGATATGCAACGAATATTAGACGTGCTGAGAACTTCAGGGAAGATAGAGGCGTAGGTTAAGACCAGGTTAAGGAAATCATTGTAAATTAAGGGGTTTCGGTACTTTGTATATTCGTATGGCTAATGAACCTATAGCAAGAATGAAAGAAGCTAATGTAGGAATGACAGTAAACAATGTGAATCCTCGTTCTCCTGCTGCAATCGTTAAGACTGAACATAGTCCAGCTATTCAGAAGGTTCTTGATGGATGTACAGAAGCTTTTAAAGAAATAGCAAAACTTCAACTAGCAAATGGATTTGGACGAAAATTGAATATCAAAGAAGGTACAAATAGTTCGTCTGATTTGTCGAGAGATCAAATGGTTTTAGCTGCTAATGGAGCAACAGCTAACAAATATTTAGGTGTTGGCTAAAAAAATATTATGCCTGAAAACGAAAAACAAGAATTAATATTACACTTCAAAAAGTTTTATAATGCATTGTCATTAATAAGCAAACAACGTTTGAAGGCGATTGCGGATAAAGAATTGAATACGGTTAGTCAAGCTAACACCGAACAAAGTCTTATAAATAGTTTTAGAAAACTTAGTGCTGATAGGGAGTAGTATTCTCGTCATCCTGAGGGAGGGCGTAGCCCGACCGTCAGGATCCACTTTTATTAATAGACTGTTCGTAGTAGTGGATCCTGACGTCGCTCACTTCGTTCGCTCCTCAGGATGACAATAGGATTGCTTTTCAACGTTTAGAGACCGATTAATTAGCTACTGTTACAATATAACTAATGTCCCAAATCTCTTGCATTGGAATAATAGCGCCGGCGGCTTCGTTGAAGGAAGGTGAAGAAGAGAACTTACATCAGGGGATTAAGTTTCTTGAAGAGCTAGGGCTCAAGGTTAAGCGGGCGGATAATTTATATGATAAGGAAGAATTGTTTCCAGGAGCTGGGACTTGGCTACCAGGGAATGCTGAGCGGCGTATCGGGTCAATGATGAAGCTTTGGTCTGATTCGAGTGTGCATGCTTTACTAGCGATGCGTGGTGGCTATGGTTGTATTCAGTTGCTTGATCAGTTTGATTATAACTATATGGCTAAACAACCTAAGCCTATATTAGGTTACAGTGACCTAACTGCACTCTTCTGCGCAATCTATACGCAAGCATATAAAACTAAGCTTGAATTATTTCACACCCCCATGCTACTGGAGCTAGCTAAGCTCAATAGTAGATCTAGTGCTAGTTTCATTAATATGCTTTCTGGTATTGATTATGAAGCTTACCGTGATTATGATTTCAAGATTAATCCAACTGAAAGTAAAATACTTGGTGGTAATCTAACTATCATTAGTAGTTTGGTAGGCACTAAGTTCTTGCCTGATTTCAAAGGTTCAATACTGTTTCTGGAAGACTGTAAGGAACAGGCTTATAAGCTAGATAGAATGTTTCATCAATTAGATATGTCAGGGGTTCTTAATGGAATTAAAGAACTATGTTTAGGTATTCCGCTGGAAGCAGAATATAATATGGCACATTTACAGGCTTTATCTATTAAGCATGGGTTTACTCTTAAAACCAATATAGAAGTAGGACATGCTGAAACTAAACTAAGTATCGCTTTGGGTTGACCTAGCTGAGCTTTGCGGATAAGGACTAGCGTTAGAAGTCGCTTGATTGAACGCTAGTCCAGCTGTGGGTTGAGCGACTTTTTCTCGAGGGGTGCCTTCAAGAATGAGTAACTGAGATGACCAGACGAGATCGTCGTGCTTACGAAGCTCGTCGATTTGGTGCTTATGGTTTTCGTTAATAATGAATCTGAAACTATCAGAACTTTTCTCCACATGAATATAGCTATCCGCAAAGGCTCTAATACAATCTTCGATTATATCAGCGTGCCTTGGATGAATCACAAACTCGAATGTTCCACTATGTTCTAGATCACGTTTATAGGCAAAGCCATAGATACTTTCCATGTCACTAGAACTCGTGAACACAAAGATCTTCTCAAGATTATTCTTGAAAAATTTACTAGATTTATGAAGCTCATCTCTGTAGTCTATAATTTGTGAGCTTGCATCTATCTCTATAAGTTTCGGGATATCATGTTTCTCTATCTCGCGGCAAAATGCTTTAAGCATAAGATGGTCATTAGGATTGTGTTTGCTTGAATCGTACTGAAAACAATAATTACGGTTAAAACGCTTAAACCCGCAACTATTCATAAACTCTATATCTGCTACTTGTGAGGCTTCGTTTAACTCTCTGACAAAATATCGTACTTTACGCTTATGAGCATAATCATGAGTAAACTTGTTTAAAAATTCTTTGGCTTTACTTTCTATGTAATGAATCTCAATTAGATATCTATTATCGAAGTAATTAGAGAATAGTAAAGTATCCACCAATTTACCATCCTCAAAAAGACCATAATAATACCTGCCCCAAAGTAGGTCTTTTTTGAGCTGCATTATATCTACTAAATTAAGTGTTCTTGTTCGGTACATCATTTGTTTATTTCCCTAAACCTGATACGTTCCTATTATACATACCAGGTTTTTTAGGAAAGGTGTTAATACGGGATGGACGTACTATATAATGAAATCAATGAGAATTTTAAAACTATATATTAACCTCCTAATGATTCTATTGCTTTGTTTCAATAGTGTTCAGGCTATTTATCCTAGTGGCAAGGTAAAGATCCACAATGCAAAGCTTAAATCTATTATAAAAGAGAAACTCGATAAGCAATGGTTTGAGTTTATTTATGAATATCCTGAGATCTTAACTCCCGAAGGTAAGAAGTATAAGGTAGATCAATATTGTAGTTTTAGTTTTAATCTTGATAGTGAGGGTCATATCATTATCGATAGTATTAAGCTTCTTAAACACAAACAAAACTTCAAATACAATCTTAAGGCAATTCAATTTCTAAAAGAGACACCGCTGACCTTCGCTAAGGGTAAGGATGCTAGTAAACCTGTTGAAGTAGAACTTATTTACGAGAGCTTCTAGTTTATAAATATAAGTATCAATTCAATGCGAACCGATACCCATAATCCGTCATCCTGAGGGAGGACGAAGTCCGACCGTCAGGATCCACTCGCATTGATAGACTATTCGTAGTAGTGGATCGCCACGTCGTCCGTCTTCACTTCGTTTCGACGGACTCCTCGCGATGACGGCAAACGGGTACTCGTCCGCATTGGTTGATTTTTCATAGTGACGAATTACGGGTGCTAGTTTATTTTAAGGCTATCTTCTGCTCTCTGACTGAGTTCTAGTAAATCATATTCTTTTATTTGTATTAGAAGTTCATCTAACTTCGGATCACAAACTATTGCTCTTAATTCTAGACCTGCTATATGAGCCAGTATCAGAGCATGAAGGCGCATAGAAATCATTACCGTGAAACTATCCTTGAGTATTCTGATTAATGCATGTGGTTCATAATTCTTAGTATGGATTATCTCTGCGCTCACTTGCAATTCTTCCATAACACTTCTGGTAAACGATTCATCACTATCTTGCATTATTAGAAACATTGGTTCTGAATCAGCATCTAGTAACATTTCCTTGACGAGGTTTGCAATTTTAGCGGGTGTTTCTTTAGTCTCTCTGAGACAGATTAATGTTTTAGAGTGATGCTCATGTGCTACTAACTCTGCTTCCGCAAAACCAAACAGCTCATCATTAGTGAGACTCCATGCTAAATCACTTCCATAGTAATGATTTATTTTTAATTGAGTAAGAAGTTTAGAGCTGCTACTATCTCTGACACTGATCTTATTTGCTAGCTTAAAACTTATATAGGTGATGAATTTACTAATAGGGCTGTTGAGCGGTCCTATACCTTGTCCTAGAAGTACAATGCGTTTATTACAAAAACTTGCATAGAGAATTACCAGAAAATAGTACCAAGGACTTAGTAGACTAGAAGCATCTTGAAAGAGTCCTCCTACCCCAATGAGAATCTTAGACTCGGAGATAAGGTGGAGGTGTTGCCATAGAGAGTTCTTCTTAGAAAGCCTTGGACAGTTCTCTTCGAGATGTGTTTCTACGATAGATGCTAATAACTCATCACCGTAATTGCCATATCCAAGGTAGCCCAATATCAAATACACGTAGTTAAATATACAATAGGTCCAATCTAAACCTAATTAATCACCTCATTTAATAACACATTATTTCTAAATCTCATTTTTGTTGTGGTTCCGCGCCTTCGGCGCGGTTTGTCCTGCGGACGGCTAAATAATTTATTGTATTAAGCTGCGCGCAGCGCAACCGCCGCGCAGCGGCGGAACCCATAACCCATCCCGAATAGGGATTCTTAAATAAAATATAAGACAATGGTAAGATCTAAACTTATTCTCAATCATGTAATACTTATTATCGTGGCTTTATTCCACTATAATTTCTATCGTGCAGCCCGACTCCAAAACTCGCGTATTTTCAATCATTGCCCACATCGATCATGGCAAGTCAACTCTTGCTGATCGTTTATTAGAAGCTACTAATACTATTGCTAAGCGTGATATGCAAGCGCAGATTATGGACTCTATGGATATAGAGCGTGAGCGTGGTATCACCATCAAGCTTAATATGGCACGTATGCAGTATAAAGGTTATACGCTTAATTTAATTGATACACCTGGACATGTGGATTTTACTTATGAGGTATCTCGTTCGCTTGCCGCTTGTGAAGGTGCTTTGCTTGTAGTAGATGCTACGCAGGGAGTGGAAGCGCAGACCCTTGCTAATGTTTATTTGGCAATGGAACATGATCTAACTATTATTCCTGTGATAAACAAGATCGATTTACCAAGTGCTGATGTAGAGCGTGTGAAGAAAGAAATAGAAGAAATTATTGGATTAGATTGTTCTGATGCCATAGAAGTAAGTGCTAAATCAGGTCTGAATATTGATAAGCTCTTAGATGCTATTGTAGAGCGGATTCCACCTGCGCCTTGTGATGTGAATAAACCACTTAAAGCATTGGTGTTTGATAGTTATTACGATTCGTATCTTGGCATAGTTGCTTTAACTAGAATTGTAGAAGGGAAGATTAATCGCCTTGAAGAAGTGAAATTTATGCAAGCTGATAAGAAGTATAGTGTAATTGAGCTTGGTTATAGAACACCGAAGACTATTGTTGATGAACTTAAGGCTGGTGATGTAGGTTACGTAGCTTGTTCTATTAAAGAGATCCAGAATATCGTTGGTGATACTCTTACTTCGGTTGCTAATCCTGCCTTAGTTCCTATCCCTGGTTATAAGCCAGCAATGCCAGTGGTGTTTTGTGGACTTTATCCTGTAGATAGTAATGAATATGAGGATCTTAAAGAAGCTCTATCTAAATTAAAACTCAATGATAGCTCTATTAGTTATGAGCCAGAAAGCTCTAAAGCATTGGGTTCTGGGTATCGTTGCGGATTCCTTGGGATGTTACATATGGAAGTAGCTCAGGAGCGCTTAGAGCGAGAATATAACTTGAATCTAATTACTACAGCTCCAAGTGTGGTTTATCACGTATATAGAACTAATGGTGAAATGGAGCGGGTTGATAATCCAAGTAAATTACCAGATCCTACTCATATAGAACATATTGAAGAACCTTACGTGAAACTAAATATAATGTTGCCGCAAGATTATGTCGGTGCGATTATGGAACTATGTCAGGAACGTCGTGGTGTGTTTAAGGATATGAGTCATATGAATGTAGGTAGTGCTGCATCTAGAACTACTCTTCATTATGAAATTCCTCTCTCTGAGATAGTTACAGACTTCTTTGATCAACTTAAATCTCGCTCTAAAGGTTACGCCACTATGGACTACGAAGTCTCAGAATATAAGAAAGGTAATTTAGCCAAGATGGATATTCTACTGAATAACGAAAAAGTTGATGCGCTCTCAGTGATTGTGTTTCGTGATAATGCTCATACCATTGGTTCTAAGTTAGCTATTAAACTCAAGGAAGTTATACCTCCTCATATGTTTGAGATCCCGATACAAGCTGCTATTGGTGGCAAGATTGTAGCTAGGGAGACAGTAAGAGCGCAGCGTAAGGATGTACTTGCTAAGTGTTATGGTGGCGATATCTCCCGTAAGAAAAAACTTCTAGAAAAACAGAAAAAAGGTAAGAAACGTATGAAGAACGTTGGTTCAGTAGAATTACCTCAAGAAGCATTTATGGCGATTTTGAAGTTGGATTAGTTGACTAGGTATGACCCCTATACTCTTGATGATAAGATAGTAGCTAAGAGAAACAGTAAGAGCGCAACGTAAAGATGGATGTACTTGTTAAAAGGAAGAAGTATGAAAACTAAAACAAGAATAAAGTCTAAGAAAAATACTGCAATAGTAGTTTTTAACCGAATAGAAAGTCAAATACTTGAGATTAGAGGTCAAACGGTAATGCTAGACGCAGACTTGGCAATAATTTACGGTGTTCCAACTAAACGATTAAACGAACAGGTTAAACGTAATCTTGAACGTTTTCCAGAAGATTTTATGTTCAAACTCACTAAGGAAGAGCTTTCCGAGGTGGTCGCAAATTGCGACCACCTCAGGGATCTTAAATTTTCTTACCAAATGCCCTATGCTTTCACTGAGCATGGTGCTTTAATGTTAGCTTCTATTCTTAATAGTGCTATCGCTATTCATGCGAGTGTCTCAATTGTACGTGCTTTTGTGAAAATGCGATCTATGCTCTTAGCTAGTAAAGATTTGGCTAAGAAGATTGGTGCCTTGGAAAGGAAAAGTACTAAGTATGATAAAAATTTTAAAGTGGTTTTTGATGCTATTAGAAAATTAATGCAGGCTAGTGATGATCAAGCTAAGAAGCCTATTGGTTTTCATGTGAATATGAATGAGGAGAGGGCTAAAATTTTAGAAAAAGCAAGCAGTCTAGTTGATGAAATAGATAGATTAAGTTCTAAGCGAAGATCAAGCAAGAAAAATATTCAAGTAGTGCTAAAGAAAAGAGGAGTTATTAGGAAATAAGTGTCATTGTGAGCGAATCCAGGAAAATTATGGTAACATTAGAAAAAACACTACACAAACTAACCATATCGGTGACGTCACCGATATGGTCTAAAGATACTCAGAGATTGAATTCTAGCTCCATTCATTGTACCTCTTCTTGTTTTGACTCTACCGCATTTTCATAAATGATATAATAAAATTTGCGCTTCGGTAATCGCTGGAATAGGTTTTGACTCTACCGCATTTTCATAAATGATATAATTATTAGGTAAATCTAACATATCAAATAACCGTTTTGACTCTACCGCATTTTCATAAATGATATAATGCAGCTAGATTATCACGCACCATCGCATTTGTTTTGACTCTACCGCATTTTCATAAATGATATAATAGGAGAAATGTAAGGGCCTGTGTTATAATGAATCCATATCCTTTATGAAAGTGCGGTACTAGTCATAACTGACCTGAAATTAGCTAAAACCTCTGCAAGTCACGTCGTAGTTCAATTTCAATCCTTTCTCTAAATCACCATAAACTCATCTGTGCAGCCATTGCTGTACCGCCTTCTATTGATCTAGGGCTTTTTTTGTCAAATAGAGCTATATTAACAGAGTTTTGCCATTGTTTATCAGTTACATATATTGCAGTTATGCAACCCTTATTGGGGGCTATGTTTTGCACCTTATCTAAAAATTGTTTTTGTTTTTCTTGAGTCACACAGTTTCGTAAATATACAGATTCTTGAAGCATATAAAACCCTAGATCTAATAGGTCCATTCTAAATCTACTGGCCTTCTTTCTCTCAGCATCTTCTACTACAGGTAAATCAAACATTACCAAAAGCCATCCCATACGAAATTTACTCCTCATCTTTTGTTACCCAGTAATGATCATGAAAATCTGGCAGCCAAAGTTTACTGCTGGGCATATCATCAAGTTTATATCTACTAAAAGTGTTAGCGACGCTTGTTATAGATATATCAATAGCGTCAACTAATTTATGTGAATGTTTATCTTCTGGTTTTTTAATACGACAGTTTCTTAATGAGTTCATCAAGAAAGCCACCCATGAATTCCATTGTTTCTTTTCATCAGTTTTTTCATACTCTAAACTAACCTTAGTCCAATAGTAAAGAATATAATCTACAAAAGGTCTAAACGGTTCCATTAAGTCATAGACTAGAGGTGAATTTCTATATCTTGCTTTATGGTGTATTCCCAAGCTCGGTAGCAATCCATGTATCAAAACGGCTCTATGTACTAATGTCGATATTACAGCATAACCATAATTCAGCGCTTTATTCTCAAAGCTCTGTGCGCCTTGACGTTCTCGTACTTGTTTATATCCTAAGCTTGTGAAATAATTATCCCAATATCCACGTGCAACACTGGCTTCATCTAAAGCAGCTCCCTCTTCCAAATGCCTATGTAGAGAGTGTTTGGCTGACATAGTATCTAATGCATAAATTTGGTTAGCTATTTTTTGTCTTAAAACTAATTTCCATAACTCTTGATTAAAACGCTCATCATTATTAATCTGATTATAAAATGCTTCTTTCTTAATTACCCTCTCCAGGGAAACGGTCCAGCCAATGGCTTGATATTCATTATTGCAATGTAAAATCACTGAATCTTGCTCTAATAATCGAGACATAGCTTCTGCACTAAAACCTATTTTAGGAGTAGCAAGTATTAAAGCTCTAATATCACTAATGGCAGTACGATTTTCATTTTCGTCTGGATATTTGCAAACTAAGAAACCTCTATCTACTGAGAGACGGGCTCCATGGGTCATAAGAGTAATCACATGGTAAGTCATGGCATATAGTCTTAAACTATCGACTGTAACTTAAATTTCTTTAATGGATATTTGTAAGAGTTTTATATAACAAGAGTTGTTTGTTTTTCTTTGACATATTCCATAACTTGGAAGTTTGCTTTTGTAAGGTGATTAATATGACTTTTAAATGTTTCACCATTTCTATTTGTTAATTTTGTTGTCCCAGAACTTTCCATAGTATTTAGGTTGTAAACTCCTGAAGCAAATTTTTTACCTTTCTCTCCTTGAAATTCAGTAGGTATAATCAAGTCACAACCACTGCGAAATATCATATCTGGCTTGTAAAGTTTATAACCATTCTCTTTTAAACTCTTTTGGACTAATTTAAGACTTT
Organism: uncultured Gammaproteobacteria bacterium; assembly: GCA_964512985.1. Taxonomy (GTDB): domain Bacteria; phylum Cyanobacteriota; class Vampirovibrionia; order LMEP-6097; family LMEP-6097; genus CAYPGT01. Next base: position 36,392 of record CAZELI010000005.1, on the reverse strand, counting down.
CATGACCATATATTGGTTTAACTTTTGCAATATTCTTGGTGTTATAGTAAATAATTTGTCCTTGATGTGCCTTAGTTTGCTTAAATTGACCTTTAGTTTTATTGAGTTTGCCATAATCCTTATACTTATCTATAAATCTACGCCCATTACTATCTGTAGCAAACCCCTCACTTGGAGTTGAGTCGATTATAACAATCTTACGAATTTTAGATTGGCGTTTAGGATGATGGTAATTACCAAGGAACTTAGTCCAGTCTTCAAACCAGTTTGCTGATTGTGATATATCTTCGAATTTTTGTTCTAAGTCTCCTTGAATCTCTTCATCCCATAATTTAACTATGCGTTTTATGACTTCATCTTTACTTTTCTTTTTCTCAGCAAGGTATTGTACTAGATCTTTTCTTACGGTCATGTAGTATAGGGCTTTGCCAGTCTGAGGATCTGATTTAAATTTCATTCCATAGATGGTTTCGTTCGGATAGAGTTCCTTAGTGTTTTTCCTGACGTATCTAGGACAGATTTCTGTAAACTTTTGTTTAAATTCACCAAGACTATCTTTTAATCCTTCGCATTCCCACTTATCAAGTTCATTTTCATAATATTGCTTGGATTTATCGAACTTTACAGTTTGACTATAACTAATGCAATATGCATCTAGAGCATGATGTAGAGGGTTGCTACGATTCTTTTTAATTTGTTCTTTTCTATCTAGATTAGCTCTCTCTTCTGCTGATATAAGGAGCTTATTAAGATTGTATTTGCGTCTTATTGCGGCTGTCTCTTTACCATTACTGACAACTATTCTTCGAGCATCTCCTTCTGTTTGTAATCCCCAGTTAAAATATAGAGATACTATCTGTTGACAAAGCCTAGACATATAAGCTGTTTCAGCAAGACCGTTATAGCTTTCTACTTGTTCATGAGCATCAGCAGAAAGTAAGATTTTTAGCTTCTTCTTGCCAAGCTTTTTCATTGAGCTAATTCTGCTCTGAAATTCTTTCCAAGTGTCAATATCTTTAGATAACCATTCGTAGGGTGTGTGATTTCCTTTCTGTTGATTAGCGATAGCGAGACATAAAACTTTATTGAACATACTGTCTGCACTTATATCACCAGATAGAGGAGATATATGATCTACTTCATAGCTATCAATTTCAGCAGGTATAAGGGCTTTACCAGTATAAGGACATTTGCTATCCTGTTCATCTAGTAGTTTCAGTTTTTCAATATTTTTTTTATTTACTGTTAAGCCTACATCTTTTAATTTGGCGACTTTTTCATCATTGATTTTTTCATTTTGTTTAATGAATTTCTCAAATTCATTAGCAGTTTTGCTTCCTTGTAGCCCTGCGCTTCCTCTAATAAACTCGAAGATAACCTTATCAGGCTTACCATGAGTATTTTCTAAGCGTTTTAAATTATTTAAGAAGATTTGTAGTCTGTTCCTAACTATGGGATTATTCACACTACCAATAACATGGCTAATTTCTTCTTCTCGATCTTCTTTACTTATATCTAAGAACTCATAACGATTATCCAAGATACTAAAGTTCTCCCATCGTTCAGGTAATTTTTTAAACATCTCTTCTAATTCAGTCTTGGTGATGCCAAGCTTACAATTCTCTGAATCGTGATTCTGAATATACTTACTATAATCAAAGTTCTTTGGATCAATCCCAGAGCTTAAAATATCACAGACTATAGTTAAAGCTGGTCTACAAAAGCTGGAACGACCACTTTTCTTAAATTTCCAGTCTCCTCCAAACATATTCACTTCATAAACATTACCAACACTTGCTTTTAAAGTTTTTTTTAATTTATCTAACGTTATTTTTGGAGCTTTATTTTTTAAAGACGATTCTAATTCATTAAACATTTTATTTAATTCCTCAACTGTTAAACTTCGCTGAGCTACTCCATCACTATCCGTGAACTTGAGATTTTTTAATCTCATTAATAATCCAAATTTAAGATTTAATGGCTCTTGAGCATTACAAGTATTGCGCAGAGGCAATAAGCGACACTTATTCATTAGCCTATTATCGAATCGTGGGATTTTTTGAGAAAGTACACCTTGAGCGTCCCACTCAGTTCCTCTGAGCTTGAAGTATTCTGCCTGTTTAAGTGAAGCATAGGCTATTTGTGAAGGACCAAATAGAAACTCATCTACGTTAATATTTTGTAATTTTGGTAATTGTTTTTGTGCTTGTATAAAAAGTTCTCTTAATTCTTTTTCAACTAAATTTCTAGGAGCTACTCTCCCTTTCATTCTTACAGTTTTTGCTAGGTGATTCATTTGTAGCTTGAATTCACTAGGGTTGGTTGGGCTCCAAAGCCCCATTAGATAGGCTTCGTAATAACAAGGATAGTGATATTCTTGATTCTCACCAATATAAGATTTCAGATCTTCTTCATATTTCCCGATACCTTTTTTATTTTCTTCCTCATCTTTTTTACTTTGCTCATCAAGTTCATCTTGCTTAGATTTAGAATTCTCTTTCCATTGCTTTGGATCATAACCACGGTGTTGGATTGCAGAATGTAGAGCTTTATAAATCTGCCATGCTTCTAGATTTTGCCCCTGTAATAAAGCAATGCGCAAAGATGCTGAGTTATAAATTATAGTTTCATTTTTAGTAGCAAATTCTTTAGTAAAACGATAGTCATTTTTTGATAATGGTTCTAATTCTGCTTCGAGCCAAATTTTATTTAACCAAGTTTCTCGTTTAATATGAGCTTCACGTGTACGTTTAGCTCTACGTCTATCCCGAAAATCACTAGTCATTGCAAACTCTGCTGGAATAATTAAAGACTGTAATTCTAGGATTTTATGATCTTCTCTAGCGCAGATTCCGATACTTGCTTTACCTAAATCAAACGCAAAAATCTTCTCTGTCATAATCTTGACATTTTACTATTTCTATATATTTGATGCTAGGTTTTATTGACTTTTGTATGTAATATCTAGCCAATTAACCTTTAAAATACCCCTATTTGGCTGAATTGACCCCGCGCATCTCGTCCGCTACTCCAAGCTCTTCCCACAAGCCACTAAAATCATAAACTGGAGCGCCAGTGTTTTTAGCCTGAGTAAGCTCCATGTTCTCCATGTATTTAAATAATTCTACTAAGGCTTTTTTACCAGCCTCAGTCTTCGCTGCTAGCCAATGATTCATCCAGGATGTTGCTATTTCTTTTACCCAAATTTTCTTTTGCAGTAAATCAAAGTCCTCACCAGGTGTTTCTTCTTCGACCATGGATTGGAGATCTGAACTTTTTATTTTGCTCATCATCATCTTAATTAAATGAATAGCTTCCTCTGCTGCTGCTATGGGCATTGATAATTGGCTGTTAGACAATTTTTCGAGAATATACAATGTCCGCAGGAATTCTCTACTCTTCTAGCTGTGGCAAAATATCTTGGCCCTGACTTGTTTAATGGAATCTATCCAAGCTTTATGGAGTATTTCTTCTCTAATGTTTTTATGGATAATGATAAGCCATGGAATCTTATAGATGCATTCTTGAAGAAAGACTATCGTCTTCTAAACAGGGAAGAGAGAGAATATACCAAGCTTCTGCGTAATTCATACATGAGTGTTTATGAAGTACTAGAAGTCACTCCTGGAGAATCAATGCTTGTTAAGAATTTAATTGAAGATGAAGCACACATTCCTGAAACTTTACCTGTTTTAGGTTGTTCTTTATGGACAAAATTCAGTAGGTATTTTATGGATTTGTTCATAAATAAGATTTTACAATATTGTACTTAACCACAAAATGCCAAGTTCTCAATACCCTTTAGTAAATTGAAATCAGCATCATAGCTATAAACTTGTTTGATCTTGAGTCTATGGATTAACGCAAAACTAGTAGCGTCAACATAGCTTAATTTGTAATCAGAGAATTTTTTGATTAATTCAAGCGCAAGTAATCTATCATTTGTATCTGTGTCTATGATTTTTGTTATTTTCTCCTGCACGATTCGCTGTCCCGCAAAGTAGGTAATTTGTGGTTTGTGTTTTTTGGTTAACCAGTTTAGGGTTTCAGAGACCACATCGGAACTTGTGATGAACCGAATCTTCTCAGAAGAAGAGAGAAATTTTTTGGATGCTTGGTGATGCAATTCTTCCTTGATAAAAAAAGATATTAAAACATTGCTATCAAGAAAAACTACCAAATTTTATCTCCTCCATATAAAACATCGTCGATGGTTTCTGAATAATTACCAGGAGGAAGGTCATCTATAATCCCGCATAATTCGTTCAGGGCTTTTTTTCTTTCTTCGAATTCTTTATCTGAGATTTCATTTGGTTCTGGTTCAATTAGTAATTTTTTTGAAGGTTTATGTTTATCTAGCATAAGCATTATTTCAGCAACTATACTTCTGTGGTTGGCCTGACTGAGAGATTTGATGTAGTTATAGCCCTCTAAAGGTATTCTTATTGACTTATATTTTCTATTAGTTCCACTCATGTGTATACTATACCACAAATGTATGTATTTGTATGCATTAACTACGAGTATTAAATTCTCAGTCTTTATGGCGATATTGAAGTTGGATTAATCTCGTTGTTCTTCTACAGCTTTACGTATACGAGCTAAATCTAGCTTACCTCCATTCCTAAGATTTTCGTTTACATCTAGCTTCCCACTATCAAAAAGAGTTTTTAATTTACCCATGACCTGTTCTCCACTTAACGAAGAGTGACCCCCTGACATAGATTTTGCTTTTCTTGCAGTTAAGCCTTTCTTACTATAAGTTTCGATTATGTCCATATCTAAATTATTAGTCTTACCATCACCGTTAACATCAAGAAGATTACTCTCGATTAAGGTTTTTATTTTAACGTCTCTTCGGGCAGCAGTTGGATTGCCATTAGCTTTAGTTAATTTATTAACCCGTTCTTCTAATCGACTAATATCAGTAGAGTCTATTTTTCCATTAGCATCAGAGTCAAAACTTTTATTAGCTCCTAATGTTGCAAGCTTAGCTTCTAATTGTGCTCCTGTGAGCTTTGAATCTTTTCCCTGATACATTTTTAGACTATCACCTCGTTTACCAAGGATAAAGTAAGCTTTGATCAAGTCCATATCCTTGCTGTCTATACCACCACCATTGATGTTAGCTGTATTATTATTAATCAAGTCTTGTAATTTATTCGTACTATCTTCTTTTGCAAACTCTGAAATCGATTTTTTAGCTATTTGTGCATCTCTGCCATCAATGGTACCGTCGTTATTAAAATCAAAGGTTTTATTATTGACTAAGTTGGCTGCTTTGTTTTCCATTGAAGCAATAGCTTCTGGAGTATAGGTTATATTAGGACTAACAAACTCTTTTAATTCATCACCACGTTTGCCGTGTTCTCCATTGCCACTACCAATATAAGCATCAATAAAATTAGCATCATAATCTGTGACTCTACCATCACCATCCATATCGAGGAAGGATTCTGGAGCAGTGCCTAGATTTCTAATATAGGACGTAATTTCATCTCGGTTACGTGTGACGGCTGTTTTTACTTCACTAACTTCAGCCTGGCTTGCTTGAGTGCCGCTAGTACTTGTTGAACTAGTAGTTGGTGTTGCTGTTACCTGTGTTGATTGCTGTGAATTTACTGTAGTCATAATTATCTCCAGAATGATTGATAAGCTAGATATAAATTATTGGAGTTAAGGTTCGGTTAAATCGTTAGATAATATTTTTCAAGCTAGAATTATCACTTTTTTTGATAAATACCTATAAAATAAAAGCTAGGTCTTAGAAAGTCACTTATGTTAGAGCTATATATATTTAATAAAGAATCTGCCACTAAAGAAGGTTTAGCTAATTGGGATAATGAGCCTAGTGAGCCAATAAAAAATACCCTAAGTTTTAGTTTAGATCGTTTTAAGTTTAAAGATAGTTCACAACATATACTTTCTGAATTAGCTCAGGAGCTTAATAGTCTCTATAAAGAAACAGACGAGATTAAAAGTTTCTTTGATAAGTTAAGTAGTCATTCATTAGAAGTGGAGATGGTAGACGATTATCATCATTTACTTTGTTATGATCTAGAGCGAGAGATTTTAATTCTGGATGCTAAGATTCGCGCTCAGTTTGCACCACTTTATTTATGGGCTGTCTATTATGCTTTATCACGTAAAACTAAGTCAGAAGATGAGATCTTCTCTGAAATGTTTGAATTCTTTGTGGCGTTTAATTATAGGGCCATAGATGCTTTAATTAAATATATTGAGAGAGATCATAATGGTCCGCAAACTTATGATGCAGGCGGACATTTATTAACTTATTTAACTAAGATTTATAATGCGATTATTATTAAACAAGATGCTTTATCTTATTCTAAGCCTGATGCTTTCTTAGCTACACAAATATTGCGTAATCGCGCTCTAGTAGGGCGTTTGCCGTTTAATGTTCGAGCATTTGAAGAGATAGCGTCTCGCTATACACAGGATGCTTTCTCTGCTGAAGCTTGCCAAGAGTATTTTGAAATCTATAAAGCAAGCCTTGATCAAGAGTTTGCTAAGAAATATTATAACCAGCTAGTACGTGCGCTCAAGATTATCGGGCTTGGAGTCGTAGCTCAACGTGGTTCTCGTGTGGCTCATGAGCAGGGTCCTATACTAATTAATTCTGGATCACTTAAGATTACTGATGAATTCGAGCTTAAAATTCGTAAGTTTAAATCTTCTACTATAGAAGCTGTCTCTAAGCTTGAAGAAGCTGCTAGTAAGTTTTTTGAATCTAGGAATTTATTCTCACAAAACCTGCTTAATATTAATCTTAATTTGGATAATTTACTTTATTTATGTTCGCTTAAAACTCAAGGCGTTAAAGCAAGCATACGTCTCTGTCCTAGAGCGCGTTTTGATAAGGCTATTATTGAATTCAAGGCTAATATAGAGAGCTATATTGCTTTACTAATGAAAACTGCTAGTGAATTTAAACCCACTAAAGAATTCTATGTACCCTTCTATGATTTAGTGAGAATCCACGAAAGGCAATTACTAAATATCATTCTTGATTTAGAGGATCTGGTGAATTCTAGTCCTGAATTGAAACAGAAGGCTGTGATATATGTGCAGCGTCCTAGTTCTAGATCGGGACATTTTATCCCTCGAATTCTCATGGGACATAATCTTTATATAGAGACGGATGAAGAGTCAGAGAAGCATCGTCTCAATGCTATTCCTTATAACTTTGTTTGTCCTGAGTTTGATTATATCGCTCAAGGGATTGATTCATTTTTTGAGAATGCTTCTATTTCGATAGTTACTGATCATAAGACTGGTAAACCTAATATTAAATGGGAAAATGCTGAAGACCTTGCAATCAGCTTGGCGCCTGGTATGTATCAGGCTATACGTGCTGCTCAGTTGCAAGGCAAACGCTTCCACTATCAATTAGAGACTACTTTGTTTGGTCCATTGATAGAAATATTCTTAGCTATTCTGGAAAACGAGATCAGTAATGTTGCAAGTATTGCAGAAGCTAGGCGTGATCAACCTTCTCTTGTAGATAAATTATTACATAGTTATAAAGCAGAGATTATGGAAGCTGCGGAGTTTTGTTTCAAATATTATTTACTAGAAGATGAAGTGCAGAACTATATGCTTCAAGAGAAGCTAGACAGAGAGACAGCCAGTTTTGAGATGATACTGAACCTGCGAGATGTGCAGAAGGATATTGCTAAGTATTGTTTATTAAAACGCAGAAAATTGGAGACTGGAGACTGGAAGCTCGAAGCTTGGACAGAAAGCATAATGAACGATACTGGCTTGAGTGCTAAAACTAAAGCAGATACCATTAGTAAAGAGCTTGATAAACATATTTCTAACAGTGACGCTAAGATCTTCGTGAAGAAGTATATTCGTTATCCAGAATCTACTGCCAGAAAGGAATTCTTAGCTGCAAACTCACAGATAGACAGAGTTACAGTGACTAGTAATAAATCTATTGAAGATGCTGATTACTACTTTGATTTAACGGTGGCTCCTAGTCGTATAGACTTTGGGAAGCATGTTGTTGCTTCTATTACTACCTTAATGGGGCGTATGTTAGGAGCTAATGACCCCGATGCTCTTATCAAGGGTAAGGAATATATCGACTATGTTTCTCGCACCCAGAATAGTCTCTTCCAGACTGCTGCTGAAGCTGGTTCCGTGAAAGTAATAGAGAATACTTGCCGTGCTATTCAATATTCTAAAGCTATAGCCTTCCAAGGGGTCTTTCAATCTTTTGCAATAGATGGTGCCCTAGCTCGCTCTACGATTAACTCACGTAATACTAAGGCTGCTGGTATCCATATTATGGAATACGGCACTATGGCTTCTACAGGTTACTGTATAACTAAAGAACCATTATTTATTCTTCTGGGTTTGGCTATTAACTCAGACTCGCTACTTGATCAATTAGGCGTGGAGACTGACTCTGCTAGGACTGAACTAAAGAATTTAATGCAAGAATTACTAGCTTCTAAGAAGGATTTTGTTTCTAGTTTAGACTGGCAGCTATATATCTATGAAGAATTGAGCGAGTCTAAAGCTATACAAAAATACTTAGCTAATCCAGATTATAAATGGCTGCCTAATTTACGCTCGATGATAGCCTTATTTAAATATGCTGCTGATGACTCTGCTGATGATGCTATGGCTAAAGCTTACTCTGTCTTAGCTAGTAAACTTATCGAATATTCTCGCATCATTAATGAGACTGGGATTATTCAGCGGATTCAATTAATGAACTCTGCTATTAGGCGTGCTAAGCTGAAACTCAATACTGATAAGGCTTATAAGGATATAAGAATAGTTCTCAATGCTTCTTATAAGGGGAATGTCTCTGATGAAAGAGAGAATGCTAATCAATACTTGATGGCTTTATTACTGCACCAGAAACAATACCTAAAGAACGTCTCCATGCCAGAAGTAGAAGCTTTAGTAGATTATCAAATCAAGAATTATAGTTTACCTAAGGAAATAAGAATATTTGATCCATTGGTTGATCCTGAGATATTTATGGGCGGCGAACTTAAGGCTAGAGCTGAGGCTACTATCCAAAAGCTAATGACCTTGAAATTATTAACCCCACTTACTAAAGAGGTGATAGATGCTTGTGTGGTAACTTATGGTTCTAATGTGGGTGATTGGCGTATTCTTAATAAGCGCCTCGCGGAGCTTGCTAATACTGAGAGGGCTGAGCTTGAAACTCAGCTTGCTAAGCTTGCTCCTGATATTAAGTATCTAGAAACTTATACTAAAGGTTTCTTTAAAGATCCATTAGTTGCTTTCCAGTCTATAGATGTGATTCAGCTTAACTCTGATCATGATGAGTTGATTTATACCTTAGAAGATCTAGTGAAGCTGCGTAATCTAATGCGAGTCAATAACCCTGATTCATTATTAGTATTAGTCGATAATCCTCAGCAAGCTAAGCGTCCTTTCTTGGACTATGACAAGGCGCTTGAGTGGATGTCGCTTGGTGGCAGCATTTCATCCCATCTTATTGCCGAAGATGTATACGAGAAATGGCGAGCGAATATTGATAAATCTAGCGCTTGGGCTAAATTATTTATTCAGAAATTGATTTACAGAGATAAGCTAAGTGCCACTGAACAAAACGAGAATCAAGATTACTTAGCTATTAATAATCAAGTGCAGTCTCTCTTTAACGAAATGCAACAACGAGCGGATTTAGATAGAGACCTCATTATCCAAAAATTCCATGAAGCTCAAGAGATGAGAGCTTCAGCTAAATCCCTGAAGCGTTATAGCGAATGGATTCAAGCTTTCTCTAGAGTTGGTACTTATTCAAGCACTAATGAAGTGACTTTTAATGATTGGTTGATTCTTGGTGGTAGATGGGTTATTAATGGACAAGAGAGATCTGCTATTAAGTTCATTGTTGATCTATTCGAGAAGTCTTATGAAATGAGAAGCTTAGGTAAGCGTGGCTTTGAATTGATGGATTTGTTTATTGCTGCTGACGAGCCTCTTGAATTAGAAGCTAAAGTAAGAATTCTAGAGAACGCTGGTTCTACTAAGGAGGCAGATCTTCTGGTAAGTTCAGCGGCTGATAGTCTTGAATATAGGGCACAGATGAGTAAGGCTTCTCATGGCGTTTTGGTAAGAATGCAAGAGTATGAGAGACTGGTCGTGCCTAGCTCTATTGAGGATATAGAGAAGTCTTGGGATCGCTTAATGATAGATTATATCGATAAGCTTAAGTCTAAATCCCCAAGCATTAATGATCTGAATGTTTTACTAGGACGCCTATTCAAGGTTCTCGAAACTTTAGCTACTATGCTTAGTAGTTTGGATCCAGAATTGAATCTTGCGGTGAAGAATTTTATTAAGATCCGTGAAGCTGATAATCTTTCTCTAATAGAGATCTTTGGGGATCATAAGAAGCATGGCGGTATATTCCAGAGGCTAGCAGCTAGGGCAGAAGATCTAGCTCCTGTTTCTAAACTTGGTGAGATGTTTATAGATTGTTACTTAATTATGCTTACTCTTGGCGTAGAAGATGAGAATGAGATTATCAATAAGCTTGCTATATTCTTTGATCAGTACTTGAATGTACACGAGGAAGATTACCCACCTTATATGTTTCATAGTCTCTGTGCAGGTTCCAGCTATGGCTTTAATCAGACTTACTACTTAGAACCTAACCTCAGAACCAAGATGTTCAAGCTTGCTTGTAAAGGTGGCATTCATACTTATAAAGTTCTGCATTATTTACTCTCGCATAAATCAGTATTGAAATATAGTAGCCATGAGTATCGTGACGGAGTGATCGGTGATTATGATAACGGCATGATTGCTATTGGTTATCAGCATGAGGGTATTTGTATTGAAGAGCGTTTCTGGGACTGTATGAGAGCCTTGAGAAACTTTGTGCGTAATTACCATGATAAGCATCCACTACCAGTGATCCTTAAGAGCCAAAACGCCACTGTTACTAAATTATTCCGTTATGCTGTAGAGGATGATGTGCATCTGGTTTGGATTGCTGGACTCTCTAATATTGGTAAGCATTCATGGGATTTGAATTGTGTGTTGAGATCTCCACTGTTAAGAGATTACCCGCAAACTGATTCACAGAGCGGGATTCGATATATTAATGTTTCGGTGTTTACTCCATATCTAACGAATGAAGGCGAGATCAAGCAGATCTATACTTCATTTAGACCTGAATTACTTGAAGAACAAAAACTTAAATATATAGCTCCTTTCTCTACAGGGTTTAGTCATCCACTCTATGCTGATAAACAATATCCTGGACATAACGGATCTTATATTCTGAATGCTGAGGGCTTTGTGCATGCGCTTGTGAATCTGGATCCAGAGCTTAAAGCTTCTAATAAACTTACACTACCTAAGCCTAATATCATTATGTCTGCTCACACTCACCCGCAGTATATTAATGGATTTACCGCAGAGCTTAAGATTCCAGAAGTTTGGTCTATGTTAAGTATGGAACAGATGTATTCTAAGACTGAACTTCCTAAGATACTTAACGAAATCCATATGGAGAGCCTGGTTCAGCTAGAGTTTTATCAGAAAGAATTTGAGACTAGAGATAGCTTGGCTAAAGGATTTGAGAAACGCATCGAAGCTAGTAACTGCGCGCATATAGATTATTGGTTGCTTAAGGCTAGTAAGGATTCTGGTGGACGCGGTATTAGCGGGAAGATGAGCTTAGCTAATGATAAAGAAGAGATGATAGATTTCATCTTTAATAAAACTCGCACTGATGATTTAGTGATGCAGGAGTTTGTTCCGAATAATGCTCGTGCTTTTATTAATCCAGAGTTCGCGCGCCAGGTAGAGGATGCGTTTGTAGATTCGGGAATTAAGATCGATCAAACTACTCCTTACGAGCAGATCTTCTTTGCGATGAGGAGCTTCCAGAGTATGAGTGGTATTAAGGGCTATCTCTTCTCTGCTAATGTTGGCTCTGTCACTGTCAACGCTGGTCAGGGAGCCAAGATGTTTTATGGCGAACCGATTTATATTATGCCGCTTTACCTCGCTGGTAAGATCCAGAAGTTACTAGATGAGCAAGGTGAACTGATACTGAAAGAAGCAATCCCTAGGCACGCACTTAAATTTGCGCAGGCGCATGACATACGCATAATACAGAATAATATTGGTACTAATAATTGTTATATGCTCAATGGTTTGTTTGATTACATACCTTATATATATGTTTTGCGCGATAAGAATAAGTTTAAGGTTGTCTGTGAGGATAACAGCTACGGTGGTTTAGATTATTACTATAGTTACTTTGGTAAGAAGATTATACTTGCAAGCGGAAGGTCTCATAAGGAATCCTTAGATGCTATAGAAAAACTCCTGAAAGATAGCGCCAATGGTGAATACCAAGGTGATGAAGAGTTAATTGATATAGATCTAGCTAAGATTGAGTTTAATAGTGGTCTAGGCCAAGCTAACCTTCTCCAGCGTGCCATAGAAGAAATGGCACCACAGAACAAGGATCTTTTCTTGGAATGGACAGAGGATCTCGGGGCTCTAGGCATGGCTTCAGAGCTCGCTAGTACAAAAAACTGATTTAAAGCTAGTCTTAACTCTCATTTAATCTCTATATGTTATTACCTATGCATCGGTATTAATACCGGATAATTTACTACTCACATATCCAAGGGGGATAAAATGAGCATTTCTGCAATAATTTCTGCTATAGCTATTACTGCGCCGACTAGTACGTCAGCGCCGAAGAGTTCGTCTAAATCAACAGCAACTAAATCCGAGCCAGGAACAGCAGTAGGTGTTAATGCACAGGGTCAGTCTGTGGATGCAGACGGTAATGTAGTAGAGACCAGTAGTGAACTAGGCAAAGAAAAACTTAAAACAGAAACTCCTTTACAAAAACCTAAATCAGCAACGGAAGAAAAAGCTGATGTCAGTAAACAAACAATTAAAGGTTTAGAAATTGTAGGGCAGATTAAAACAGCAGAACAGGCTAATAAGCAATGGGAAAAAGATGCTAACGCTAAGCCTGCCACAGAGACAAGCTCAGGAAATCCTATCAAGGATAAGGTTACTAGCCTTCAAAACGATATTGCAAATTTAACAAACAGCTCTGGACAATCGAGAATACAAGAAGCAACATCTGATCAGAAGACACTTATAGATACGTTAAAAACAGACCCTGGACAATATGGATTTGAAGCACCTAAAGCAGATGCTAATTCACAACAATCAACTTCAACTAGCGGTGGTTCCACTGCTGGAGGTCCTTTAAGCAATGCTTTATCAGGAGGGGCTGGTGGTTTAGGTGGTAATGGTTCTACTGCCATTAATTCTGGAAATAATATTATTGGAAATACTATCATTGCTAATAGTGGGAATAGTGGTGCGGGATCTTTTGGTGGCTTGAGTGATGCGACTAATACAAATTTTGGAAATTTAAGTAGAGAGAATGTGATTGGTGGTGAAGGTAGGACATCGATAACACCAGAGCCGTCATTTACATCACCAATTAACTCTAATATAGACGATGAATTTAATACAGCAACAGAGTCTCCAAGCGCACGAGATATTGCTACTCAATAGAAGTTGCTAGATAATCATAAATATTGCTAATTTTTAGTAAGATGTTGCTGAGAATCATTTTTTAGTCTATCTAAGAGTCGATTGCCATCAGCTACACTTTCTACTTGCATTAGAGCTTTGTAATATTCTTTACTTTTACTTCTATCAAGTTCAGATATTGCTTTAGCTTGTTCGGTAAATTTACCGTTAAGCCTCGTTGTTATATAATTGGCTGCATTAGTATGTCTCATCATTATGTCTCTAGCTTCAGAGACTGTAAAAACTTCTGATTCTACCAAATTTGATAAGGATGTAACCGTACGATTAAGTGCTAGCCCTCTTTGTTCAACTTTTACTGCCCTTATTGCTTCAATAAATTGTGCATAAGCATTGCTTTTCTTGTCATTAACAACTTCATTACTTATAAGACCATGTTCGTGTGCTATACGCACTATCTGAGAAGCTGTCATCTTATCATCTACTTCAGATCCTTTCACAGGAGTAAATTCTTTAAATGTTAAATTGGCTGAAGGAGAAGGAGTAACAATTTCTCTGTTTTCTGTAGTTGAAGGACTATTAGCAGCCACTGTTGTACCTGTAGCTTCCTCAGATTTAGGTGAAGGTACAAATAATTCTGCTGGAGTCTGTTCGCTACCTATTTTTGAACCAGCAACTGGTTTTGATGTTTCACCTTGAAGAGGTTTATCAGCCGATTTAGCTACCTCAGGAGTTAGGCCAACTGCATTTGCGGCCATAGTTAAGCTTACAATCCCTCTCTTTATTAGGCTCATAGGTAATTTCCTCTAAATGAAATTTCATTAACATTATACCAAAGATAACGAAGAAATGCTTATGAACAATATGATTATGATTCATGGAGGCTAAATGTTCAAAATGTCAAGAGTAAACTGATAAATTAAAGAGAATTTATCAGGAATCTTAACTAATTAGTTCAAATAGCCTAGAATCTTAAGCCTAGAATAGTCGCCTAATATAATCACGGACTATCCATGTCCTTGTTAATTTAATGAAAACAAACAAGAACAATCTTGTACTAAGTTTTATTGTGGTCATAATCGCATTTGGCTTGCAATTGTGTTTCTATGAAAATAAAGTTTACGCACTAAGTATGACAGTAAGTAACTACACTCCTGCTGATGATGATCTGGGGGTAGCTGTTAATAATAATCTCACACTTACTTTTAATCGTGCTTGGAGAGTGACGGGCAATGCTGGCAGTATTCAAATCAAAGAGCTTGGTACAAACAATGTGTTTGAAACTTATAACTTTCCTGCTTATCCAGCTAATATTACTGGAGAGCATACTAATACTCTAACTATTGATCCTACTGGTAATTTTTCGCTCGATGATTATTACGTCACAATTACAAATGACATTATATACTCCGATGATATGGACGAACTTCATTATGCTGGTATTAATGATGATATGACTTGGAATTTTACTACAGCCGGTTGCTATAACCCTCCTACTTGCATCGGTCCATGTATTGCCGAAGATCCAGAGATCTTACATAAGTCACCTCCAGATGGTGGACATTTTATGCAATCTTACGAAGGTATCAATATGATTCTTGATCAAGTTGTCACAGTCGGTGTCGGCAATATTGTTATTAGGAAATACAGCGATGATAGCGCTGTGGAAACTATTGACATTACAAGTAATCAAGTTATAGGTTGGGGTACTACTAGCATTACTATCAATCCTTCAGTAAATTTAGCAGACAATACTCACTACTATATTAATCTTGATTTGACAGACTACGCTACCGTTGCTGATAAAGACAAATGGGACTTCTGGACTAAAGCCACTCCTAATACTTTTAGTGGGAGTGGTCTATAGTGCGGTAATAGGATTAGGTTGTGATATAGCTTTTGCTAATTCTCGCGGTGCTGATTCTTCCGTTCCTATTCTTCTTAATTTAGCATCAAGTCTTTCTATAGCATCTGAATATTGCACTAACTTTGGAATAGTAATTTCCAAACCTTGTTCTTTTTGAGCTAACTGTACAGCAAGAGAGGGAGCCTCTGGACTTAAATCAAGACTATTTAAACCATATTCTTGAATAACACTCTCTTGTGTTGTTCCTTTTTTCTCAGCATAGGCTCGAACCAGCTCAGAGATATTGGTTGGACGATACAATTCAGATTCTTTCATATAAAAATTTTGTAAAAATGGTAGCGGTAGTAAACTTTGATTTGTAAACTCCTTAATAGACTTGTTTCTCAGTTCCATAAGTTGAGTTGAGTCCATTTCTGATATTTGGGTTATCGTATTTTGAATTTCTTTTTTAGTAAACAGAGATTCTAACCAATTTTTTCCGTCGCCTTTAGCCCATTTTAGATTGGCTTGTATAGTTGCTGTAATAGCTTGTTCTTGTTGAGCATGCATACCTACATCAGCTTCTTCACTACTTACAGAATCGATAGAAGCTTTATAAATATCTCTACCAACATTTATTGCGTAATTAAAAACAGGTATGGCACCAGCTGTCAGACCTAGTGTTCCTAACATCCAATTCCTTCTGGTTATAGCTTCCTTATCTGCCGAAGAAGGGGAAGTCCTTTGTTCAACATTTAATATAGGTTTAACTTCTCGAGAACGCAAACGCATGTCAATACTCAATTGTAACATTTAATGTTTAATTTAAGCAAGACCCCTTGGGTGAAAATAGTAATTTTATTAAGCCACACAGCCCTTCAAAAAAAGATAAGTAAAGTAAGGAATTAAGGGGAATTAGGTAGCTAAATCTAGTTCCCTTACTTAAATAATTATTATCTACCAGAATCATGCAACATAGTAGTTACTATTGATCTGGATGGATCAGTACGAGGTCGACATGTATCATATTTAACTGCTACATAATTATCTAAAAGTTTTAAAAGCCCTTCTTTTATTTTCTCAGGCTCTTGAGGATTAGACTTTAATAAATCATCAGATAAACGTTTGCTAACTGGTTCACCCAGCTTTAATTTATATGTATGCAAATAACCATATTTTGTACCACTAGTGTCTTCTTCTATCAACTCATTAATCCTATCCCGCAGTGCTTTATCGGCATCAAAGGCAGATTCTAGTTCTTGTAAATATTTAAGATCTCCGAGACCTAAATTAGTAGAGTTTTTAATGGTTGAGTCTAACGATACTTTATTTTTAGAGGTGGTACCATGTAACCTCAAATACTCTTCTGCTTTCTCGTCGTCAGTTGTTCCATCTATCATTGTTGAAGCACTTTGGAAACCTCTTTCAGCGAGCCATAGTCTTCCTCGTTCATCCACTGTTCTTTGATGAAATGGATCATCGGCAGGGATTACTATTCTTTGATTTTGATATTGATCGTCTGGGGGAGTTAAAAAAATTTCATTCACTTTTTTACCAGTCGCCCATTCCCATTCACTTATAGCAGCTTTCCACGCCCTTCTTTCATAGTCTTTATCTGATTTTTGATCAAATTTCTGAATTCGATAATGTGTTTCAACTGCATTGAGTCCCGTAAGAGTAGCAGCCACAGCTGCTACTGATAAACCAAGACCGCATACACCCCGCAGCGCATAGGGTCTTATTTGATTTATTGTTGACCTTAAAAGCATGGGTAAATACTTATTATAACATATTTTACTCAAATTTTCATAAATTTGTAAAAATTAGTAATTTATACTCTACTCTATTTAGACTAATTTTAACCCAAATATTAATCTGAATGATCTAGGAGCTTAGATCTAAGACAGTTCCATAATACAGTTATAACGGCATATCAACCCTTATGCAATGAAAACAAAAAAATATAAAATCAGGCTGTATTTTATTGTAGCTCTTACATGTATTTGTTTACAGTTATGCTTTTTGGAAAATACTGCAAGCGCGGATATGACTGTTACCAGCTTTGATCCTCCAGACAATGCTATTAATGTTCCATTAGGCACTAATTTGACTATTATATTTAACATGCCATGGAAAAATCTTCCTATTTCAAATACTTTTACAATACGTAAGAGCAGCGATGGATCAGGCGTGGAAACCTTTGGTTCTGGAAATTATACTGGTGAAGGAACTAATACTTTAACAATAGACCCTTGGTCTTTGTTTGAACCAAATACAGGTTACTATATTAATATTGAAAACAACTCGCTAGGGTCAGATCCAACAGGTTCTCCGGTGCTTGATGGAATTTCTAATTCTACTACTTGGAATTTTACAACTGGAGCTGCTGCTCCTGACTGTTATCCTCCTGACGCGATGGTCTGCTGTGCTACTCCAGAAGAAGCAATAATTAAGCATCTATCTCCGCCTGATAATGCACACTTCATGCAATCCTATGAGGGTCTTAGCATTACTTTCAATGGTAATACCACAGTAGCTGTTGGTGATATTCTTATCCGCGAATACGTTGGTGACGCGATAGTCGCAACAATTGATGTTACTAGTAATCTAGTGACTGGCTGGGGAACTCCAACAATTACAATCGATCCTTCTATAAATTTAGCCAATAATACTCATTACTATATAAATTTTCCTATTGATGATTATGAAGATATTGCTGATAAAGACAGTTGGGACTTCTGGACTAAATCTACTCCGAATACTTTTGCTGGGAGTGGTCTATAGTGTGGTAATAGGGTTAGGTTGTGATATAGCTTTATCAAGTCTATCTATAGCATTGTAACTAAAAAAGTATTCTAAGCTTCTTAAGATGTCTATATTTCTTGATTATACGTTGCTGTTCTTTAAGACTAATACGATTACCTTTAAGGTTTAGTAAGCGCATAGTCTCTGGTAACTCTAGCTCATTGATATTGGTTAGGAAATTATTCTTGAGATTGAGTTTCTTGAGATTTGGTGGAAGAGTGAGGCCTGTTAAGTTACTGAGTAGATTGCGATTAAGATGGAGTGTCTCTAGTGTATCTGGGAGATCTAGTGTTGAAAGATCTTCAATAAATGTTACGCCTAAGCCTAGCTCTTTCAAGTTAGGAGGAAAACTACTTTCACCGAAATTAGTGATTTGATTACCGTTAATATACAATGTTTCAAGTGAATCAGGTAAAAGGTTCCAGGATAGTTGTTCTATATTACAGCCTATAAGATTTAATAGTTTAATCTTGTTGTTAAAGACTATACCATTGATATCGGTGATAAAGTTGCCAGATAAGTCTAGAGTGTCTAAATTATTAGTGACAATGAAGTTAGCTATATCAAAGTCTTCTAGATTATCAGATGATAGACTCAGATAGGTTAATGTCTGAGGAAAAGAATAATCTGCTATTTGATCTACATTATTAAAACTCAATAGCAGAGTTTGCAAACCACTATTCAACACAAAACCATTCAGAGATTCTATTTCATTATCAGTTAAAATTAAATATTCAAGTGTGCTTGGTACAGTTAAAGTACTCAGATCACTGATATTATTTCTAAATAAATTAATTTTTACTACACCTTCTTTAAATTCATAAGAAGATAAATCAATGATTCCTTGATTAGAGAGATTGATGACCTTCTTAGGTTTAGCGCTAACAGAGTATCCTATGATGAATACTAATATAAGGCTAACTAAGATGGAATATCTCATAAGTTTATTTTACAACTACTTTTTCTTCTTAGGTGGAGTTGGAGCAGGTGGCGGAGTTGGTTTAGGAGGAGGTGTGACCACTGGCGGAGGGGGCGGTACTACTACTGGTGGTGGCTGCGGAATAGGCGTAGGTTCCTTATAACCCTCACATTCAGCTGTGTTCTTAAGATTACCCTTCTTATTAATACAGTCAGCAGGTGGATCGTAGTATGGGCGACAAACTTTCAGGGATTTGTTCTTAGGCTTACTACATTTAGTAGGCATGTCCAGTCCTTCATCTTCATCTACTACTGGAGGAGTCACAGGTGCTGGTGGAGTAATGACAACTACAGGCTTACGCTTAGCAGCGCCATTCTTTAGTTCATCTATATATGTGAGATTTGCTTTATCAAATGAGGTTTTTGCTGTTTGTTGTTTATCGATTAGATCATTTAAATCACGTTGCTTAGTATTTTTTTCAGAACTTGTTTTTGCAAATTCTAAATTATCTTCTGCTATCCACTTCGCAATCTTCGCCTTCGAAAATCCTGAAAGTTTACAGAACATATCATCATAGGCTTTGTTCAGGGCGCTGTCTCTATCATCAGTATTGCGTAAGGTTAGGTCCCTCTCGCAGACTGCTTTAATGGCATTAGGATCCTTCAGATTAAGTGAAGTTCTTAGCTGATAACCAAGTACTTTCACCATATATTCTAAGTCCGTCATGTTAGCAGCTTGGTTCATAATATAGACCTTCTCTTGTTCATTGAGATCCTTAAGTAAGCGCTCGTTCCAAGGTTCTTTACCGGTGTTGATGTTTAGTAGCATGTTGGATTCTAGGTCTTTCTGCATATCTAGCCAGAGCTTATTAGCTTGCTCGGCGCTTTTACCAGGAAATAAATCCCGAGGATTATAACTAGCAAAGATCCTAGCTCCAAACTCAGTCGCACCTTCAGGCTCATAAAACTGCTGGAAGTCAAAACACTCTGCCTTAGTAGCTTTACCGCAGTTGATGTTTGGCTTATCGTTGTTTCCAATAATATTAATTAGCACACCATCAGGACTATAGAATCTTAGATTCTCCATGTCCTTGAGTTCTGGTCTACTAACATTCTCTAAGCCCTCATCACGAGTGCCGACGACGATAGAACCTGCTGGTATATAAATATCATTAAAGCTAAAGGTCGTCGTCACTGTACCATAGCGAGTGCGCGCGCGGGGCAAGACATCTAGGGTCAGAGATTCGTTTTCTGAAATCACGAAATTCTTGGTGTCGCGTCTACCGTACTGTACATTCAGCACGGCACTATCCTTAAAGCTTAAGTTATTGATGTCGATTCGCTCATTAGGGTCTAGTGGGCGTAAGTTATTTAGATTATTAGGAACCGCTCCTACACTGATTTGTAAGTAGTCATCCTTGTCAAAGTAGACAGAATAGTAGCCGCCCTTCTCACGGTTATAAATTCTTACAGGATTAGTTACAGTAAATGGTTTGCTTGGATCATAATATATTCCGAGGCGTGGCTTGCCATCCGGGAGAGTGTCACTGGGAATTAAACGTAAAATTAATTCTAGCTGTTCATAAGCCTGAGGTGGCGGCGGCGGTGTTAGTGGAGGATTAATAATTATAGGCGGAGGGGTAACTGGTGGCTCCGTTACCGGCGGTGTTACTACAGGGGGTACTGTCACTAGTGGGCTAGTAGTGTCTGTATGTCCTTGCTCTATACGTATCTGTCCAGCGCCTACTCGATGTACGACGGTTTGTTTAGCTAAAGCTATGTCTGAGCAGCATAGCCAGAGAGCAATAATAGAAAATATAAAACGATTAAGGTGATTAGTCATAAGATTATCCTCTGCTGATTGGTTGCTGCAATGGCAACATATCCTAGCAGGGATTTCTTCGGAAACTAAAAATTTGCGCAATTTACGTAAAACCCCAAAACCCTTATGACTAAAGGCATTTAGGAAAATGTCTTTAGTCATAATGTAATTAAATTTCTTTAATATATATGGGTTTATTTACCTAGTTGTTTTTTACTTGCTCCGCCCTTCTTCATCACTGAGCTTTGGCAAACAGCCCAGGCTGCTGATTTCTTGGATTGTCCCTTCGTTCTTGGTTTGATTTTTTTACTTACTTTTGCTACACAGTCTTCTAGTTTTTTAGGCATGATTCTCTCCTTTGTATCCATTTTTTTGATACTTCTTAATTGATAAATTGCTCTAATTACTATTATACCCAGTTTAGAAGCAGGTAGTACCCGTCGCCGTCATCCTGAGACCGCGAAGCGGTCGTAAGGATCCACTATTACGAATAGTCTATTAATAGAAGTGGATCCTTACGTCGTCGCCTTCGGCTCCTCCTCAGGATGACGAGCTTTTCGGCTTAAGTTGACGTCTATAGATGAAGAAGGATTCAGCTATTTAACAGACTATTTCTTGCTGTAATGCTTAAGGGGTGTATAGGTTGGTTCTTCTTGATGACGTATTGGATCTTAGAGTTCATGGATTCTAACAATGCTTTATCTAGGTCATGCTCATCAAGGATAATTACTCTTAATCTATCTAGCTCTACAGACTTATGATGTGCGTCACGACCAGGTTCTAGCATATCTGCTAAATATAGAATCTTAGATATCGCAGGCATATTGATGGAGCCTAGAGTATGATCTCGTACGGCATTAATAATATAAGGATCAGCTATATCGTATTCTTCTTCTGCCCATGCTGCTCCTACTCTAGCATGCAAGATATTGGGACTTTGACGATCTTCATCATAGATCTCTATACCGTAGAACTCGGCAAGAGTAAGTAATTCTTCGTTCTTTAATTCTTTACAGCAGTCATGCAACCAAGCGGCAGTTTCTACTCTCTCTACGAAGCTCTCTGTGACTTCGTTTGCGTATAGAGGATTAGTCTTAATAGCTTCGGTAAATTTAAGAGCTGTAGCAACTACTGACTCTGTATGTTGGTAACGATGGGTTGATAGCCTAGACTTGAGTTGAGTTTTAATTTCTTTAAGGTCAATCATTATAGGAAATTAGTGATTCCGATATAGATATAAAATATACCCATTATTCCGAGTATCGCTGCGGAGATCTTGGTGACTACATCATGGTTAACTCTGAACCAATGTAACTGTGTGGCAAAGCCAGTAAACAAGCTAGCAAAGAAGATGATCGCAGTATAACCAAGTGAATAACCAAACATCAAAACTATACTCTTTAATGTGGAGCCTAAGTTAGCTGCAATGCTTACAACGCTGACTAAGACAGGGCTTGAGCAGGGTGAGCTTACTAGGGCAAACACCAAGCCCACTATAAACGGATGAGATTCTGGTACCTTTGTGAAAGTCTGTGGTAGAGGTAGTTTGATAATATGTGCCAAGTTTAATGCCATGACAGTGATAACGATGCCTACGGTTAAATTAATAATAGCCTTGTATTCTGTAAACACTGCAAACGCAAAACTACCAAAGACCCCCAGTAGTGTTAGCACACAAGCTACGCCTAATACAAAGGAGCCTGCCTTATGCAAAGCTTCTAGTTTATTCTTGATATCGAGTGTTCCAATATAAGCTAAGTTAATTGGTAGTAGCGATAAAATACATGGAAGCAAGCTTGATAGTAAACCTCCTAAAAATCCTAAGCTCAGTAAAAACGTAAAAGGCGCTTGCTGGTTGTTGCTAAGTAGTTCGGTGAATTGAGTTTGATAGCTTGATAGAATTTCTTCCATAAGTTCATTTTATCACTTATTTAAAAATGGTTACTGATACGTCATCCTGAGGAGCAACCGTAGGTTGCGACGTAAGGATCCACTATTACGAATAGTCTATTAATAGAAGTGGATCCTTACGTCGTCGCCTTCGGCTCCTCCTCAGGATGACGAGATTTTCGGCTTAAGTTGACGATTAATACTTACACTTTCGCTAGATTATCTACTTGCGCTGTTAATGCTGGTAATATTTCGAATAAATCACCGACAATTCCGTAGTCAGCTTTCTTGAAGATTGGTGCTTCGGGATCTTTATTGATAGCGACGATTACCTTGCTAGAACCCATTCCTGCAAAGTGTTGTATCGCACCAGAGATGCCGCAAGCTATATATAAATTAGGACTTACTACTTTACCTGTCTGTCCGACTTGCATACTGTGCGGAGCATAACCGCTGTCTACCGCTGCACGAGAGGCTCCTACAGCTGCACCGATCTTAGAAGCGAAGCTTCTGAGAATAGAGAAGTTCTCTGAGTTACCCATCGCTCTACCACCTGACACTATAATGCTAGCTTCAGTTAGAGCTACTTCTTTAGTCGCTGATTTCTGTACTTCATGTACTTGAATCTTAGAACTTGAGCTTGCTGTTACTGTAATGATTTCACCAGATGACGATTGTTCTGATTGAGCTTTAACATTGTTCGGTCTAAAAGTTATGAATGACTTACGACCTGCTTGTAATTTGCATTGAACTAAGAGTTTGTTAGAGTACATGCTTCTACTGACTTCATTAGAATCTTTATTGTACGCAAGGCAATCAGTCGCTATATTAGAGTTGGTCTTCGCTGCGGCTAATCCTAATAGAGCTTCCCCGTCTACTGAATTATTAGCTAATATTAGATCTGGGTTTTCTGTTGATATGACCTTCAAGAATTCTGCTAAGAATAAATCGCTTCTGAAAGCTTCGAATTCTGGACTATCAATTAAGTAAACTTTTGCAGCGCCTACTTTACTTGCTTCAGTGGCCGCGTTACTTGCATTTGCTCCAAATACTGTTGCCACTACGTTGCTTGCACCTGCGATTTCTGCAGCATATTTTATTATTTCTTTGGAGGCTGAACTAAGGTTTCCGTCGCTTAATTCTGCAAAAACAAGGATTTTACTCATGAGTGATTTATGCCCAACTTCTCGATTTTAATTAACTTTTCAGCCCTAATTGGGCTTATTTGTGGCATAAAGGTTTGGTAGTACAGTATAATGCTTTGAGTGGTGTCAACACAAAATACAGACGATTTTTATACATTATTAGGCGTTTCTCGCGGTGCTGATGAGAAAGAGATTAAGTCTGCCTATAAACAAGCTGCCAGAAAATACCATCCAGATAATAAGGAGACGGGTAGCGAAGAGATGTTTAAGAAGCTTGGTGAAGCTTATGACACACTTAAAGATCCTCAAAAACGTACCATCTATGACCAATACGGTAAGGAAGGTCTTAAAGGAATGGGGGGCTTTGGTGGTGGAGCGGGCTTCGGTGGAGCGGAAGGCTTTGAAGATTTAGGAGATATTTTCTCTAGTTTTTTTGGAGGCGGTGGATTTTCGTCAAGATCTCGAGGCGGTAGAAGAACCACTAAGGGACAAGATCACGTTGTCGATATTAATTTAGAGTTTTTGGATCCAGTTCATGAAGTTAAGAAGAAGATTAGACTGAATCCTTTAGTTCTATGTTCTAACTGTGATGGTAAAGGTACTGAGAATCCTGCTGACGTCATCACTTGCGCTACTTGTAATGGTATTGGACAAGTGAGTTCAGTGCAGAACACAATCCTCGGGCAGATTAGACAGACTACTACTTGTCCGAATTGCGCTGGTAGCGGTAAGGCTGTGAAGAATCCTTGTACATCCTGCAAGGGTAAAGGGTTTCGTAGAGAGACTAAGGAAGTGGAAGTAACGGTTCCAGCGGGTGTCTATGATGGAGCTAATATGAGGCTTGCGGGCATGGGAGACGCAAGTACTAACGGTGGACCTCCGGGAGATATTTATTTATCGATTCATGTTAAATCTCATGCTAAATTTCAGCGTGATGAGGCTCATATCTATTCTGAGATAGAGATAGGATTTCCTGAAGCGAGCTTGGGGACTAGCTTAGAGATACCTACTATACGTGGTACTAAGAAGCTCGAGATCAAGGCTGCAACTCAATCAGGTGAAGTTATTACGCTTAAAGGTGAAGGCATGCCAAGAGTAAACAATCCTACTCGTCTTGGTGACCACTATGTGAAGATTAAAGTAGTAACTCCTAAGAATTTAACTGGTGCCGAAAAAGATCTCTTAAAAGAATTGCAAAAACTGCGGCATGGCAGAGATATTGTCCTATAGGGATATAATAGTTTTTATATGCGCCTGTAGCTCAGCTGGATAGAGCGTTGGTTTCCGGAACCAAAGGTCATGGGTTCAACTCCCTTCAGGCGTGCCAATTTTAGTTAAATAATCTCTGAAGCCTTGACAACATCCTGTTTTCTAGATAACATTGCCCTTTATGATAGATAAGAATCCGATAATTCATACATTGGGCTTTACAGAAAGTTCATTAAGGGAGTTAGCAAAGTTGCCTACTCTTACTCTACCAAATACTAGTAAGGGATTTAAAAAATATTTGCAAACTATTCAAGGTGAAATAGATCTAGAAAGTTATGGGAGATTGCCCAAGTTAATTAGTGGAATAGACGAGCAATTTGGAGTAGTGAAAAGTCCCGATTTTTTTAAAGCTTTGAGACGTAAAATTGGATCCTTGGCTCGTAAGTGGCAAGATTCCATACGACCTAGGCTTCTTGAAGAGTGTACTATTGCAGAAGCAAGTTTAGCAAGAATAGCTACTCAAACTGAAAGGAAACCAGTGCTTAAAGCTAATGCACCAGATAGGAAATCTTTAGAGGTGGAACTTAGTGATAATAAGGGATGGAGGAGAGCTTCCATTGGAAAAAGATCTTTGTGGGCTACAATTCTTCATAGCAACCAACCAAAGGAGTCAATAGAGTTAAAAGAAAGAATATTGTTTTTTGCATTAGAGAATTTATTGAAAGAAAGCAATGAGGAATATGCAGCAAAAATAAATAAAACTATTGAAGATTATAAAAAAGCACTTCTTAGCGAGAATCAGGAAGACTTACAAAAGCTAATCAATAAAAGGCTATCCCAATTAGCTTATTTGATAGATTATCAGTTACTTAGTTGTTACGAAAAGAGAGAGACAATAAAATTTACTACAGAAAGAGTTTATCCTAAGATTGAAATCGAAATTACTAAACTAGAGCAATTATTGAAACAATTTAGACTCTTTCAAAAAATTGAAGAAGAGAGTAAATCGTTAGGTATCCAAAAGGCTATTGAAGCAGCTTTTACTGTGCCTAAATTTAGGTCTGATGATAAGCGAGAACTTCCAACTGAAGCTCAGGTAGCTAATAAGGTTCAGAATAGTCGCCAGTTTATAGATTTTACTGCTATTCAAAGAAAATATAAGCTAGCGCAATACCAACAATAGACCCTAGTCACCAAGTCCCTTCAGGCGTGCCAATTTTAACGAAGTTTTATTTTAAAAAGTGAACAGTGGAGATGCGGTTCGAAAACTTATCTAAGCTTGAAACTTAATGTTTAGTCTAGTTCCAGCAGCATTTGCAATTCTCATTAATAAATCTAGAGATGGAGTGCGACTATCTTTACCACTTTCTAACCTCGCGATAACTGGTTGAGTAGTTTGGACTTCTTTTGCAAATTCAGATTGAGTCATGCCCGTTTTTTTGCGAATATCATAAATCATTTTTGCAATAGCATTAATTAATTGCTCTTTTTGATAAAGCTCAGCGAAATTTGGATCTTTCAGATTTTTATCAATCACTGATTTTAAGCTAATAGCTTTTTTAGATTTTTTATTCTTTGTAATATTTTTCATTTGCTTCTACCTCTTGCATTCTAGTTAATGCTATTTCGATTTCCTTTTTAGGTGCTTTCTGCGACTGCTTTTTGTAGGCATGTAGTAAGATCATTCTTGTTTTAGTTAAAGTTACATAGAAAAGTCTATGACCTCCTGAACTAAGCTTAATTTTGATCTCCCATAACTTGCCTTCAATTTGTCTGAATTCAACTCTTGGACTATCAAAGCCCATTTGCCCTATACTTTCTAAACAACCAAGTAGCTTAGTTTTGTCTTTGAGGCTTAGATCGTCGATATAGGCCAAGACTGGGCTTTTACCACTTGATTTTGTATAGAAAAATACCTTCATTTACTATATACCCAATTGGATATATTTATTATACTCCATTGTTAATTAAAGTGTCAAATGTTAGGACTAAATTAGTGGCTGAAAGTGAACGGTGGAGATGCGGTTCGAAAAACTGTGGTTTTCATAATTTAGCTAGCCAAAGCTAGCATTTCTGCAACTCTAGGTTTTTCATTGTTAACTCTTTTATCAGAACAATAATCACAGGCTTTTTCGGCATGCGCTAATGTTTTATGATCTTTCTCCATACATGTTTTATAAAACTCACTTATATTCTCAGGAGTCACAAAGTTTTTTAAAGAAGCATCTTGCCATAAATTCGTTGTTGTATTTTTAGCTAAAGGATTACCCTTTAGGTGAACTATCTTTCCATCATTTCTAGATCTTGTTTGCCATAGATTGATTAAGTTTCGATCTACTTCATTATCATTCATAGCTTGGCAAATAAATATATGATCATAACTATCACAACCTTTAGTTAATAATGTTTGGAAGTCGATAGGAATAATATTAGCTTTAATTGTTTTATTAGCTATTGCAAGTTTCAAATCTCCAATTCTGTCAGATAAAGCTTGAGAATTAGGATGGCTTATTACAATCTCTTTTACAGCTGTTATGCATTCTTTTCCTAAAGCTTTCGCAATATCAGTAGTTATTCCAGCTTTTTCAGCAATAATTAAAATTCGTTCCCCTCCTTTGATACCTATTAAATCTTTTGCTGCAACAGCATAATTAATAGGTTTTAAATGATTTAGTATATTAGTTCTAATTTTATTTGCATCTTCAAAGATAGCTTGTATGATACTACTTAGTTTTTTTGCTCTATCTTGGTATGTATCTTCAAATTTTCTCCAAGCATCTTTGATTTGCCCCAAGATATGTGGTTCCCCTCTTTTTTGACTATCAAGTCCACAGGAAACTTTAAGTAAATAACTATAAGCATCTCCTGCTTTCCTAATTGCAGTGTTAGTAATATTAGTTTTTTTTGTCTTTAAGGCTATTTCATCAGATTTAGTGACTCTATCTTTAATTGCTTTTGGTAGAGTCTTTATGTCATCTTCAGTTCCTACTAATATCTGCCTTGCACAGCTCTCTGGTATAAACATTGTCTGTTTACCGTCCCATACTGGTGCAGGGTTCTTAACTGTAGCTGGTAGGTTAAGAACTATAAAATTTGAAATTAAATTATTTGGTAACGCCAAACGGCTGATATTATATTAAATTAAGCATTATCTTGTCAATGGTTTCGAGAAAATTGCTTAATGTATGTATTTACGAGCTGTAAAATAGCTGTTTATAACTCAAAAAATGGCATAATATGAGTTATAAAGTAGGAATTTATAACTCATGCGGTGGAATTGGCAGCAGAAAGATTGGCCTCATTTTAAATATGATAGAAATGCTCTAGAAAAATACGAGCATGATTTTCTTTACCAATCAGGATTATTTCTAGGCGCATTTAAACATATCAATAAAGATGATGAATTAATTTTGAGAATTAATATGATGTCTGATGAAGCACTTAAAACTTCTGAGATTGAGGGAGAGTATTTAAATCGTGATAGCTTACAGTCCTCCATTCGTAAGAACTTTGGTCTAGCGACTACTAAGTGCAAAATTTCTTCTGCAGAGAAGGGCATTGCTGAATTGATGGTTGACCTATATAGAAACTTCGCTGAGCCACTTTCTCATGAGACTTTATATTCGTGGAATTCGATGATATTGGGTGGAACGAGAAGCTATCGCACTGATGACGAAGTTATGCAAGTGGTTTCTGGAGCAGTACATAATCCTAAAGTTCACTTTGAAGCTCCTCCTTCTAAGAGTATGAAGAAGGAAATGAGTGCATTTATTAAATGGTTCAATAACTCGCATCCTAATGGTGATGAACCTTTGCCAGCATTAATGCGGGCAGGCATTGCTCATTTATATTTTGTGTCTATTCATCCGTTTGAAGATGGGAATGGCAGAATTGCAAGGGCACTCGCTGAGAAAGCTTTATCACAATCTCTAGGACAAGCTACTTTAATTGCTTTATCTATTATTATTGAAAAACATAGAAAGAAATATTACGACGCTCTCGAGTATTCTAATAAAGACATTGAGATCACTTCTTGGCTAAAATATTTTGCTGAAACTATATTAGATGCCGAGACCCATAGTCAAAAGATGTTAGAATTTTTAATCAAGAAAACTAAGTTCTATGAAACGAATCGTGAGAATCTTAATCTGAGACAAGAGAAAACAATTAATCGAATATTTGAAGAGGGGTTAGAAGGTTTTAAGGGTGGTTTAAGTGCTGAGAACTATATCTCTATCACTAAGACTTCTAGAGCAACTGCCACCCGAGATCTTCAAGACTTAGTTGATAAGGGTGTTTTAATTCAAGAGGGTCAGTTGAAGAGTACGAGATACTATTTGAATTTATAATCAGCAAGCTTATCCATGTAAGTAAAGAACGTAAAATTCAAGCCTACCTTGTTGTCTTGATGATCACCAATAAAAATCATCTTAGTTTCTTGGTTAAAAAATGCGTCTACTTTTTGTATTAGTTTTTGTAATGGGTTAAGCTGTGACAGGAATAATTGCTTAACGTCTTTTGATCCTGATCCAACTTTAGTTTTATTCATATAATTTACCTCTACATGGGATATTCCATTAATGATTATTTGATATATCCGCCAAATAGTCCAGTAATTAGGGGAGATCCCCTAGCTAAGTAAATGGGATCGCCACGTCGCGCCTACGGCGCTCCTCGCGATGACGGCGACGGGTACTCCTTCTCACCAAAGTTGGCACAAAAGGGATTTATTATGACGTATAGATATATTCTGCGCTAGAATTAGTATTGCATATTCTATTTTGGAATGGCTGTAATTA
The DNA here is from genome assembly GCA_964512985.1 of uncultured Gammaproteobacteria bacterium. Classification (GTDB taxonomy): domain Bacteria; phylum Cyanobacteriota; class Vampirovibrionia; order LMEP-6097; family LMEP-6097; genus CAYPGT01. The sequence continues at coordinate 6,401 of CAZELI010000005.1, read as the reverse complement.
TATTGTGTAATTACAAAATAATTACAGGTTTAGGCCTGTAATTCTAAACATATGGCAGAAATACAAACTAATGCTGCTGCTCACGCTGCTCCTACAGTTATGGCAACTGCTCCTACTGTTATGGCAGCTGCTCCGCCTATGAATACGGTTGTACCAGATGCGAGTGCAGCTAATAGTCAGATTAATACTGCTGCGGCTAATACTGGAGCAGCAAGAATTCCTGATGGTTTGTTTACTGATAATAGTAATCAAGATGTAGTGGATACTAAAGCTGCAGATAGTAAACTTCCTTTTTTGACCAGGAAGGCTCAAGCAGGTGTGAGTTTATTAGAGCTAGGTGCCGCTCTACCATTGCTTTTTAGCTCATTGATTAGTCAGGCTGAAACTCTTATCGCAGAGGAGAATGATTATTCTGATAATCATCTGGTGAATTTTTTAGCTACTAGTATCAAATCTCTTTCGAGTACTTTTCGATGGGGCTTTAATCATTGTGTACCTAGAGCGAAGAGTGAAAACGATGTAACTATTAATAAACGTCCATTCTTGCTAGACAATGTTTTAAGTAGAATCTCTCAACCAGCCTTTGTGAGGCAAGTAACTTCGTTTATATTTACAATGCGCAGGGCATTGTTCTCATTTATCCCTAATGTGTTAACAGTGCCAGCACAAGAACATGACCCAAGCAAACCCAATGGTGGTACGGCTTCGGGGGCACAGACTTCTATACTTAGAGGAGCTTCTGCAATATTAAGTCCGTTTAGAGTTATATCTTCGCTGATAACTACAGGTTTTGCTTTACCTTCCAATGCTTTAGGTGCGTTGTTTGCTTATACTGGTGATCAAAAACCTTACAATTTTACTAGTTTTACTTCTAGGGTAGCTGATTGTTTATTGCCAGTAACTACCAACCTCAATTCACTTTATAAAGTTACTAAAGCGTTCTTTGATTCTTGGTCTTCAACAAATATGCATCTTGGTTTGACATTTGATAGATACAATATTAATTTTATGCATGTAATACAAGGAGTGTTTGGTTCCATTACTGCTGTTCCTTATTTCTTTGGTGCATTGTCTAAAGCAAAAGATATCCTTGTAGAGAAAGATATTCATGAACATTATACTTTAGCTAATCATGCAAGAGATTTTGTTGGAGCAGTAGCAATGGAACTTCAATCTCTGGGATGGTTGCGTGGCAATATTGCTTCAACGCAAGAAGTAGTTCAACAATTTATTACTAAGTCATTAGAATATCTTCAGGATTTTTCAAATAAATCACTTGGTAAATTGATGAATGCAAATCCAGTATTCAAATCCTTCTTCTCAATTTTTAGACCAACAGATATCACTGGAAGAGTCGTTCCTGGAAATTCTCTTGAGATAACAGAGTCTAGTAATTCTAAGAATAATTATGTTTTCAATCTATTTAAGAAGTCAGAATTCTTTAAAGACATGTTTGAAATTTTCCATCCTATACAATCGGCTTTAATGCTGTTACCAAATGCTTTTGTGGGAATTAATGATGTTTACGTACAGGATAATGGAACTAAGTATATGAGGATGTTAGATCTTTTAATTGGTGTTAATTCAGCCATACTTTCTCTTCCTAATTATTTGATTTACTTCTTTAAAACAAGAGCCCCACAAATGTGTCTCAAGTGGTATGAGATAAAGCAACGTAAGGCTGATCTAGAAGGTAAAACTTATGATGCATACAGTGACTTTAAATCAGTAGTTAAAGCCTTACATGATTTTGAACTTCCTGGTGTTCATTATATTGCACAAGTACTTGATAATTTAAATATTGAGAGAGGTGATTTCCGTAATTCTATGAGTATTAAAATGAAATTTGATAAGCTTGATAAAGAAGCAATTAAGCATGAACATTCAGTTAAAGCCTCTGAATTAGTGATGGCAATGAGAATTGGTTTAAGGCATCTTATTGGTACTGGTAATAAACTATTCTTCGTAGATCGTGATCCAGAGACAGGATTCACAGCTGATGAGCAATCTAAGGATAAGGTTTATAAGGCTATGGGTACATTCAGTACCAGTATCAGAGGTATCCCAATCGTTGGTTGGATTGTAGCTCCGCTTATTGAGACATTTAGATCTATCTATAAAGTTAAACCTATTGCCAATCGTAAGATATTAGGTGGTGTCAACAAGCCAGCGGCTGTGCCAGCTACCTAGACCTTTGATGCTTTCATAAGAGGTTTTTCCTGAGCCAGGAAATTAGCTAAGCAACCAGCTCCTATCATTCCCGAATCGTTTCCTAGAACGCCTTCTATGATATTCACATGTTGTTTAAGTGCATCTACTACTTTATCTCTTACTCTTTTATTGAGATTCGGATAATCGATAAACTGTGCCATGCCACCACTCACTACAACTGCTTCTGGATCTAGAGTATTGATCACACCAGCCATCCCGAGAGCGAGATATTCATGCCAAGTATTAATCACTTCTATTGCAATCTCGTCTCCTTTTTGATAGAGCTCCATAAGTTTATAGTTATTTATTTCTGGATCAGAGAAAAACAAATGTGCAGTGTTTTGTAATCCTCTACCTGAAGCATATGACTCCCAGCAATTCCAAGAACCGCAACTGCAACGACGGGATTTCTTGTCGTTTAATTTAATGTGCCCGATCTCGCCACCAGCGAAGTGCGCCCCTCTCCAGATCTTGTTTCCCCAGATTATGCCACCACCGATTCCCGTGCCGACTATCACTAACAGGACTGGGTCCATGCCCTTAGCTCCGCCTACGGTTGCCTCTCCGAGAGCAGCACAATTAGCATCGTTCTCTACTACTACAGGAATACCTAATCTTCCTTCTAGTTCTTTCTTAACATGAGTACCTTTCCAGCCCTTGATATTGCCGCAGCTACCTATCATGGTCCCATCGTTATCAACCACTCCTGCGGTAGATATACCTACAGCACTAATTTCGTTTTTCGATTGTAATTGTTTGACCATTTTTTCCATGGTGCTAAGAATAGCCTCTGCGTTGTTTTGTGGAGTAGGCTCCTTGATCTCTTGATCTTTAAGTAGGCTTTCGTTAACAAAGGGCGCCGCAGCTATTTTCGTGCCACCCATATCGATCCCTACAGTAATAATATTTGTGTCTAAAGGCATGCTGATTAATATATCATTTTATCTAAGCGTTTATGAGTGTTTCATCGTCATCCTGAGGAGCAACCGTAGGTTGCAAGCCTGTCCTGAGCGTAGCGTCAGGATAAGGATCCACTATTGAAATTTAGTTAGAAGTGGATCCTTACGGTCGGGCTTCGCCCTCCCTCAGGATGACGATAGGTTGAAAATCACAACCCTGCATTTGTTCCCAGGATTAAGTAAATTTAATTAATATGCCGTAGACAGGATTGGCAACCAGTGCAATACTAAAGTTAAAGAATTTCTTTAGAATCCCCAAATCAGGTTCCCATGTGTTGTAACAAGGTAACAGAGGATACTAAACCATATCTTGTCTTTATGGATGAGATAGGGTAAAAGGAGAAAAAATGGAATATAACGAAGATAAATTTACTATAGAAGAAGCAAATATTGCTACTACTGATGTTAAAAGACAAGAGCTGATCAAACAGATTGAGTCGCTGAAGAGATTTTATTATGAAATTGGCTATGATTCAGATAATGTAATGACTATCTTTTCTTTAACTTTATCTTATTTACGAGGCCATGTAAACCAATTAGTAGTTAAATCCTTCTTTGATGTGATGATGAATCAATATAAATTGAATAATGCAAAAGAGATTGACCTGCTTAATTGCTTCGACGAACTCATTGAACATACAGAGTTATTTGATGCTAATAATGCATCCAACGCTGCTGGACATGGATACTTGGAAGCTGCTTGATAGAGTCCCAAATTCCTACTAATAAACAACCCGTCATTTTCGGCTGATTAGCTTGTCCATGACGGGTTGTTGTTTTTGTATTAGTTTTAGTTATTGCGGAACCTAAGCGGGTACTGCGCCGGAGAGTATTGATGTACCTGTAGATTTAAGATCCGCACAAGATTGAGCAATACGTTCTGCCATAGAAGCTTCTGCAGCTTTAAGGTATGCACGAGGATCGTAGAATTTCTTGTTACCTACTTCATTGTCTATTTTAAGTACGCCATCATAGTTCTTGAACATATGATCAGCAATAGGTCTTGTGAAAGCATACTGAGTATCAGTATCAACGTTCATCTTAATTACACCATAATCAAGAGTTTCGTGGATGTCACTGATATCAGAACCAGAACCACCATGGAACACTAAGTCTAGAGCTGCTTTCGCGCCATGCTTGTCAGTGATTGCTTTCTGTCCATCTCTAAGAATAGTAGGCTTAAGTTTAACGTTACCAGGCTTGTATACACCATGCACGTTTCCGAAAGTTGCCGCAAGCATGAATCTGCCGCCAACAGCATTAAGTGTTTCATAAACACCGACCATGTCTTCTGGAGTAGTGTAGAGTTTGTCTTTGCCAACGCCTGAAGTATCATGTCCATCTTCTTCACCGCCAACTACACCTGTCTCTACTTCTAGAATAATCTCGCTCTTGGCGCACTGTTCTAGTAATGCTTTAGAGGTCTTAAGGTTCTCAGCTAAAGGTAATTCTGAACCATCGAACATATGAGAATTGAAAAGGTTAGTTTGACCGTTTGCTCTTCTTCTTTCTGTTTCAGCGATAAGAGGTTTAAGGAATTTCTCTACGTTTTTAGGGTGACAATGATCTGTATGTAGAGCGATAAACACATTATATTTCTCCGCTAATCTGTGAGCAGCTTCTGCAAGCACAATCGCACCAAACGCCATATCTTTAACATTAAGTCCTGAAGCAAACTCCGCTCCACCTGTAGACACTTGAATAATACCGTCTGACTTAGCATCCGCAAAACCCTTGAGTGCAGCATTAAGGCTGACTATGGAAGTAACGTTGATCGCTGGGTAAGCGAACTTATTTTTCTTAGCTCTGTCGAGCATTTCACAATATTGTTTGTAATTAGCTATTGGCATTTAATTCTCCTTGTTTTAGTTTGGTTGAGACTCTTTCTAATCCAGTTACCTCTCCCGTCATCGCGAGGAGTCCGTCGAAACGAAGTGAAGACGGACGACATGGCAATCCAGTACTGAAGTGAAGTAGACTGCTTATAACAGAGTCTAGGATTGAGTTTATCATGTATAATAGTTGTTAATTATTTTTTTAGATTTTTATCATACTGATCCAGGACCCTTGCCTCTCTGATTTTCTCTTTGTATAGCTTCGTAAACTTCCTGTCTATGTACTGGGATCTGCGTAGGTGCATTAATACCCAGTCTTACTTTATCTCCACGTATATCTACTACAGTGATAACGATATCGTCTCCAATAATAATAGACTCATCTCTTTGGCGAGAGAGGACGAGCATCCCTGCTGCTGTATTACTAGGATCAAAAGCTGCCTGTTGAGTTAATTTGTTTCTAGAACTAGATCTATGTAAATCTTCAGTTGCAGCTCTCCTTGGTAAATTTTCAGAAGAAGAAAGAGGAACTTCAACAATATGTTGAGTTGTACCATTACCTAGATCTTTTGATGAAACTACTTGCATGCCTTGATTTTTAGATGTTGCTCTGAATCTAGTTGCTTCTTCAAAGCGACTAAGACCGTCTACTAATCCTCGATCTTCTATACTTGTTTGGTCTTGTTTTAGTTGACGCTGAGATAATGCTTGCAAATGACTACCTATTGTTGAACTCATAATAACTCCTTTATTAAATACATTCTTTGTATTTATTGGTAATTATTTTAACTCTTATTTCTTAGACTAGGAGGGAGATTTAATATTTTATTAAGCTGATTTTTATTTTTCCAGAAACTTTATCACCTCTGGACGTAACTCTGCTTCCATTGTTTTGAATAGTTTCACAAGTTCAGCGCTGGTCCTATTTTTTTTAGTTTGATCAAGTACAAAGCGTATGATTAAGTATCTTAATGCAATATGTTCAGCTGTATTATATACAAACTTATTTGCATTGTTTAAAAACCTTTGGTCCAAGCCATCTAATTTCGAAGCTTTACTAATTAATTCCTCTAAAGATTTATACTTAGTACCTTCTAGTAAAGCAGCATCTTCAGCTATTGCTTCAAATGTTTCATCTAATGTTTTAGCTGGCATAGCTAGCAGCTCAAGATCAAGAGCAATCTCATTTGATTTATTTCTTCTCGTTTGGCCAGATGGCTGAGAACTATGAAGATCCGGGTGAGGCTTGAAATCCGTTTCAGCCAATTTTCGCAAAATTTTCAACCCCATGTAAGGTGCTAATGGACCCATGTTTTGCTTTGCAAATCGATCTTTAATCCTGCAGGAGTTACGCGGTAGTGAGAATTAAATGATTTCTTACTGCATCTCTAACGAT